>CAKQSF010000001.1 GCA_934272845.1 uncultured Prevotella sp.
TAGTTCCCGTAATACCAACACGACGATGACGGATATTTCTGTCAACTCCCAACTCCTTTGTCAAGATGGAATGAATATCCTCGATTCTATGTACAGACAGCTCTTTCAAATAATCAGGCACATCAAGAACAAAATCAAGTGCATCCTTATGATTAAGCAACATGATGGCCTCCTCTTTTGTCTTCCCTGAAGCCGTCTGCTTGTCTTTAAGCAATCGCTCTGTCTCTAAAAGAGAATATGTATTGCCTTCTATCTGTGAGGATTTCCAAGACAAATCAACACCAAGACGCTCCATTTCCTTACGATACTCAAGATCTGTCATACCTTCCGTATTTTTCTCGAACTCCTTTTGTGCAGCAGTCAGCACTTCAAGTTCTTCTTTTGTAAAGATCTCAACCTTGGGTAAAACTTCCCGAATCAAGTCAAAATTAAACGATTCCTGCACTACACGTTCATCTATATCCTTATCGAAATAAGTAGCCAAATCCAATGGCATGGTTACATGAGCTTGCGGAGTAAGTCTGTACTTGGTTGCAGGACCACGCCCTACCGTCTCAACATTTCCTTCCTTAACAGCAGCAGAAAGTAATCTCTTCATTGTGCTATCACTGGGGGTTTCCGTAAGTCCCGCCATAATCTCAATCCTATTTGCCAAAGGACGATAATGCAAGAACTGTAATATTTCTATATCTATAGTCATATTCTTCCTTTATTTATTAATCGGCTCAAAGTTAGTCATTTTTTGGCAATAATCGGTTCAAGTTGAGCCGATTTTGTAGATATTTAACGCAAATTTGAGCCGATTCCTATATAATGACAGTGATATTGTATTTCTGATAATACTAATCTGATAATACTAAAAGTGTTTTTATTTGAGCAAGGCAATTCTTCTCATTTTTGAAAATCCAATTAAAATTAAATCTTTCAATAATATTATCCATATTTCGTATTTTATACTAACTTTGCACATAAAATCGGACGGTTCGCTACATTCCGCTACAACTCGCTACATTGGTGATACGTTTTTATAGCCATCGAAGACATAGCTAAGTATCTGATTTTCAGAAAGGCTACACTTCGATACACTTTACGAGAGTCCAAAAGGCAAGTTAGATAACGAAAAACGAATTTGTATGATTAGAATATTGGATGCATATTACATCCAAATATCGGATATTATAAATATAACTTAACAATTATGCGAAAATATGTAAACAGCAAGAATTAGACTTAAAATGATACTCAGGTTTCATCCGCCAAAATTTCGATTTTTCATGTCGAAAAGAGGTTGAATTATGCCGTCATTGGCATCTCTGAGAATAAGATTTCGGGGAAATTTTCCTTAAAATAATTAAAAATATTAATACAAGTCCTTATGGCTCAAAGAATTAAGACGTTGTGACCTGCGCCAGATTATAGACAGTAAACAGCAAAATATAGGGCCTTTCAAATCAGAAGACATCTGATTTTCAGATAGTTGCGAGAGGTGTTAATTTGCTTTCGAATCCCTCTCTCTCCGCAACAGAGTCCTGTAAGTCGAAAGATTTACAGGACTCTTTGTTAAGGTATGATATGGTAGCTTGCCATGCTTATACTACACAACATTAACCAAATCAAGTATATATATGGGACAATTTTTAGCAATTGGATTACAGTTAGAATTGGCAGTAAAAAAAAACAGATGTAGCAAAGTGCCTTAATGACTGTACTCTTGAAGATGTATTCAAGCAGATTGAGGAGAAATGTTATCTAAAGAATATTTTTGACCGTGAAGAATCTGAGAATTATTACGAATATCATCTCAAGAAGGAAGTGCTCGACAAGGTGTTAATCCCATTCCTTGAAAAGTTCTATTCTATACGCTATTCTACAGATTCTGCCGCAGATTCAAAGGACGCATTAAATGCCCTCAAAGCCATAGATTTCACTTACTGATATATATAAATAATTTTGAATACTTACTTATGATAACAGATCCTTACATAAGAACTGATATTTGTGGCTATGCCTTTAACGGTAAGTTTCCACCTAACGATAGAAACAGTTTGTATCATGGGTACAAAACCCCAGCGGAGGAGTGTCTTTTTTATGACTTTGCAGTGCAAGGATATGATTTGATGATTAGATACAAAGGACAGTCATACTACTTTATGGTTGACGAAGATTGCGTTTGGTTATCAGACGAAAATTTTACTGCAACAATAAAGAAATTTGCCAATGGCAATGATGTTTTGGAAAACTTTTGCATAGAAAACGTTCCTCTTTACAAACTTGTAGATAAATTGGACGATTATGAGCCAATGTAGCATTTACGGCCTAAAAAGGTTGATTTTCAATACCTCCCTTATCTTGCGTAAACACAGGATAGGGGATTTTTTAATAAGCAAACTTTCATCTGTATTCTTATTATTCATCAAGGTTTTGCTTTTGATGAACTTGGTGATGTGCTTGACTCAATGATAGAGACGGGAGGCATGACCAAGGAAGAATACCAGACAAAGGTAAAGGACTTTGTTTGTAGCCTTTGACATCTGTTCTTCTGGTGCAAAGTTAGTGTTAAACCCAAGGAAACTATCTTTATTCTAATGGTTTTATACTAACTTTGTACCAATAATAGGATATAACGCTACATCGTGCTACAAGACGCAATAAGTAGGCTACATCTTTCAATGCTTATAGAATGGCATGAAGAAGAGTGCAGAATTCTTAGGCTGGACTTACGAGGAGCATGCTTTTGGCAAAAATTAAAGCCACCTACTTCTATCGTTTACTTGTCACACAACAGATGTTGCGATCACTCTCCTCTGGTGATGCATACTCAAATCGGTCGACATAACGGGTTATTACACTATTAGGACGAGTTTTGTATTGTCCTGCATGGATAACATAACTTGTCTGAACACCATTGGGCAATGTGCGATACTCGGTATAGTCCTCACGAAGCAAAGTATGATGAAGTGTCCTGATGAAATTTTGTGTTAGCGGATCTTTCTTATTTTCCGCCTCTTCCTTCATCATTTTTACAGAGACCTCACTGGCTTTCATATCGTTGAAGTCTTTCAAGTGGCCTTCTCCACTTACCTTGCCAAAAAGAAGCAAAAGCTCTGTCTGGCCATAGGTCAAGGTATTGCCTTCAAGATGATTACTGTTGTAGTTGTACTCAACAGTAAACCTCATGCTGAGCTTATTTTGGTCGGCTTCAGACAGCGGCTGAAGAGACAACCATTTATTATAGATTTTTTCCAGTGTCATATTATTCGATGTTTTGTATACCACCATTAAAGGTGGTAACTTACCACCTTTAATGGTGTGATTCCCAATTATTCAAATCTCTGATGGAAAACTTTATCTATATTCTTTTGAAGAAACCTTCATATTCATCATCTAAGATTTTCCAAAAGCCATTTTTGCGTCCACCCTCTCTGACTATCAAGTTTAGCTCAGAAAGTTGCTTTAGGTAGCGTTGAACCTGACGCAAGGAAATCCCCATACTTTCAGACATTTGAGTAGCATTAATCTGAGGACTTTGCGAAATCAACTTATAGATTTGACGCTGAGCCTTCACAAATTCTTTTGTGACATTGCCTTTTGTTTTTACGACATCACAGGTCTCTTTTGCGACATCTTTTACGACATCTTCCGCCTCTTTTATGACACGCTGGTTCTCTTTTATGACATCCGTGCCATAATTAAGATTCCACAAAGTGGCATGAAATTCAGATGCGTTGGAATAGAACTCGGGAGAATGATAATTTTCAAAATCCTCATAACGTTTATACTCGCCAATTATCTTCTTCATACCACTTCCTCTACGTTCCATTAGCTTTAAGCGATGAAAGAAGTCTGCAAGCAAAGGATTGCGGCGCTTCGAAGGTACTGTCATTGGATTGAGTTGTTGTATCAAGCGTCCATCAAACATGCCTCCAGGGGAATACACCTCCATGCGGTCATCATACATGTCTATATGAATTTCACTTCCAAGCTCCATGTAGTCTCTGTGAATGATGGCGTTGCATATCACCTCAGTTACAGCACGTTCAGGATAATCGGGAAGTTCCTCTCTATAATCAGCCTCTTTCCACCATCTTCGGTGTGAATTGTTCCGAACAAACGCAACCGCATCTTGCAGCTGTCCGATAACACTACCTTCAAGTTCTGCATCATCCAAAGCTTCTCCCAAACCGCTTGTCATGTCTAAGCCATTCCAACGGGTGCAAAATATGCGAGAATGGCGTATGGGAGAATCGTCAGCCAACAAAGCACCAGCATTAGTAAGTTTACCGTCATTGTCCACGATTCCCCATGATACGAAATCACTATCATCAAACGATAGGTTCAATCGTTTGAAGTGTACGGATTTGAGCTTTGAGAAAGCCATATCTTCAAATTTATATGGTGAAGGAATCGCATCAAAGGAGCGACCAGCACCCCTCATTACAAGATTTTTTAGTTGAAGTCGGTCTGCAACAACAGACTCATTGCCAACTCTTACAAATGCCAGTCGTTGCTTATCACCTATATAGTAATAAGGAGTCTCTTGCCCTTTGTAAACGTGAAGCAGCACAAGTTTCTTGCCATCCACCTCCTTGAATTCGAGGTTGACTGTTGGTATAGGGTCAAGTTTTGTCTTTATCTCTTCGCTTATTCTTTCGGCATCACTCTCTGCATCAGCAAGTCCAACCACTTGATCATCATTACTGATGCCAAACACCAATGTTCCGCCTTCGCCATTGGCAAAGGCGGATACACTTTTTAGCCAACTCTTAGGTCGCTTGACTTCGAGTTGCTGCTTCTTGTCGTAGGCGGTTGCTTCGCCAATTAATGCTTGTATTCTCATATTTATAAGTTTTGCCAAAGATTATATATCATATTCTTGATAATCGGATTTTCTATTGTAATTGAGTTTATGACCATACTCTTATAATTTTATTTATCTACCACCACACATTCACCCAACTCATCAAAAGTCGTATCTATAAACGTATAGCCAATCATCTTTGATGTATTAACGGATTGGAATTGTGCATATTGCTTGCGGACATATCTCAGTTCAAAAGCCAAGCGGAGAACTTTGCTGTCGGCATCATCCTCATTCGTTTGTTTTGCTTCTTTGCCTGTAATAGTCCGTACCTTGGTAATCTCATATACATCACGCACTCCTTGTCCTTTGATGTAAGGCATGAAGAAGTGGAGGTCTTGTAAGGCGATGGTTGCAGGAAACTGCTTGCCTGTGTAATACAGGGTTGCCGTTCCATCAACAAATGCACAAAATTGCCTGTTGTCCTCCTTCACCAACCCAATGAGTACACGGTTGCCTACCTCCACATACGCACCCTTTTGTGGTATGACATGAGCAATGGTCTCATATGATTTAGTATGGATGAGTTCTGCGATAAAACGTTCCAAGAGTTTTCTGTTCTCCACATCTTTAGGTCGAAGAGGAAAGGCCCCGATATTCACTTCCTTGATGGTCTTGTAAAACTTCGACACAGCCACATCGTTTGGATCACCGTCACCAGGGAAGAGAATGTAACCGCCTATAACCTCTTTCTTCAATGCGTTGGCATCATAGTCCCTGTAGTATATGGCATCACGATAGCGGTGCATCTGGTTGATGGCATCCTCTGGTGGCACATCCACGCCCTTGTCCTTGCCATCAATACGATACTTCGCATCAAAGAGGTAGGTCATCTTCATGCCTTGCTGCAAGTCATTCTTTGTGAGCTGCAATACAATATCTGGTTTCTGTGGAACGGTCGGCACTACCAAGTCTTTCATACCCACATTGTCATTCTCTTTCTCGGCATTCTTAGGATTATAGACCAATTCTGCCAGTTCCACGCCATCTTTACGGAACAATATGCGTGAATGTTCGCCTTTGCCAAGTTCCCATGAGAAGATACCGTTCATCTCCATACGATTACGATGCTCTACATCTTCATTGTCAAGATGCAGTTGTTCCTTTACAATATGGCTCACTTCTATGAAACACCATATCTCATAGAGCGTGGCTATATCCTTTGTCTGTAAGCGATACAATCCGTCATTCAAGGAATAGGCTCTTCTTAACAAGTTCCATGTGCGGTATACTTGGCTATAGCCTGTTGCCTTTTGCAGAACCATGCTCTCTTGACTCATGCCTTTGAGCCTTCCTATAGTTCGGAAGAAAGGATGATGTTGCAGTCGTTTCAATGTTCCCGATGTGGCAAGCATATTTGCCTTCATTGTGTCTGAGGCGTTTTTTACAGCTTCAATACGTTGGCGCAACTCCTCATAGCGTTTACTTATTTGCTGAAGGGCAAACTTCAAGAAACGGTTCTCTTGCGTGTCGTTCGATTGTATCTGTTGCTCCACACGATAGAGATGGGCTGTTTCTTTGCGATGCTCTGCCAATCTGTTTTCAATATTGTGGGGAGTTTGCTTCAACTTGTCAGCTCTCAGATACACCTCCTCACCATGAAGTCTGTGGCGAGGGCGGTCTATAATGCTTTTGCAAGCTTTTATGAATTTCTGCTGTTCTCCCTCAAACACGCTCCACCACACGATGTCAGGATGCTCACCGTTTTGATCTGGAGAAAAGCCATGAAACGTGCGCCGCATATAGTCCAACGACAGCATGCGGTACTCTCGCTCTATATCCTCCACGATGGCTCGCCAATGTTCGTGATAGTCGAGCTTTGTGCTTAACACCTCAAAGCCAAAGCGGAAAGTCCTTATTTCTTTGCCTACCTTATATATAATCTGTATCTCGCTTCGCCCGATTTCGTTCTTGTAGTTGATGAATCCTGCCAAGATATGACGGCGAAAGGTAAAGCGGTCGTTGTCGTTTTGCAGTATGGAACCAAACTGGGCTTCTTTCACATAGTCCTTGAACTCTATCCAAATGGGATAGTCCGCATTGTCGAAGAATATGGCTGGAGCAGGAACGCCTTGTTCGATGTCAGTCTCATGGTTGGCATCCAATGTCCGCTTTACAGACACGACACCTTCCGACCAAGAGTAAGTGGAGTAGAGCTTTTCCTCTCCCACGTTGCTCTTAGCTTTAGTCCAAATGCCATCGAACTTCGTGCATTCGACTATCATTGTGAAATCCTTATGCTCAATAGTCAATAGTTCCATCCATATTCCTTTTTTAACTCCAAAAACTTGTATAACCCGAAACGAGTTTGCCTTTCATCTCCTTCAGTTTCGCCAAGGATATGGACATTATGGTATTTTCTTCTCCCGACACAGCCTTCAATCCTTCTTCTATAGTCTTGCTTAAACGGTCAAGAAATTCATCGCTTACCTTTGTGTCGTCTCCCTCAATGCGTGACAACACTTTCATACTGGTAATCTCGTCCAAAGCACGGGCTATGACATAGTCTTGCTTCAAGTCATTGCCATTCTCATCTTTGGAATATGGTAAGTTGTTCACCACATAGAGGAGAAACTCGTTGCGTGTACGATAGGCAACCTTGAATGGTGTGCCTTCCAATACGTCATTTACCTTTTGCAAATAGCCAAGCGCAATGTCGCAAACATCGGTGTAGTCGTTGTAAACATCCACGCCTTCCACGGCAGATCCGACAAGCTCCGCATTACCCAACTTGCCAATGCTTTCATGGCGTTTGGTCAGACCGCCATGCAAGTTCACTTCGTTCATCTCTATGGTCATTGCACGGTCGAGCACCTTGCGAGAGAACGAGAAAGTTGTTTCGTCCATATTCACTGTACCTACAACTATTAGGTTTTGAGGGATACAGATTCCTTCCTCATAGAATTGTTTGCGAATGTCCTCATTAGAAGTCAGTGATGCAGTAAGATTGAAATACCACTCCTCGTCAGCCTTTTCTACTATCGGGTCTGTAGTCACAGTGCCATCCTCATGGCTCTTGCGAGACTCTATCACACTCAGATATTCGGCAAAGTATTGCTCCACAGGGGCAAGGTTCATCTCGTCTAAGCACAGAAAGTATGGAGTTTCGATGTCTTCCCACGCTTTGGCAATGAACTTCAAAAACTCTCCTGCTACAAACTCAGCCTTTCCACTGACACGGCTCACATAGCCTATCAAGTCACTTGAGTCATGCCAATTGGGCTTCACCTGCACCATTTGGAAGTTCTTGGGCTTTTGTGCCTTGTAGTCATCTGAGCCTTCATCCCAACAAGCTCTTGCTAATTCTCGCACAATTCGGCTTTTGCCTGTGCCAGATATTCCAGCAAGCAAGAGGAATGGCTTGGACTTGATTGCGGTGATGTAGGGGCGATAGGTTGAATATAGCACTCCAGATGGAACTTTATTTATAGTTTTCTGGTCTGGATAATTAGAAATTTCTTCAATTTTCTCATGCATAAAGTATGAACGAGCCTTGATAAAACAAACATAATGGATTATGCTGCCAGACCGCCAGCCTTGGTTCTTTTCATTATCATGTTTTATGAAATATTCATCATTCAGTAATGTGTCAGCAATGTTTTCAACTTCATTTGGAGAAGTGATGTCATACATACTTTTTATTTGTTTCCAGATTTCTGGATTGTAGTCAAAAAGCCTATCGACCTCCAGAAAAGCCAAAAAACTTTGAACTGCTGTAGGTTGTAAATTGAAACCTTTATCTGTCCTTCGAGAGGACCTTGCAATGTTTGAAAGATAATATGTAAATTCTTTTTTTATTCTTTGTCTGGAATCCATAATTAGTTTTTTGACGATTAGTAAATTGGAAAATGTTAAGCAACCATTAAAGCCAACACCTTCACGCCTTTATTTTCTTCGAAATATTCGCTATTTGTATAATCCTCTAAGAAATCATACATTTTATATTTGAGAGGAATTGGGGCGGGATATTTGAATTTTGTCTTTTTCTTAAAGCCGACACAATATAAGCGTTCTCTTGTCTGCGGTATGCCATAATCTCTTGCGTTTAGAAGTTGATAATGTACATCATATCCGCAATAATCCTTGAATGTATTGTATATTACCTCCCATGTGCGACCTTGGTCATGCTTAAATAACCCCTGCACATTTTCAAAGATAAAGACCTTTGGCTGGCATTCTTTCACGACTCTTGCAAATTCTCTAAACAGCGTTCCTCGTGTATCATCAAACCCTCGTTGTTCTCCAACAATAGAGAATGCTTGGCAAGGAGCTCCACCAACAAATAAATCCACTTTACCTTTGTATGGTCTTGCATTTAAATTATGTATATCCGTGTGCCATTGCTCTTCTGAGATTTTGTAATTTGCGAAATATGCCTTTTTACAATTTGCATCTATATCACCAGCAAATACAATTTCTACATTCAGATTTAATCTTTTGAATGCATATTCTATTGCTCCTATACCACTAAAAGATGTTGCAAGGCGAATAGTCCTGTTTGGATAAGAAAACTCCCTATCCACCCACGACTCACCTTGCAAGTCTAAATTAGCTTGCGTATTCTGTATGTTTTTATGCTCTGTTATTGTTATTTTTCAGCCCAATCTTTTAAATTATCTCTCACTACCGATAGAAAATTGATTTCGTCAGCAACATCTTCTTGCGAGAAGTTTTCAGAGAGGGTTGAAATAACCTCGCTAATTTTATTTATCTGCTCTTGTAGCAATTCTTGTTTATTCTTTTCCATTGTTCTATTGTTCAATGTTATTTGGCAATTTAATATAAACCATAGTAGAATCCTCCATTGTTGATTGCAAAAGGTCTTTCGCATCGACTTTAAGCACTTTTGCAATTTCCACAAGGGTTTCTATTGATGGTTGAGAACGATTAGTACACCATTTCGAGATGGTGGCATCGCCTTTTCCTAGTTGTTCGGCAAGCCATTTATTGCTTTTCCCTTTTTCTGCCAGAACAACTTTAATTCGGTTTAGTGCTTTATTATCAGACATAACTATTTCATTTTATAAAATTCATGTTACAAAGGTATTGCTTTTGTATGAGAAAATTCCCTAAAACGATAAATATTTTCCTTCAAGGTGAAATATTTTCTGCTTTTTGACCGTGAAACATAAATTTAGAGGCACACAAAAAAGACCTGTATGCTATAATTGCAGACAGGTCTAATTTGGGAGAAGAGAAAAAGTGAGGACTATTGACTCAACAAGATTATGGCAAAACGATTGGCTTCTTTCGGTGAAAACTGGTTAATTCCGCCTAAACTGGTGGCTTTCATGTAATCTTTACTTACTCCTCGTTTCATCAACTGTTTACAGATGTACTTGGCTCTTTCAATACTCAGGTGGCGGTTGCGCTTGTTGGAGCCTGTTGCTTTGTCAGCAGCTCCAGATATGTGGATGATCAAGTTTTGCTCTTTCGCAATCTTGGCTATTTCATCGAGATTGACCAATTGGGATTTATCCACCAATTTGGCTGTGTTCAACTTGAAGTAGAAGTAAATGGGAACACCTATAGTTACTTTACTCAAGCGGATTTAGATTTCACGCTGTTTGAGCATACGCTTTTAGGGTGGCCAACCGCTTATCGTTTTCAATAATCTGGATGGTCAGCTCATCGCCATCATCATCCTTTTCGTCACCAGTATCATCTTGATCCTACATTATTCATAAGTCCTACATAAAAGCAGAAGGAATGGAACTGATTTTTTACAGTATTGTAACACGAATACTGCAATAAGTTCATGGGGGCTACGTTTATGTATATAGACTAATCATCACAACTATGTGGAAATATTATGCTTTATTGTCAGCCTTCTTTGCCGCACTGACGGCAGTCTTCGCCAAGATTGGAGTGAAATATGTTGATTCTGACCTCGCTACGGCTATCCGTACAACAGTCATTCTACTCATCACATGGGGCATTGCCATATTGGGCAACCATACGTGCGACTTTCGGTGCGTTTCATCGCGCACATGGGTGTTCCTCATTCTTTCAGGAGCAGCTACTGGTCTGTCATGGCTCTTTTATTTCAGAGCCTTGCAGCTGGGTGATGTATCTCGTGTTGCACCCATTGACAAACTCAGTGTGGTAATCACCATCTGCCTGTCGTTCATGTTCTTGAAAGAACCGATAAACGCTAAAGTCATTGTGGGTGCATTGCTGATAACTGCCGGCAGTATCGTCATGCTTTATAAATAATGGAAATATAGGATTTTTTGTTTACCATGCAATGCGCTACACGTTTAATATGACGAAGCGGACTAAACAGCGTATAGCTTTAATCATCTGCGTTTTTGTTGTCAGCAATAATAATATGACGGCGGAAGAGTTGAACTACAGCATACCAGTTGTCAATCAACTAGGTCAACCTTCGTCAAAGGTAGAAAGCAAATTGGACAAGTTCTCTTCATCCCGACTGTATCAGATGACATAGCGACCATACCGACGATTATATGCAGTTTGTACCAACAGCAGTAATGCTCGGACTGAAGACAGCTGGCGTAGAAGGACGCATTTGCGGCCATGTTTATGGGCGGTGTAGTGAACAAACATCCTTAATCCACCGATATGATGGGTCTAAAGTTGCCGTTCAGCATCACTGATACATTCAACTCTTACGCCACGGATGGAATCTGCAAAGCATATTCCCTTGTTCATGACATTTCGGTATTTTCGTAGATAATCTTAATCTGTTTTAACAGTAAAGTATCATTGAAATCCATTTCTTGGGCATACCTATTAATCTCTTGGTCATATGTAAAGTTAAATCTGTCTGCTATAATCTTCAATCCAGACTCTGTATCTGCGCCATCACCACGTTTGAACAACTCGATACGATACTTTTTGCCAATTTCTTTGTCTTCTTGGATATAGAGAATATCCATAGAAAACAACTTGTTGTCTATGACCACACATGAATGTTCCCAATTTGGGTAGTACCAAAGATGCCATTTGCCTTCAATCAGTTCTGTACTCAGGATGTTATTACACTCTTTCCGTAGAACTTGATATATGTGCATGACTTTTACCGCTAATGGCTTAGCCCAATGATTCTTCACTAATAGTTGTCCAAACTTCTTGTGTGGATAAATGTGCTTTGTATTAAGATATTCAAGCATCTCTGGTTCTTCTACAAATTCCGCCCAATCCTTTTTAGGGTCGTGCGCAGAGATAAATCTGCTACAATAATCTTCTACAGACTCTGAACCTTCAATTCCAAGTATAAATTCTTTGAGTTTTTCTTCATTAGTAATGAATATAGCCATCCATTCTTCTCGTGTATACCCGAAATTAGTCCCATTAAGAGGATAATCAGTCAAATCAAGGCATAGAAAAGTACGTATAACGAGATCGGTACAACATCCTTTGTCGGAACTCTCTGCAAAGAATCTAATAAAGTTGGTGTGCAAAAGTCGGAAATCATCCAACATGAATACTCCGTTCTTTGTTGCCCATGAAATTAGTGGTCGTATGTTGCCATTCCAAAATACAGTTCCTTGGACAGACCACAAAGCACGTTCAGTTTTTTCACCTTGCTGGTTACAAATTTTCACCTTAACAAGTTCATGACCATTGATAATTTTTTCATCCTCTATCACATAATCATAGAATCCATTAGTAGATAGTCTGTAACCGTTCAGAAATTCCAAGAATGCTTTATGGCTATTTATCTTGTTCCGTCTAACTTGGTTCTTTATAGTATTGAATACACGCTCAAACTCAAACTCAGATTCCTGACCTTTGACTCTTTCTGTCAACAAGGCTTTCAAAACAAAGAAATTCTGATCGGATTTCGAATCACCATAAAGTCTGTCGATTTCATCCGAAAAATCTTCGTTGTTTATACCTGAGAGATACATTACGGCCTTCATGTATTGCTCAAGATCTACAAGCGTAATGTTAGCATCGTCTTTTCCTGCCTGAATATTGTTGTGCTCACCTTTGGTTAAAAGTTCCGACACAATACGAATAATATTGTTCATGGCAACATCGACAGACTTGATATTGCGATTTTTCCGATGAACATAGAAAAACTCTTCCCATTCATCCCAAAGTTTGCCGTATTTTTCCTTTTGGTCTGTCTCTAATTTTGAAAACAAACGAGGTTTTATTTGTTCGTTATCGGACAACTTTTCGCCTCTACTGTTCATTGTAATATATAATTCCTCACCTTGTGAAGTTTGCTCCACAGCAAAATACCAAAAAGTTACCTTTTCAAGAACGTCTTTATATTTCAATTCGGATAAAGATAAAACATTGAATATTTTAATGGTTCCCAGAATAGCTTTGATGGTAACATCATTGTTGTAGGCTCGTTTGTACCATATCTGTTTTTCTATTTCGTCTGCATCTGTCAATCGAGAAACAAAAAGATGGCGCATAAACGAAACAGTTGTAGTTCTTACACGATAAGCAAAAGCCGGAACGGTATCATTTATCCGTAGTAATTGTACAAACTCCCGATGCAGACTTTCATTTCTGGCAGCAAGCACATAAAGCAACAGAATGATTGTGGTAAACCGTTGCTGACCGTCTATAATATGATATTCTGTACCATTTTTGTAGGAATACAAGAATCCGATGTTTGCTTCACCATTCTTGATACTTTCAACGAGGTCGTGAATGAATGTTTCAACAACGTATTTGTTGTTTCCCCAAACGTATTCACGCTGTATCTCTGGCACTACCAAATTGTAGTTTTGTAGAAGATTGTTTATACTGTTCTTTTCCATATTTATGCGTTTAGATAATCATTAATGCGTGCAGCGAGTTTACCCGCAGTTCGCTTTATATCCTCATCATCCCAAAACAATTCACCATCATTTGTCAAATTATTGAGTTTGGAACGGAATACGTCAAATGTATATGGACGAATATGTGCATTACATTCAAGGACATATTCACTCATAATTCGGTCTATTTTTAAATACAATTTTGCATTACCATAACTTCTGTTCACCTTTTGGTGTAAAAGAACAATATTGCCAATTGAATTTAAGCCATGCTTGTTTTCTTCTACCAATTGACTTTTTTCTTCTTCGGTAAGAGTTTCTTTTTGGTCAGAGAGGTTTATTGTCTGAGAACGAAGATGTTCCTTGTCTTCAAGTGCACTGCATTTCAAGTCATCAATTTCTACACGACGTACACGTTCCTTACCATTAAACTCAACAGGCAGGATATCTGCAAGTGGTAGCAACTTTGTTGTAAAATCTGCTTTGTACCAATTGTATTCTATATTTCTAATACAGCCAAGCAGTTCCTCAAACCCATCTTCAGAGTTTTCTGCAAATGAATTTATTAACTGTTTCTTTATCTCGCCCTTCAATTTATAGATAAACTCGGTCTTAGTTTTACATCCTTTCCACATTTCCCAAATATAGGAAAATGTAAGCTGGGCTGACTTAAAATTGCTCATCAGATATCCAAGAAGATTGAATATCTCATCCTCCTCAAACCAATCAACCATTGTTTCGTGAAATTCCATAACAGTCGTATATAACTCATAATGATCATTATTCGGTTTTCCGTCTAAATCAAGACCATTCTCAAACACACGAATATCTATGTCTTTTTGTTCGGCTGAATGTATTTCGCTTTTGTATGCCTCATAAAAAGCGAAATACAACAAATCAATTGGATAATCCTTATATTTGAAGTCCTTGTTTTGTGCTATTCTGTTGGGTAAAAGTTGTTCATAGAATGCCTTGACATCCTCTTTGGTCCACCATAAGTTTATAGCATCAAGTTCTATACCAAGCCTTATTCTGAAATTACCAATTTTCTCTTTATCTGCATTATATGTAAACCTTTGCTTGGCTGCACGTGTAATAAGTATAGCGCGTATCAAATCGGCTCCGTCAAGATCTACTTTACCGCCATTGATATTAGCGAAGATATGTTCCTCTTCGTTCGCTTCAACTTTGTTGACAATAAGTTTGAGGTCATCCAAAACTTTATTAGAGTCTATCTCATTTCCTGCGAGATTCCATTCTGCAATAGCTTTACATACTTGAGCAATATAATATTGGTCTTTGGTTGGCATTTGCTCGGGTACGATATCTTTGGTCCAAATTCTTCCCGTCATAACCTCTTCTTGGAGAAATCTGTCGGTTTCTTTCCTAATTGAGTATTTCAGAATTTCTTGAGGCATTTTGATACCTTTGCCAGTTCTACTTAAGTATGAAAGCAAAATAAATAATGTTGTAAGACGTTGCTGTCCATCTATTACGTTTAGGTATTTATTTCCGTTGACACAACATTCAGCTACCGTGATATTCTGCAAACAGTAGAAATCATTGTCGCTGCTTTTCTTGAAGTTTTTCAAATCTTCAAGAAGTTGTATCACGTTGTCTAATGTCCACTTATAACCTCTTTGATATTCAGGAATATTATAGAAGACGCAGTCATAGATGCAACAAGAGAAGATATCTCTCACGCTATATAGTAATTTTTCTTCTTCCATACTTATTTTTTTATAGATCTGTATTTCTTTCAAAGTTTACCATTACTGTAGCTCATCTCCGTCAATTCGCACCAACCTGCATCCTTAATTTCTCTCAGAAACAGGTAGGCGCACATTTCGGCATCAACGCCAGCCCAGTGGTGTTTGCCTTCGGGGATATCGAACTGGTCGCAGAGGTATGTCTTGATATAGAAAAAGTCTACACCTGTTTCTTCATTGTTAAAAGGTGTAGACTCTTTCTTTATCAAAACATCTCGCTTTTTTCTTAATTTCCTCCTCTGTCCTTTATTATCATAAATCCTAACTTCAGAATAAGTTTAATAGTTTCTATAGACGTGTTGCGGTCGTATTCCTTCTCCTCTTCTGATAGTTCCTCATACGGCACGAGGCAAAGATGGTAGAACATATCATACTTCATTGACGAATGACCGACGTATACTTATATTTCCTCTACCCTTTATTTAAATCTCTGCAACGCTACACGAAACCAGTCTACTACCACCTGATAGGCTGATAATTGCTCCGTATGCTGTGCTGTAGCAAACGTCATCGTCTCTGGAGCAGGACCATACTGGTCAGGGAATATTATCATGAGGTTCTTGCCCTTATAATGCTCTGTAAGTTCATCTGGCAAACGGTCGAAGGCCTTTTTGTAAGATACCGTACCACGACGGGCTGTTACTACGACAAACATCTCGTCTTTACCAATACTCTCTGCCAAACTAGTAAACTCACGCCACTTGGGCATATTTTCATATTCTGCTCTTACGCGCTTATGACTATTGTCAATATAACGCTCTATCATACGCCGCGTGGCGTCTGTTCCGTAAAATACGATACGACAGCCTATACTGTCAGCCAAACGACAGAGACGCTCCTGCCAACGATAAAAACCAGGTTCGTACTCGGCCCTAGAAGGTACAGCCACACGTATTGTACGAAGTGTGCTGAACGGTTGTACGCAGCGGGCAATGATAACCTGACGCGATAGTCCATTGAAGACACTTTGGGCGAAATCTCCCCAGAAAACACGCGAGGAATTATCATGAGAATGTAACCCAAATATTATCTCTGAGCAGTCAAACTCCTTGAAGGCATGCTTTATCCCATTACCTATATTCGTAGCAAGACGCACCTGTGTCTGCACCTTAACGTCAACGGCACTAGCACGCGATTCCATACTCTCGAGCAAGCGCTGCCCCTTATGCTGATTAGCATCGGCATCATCATCGTCATACACAACGTTAAGTGCTACCAATCCACGGTTCAGTTTTTGATTACGCATCATGATACCGAGATTAAGCAGCGTGGTGCATGTCTCTGGATATTTCACAGGAATCAGTATCTTTTCATCATCCCCCTTATCCTGATGAGCATCTGCCTGCGTATCAGACAGGATTATGCGCTTTGATGTTTCCTCTGTTATCATGGTCGAGATGATACATGTAAAGAGTATCATCATCACTACGCCATTAAGCATTTCGTCTCCCACCACAGGTGCTCCAGTACTGTCATGTAACCCCATCCCTATCAACGCTATGGCGATGCCACCGGCAGCATGGGCAGAAGTGAGTCCAAACATAAAATGGCCACTGAGCCAAGAGTAACGTAAAAGGAAACACGCAAGATATGCGGCTATAGCCTTACCTATAGTGCCTACAATAACAATGCATAGTACTGTAAAAACTATACCACCACCTTGAAACATAAGACTGATGTTTATCAGCATGCCAACACCTATAAGGAAATAAGGTATAAACAAAGCATTGCCTATGAACTCTATACGATTCATCAGTGGTGAGATTGATGGTATAAACCTATTGAGTATCAACCCACTAAAGAATGCGCCAAGGATACCTTCCAGTCCTATCAGTTCACACAGTGCAGCACTCATAAACATCATTGACAGGACAAAGATAAACTGCATCACTGCATCACTGTATCTACGCAAGAAATAACGCGTAAGGAACCTGACAGCAAAGAAATTAAATACGCAATAAACCACAAACTTAACGACAAACAGTACCCAGAACATTACATTCTCTCCCCCATGGTATGACCCAACTACCGCTGCCACGACCACAAGCGCCATCAATAGCGACAGCATGGAAGCACCAACAGAAAGCATTGACACATCATGACGCTGCAAGCCATAACGAGTAACTATAGGATAGGCAATCAGCGTGTTACTCGACATGATGCAACTGAGCAGCAATGAGGCGATACTGGAATAATGCAGAACATAAACTCCTGTAAAAAACATTAATATAAAAGGTACTACAAAGGTTAATATGCCAAACATACCAACCTTGCGCCAATTACGCTTCAAGCCCTCAAAATCCATCTCTAAGCCTGCAAGAAACATGATATAAAGGAGCCCCACCCTACCAAAGAGTTCAAAAGAGGCATCACGCTCAAGGATGTTAAAGCCATGCTGCCCTACCACAACGCCAGCAAGCACCATTCCTATGATATGTGGAATACGTAGTTTACTTACTACGATAGGAGCGAGAAGTATTATTATCAGCACGGTGAAGAACACCATTGTAGGACTGGTGATAGGAAAATATTGCTGCATATCAAAAAGTATGTTAGTATAGTTTTTCGCTATGGTTTTCATCAAAAAAAGTGTCTTCCACGCTTTTTTATATGCAAAATTGCAAAAAAATTCTCATATATTCGAAGAATAGAACAAAAATTTGTAATTTTGCAAGGAATTTAATCTTTAAAACAAAACTTACACAATAAAATATAAAAGAGATGAAAGTAGCTATTGTAGGTGCAAGCGGTGCAGTCGGACAGGAGTTCCTTCGCGTGCTTGACGAAAGAAATTTTCCTATTGACGAACTCGTACTGTTTGGTTCACAGCGTTCTGCTGGCACAAAGTACACGTTCCGTGGCAAAGAGTATGAGGTAAAACTGTTGCAGCACAATGATGACTTCAAGGGTGTTGACATAGCATTCACCAGTGCTGGTGCTGGCACATCAAAGGAGTTCTGTGAAGACATCACCAAGTATGGCGCTGTTATGATTGACAACTCAAGCGCTTTCCGTATGGACAAGGATGTACCTCTCGTAGTGCCAGAGTGTAACGCAGAGGATGCATTGACACGTCCACGCGGCATTATCGCCAACCCTAACTGTACTACTATCATGATGGTTGTATGCCTCCAGCCATTGGAGAAATTGTCACACATTAAGCGCATCCACATTGCCTCTTATCAGTCAGCATCTGGCGCTGGTGCCGCTGCTATGGCAGAGTTGCAGCAACAGTATAAGCAACTGGCTAACGACGAGCAGCCTACAGTAAACAAGTTTGCTTACCAATTGGCATATAACGTTATTCCTCAGATTGACGTATTCCAGGACAATGGCTATACTAAGGAAGAGATGAAGATGTTTAACGAGACAAAGAAGATTATGCATACCGACGCACGTTGCTCTGCGATGTGTGTACGCATCTCTTCTCTCCGTGCTCACTCTGAGGCTGTATGGATTGAGACAGAGGAGCCTATCTCCGTAGAGGCTGCTCAGGAGGCTCTGCGTAATGCACAGGGCGTAACCCTCATTGATGATCCTAAGAAGGTTGGCGCTAAGGCTAACCCTGACGCATCAAAGGAAACCATGGAAGGTCTGCCTTACCCTATGCCACTCTACACAGCAGGAAAGGATGACGTTTACGTAGGACGCGTACGTGAAGACCTCGCCAACGACAATGGTCTTACATTCTGGCTCTCTGGCGACCAGATTAAGAAGGGTGCGGCACTTAACGCTGTACAGATTGCAGAATACCTAATAAAGGTAGGTAACGTAAAATAATAAATTATTCGTATAAACCGGGAGTGAAGGGCACACCGGTGTTTGGTTGTTTGTCATTATGTATAAATGCGCACATGACAAACAGTAAGCATCTGTTGCCGCGTCACTCCCGGTTTGGGGCAAATAAAGGTGGGTATAAAACACGGTGGAATATAAATACCTTAATAACATAAAATTTCCGAATGACCTACGCAGGCTGCCTGTGGAGGCATTGCCAGTTGTATGCGATGAACTTCGCGATGACATTGTAAAGGAACTCTCGGTAAACCCAGGACATCTTGCTTCAAGCCTTGGCGTCACTGAGTTAACCGTAGCGTTGCATTATGTTTACAATACACCGGAAGACCGTATAGTATGGGATGTAGGACATCAGGCGTATGGTCACAAACTACTAACAGGACGACGCGAAATATTCTATACCAACAGAAAACTTAACGGCCTTCATCCTTTCCCATGCCCCGAAGAGAGTGAATACGACACCTTTACGTGTGGTCATGCCTCCAATAGTATTTCTGCTGCCTTAGGTATGGCGGTTGCCACCCACAAGGACAACAGACATGTGGTGGCGGTAATAGGTGACGGCTCTATGTCTGGCGGATTAGCGTTTGAGGGATTAAACAACGTTTCGTCTTCTCCTAACGACCTACTAATAATCCTTAACGACAACAACATGTCCATTGACCGCTCTGTCGGTGGCATGAAGCAATATCTGCTGTCACTGAACACCAACGAATCATACAACCACTGGCGCAACAAAGTGGCACAATGGATGAATAGCCACGGACTGATGGACGAAGACCGCAGAAAGGTTGTCATTAGGTTAGGCAACGCTTTGAAATCTGCCATCTCCTCACAGCAGAACATATTCGAAGGCATGAATATACGCTACTTCGGACCTATTGACGGACATAACGTGAAGGAACTGGTAAGAGTATTGAGGCACCTTAAGGACATGAAAGGTCCTAAGTTGCTACACATACATACCATAAAGGGTAAAGGCTACGAACCTGCAGAAAAGGCAGCAACAATATGGCATGCACCTGGTAAATTCGACCCTGACACTGGTAAACGACTGAGCGAAGACTGTCGCAACAAACCACCCAAATATCAAGATGTATTTGGTGACACACTCATTGAACTGGCATTGCAGAACGACAAGATTGTAGGTGTGACACCCGCCATGCCCACAGGGTGTTCTATGAACAAGATGATGGACCTGATGCCAGAACGCACTTTCGATGTTGGCATTGCCGAAGGACACGCGGTAACATTCTCTGGCGGTATGGCAAAAGAGGGGCTGGTACCATTTTGTAATATATACAGTGCTTTTGCACAGCGCGCATACGACAATATCATACATGACGTAGCAATAGAACGTCTCAACGTTGTGTTCTGCTTTGATCGTGCAGGCATCGTAGGTGAAGACGGAGCAACACATCATGGCGCTTTCGATATGGCAGCCCTGCGACCTGTGCCACATCTTACGATATGCGCCCCAATGAACGAACACGAACTGCGTAAAATGATGTACACTGCCCAACTGCCCAATCAAGGACCTGTGGTGATACGTTATCCACGCGGAAGAGGAGTCCTCGTCAACTGGATATGTCCATTAGAGGCTATACCTGTAGGTAAAGGACGCAAACTGACAGACGGTAACGATATTGCTATTCTTTCTATTGGTCACATCGGCAACAATGTCACTAAAGCCATTGAAGTTTTAAAAACAGAAATGCCTAACGTAAGCATTGCACATTATGATATGCGTTATCTTAAGCCAATTGACACTGATATTTTGAAAGAGGTAGGCAAGAAATTCCAGCATGTCATTACCATTGAGGATGGTGTACGCTCTGGCGGACTCGGCTCCGCTGTCCTTGAATACTTTGCCGACAATGGGTTTACCCCCCAAGTAACACGTTTAGGAATGCCTACAGACACATTCGTAGAACATGGAACGGTAGCGGAACTACAACACTTAGCAGGTATTGATGCCGCTGCTGTAGTAGACGCTGTCAAAAAAGTTTTTGATACTGTATCATGAAGATAATCATTGCTGGAGCACACGCCACAGGCAGTTACCTCGCAACACTCCTTACAAGGACTAACGAAGAGGTCACCATAATAGATGATAATGAGGAGGCATTGGACAATCTGAACTCAGATCTTGATGTTCTAACGGTACAGGCATCGCCAATGAGTATCAAATCACTAAAGTCCATTGACATTGACCAAGCAGACCTCTTCATTGCCGTGACACCTAACCAGGCAGAAAATCTCTGCGCATGTTCCATCGCCAAGAACCTTGGAGCAAAACAAACTGTAGCAAAGGTGGAGGACTATGAATATGCCAAAGATTCTAATAAGGATCTGTTAAAGCAAATGGGGATTGATTCTGTCATCTATCCAGAGATGCTTGCTGCCCATGACATTATCAACGGACTGAAGATGTCGTGGGTAAGACAAAGATGGGACGTTCATGGTGGTGCTCTCGTTATGCTCGGAGTAAAACTGAGAGAGACATGCGAAATACTCAACCGCCCACTGAAGGAACTGTGTGGTCCTGATGACCCATACCATATCGTTGCTATAAAGCGTAATAACGAAACTATTATACCTGGTGGTAACGATATGCTGCAACTTTACGACCTTGCCTATTTCATGACGACTCAACGCTGCATACCCCACGTAAGGCGCATAGCAGGTAAAGAGAGTTATGCAGACGTTAGCAACGTTATGATAATGGGTGGTGGCAAGACAGCCGTACGTACTGCACACATCATGCCTGAATACATGAAATATAAAATCTTTGAGATTGATCCTCAAAGGTGTGAAGTACTCAACGATATTCTGCCTAAATCTGCGCAATACGTTATTAACGGTGACGCACGTGACACTTCCTTGCTACAAGAAGAGGGCATACGAAGCACACAGGCGTTTGTCGCGCTGACAGGAAGTTCTGAAACCAATATCCTTGCTTGTCTTACTGCTAAACGTAACGGTGTTAGGAAAACCGTCGCGGTAGTTGAGAATATGGACTATGTTGACATGGCAGAAAGCCTTGACATCGGCACCATAATAAACAAGAAGACTATAGCCGCATCACGCATATACGAGATGATGCTTGAAGGAAAAGCCTCCAACGTCAGATACCTCATGCAGGCAAAGGCTGATGTGGCAGAATTTACTGCACAACCAGGCTCAAAGATTACCAAGAAACGCATCTACGAATTAGGACTGCCAAAAGGAATAACACTTGGCGGACTGGTACGTAACGGTGAAGGTATGCTTATTTCTGGTGGCACCCAGATACAGGAAGGCGATGTAGTAATGGTGTTCTGCCATAACACTGACATGAAAAGGATTGAAAAACTATTCCTTAAGTAATGATTAACAAAAAGATCATATACAAAATACTCGGTTCACTGCTATTCTTAGAGTCTATCTTCATGGTATTATGTCTCGGAGTAGCGGTGATTTATCAAGAGGACGACATTCTGTCTTTTATCATATCCATCTTCTTGACCGTCATAGCAGCATTCGTACTGCGGTATAACGGTCGCAATGCTTACAACAACCTTAGCCGTCGCGACGCTTTTCTTGTTGTAACATTGTCATGGACTGTATTCAGCCTCTTTGGCACCCTACCCTATATCATCGGTGGATACATAACAGACTTTACCAACGCTTTCTTTGAAACAATCTCGGGTTTTACAACGACTGGTGCAACTATCATAGATGACGTAGAACGTCTGCCGCACGGCATACTCTTCTGGCGCTCATTCACTCAGTGGATTGGCGGACTGGGAATAGTATTCTTTACCATTGCCGTACTGCCATCATTGGTGGGCGGTTCGATGAAAGTCTTCACAGCAGAATCTACAGGTCCTATAAAAACTAAACTGCATCCACGTCTGTCTACCTCGGCACAGTCTATTTGGGTTATTTTCCTCACACTCACAATAATGTGTCTTTTTTCTTTTAAAGCACTCGGAATGAACTGGTTCGACAGCATAAACTACGCTATGACGACCATCGCCACAGGAGGATTTGCCACCCACAACGACAGTATGGAGTTTCTGCACAGACCTGCAATAGAATACGTATCCACGTTCTTCTGTTTTATCTCGGGCATCAACTTCATACTTATGTACCGCTTTGCTATTAAGAAGGACTACAAAACCCTGTTCACCAACAGCGAAGTAAAATTCTATACCCTTACTACCTTGGCGTTTACAGCGTTCATAATGCTTGCACTCATGAACTCCAACGGCTACGATGTAGAGCACGCCTTTCGTTGTGCTCTGTATCAGGTAGTTTCTTTTATGACCACAACAGGACTGTTCAACGATGATGCTGCACAGTGGCCTCATGTTACATGGATAATATTGGCTATATGTATGTTCATGGGTGGATGTGCAGGAAGCACCAGCGGAGGCTTCAAGAGTATTAGATGCCTAATGCTTCTAAAAGTGGCAAGCAACGAGTTCAGACAAATGTTGCACCCCAAGGCTGTACTGCCGCTAAAGATTGGCGACAGTAATATCACCATGCAGCGACGCGTTACATTGCTGTCATTCCTTACGGTCTACGTATTGCTATTCCTCTTCTCTGCATTTGCCATGACGGCAGCAGGCATTGACAATACTAACGCCATTACTATCACGCTGTCATCACTAGGCAATGTAGGACCTACCCTCGGCATAGAAATTGGCCCTACCATGACATGGGACGACCTACCGTGCTTTGCCAAATGGATATGCAGCGTACTGATGCTAATGGGACGTTTGGAGATATTCTCTGTCCTCGTCATCTTCACTCCGCAGTTCTGGAAAGAATGATACGCATTACTACTGTCATATCGTTTCTCTGTCTGTGTCAACTCATGGTGATACCATGCACAGCGCAACGCAAGACTGTCACCATGCCGTTTGTCGTTATGGAGTATAACTGTGAGAATCTGTTTGACTGTAAGCATGACTCTACCAAAAACGATTACGACTTTCTGCCCGATGGCGAGCGATACTGGACCTTCTCACGCTATTGGCGCAAGGTGAACGACATTGCAAGAGTGATACACCAGTGTGGCAACGATGGTAAGAACCGACATCTGCCCGACATTGCAGCACTTGTAGAGGTTGAGAACGACAGCGTTATGATGTTCCTAACACGTGGCAGCATACTTGGCTCGGTAAGATACCGATACATAATAACCCACTCACGTGACCCTCGCGGCATTAACGTAGCATTGCTGTATAACTCATTTACGTTTAGACCTATTAATCACTTAGCATTACGCATTCCACTACTCAAAGGTCAAAAACCTACAAGAGACATTCTATACGTAGAAGGCTATACACGCACTGATGATACACTACACATTTTCGTTGTACATTCACCAAGTAGAAGTGGCAATCAATATGCCACAGAAGACTACCGCATTGCCGTGGCAAAAAGACTCACCACCGCTATTGACTCTGTAAGGACACTGCATGATAACGCCAATATCATCATCGCTGGCGATATGAATGACTACGCATACAGCAAACAGTTAAAGTTGCTACATGCCCACAACATGGTGGATATATCTGCTAAGGCTAAAGGCAGAAAAGCAAAGGGAACTTATAAATACGGTGGCAAGTGGAACAGCCTTGACCATATTCTTCTGTCTCCCACTCTCCTACCCTATGTCATCAATTGCCACATCTGTGACTTTGAATGGCTGTTGGAACCTGACTACCAAGGCGGATATAAACCATACCGCACATATCTCGGTACGTATTACCACAGAGGCGTTAGCGACCACCTGCCATTAATTCTACAAATGGAGATGTAAGATAGTAGAGCAACCCAAAACCAACAACCCCAAACCAACAGAAATAAACAAACAAAACAACAATAGACATGGAAATAAACATTGGAGATAAAGTACGCTTCCTTAACGATGTAGGTGGCGGTAAAGTGTCTGGCTTCCAGAAAGGCGGCATAGTACTCGTAGAGGACGAAGACGGCTTCGAAATACCTGTAAGAGAATCTGAAGTGGTTGTAGTTGACAGCCCGTCTGTAGCCCAACCTACCACACAGGCTGCTGAAGTGAAGCCCGTCATTGCGCAAAAGCCACGCAAGGAGAAGCCTGTGGAGCCAACAGAAGAGGATCTACGCATAGCAGAACTACAGGAATACTACAAGAAGAAGGTGCAGAAGGCTGCCGCTAATACCTCTGCTGCCAAGACTACCGTAGCACCTGCTGCGCCAAAGAAGGAGGAGCAGAAAGAGGAAGAGTCACTCGAAGCTCGCGTGATACGCCTTGAGATGACTGTACGCCGCCTACAGATGCGCCTTGAAAGACTTGAAGACGCTAAGGCTCTGCGCGAGAAGATAAAAGGTGAGGACATCAAGAAGCAGGAGCACATTAAGGCTAACGACAACATCATTGAGGTTGACCTCCACGCCCATGAGGTACTGGAGACTACTGCTGGCATGGACGCTAAGGCTATTAAGGAATATCAGTTGCAGACGGTTCGTAACACGATGAACGAGTATAAGAATGCTAAAGGTCGTCGCATCGTGTTCATTCACGGCAATGGTGAAGGCGTACTGCGTCGTGCTGTCATCGACATTCTGCGCCGCGAATACCCCTCATGCCCTTATCAGGACGCATCGTTCCAGCAATACGGCTTTGGTGCCACGATGGTAACTATACGATAAAACTACATTTATCACCAGATATAAAGACAACAAGCAGGTGCCATGACACGATCATGAGCACCTGCTTGTTTTTTGTAAATAAGGCACCTTTAGCACGTCACTATAATGGCGTTACGAAAGCACCCAAATCGCAATGCGATTTGGGTGCTTTCGTAATACGATTTGGGTGCTCTCGTGATGCGATTAGATAGTGTTGGCATTGCCCACCACTTATTTCCTCATCGCCTTAACTATCTTGCCCATATACATAGAGTGTATGCCAGCAGGGAAATTAGCGTAAAAGTCCTTAGGCATCTTGCCAAATCCCTTAGGGTCAAACGGTGCATGATAAATCATCTCACACTCATACACCGTCTTGGCTTCTTCAAAATAAGGTGTGCCATGCTCGGTGTATTTAGTGTGAAGTCCTAATGCCTTCACCTTGTCACCATCACGCCCACTGTGTGTTCCCATGTATTCCAAGATGTCTTTATGTGCATCGTCAAACTCCATTACGGTGAAGTAACGTGCCTTTTCCATGTAACCGAAAGTATATCTTCCCTTTGCTACATAGACCGTCATCATCGACATGCCCTTCTCCCATATATTACCGAGTGCGCCCCAGCCTATTGTCATTTCGTTGAAGTTCGACTTATCGCCTGCCGCCAACAGCAATCCCTTGCCCTTGAAGAACGTGAACGGGTTGGCGTGGAAGTCCTCTGTCACGTCAAACTCCTCGAAGTCCGTTTTCGTTTCCTTTGTGTCGTTTGCCACTGGGGCATCTTCCTTGCTGTTACCGAAATGTTCGTATGACACATTCTCTGGTTTCCACTTGTCCTTAGGCTGCATCTCACCCTTAGGATAACCTATCACAATAGTATTGAAAGGTATGATATGGCTGGGCAGCCCGAGCAGTTTTGATATAGCGTCACAACGTTTCGGGTCTGGATAAGTGCCCGTCCACACAGCTCCAAGCCCCATGCTATGGGCAGCAAGGAGTATGTTTTCCGTTGCGGCAGACACGTCTTGACTCCAAAATTCGCGTACCATACCTTCCTTTTCGTTGCTCATATCTCCGCAGACTACTATCGCCAATGGAGCATCTTTTGCCATTCCCGCGTTAGGTGTAAGGTCGGCTATCTTCTCAAGTGTTGCTTTATCCTTTATCACAACGAAGTGCCACGGCTGTATGTTTACGGCTGATGGTGCTGCCATTCCAGCATGAAGCAACTTCTCTATCTTCTCGTCTTCTACGGGCTTATCTTGATAAGAACGCACGGAAGCACGTGTCATAATGGTCTGGTACACTATGTCTGCCGTATCATTACTACCACTTGATGCTCCGTTTGTGGCTCCAGCGTTGCTCATTGCCCATCTTACTGATATTACGACGAGGGCTATGGCTAACACAACGTTTAATAGTTTTGATGCTTTCATAATTATATATTGTTTGTTATATTGCTTTACTACACTTTACTGCTGGCTGTATCTTAACAGCGTTCCCATTGGACATACAAAGCGACAGTATGGTCTCGTTACCACAAACGAGAGCAGGAAGAACGCAATGGCTATCACAAGTGTTACCCACGATGCCGTTAGGAAAAGGAAAGCGGAGAACGGCTCGTAGTCCATCCAGTCGCTCCATACCCCACTCCATATACTGAGCATGAGCAATGCCCATAGTATCTGGCGGAACAGGTCTAACCTCTTCAGTGTCTTCTGGCTAATTCTTACCTTGTATTTCACACTTTTCCCTGCAAGGAACTGCAACGAACCGAAGGGACAAACATTGGTGCAGTAATACGATTTTTTGCCGAACAAGGGGTAGATGAACGCTACTACCAGCATGATAACAGGGACTATCAGCGCAAGACTGTTTATGCCATGTGCCGCATAGCCTATCAAGGAGGTGTAGGAAAGGAACGAACCGCACCAAAAGCCAAGCACTATTACATTCAGCACCGACTGGCATAGGCGGTACTTCTTGTTCTTTACAAAGAGCGGCAATATCGCTGCCATGAGCACAACAAGCAGTCCTGCCACGTTCTTTAATAATGGCTCAAAGTCTGATACCTTTAATTGTGGCCTATCATCACAGCTTTCCGTCACTACGTCATCACCAGTCGTTAAGCCTTTTTGCTTAGCATACGTCAGTCCTCTCTGCACATTCTCTATGATAGCCTTTGAGGAAAATGTGGCTCCTGAGACCGCATCGACTTTCATTCGCATAGCCTCAT
Source organism: uncultured Prevotella sp. (assembly GCA_934272845.1). Lineage (GTDB taxonomy): Bacteria > Bacteroidota > Bacteroidia > Bacteroidales > Bacteroidaceae > Prevotella. The sequence goes on from CAKQSF010000001.1 coordinate 28,082, forward strand.
CAACGCTCTTGCCATTCCATATGTCTAAGAGCATTGCCGCTTGCTCGAAAAATTCTTTTGTCTCGGCATTGTCTTTGGCTCGCACCTCCTGCACGATGCCGTCTTTTACGGTAATTTCAAGGGGCACCTTGCCAGCATACCCCATTACGTCAGAGGCAAGATTAGTAGTGTTTATCACCACCGCCCCATTGTCAAGTACACGCAGAGTGTCATTGCTTACAGTCAGCCGTCGCTCTACCTTCGGCTTCACACTGTAACCCATGAACTCTCCTTGCTTCACTATCGCTAGCGAAGCAATAATCAGCAAGCAGACCAGAAGGCTCTGCAAGCGTTGAATAGAATTTATAAATCTCATATTTTTACAATTATCTGCTATCACAATATCATACCATTGCTACACTTTTCAAGGAGTAATTGTACGTCGGGCCCAGCACATTAATAACAGAAGAAACGTTATGGGCAATGACTGTTTCTCACTTTTTCGGTTACAAAATTACTTATTTTATTTCAGAAAGGCTATACTGTTAAATCTTTATTCACAGAAACAAAAAATATTTAACGCGCCCCAAACTCCACATAACTATATTTTCTTACTAATGCATACCTTGCAAGTATAAAATATTTTTCAAGACAGTATCTACTATGCGACTGTTACGTCAACTCTGTATTACTCCATTAGGAGTATGATATAGTAGCCAGCCATGCTAATGGCTGGTAGGGCAGTGAATGGACAGGCATACCTAATAAACAAAAAATTTCATCTTTGAGTCCACTTAATCAAGTCAGCCGAGCCGACTTGATTAATATTACATTAGTTTAAAACTATATCGTTCTTTGACATTTTGCCATCTGGAGAAAATTTCGTAACTTTATACATGAATCCACTTGTAAAAGTGGATCCATGTATTATATTTTGAAAATTAACATATACCTTTCTCTTTGTGTCATATTTCATTCTTCTCCAAAGATTCCATATTCCGCCTTAGGAACAATTTCGCCATCTATGCTTATTGAAAGAGAATTTGAACAACCTAAAAACGGAGAAGTAAGAAAATTTATATCTTTCTTTGTACGTATATATTTGTTTTTTGATTCATATATCACATTGCTTAAACAAGAACAATTACAAAACGAATTATATTTCAATTCTGTATTTGCGGGAACCATCAACTGACATAAATTTTTACAATGTGCGAACGCCAACTCTTCTATTTTCGTTATATTGTCAGGAATACGAAATACAGCGGAGGTATTCATACCATAAAACGCATATTTACCTATTACAGAAACACTTTGCGGGATGGTAGCCACAGAACTACCACAGATAATTTTATTAAACTGCGTCTCTATGATACAATTACAATCCTCACGTGAATCATATATTTTATTACGCTTATCCACCACAACACTCACAAGATTCTGACAACCCATGAATGCCCCCTCACCTATAGTCTCTACACTTGCAGGAATAAACACTTTTGTCAGTTTTCTACATCCTTGGAATGCCATACTGTGGATTTCCTTTATATCCTCACCTATTTTCGCATTCATACCTCCAGCAAAGAGTACATTTCCATCATTATATATTAAGACAGTTCTATCTTTATCCGTACGCCACTCTTTATTTTTCGTAGAAACAATGAAAGTTGACAGATTTTCACAATTTGTAAAAGGATTATAGAAAAAACTGAAATTACCTAAAGGAATATACAACGATGTTAGAGATGTACAACCGTCAAAAACAGAAAGTCCAAAATTTACAGTGCCATCTTCTGGTAAATTTATTTCCTCCAGATTAAAACAATCAGAAAAAGCCTCATCTCCTACACTATTTATCCATTTGGGAATCTTGATAGTCACCAGACCGATACACCCCTCAAAGGCACTCTTTGATATCTCGGTCACGCTCTTTGGGAAAGTAGTACCTGCACAACCTAATATTACAGCATTATCTGGGGTACATATTACAGCATTACAATCCTCACGCGAGTCAAACAGTTTATTATCTTTATCTACCTGTATGTATTTTAGTTGCGCACAATTGTAAAAAGCACATTCACCAAGACTTCTCATTGTTGAAGGAAACTTTACAGAGTGAAGAACTGTGCATCCTTTGAAAGCATAAACGCCTATTTCTCTGATACCTTCATCTATTACAAGATTTTTTATAGAACAACAGGTTCTGAACCCATCATTTGCTATTTTAACAACCCTATACATTTTTCCGTCATTTTGTATCTCAGAAGGTATATGTAAAGTGTCATTCAAATTCTCTATATTGATTCTCTTATTTATAGAAATACAATATTCTGTTGTATCCCATTGACATGGTTCTAAACAGAACATACCTATTTCTATTTTTTCCCCACCATAACACACTAAAGATATACAGGAGAACAGCGTGTAAAGCAATAGTGCTCGACAAAGTAACATTTTTAACATCTTCATAGTATCAACAAACTTTAATAATTTTCATTTTCTATAAAGTACACATTTTACGCGTGATATAGAGTATTCGTTTTTATACCTATCTTTATATTTACTTGTACCATTATATTCTTGGTTATAGTATTTCTGCGATGTTAAAGGATCTCGAACTTGCATGTTACCATTTTCACTAAAGTTTTCTAATGGGACCCAATGCTCAATTGTTTGACCTGTGCTCGGATCTATCGTTTCCAATCCTACCATAGTACCTTTAATTGTATTTCGATTCGAAGACATTCTAAGATTATTTATAATCTGCTGCGCTTCTGATGGATTGTCTGTAAAAGTATTCGGTAATCTATTACTTAATCCATTTATTCTGTCTAATCCCTTAATTCCGTCATTGATTGGATTACCCAACACCCCGTCCAGTAATATTGAATAATATTAGCCAAATCATAATGAGTAGTTGAAAAGCAAAAGACGCTAACGCCCAATATGACAAATGTCGGTATGTCTATATTTCTCATTTTTTTATTATTGTAGCAGGGCAATTGATAAAGGCATCTTTCTCAATGTTTGTTACTGTTGAAGGCAGGAATATTTGTTTGAGGTTTGTACAATCTTGAAAAGCCCAGTTTTCTATAGTTTTTAATCCTTGAGATAAGTTGACAACAGACAAATTATAGCAATCTTTAAATGTCCATTTTTCTATTAACTCTGGTGTAGATAGAAAACTTACAGAAGCAAGGTTGGAACATTGAGCAAAAGCCATTGAACCCATCTCTTTTATAGACGCAGGAATTATAACAGAAGTTAATCCCTGACAATTTTGAAACGCGCTGTTTCCAATTTTTTCAACACCGTCAGGTAGTTTTAGAAAAGGTTGCACATATTTCCCAAAGAAAGCACTATCTCCTATTTTTTTTACTCCATTAGGAATAACAGATGTACGACACCCAACAACAAGAGTCTGCCCATCTTTAGTAAGAACAACATTACTCCCTGTAGGGGAAGTGTATGATGAATTACCTTTCATTACAATAATACTATCAAGTTCAAAACAATCATTGAAAGCACTTCCGTCAATGTTCTCTACTGATTTCGGTATTTTCAATTTATGCATAAAGGCCGCATAACAACATTCTTGATCTAACTCTCTGACCCCCTCAGGTATCACCGTTGTACGACAGGCGGCTATTAACTTAGCATCAGACTTCTGAATTATAGCATTACAATTTGAACGAGAATCATAATACGCATTATTCTTATCTACAACAACTGAGGTTAATTCACGACAATATGAGAAGATATTACTCTTACCAATAAATGACACATTGCGTGGTATGAATATGTATTTTAACGAGGTACAGGCATTAAACGCATTCCATCCAATTTCCTTGAGAGATAGTGGGAGGATTACATTCTTCAGACTTGTGCAACTACCAAAACAGAAGCATCCCGACTTAAGTATTTCTTTCTTCGTTTTCATTTAGGTCAGTATATTTTTGTTTTTTTACTCAAAGTATAACACTACAAATTTAATGCTTTTTCATTTTACTTATGCTTTGAAAAATAACACAAACTTTTCTTTTTGTGTCATATTTTATCTTTTTCGCTTTAAAACTTACCGATAACTTCAAAAACATAGAAACAAGAAAGTCGCACTAACCATATAAGGTAATGCGACTTTCGTGTTGCTGTGATATGTTATGTTGATTTATGCCATTATGCCTCCTTTACACCTACCTTTTTGCTTACTATCATGACCAACAAGGTCAGCAGTTCTGCCGTTGGAAGGGCGAGCCAAAGTCCTGGTGCATCGGCAATCATAGGCAACAGGATGAAAGATGGGATAATGAACACAAAGCCTCTCAGTGCCATGAACGTTGTTGCCATGCGTGCTGCCTCTATACATTGCAGATAACCTATCATTACAAGGTTTACTGCTACCAAGAAGAACGCTGGGGAGAAATATGGCAATCCCTCACAGCAGAGTGTGTAAGCACGACAGTTTTCTGGCAAGAAGATACCTGAGATAACGTCTGAACCTAACGCTACGAACAACATTCCCATGAGTCCGCAGATGCAGGAGGTGCGTAATGACAACGCTCTGGCACTGCGCAGACGCTCCTCGTCGTTCATTCCGTATGCGAAACTGACTATTGGTTGCACGCTCTGCACTATGGCGTTGCCTACCATGAAGACTATAGGCAGACAGTAACAGCCTACGGAATATGAGGCTACTCCGTCTTCACCAAGATACTTCATGAAGACATAATTGCCCACTATCATTACTGACGCTATGGCAAGTTCGCCTAACAGGGCTGAGAAGCCTATCTTTATCTGATATGCTATATTTCGCATCGTTAGCCAAAGGCTGGTTGATGTCATCTTTATGCGATACAGATGCACCGTGGTAGTATACTTCAAGAGGTACACTACCGTTGGTATCGCACCTAAAGAGAAGGCCAGCGATGTTGCTATTGCCGCTCCTTCCAGTCCCCACTGTAGGGGGAAGATGAAGATATAGTCAAGGATTATGTTAAGGATAGCGATGGAGCAGTTTACTGCCATGGCAAAACGCGGTGAACCGTCAAGGCGCACCATGAACATGGCTGTTAGTCCGAGAAGGTTGAAAGGTAATGCTAACGCTATCCAGCGCAGGTATCTTACTGCTAAAGGAAGCAATAAATCGGAACAGCCAAAGAGCCTACAGGTCTCCTCTGGGAACGACAACACCGCACAGGCTACTACTGAAGCCGTAACGACGCTGGCGAGTATTGCCTGCGTTACGTGCAGGTATGCAGCGTGGTTATTACCTTTCGAGAGATGTATGCTTGCCGTTACGCTACCGCCTATGCCGAACATCAAACCGATTCCTGTACCTATAAGGAACAGTGGCGCGACGATATTGACGGCGGCAAGGGCATCACTGCCTACACCATGACCAACGAAAGCACCATCGGTTATGTTGAGTATAACCATCGATACCAATCCTACGAGGGTAGGAAGAAACATCTTTCTAAACAGTTTTCCTACTGGTTCGGTCTTGAAATCTAATGAGTCTCTATTATCTTTCATATAAAAAAGGCTTACCGCCAAGATTATTTTTAGTCTTGACGGTAAGGATATTAATACGTGTTGTTTACAGTTCTATGTATCCCTTGGACACAAGGTCATAATACACCGCTTCCAGTTCTGGGAGCGAGAGTTTCTCTATGCTGTGCTCAATGGTGCGGATTAGTTCGTCTTTACGATTCTCATCCGCCATGTCATAACGCCCCATGGTTACTGAGCATTGATGTTCTTGTAAGTGAACTGGTCCACTAACTCTGGGTGGAAGTCCTTGTTCTTGGCACGAACCGTAATGTTCTCGAAGTTAAAGTTGGACAGGCGGTAAACCTCATCCTGCTTCTTTACATTGAAGAACACATTGCAGTCTACATCGCAGTTGCGCATAGTGATGTGGTCAGAGTATGACATTGGTGCGTCTTTCCTGCCCTTGAGGTCATAGAACTGTGTCCAAGGCGCAACGAGGATAAAGTTCTTTACCGGACCTTTTATGTCTTCTACGGTGATGTATTCGTATCGCTGCGGTGTGTCAGGACGCATCTTTAACCACAAGAGGTTGTTGGCTTGAGAGGTGATGTTGATACGACGCAGAATGATATTGCGGCTGTGTACTGACTCTGAGCCAAGGGTAAGGCACCCATGACAGAAGCCATACTCGCAGTCCTCAATGATGATGTTGCTGTTAGCGCCATTGCCTATGTTCTCTTTTGGTATCTCTACCCCATCGTATTTCTTCTCGAAAGCGTCTGCATAAGGTCCTTTTCCTCCCTTTATCGCTACCGCATCGTCGTTGACAGACATATAACAGTTCTTCACAAGAACGTTCTTTACCACGTCAAGGTCAATGGCGTCTGTTGACGGTCCCTTGCTGTCGTTAGGCTTACCGAGTGAGTATATGCGCAGACCAAGGAGTTTTACGTTCTCTGAATTATATATATGTGTGGTCCAGAAAGCGGAGTTTTGCAATTTAACGCCTTCTATCTGCACGTTCTTACAGTTGCTGATATAAACGAGCCGTGGGCGCTGCTCGTCTTTGTTCGTACACTTTCCGTTCCACTTTCTGCGCAACCAGAATGACTGGTGGTAACGCAATCCGTTACCGTCTATAGTTCCTTTGCCTGATATTGTGAAGCCGTCAAGACCGTCTGCATTGATGAGTGCTCCAAAGTATGTGCAGGTTTCGCCCTCTATACGTGTCTTTCCGAGAGGATAATCACCTATGAAGTCTGAACCCATCAGCACCGCTCCATCTTCAAGATAGAGGTGTGTGCCCTGCTTAAAGGTCAGTCCACCAGTCAGATAAATGCCCTGCGGCACTACTATTACGCCACCGCCATTGGCTGCAGCCTTGTCTATGAGTGCCTGAATCTCTGCTGTATGCACTCTGCCATCGGCAAAAATACGATAGTCTGTCAACTTATACTGTGTGCCAAGTGCTGCAATATTTACTGCATCTGTGTTACGAAACCATGCAGGAATCTCCGTACCGTCAGGGAAAAGGTCTTTCTGTACCTTCTTGGCAGCATACGACTGCGACAATGACATCATTGCTATCAATGCCGCAACAAATAGTTTTCTCATATTTTTATTTTGATAGTTATATAGTTAGTATTATGCTTTTTCTCTCTCATTAACATTTTTCTCTAATTCTTTATAATACTTTCCTCACGACACTTCCACTACTGTCAGCGTGCCACCACTTACCTTAAAGCGCACGTTCATGCCGTCATAGTTCATGCCGTATATGCGCTCTGCATCGTCATGATACTGCGGTCGTGGGTCTTGTGCAAGCACGTCTTTCAGTTGCGTTGAAACCTTATCCCGCCACTGTTCTGGCACTACGACCTCTAAGGGCTGCCATTGCGTGGTGTCTGTAAAGCCACCACGTGCTTCTGGGTGCGCATCGGTATAGGGTATGTATGGTTTAATGTCGTAAATAGGCGTTCCATCCATTAGGTCTGCGCCCAATACGTATATCACTGGAGCCTCTGGAGCGTCGTAATCTATCCGTTCTATGCGCACAGACGATAACCCTATGGGGTTGGGTCTGAACGGAGAACGGGTGGCAAAAACACCTAGATGCCTGTTGCCACCAAGTCGCGGAGGGCGCACTGTGACCCCCTTCGCTGCGTGCTTGTTGGCGGAAAAGCCCCACAATAGCCACAGATAGTCGAAGTCTTCCATTCCTCTCACGGCATCGGGAGTGCGATATTCTGGTGCAAGGACTATTGTTCCGCGCAGTTCGGGCACTACCCCTGCTTGACGAGGTACGCCAAACTTACTGCCGAAAGGGGAATGAAAGGTTGCGATTAATTCACAATTCATAATTCGTGATTCATGATTTTTGATTATACACTGTTATATTTCTGAAGACATAACACACAATACGCCAACCTAATTATGCATTATGAATTATGCATTATGAATTAAATTTCGTGCATTATGAATTACTTTAGCACTGTCGCTGCAAGGCGTTTTGCACGCTCTCGCAGTGGGTCTGTGCCCTCCTCTACTGGTCCGTAGGCAAGAACCACGCCCATTCTGCGTCCCTTTGGTGCTGCAGGCTTACCGAAGATGCGTACTCGTGTGTGGTCTTCTTTTAGTGCATCAACGAGGTTATACTCTGGTATTCCGTCGTAATCCTTATCTGCAAGTACCACAGCAGAGGCTCCTGCGTGCTCAAGATGTATGCCAGCGATAGGCAATCCCATTACAGCACGGAAGTGAAGTTCGAACTCTGAGAGGTTAGTGGTATGTCCAAGTGTTACCATACCTGTGTCATGCGGACGCGGTGACAACTCTGAGAATACCACGCCAGTATCTGTTAGGAAGAACTCTACGCCCCACAGGCCAGCACCTGTCAACGCTTCTGTCACCTTGCCAGCCATCATCTCAGCGTCCTTCAGGTCTTTCTCTGATATCTGGTACGGCTGCCATGACTCACGATAGTCACCGCCTTTCTGCACGTGTCCTATCGGTGGACAGAAGAGTGTTGGGCCGTTTTTCTGCGTAACGGTGAGCAGTGTGAACTCTGATATGAAGTTTATGAACTCTTCTATTATTACTTCCTTTACATCACCTCGTGATCCTGCCATGGCATCGTCAAAGGCTTTGCGCAGGTCTGCCTCACACTTCACTGTGCTCTGACCGTGACCAGAACTTGACATCAGTGGCTTAACGACACATGGGAAACCTATGACCTTACTTGCCTCAAGCATCTCCTCGTATGTCTTTGCATAGAAATACTTTGCCGTTCTCAGTCCGAGTTCCTTCGCAGCGAGGTCTCTTATAGCCTGACGGTTCATGGTATAGTTCACGGCACGCGCTGATGGAACTACCTGTATGCCTTCCTTCTCAAAGTCGAAAAGGCGTTCTGTGCGTATTGCTTCTATCTCTGGCACAATGATGTCTGGCTTATGCTTCTCTACCACAGCGGTGAGTGCGTCACCGTCAAGCATTGAGAACACTTCTCTTTCGTCTGCCACCTGCATGGCTGGCGCATTATCATAACGATCGCAGGCAATAACATACTGTCCTGCACGCTTTGCTGCGATGACAAACTCCTTACCCAGTTCTCCTGAGCCTAATAATAGTATTTTCTTCATTTTTATTATGTTTAGGCTAACGATGTTTCTCTTCCATCGTTACATATTAAATCTTTCTCGTATTATCTCTCCTATTAACTCTGCTGTTCTTTGCTGTCCAAACATAGACGAGTTGATGCAAAGGTCATAACTCTGTGACGCTCCCCACAGTTTTGATGTGTAATAGTTATAGTATGATGCTCTCTCCTCTTCTTTCTTCTCTATGTAACGCGCTGCCGTATCGAAGTCGCAACCGAGTCTTTCGGCTACGACCTTCGTGCGCACGTCATCGTCTGCTGTGATGAACACGCTAAACAGACGTTTCTTCTCACGCAGTATATAGTCTGCGCAACGTCCTACGAAAACGCATGATGACTCTTCTGCTACATTACGTATTACGTCGCTCTGAACCTGGAAAAGTGATTCCTGCGACATGCTGTTGCTGTAAAAAGCACCACTCATGCGCCCAAGACGTGAGGAGAAGGCTCCAAAGAAGGTCTTAAGGTTTCCGTGATTTTCGTCATTATGCGCAAAAATCTTCGGGTTAAAACCGCTGCGCTCGGCAGCGAGGTTTATCAGTTCGCTGTCATAAAACTTGCAGCCGAACTCCTGTGCCAGCGCCTGTGCTATCTCGCAACCGCCACTACCCAACTGGCGTCCTACACTTATTATAAGATTCTCCATATCCTATACTTATTTTAGTTTCTTCATATACATCCACAGCATGAGGTATGCCACCACTGCCGCTGCCAAGTCTGACATTGGCATTGCTATCCATACACCTTCCAGCCCAAGCCACTGCGGCATAAGATACAATGCTGGAACAAGGAACAACAACTGGCGTGACAGACTAAGGAAGATGCTTACCTTTGCCTTACCTATAGACTGAAAGAAGTTTGTTATTACCATCTGCGCTCCTATTATGCAGAACATACACATCATATAGCGCAGGGCTGTGATTGACATTGCTATCAATGTTTCGTCTGTTGTAAAGAGACGCGCCACTAGACGCGGGCACAACATGCAGAGAAGGAACCCTGAAGCACATATCGCTGTACCTGAAATAATGGACAGTTTTAATACCTCACGAAGACGGTTGTAGTTCTGTGCGCCATAATTGTAACCGGCTATTGGCTGCATTCCTTGACATACACCGATGGTTATCATAACAAAGACAAATGCTACACGGTTGGCTATGCCGTATGCTCCTACCGCCATATCGCCACCATACTTTGCCAATGAGTTGTTGATAAAGATAACAACCAAGCATGCACACGCATTCATGGCAAACGGCGAGATACCTATACTCAGTATGCTGCGTACTATCGGCTTCTGAACACGTATCTTATTATATTCTATATGCAACAGTTCGTTCTTGTTGCTAAACAGTCTCCATTGCCATACCAAGGCAAATATCTGAGCCAGCACCGTGGCGTATGCCGCACCGCGTATGCCCAATCCGAAGGCATAAATAAACAGAGGGTCAAGGATAGCGTTGAGTATCACGGTGAATATCGTGAGGTTCATTGCTGCCTTTGGTTTGCTGGCAGAACGAAGTACTGCGTTTAGTCCCAAATACAAGTGGGTCACGGCATTGCCCAAAAGGATTATCTCCATATACTCCCTGGCATAAGGCAGGGTGTATTCACTGGCTCCGAAGAAACGTAGTATGGGGTCAAGGAACAACAGTCCGATACCTCCAAAGATTATACCAACCAATATGTTGAGCGCAACACAGTTGCCAAGTATCACGTTGGCTATACCATAATCACGCTGCCCCAACTTCACGCTAAGAAAAGCCGATGAACCTACACCGATCGCTGCACCGAAGGCTGCCGAGAGATTCATGAAAGGGAAGGTTATGGCGAGACCTGATATTGCTGTCGCTCCTACACCCTGACCTATAAATATGCTATCAACCATGTTATACAGTGATGATGCCACCATTGCCACAATGGCAGGCAGAGCATACTGTAACAATAGGGAACCAACGGGCCTTGTGCCCAATTCCAATGTTGCTTGCTTATTACTCATTATTATATAATGTATATTTATTATTGCAAAGTTACTGATTTTTTATCGCACAGCAAAACAAAAGTCGGAAAAGTTTTGCTGTCTTATATTTTTCAAGTAACTTTGCGAAAGAGTAATTAACTTGGTGACGTATCATAGCCATAGGCATTAATACATCACTTACAGATTGTAAGTAAACCCTATGATTTTACTTACAATTTTAAAAGCAAATTGCTCACCTTGTAATTTGGGCCTGATTACTGTGTAATTAAGCCCAAATCACAAGGTAAACACTATGTGATTACCTCATGATTTGGGCACTTTTAAATTGTAAGTAATAGTTCATGAATTATATTACCTTATCACAACTCAACTCTTTCGTCAGCGAAGTCATTGAACTGTCTATGCCAGAAGACTACTGGACGGTGGCGGAAATTGCCAGCATCAACGATAGCCGGGGGCACTGCTATATGGAGTTGGTGGAGAAAGACGACCGTACCAATACACCACGAGCACAGGCACGCGCCTGCTGTTGGCGAGGCACATGGATGAGAGTGGCACCTAAATTTATGCAAGCCACTGGCGAACCACTGCGACCTGGCATGAAGGTATTGCTGTGCTTGCACGCAAACTTCCATATGGCATATGGTTTCTCATGGGTAGTAAAAGACATTGACCCTTCTTATACACTCGGTGACATGGCACGAAGACGCGAGGAAATACTGCGTATATTAAAAGAAGAGGGGGTAATAGACATGAACAAGACAATTACACTACCCTTGTTCATGCAGCGCATTGCCGTAATATCAAGTGCTACGGCGGCGGGCTACGGTGACTTCTGTAAACAATTGACTGACAACGACCGAGGCCTTGTGTTCTACACACAACTGTTCCCTGCCGTCATGCAGGGCGAACTGGTACAGGACAGCATCATTGCTGCACTGGAGAAAATAAACGAACAGGCTGACCTCTTCGATGCTGTTGTCATAATACGTGGTGGTGGTAGCAGATCTGATTTATCGGGATTCGATACACTGCCATTGGCGGAGAACGTAGCGAACTTCCCACTGCCTGTCATTACTGGCATAGGACATGAACGGGACAAATCTGTATTGGACTACATTGCCTGCGTCAGTCAGAAGACCCCTACTGCTGTTGCTGCATTCCTCGTGGCACATCTAACAGACACTCTCGATACCATAACTGATTTTTCTCAGCGCATTGCGCAATGTGTGAGCATACGTATGCAACACGACACTATGCTTATACAGCGTTTGGAGCAACGTCTTACCGCTGCCGTTACACTATACACCACGCGTGAGGGGAATAAAATAGAACAGTGCCAGACGCGCATTGCCCATGCCATTGAAAACATATTACTGAGAGAGCACAACCGAATTGAACGCTCTATACAACGACTTCCGTTGCTCATCACCACTACATTGGAACGGGAAAAACACCATCTCTCAATGTTAGAACAACGTACAAAAGCGGTTGACCCTACTATTATTCTTAAGCGCGGCTATTCTATTACACTCCATAACGGCAAGGCGGTGACTGACGCTACCAGGCTTTCACCCAACGATGAAGTGGAAATTATATTGGCTAACGGCAAACGTAAGGCTACTATTGACTAAGGCTGGTTCTCGGCTTTATTCACACTTCGCGCTACTGTCATAGCCATAGTCCATGCAGCCTGGAGATTGAAGCCACCTGTTACGGCATCTACGTCTGTCACTTCGCCGGCAAAATACAGTCCAGGATGATTCTTTGACTCTAAAGTATCGCTTCTTAGTGAGGTCAATGCTACTCCCCCACATGTTACAAACTCTTCTTTAAAACGGTTTTTACCAATTACACTATACGTGTCATTAGTCAAGGTATTGAGTAATCTATTCATACCCTTACTCTGCAGTTCGCCCCACCGTGAATCTGCATTGAGCGAAGCGCGCTGAAGAAGGTGGCACCACAGTCGGGCGTTTAGTTGATTTGGGTAAACGGACGAGAGTTTTTTCTGCCCATGCTGCTTGGCATACCTTGTTAAAAGCGATGTAATAGTGCCCGTATCCACACCGTAAAACCAGTTTATACTAACACTAACACCACTATATCCTTTTTCCGCCAGCACCCTTGCTGCGGCTGACGACAGACGAAGAGTTGCTGGACCGCTAATGCCCCAATGCGTGATAAGCAATGCACCGTCACCCTTTAATTTTGTGCCAACAAGCGACACCTGAACCTCTTCCACTACCGTTCCCATAAGTGCAGTAAGACCTTTGTCTGCAATGCACAGAGAGAAAAGGCTCGGCACTGGCTCAATGATATCAAGGTCAAGACTCTTCAGCATATCAAACCCCGACACACGGGGATGACCACCTGTTGCCACTACAACCTTGTCAGCATGCCATACACATGAGGCTGTAACAACATCATAGCCGTTATCCGTAGGAATTATATCATTCACGCCACACTCGGTTGCTAGTTTTATACCCAAATCATGCATCAATCGCAGAAGAGTATTAACAATCTCCATGGCATCCTGAGACTGAGGAAATACACAGTTATCATCTTGGGTAACGAGATTTACTCCCTCGTTTTCAAACCATTCGTAAGCGTCTTCATGAGAAAAATGATGCATGAGACGCTTCATCAGTCGGTGACCACGCGGATAAACCTGCTCCATACTCCTCACACCGTCAAACGAATTGGTAAGATTGCACCTGCCACCACCAGTTATGGCAACCTTGGCAAGGGCTTTCCTGCCACGCTCCAGAACTATTACCACTGCCTGTGGACACATACGTTTTATCTCTATTGCGGAAAAACAGCCAGCCGCTCCCGCACCTATTATTATTATGTTCATGCTACAAAGGTACGAAAGGTTTGTGCTACCACAAAATATCTAAGGCAAAATTTGTTCATATCAGAAGAAAAGAGTAATTTTGCAATCGCTTGATCATGAATCCAAGGGGTACATGGAGTAATATTATAAGTAAGTGTTCAAAGTTATTTTAATATTTAATATAGGATATTTTGGAAACTATATGCCCGAAAGAGACCATATTAAATATTCTATATAACAACATCGCTATACACTTACTCATATGCAAAAATATTTTTGAATACTTACTTATAGATAAAATGGAAGAGAAAAAATCATACAAAGCAGACTTAGAGCATAAGCGTCCGTATATTTTTGCCGCTGCCTTCGTGGGGGTAGCAACACTCTTTGTTGCCATTCTCTTCATACCATTCAAAAGCCTCAGCGCCATTGGAGAAGACCTATTGGACGACTACTCTATGGACCTCGACCTAAAAGCGAATGATCAGGACGACATGATAGCAGCAGCATTGCCACAGAAAAAGAAGGTAGAGGTACAACCTACACAGTTCCGAAAGTCGGACACAAGCGAAGAACTGCCACCTGAGGAGATGCCACAGAAACAACAACCACAGGAGGAGAACAACGATCCAAAGGCGGAGGAAACCGATGAAGAACCACCGATTAACCTTAATGGGGATGACGAAGAGACAATGCGCATCATAGAACAACTGCCAGAATACCCCGGGGGCATGGTGGAATTCATGAAATGGCTCACTGCAACTCTTAAATATCCTGCCACAGCACTGCAACGCAAGCAGCAAGGAAAGGTAATGATTAGTTTCATCGTAGAGAAAGACGGCACGCTGACCCACCTAAAAGTGGTAAAAAGCGGAGGAAAACTGTTTGATGATGAAGCCATGAGGGTAGCGAAACTTATGCCTAAATGGAAGCCTGGCATTGACAGCGGAAAACCATGTCGCTCCATGATAGCAATACCTATAGTGTTCGAAATATAACGAACTTACTCTTTTTCCTCACTTTTTCTTGCATTATTCAAAACTTATTAGTAACTTTGCAGCGGAAATAAAACTATTTAATACATATCGCATAGCGTGAAAATAAAGGATGTTATAAGTGCCCTTGAGTGTTTCGCGCCTTTGCCCCTGCAGGAAGAGTATGACAATGCTGGCCTACAGGTAGGATTGACAGAGGCGGAAGTTTCAGGGGTATTATTGTGTTTAGACGTTACCGAGGATACGGTGATGGAGGCTAAGGAGAAGGGGTGCAACATGGTCGTGGCACACCATCCGCTGATATTCCGTAAACTAAGGCACGTTACTGACGAGGACTACGTACAGCGTTGCGTGATATTGGCCATCAAAAACAATATAACTATCGTTGCTATGCACACCAATCTGGACAACGTCAAGGGCGGAGTGAACAGCATGATAGCACGCAAACTAAAACTACGTGACACGGCATTGATATGTCCACGAACAATAAATGAAACAGAAGCAGGCTCTGGAGTAATAGGTTCACTACCCCAACCAATGAAGGCTGAAGACTTCATTACGATGGTAAAAGAGACATTCCATGCTAAAAGCGTGATGACCAACGAGCCACTGAAACGTCCTATAACACGTGTTGCAGTATGTGGAGGGGCGGGGGCTTTCGTAAAAACTATGGCAGAAGCCGCTGGAGCGGATGCATTCATAACTGGAGAAATGCACTATCACGAATTCTTCGGAACAGAACAAAAGGTGCAAATTGCTGTCATCGGGCACTATGAAAGCGAACAATACACTATCGAACTGCTGAAAGAAATTATCAACAATAGATATCCAGAAGTCAGAACTATAATTACTAACGTCAACACAAATCCAATATACTATTGGTAAATAGGCTAAAGAACATAACACTTAGTAATTTACACAATCACAGACAACGAACATTCAATAAAATAATTACAGTAACATGGCAAGAAAAGACCCTAAAGACCTTACAGTAGAAGAGAAACTGAAGGCACTCTTCCAGTTGCAGGTAACACTCTCACAGATTGACGAAAAACGTGCACTGCGAGGAGAACTGCCTCTTGAAGTTGAAGACTTAGAGAATGAGGTAGAAGGACTCAGCGTACGTCTCGACAAAATCACAAAGGAAATAGAAGACCTACGCGAAGCAATTAAGCAACGTTCTGCTGACGTAGATGAGGCGAAAGAAAGCGTAGAACGTTACAACAAGCAACTCAACGAGGTTAAAAACAACCGCGAGTACGATACGTTAACAAAGGAAATAGAATTCCAAACTCTCGAAATAGACCTCTGTAAGAAGAAAATCCGTGAGGCTGAACAGCGCATTAACGACCGCGAGCGTGACAAAGAGCGCGTTGAAGACCTTATCAATGACCGTGAGCACGACCTCGAAGATAAGCGAGGCGAACTCGATGAGATTATGCAGGAAACACGCGAAGAGGAAGATATACTCAAGGCAAAGGCAAAGGATCTCGAACTGAAGATCGAGACACGCCTGCTACAGAGTTTCAAACGCATACGTAAAAACGCACGTAACGGTCTCGGCATTGTTTACGTACAGCGTGAATCTTGTGGCGGTTGCTTTAACAAAATACCACCACAGCGCCAATTAGACGTAAAGATGCACAAGAAGATTATCGTGTGCGAGCACTGCGGACGTATCCTGATTGACCCAGAACTGGCAGGCATAAAGATAGAGGCTCCAGCAGAGGAGAAGACTACACGCAAGCGTGCTACACGCAAAAAGGCAGAGGAATAAAGTCTAACACTGTCATTTATACTATAAAAGGCAGAGTAATAAAGACTAATAAAGACTAATACAGTCATATTAATGGCGCAACGGAATTGTTCTGTTGCGCCATTTTTTTGTATCTTTCCTTTGTCATTTTCAAAATAAAAATGTATCTTTGCAATATATTTATAACCATAAGAATTAATGATACGCAAACGTTTGCCAGCAGAATGGGAACCACAGAGTATGGTGATGCTTACATGGCCTCACCAAGACACTGATTGGAAGCCATTCATCAACGACATTACAGAAACCTACATACAGATAACCGATGCCATAACAAGGCACGAACCTGTCGTAATAGCAACCCCACACCCAATACAGGTCGGCGCCTTACTGAGCAGCAGGCTAACCAAGGACCAAATGACCAAGGTTTACATCTGCCACTGTAAGACTAATGATACATGGGCAAGAGATCATGGGCCAATAACATTGATAGATATACCTAACGCTAATAATAACAATACTACGGATAAGGTAGAGTCTAAACTCACCATGCTTGACTTCCGCTTCAACGGATGGGGAGAGAAATTCAAGGCTGATCTCGATAATAAAATCACACGTACGCTACACGCTGACGGTGCTTTTGATACTGCAGAAAACGGTACACCCCGACTGTCTGATAACAATGACTTCGTGTTGGAAGGTGGTTCCATAGAGAGTAATGGCGAAGGTACTGTGTTCACTACCGACTTCTGTCTGCTTGCTCCTAACCGAAACCAACCTCTAAGTCAAAAAGAGATTGAGCAAGAACTGCGTTTCCGACTAAAGGCGAAACGCATTGTATGGCTACATCATGGTGCATTAATCGGTGACGATACCGACGGTCACATAGATACCACCGTACGCCTTGCCCCTAACAACACCATACTGTACCATAAATGCTATGACACTGAGGATGACCAGTACGAGGACTTCGCTGCCCTCGAAACAGAACTTAAAGGACTACGCACCCCAAACGGAGAACCTTACCACCTGATTCCTCTGCCACAGCCCAACGCTATCTATGACGATGGAGAACAACTCTACGACTCTCCTGCAAACGATAGAGACCGCTTACCTGCCACATACGCTAACTTTTTGATTATCAACGGTGCCGTCCTTGTACCTACATACAATCAAACAGATAATGACAATGTTGCTTGCGAAGCCATCGCAAAGGCGTTTCCTGACAGGGAGATAATACCTATAGACTCAAGAACAATAGTTAGGCAACACGGCTCAATACACTGTTGCACTATGCAGGTGCCTACTTAGGCTGTCATTAACACCCCAAGAACTCACTTCCTACACGCGGAAGAAGAGAATACTTACAACCAATTAATTACCATACTCACAATCCTCGCATGAAATATCTACTTTCCCCATGGGACAATTAGAATTCCGAGATTGCTGAAACCAACATTTATAATCTATGAAAGAACTTAAAATTGGAATACTACAACAACACAACGTAGCAAGCCGCGAGACCAATATGACCCGTCTTGCTGAAGGTATCGTTGACCTCGCACGCCGCGGAGCAGAACTCATAGTACTGCAAGAACTGCACAATAGCCTTTACTTCTGTCAGACAGAAGACGTAGATCTTTTCAATCTCGCAGAGCCTATCCCTGGCCCTTCCACACGTTTCTTCGGGGAACTAGCAAAACAACTCGGTGTGGTTATAGTCACATCACTCTTCGAAAAACGTGCTCCAGGCCTCTACCATAACACCGCTGTGGTGATAGAGCGCGATGGTTCTATAGCAGGCAAATATCGCAAGATGCACATTCCTGATGATCCCGCATATTATGAGAAATTCTATTTCACCCCAGGCGACCTAGGATTCCAACCTATAAATACCTCAGTAGGGCGCCTTGGTGTGCTCGTTTGCTGGGACCAGTGGTATCCCGAAGCAGCACGTCTTATGGCATTAGCAGGGGCAGAGATTCTCATCTATCCTACCGCCATTGGTTACGCTGCCAGCGACACACCACAAGAGCAACAGAGACAGCGTGAGGCATGGACAACAGTGCAGCGCGGTCACGCTGTGGCTAATGGCCTACCCGTAGTCGCAGTCAACAGGGTTGGTTTCGAACCCGACCCAAGTCAGCAAACGCCAGGCATACAGTTCTGGGGTTCTTCATTCGTTGCTGGACCACAGGGAGAACTGTTCTACCGTGCTTCCGACAACGAAGAGGAGAGCGTCATTGTCAATATAGACCTTGACCACAGTGAGGATGTTCGCCGCTGGTGGCCATTCTTGCGCGACAGACGTATTGACGAATACGGGGATTTAACAAAACGTTTTAGAGACTAAACACCATCCCCACCTTTAGGCCTTTATATACTATGGCAGAAAAGAAACCATCAACTCTCGACACATATAACTCTCTCATGGCAGAACTGACTCAGGGTGTCATTAAGCCCGTCTACCTGCTCATGGGAGAAGAGAGTTATTACATAGACAAGATATGCGATTGGCTCGCCGCCAACCTTCTAAAAGAGGAAGAAAAGGACTTTAATCTTAATATACTCTATGGCGCCGACGTTAACGCCCGCACCGTGATGGATGAAGCACGGCGTTTCCCCATGATGGCAGAACGACAAGTTCTCATCGTAAGAGAGGCACAGGCGATGAAAGACATCGATGCACTGGAAACATACATGGAAAAGCCCGTAAAGACCACTGTGCTCGTCTTATGCTACAAAGGTGGCACCATTGACGGCAAGAAGAAGATAACGGCGCGAGCGAGCCAATGTGGCGTAATTTTCACTAGTACGTCTCCACGCTACGACCGCGACATAATTACATTCATTAATGCCTACATAAAACGCCCTGAATACAACGCCTCTATAGACCAAAGGGCTGCACAGGTAGTAGCGGCTCACATTGGCGGAGACCTAAAAAGACTTACGTCTGAACTGGATAAACTTTTACTCGCATTTCCACCTGGGGCTCCGCGTAAGATAACGTCTGAAATAATAGAACAGAGAATAGGCATAAGCAAGAACTACAACGTCTTCGAACTACGTGATGCCCTAATTAATCGCGATGCCGTAAAGGCACACCAAATAGCCAAATATTTCGATGAAAACCCTAAGGCTGGCGGACTCTTCGCTCTGCTTCCGCAGACATTCAGTTTTTTCCAAAATCTGATGATTGCATACTACACTCCAAAGCCTATAACCGACACTGCCATAATGGCACAGTTAGGACTTAAAAATCAATGGGCTGTGCGCGATTATCAAACGGCGATGCGAAACTATCCGGCACGCAAGACCATACAGATAATTTCTAAACTCCGCGAGATTGACGCACGTTCAAAGGGTCTCGATAATGTGAACACAACGCCTGGAGAACTACTCAAAGAAATGATTGCTTTCATACTGCATTAACGAACTAACAGATGAAAGTCACACTAAAAAAAACAAACGATAACCCTAACAAGAGGAAGAGCATCTGGTGCTCTTCCTCTTTTCTTTTACTCATTCTTTACGTTAAATACATTACCCCACTAACTACCTATTCTCAACGAAAACAACACTTCTCCCTTTACATTTTCTACAACCGATTTGTTTCTCTAACCCAATTATATTTCAACATAAATACCATACATTTTTTACGATAATACCCCTATCTATTATAGTCCTCAACTCTCTTACAAAGTTATCCCAATAAGCAAGAATAGTCATGCTCGTGTAGATTTCCACAGCAGAAAAGGTCAACCTTCATCAGCCCATTATCCTCCAATAGAAGTGCGTTTTAACCTTCAGAAGAACAAGGAGACAATGCATAAAACAATATAAAAATGTAAATATAACGCTTTTCAAGCCTAAAAATCGAGCCAACAGACCGTTTTCCTTGCTAAATTATGGGTATTTTAGAGTAAAAATGCGCGTTTTTGCTTGATTTTCTCTCTATTTTTCATTTTTTCTTGATTCTTTTTTTATACCTTTTCTCACTCATTTTCAAGCACTTTCCCCATTTTTTCCCTTCTGAGAATGCGATCAATTCGCATTCTTTGCCACTCATTCATGTTTATCACCACTATCGTGACTAGTTACCAAAAACTAACGGTCAAAAAGCCATTAATACTTTGTTAACATTTTATTTTGTTGATTTTAGTTTTGTATATCTATATAAATTATTTTATATACACATTTTTAAATTATACAAATTAACAAATACTACATAGTTCTACATTGGTATATTTACATTCGTATTTATATTCATAAACAGCGCCATTGCAGTTTTGAATATTTATTATGTACTAATTCATAATACCTAACACACTATATTTCAGCAGTTTATACATTTCTTAATATTTTATTTACACTATATTATTGCGTTTTTACCTCTTATTTAATGAATATAGCCTATTTTATACAATTACATATCTTAATTACCTGTATTAAACCCAGTTATTTATCTTAAAACGTTATAGAAGTATATAGCGGCTTATTTAGCCTTATTTGTATACAAAACAATATTCTCTACATTTACAAACACAACTACATTTTACAATTATATAGATATACAAATAAAAAGATAAAGTTTAGATAATAAAACTACTTTACAAATGTTGCATAATCAAGAAAAAAGCATTACCTTTGTAAAAAGTTACCAAAACAGAGTATTTACGCCGTTTCCACAACTGATTTCAGCAACGGCATGAGTACTAAACCACAAATTTTCTCTTCTGGGAGGAAAGAGCAATACAAGGAGTGAAAACAAAAGTCCCTCTTAAAAAGTCGACTTATTTTTCACGACTCTGTACATTGGTTCGTGAAATGCGCCCATAAAATTATGTAACCATACAGTCACTTCTTTATAAAAAGTACCTACATAAAATGGATGTCACTTCAGGAACAATACTCCCCCACCCTAAAACAAACGAGAAGAGACGATGAAGGAGACAACACTCTTATACGTTCAAAAAAATACGATAAGGGTATCACCGCCAAGAAACACCCTGACGGAGAAACTTATCTATCATAAAAAGAAAATACATTACTATATATGAAAGACAGAATACGCCAACTGATGGAAGCGCAGCACATGAACCAACAGACTTTCGCTTCCTTTACAGGAATAGGAACTGCTTCACTCAGCAGCATCTTCACAGGCAGAACACGCCCTACCCTAAATCACGTTGATGCCATTTTAGAGAAGTTTCCTAACGTAAATCCCATGTGGTTAATCAAAGGAACTGGCGGTATGCTATTATCGTCAGATGCCAAAACTTCTTCAGACGCTAATTCATCTTCTGGATCTTCTGAAGGTTCAGAAAATAATGTATCATCACCCGAAAACGCAAGTTTAGTAAATTCTGACAATATGTCACAAGATGCAAATTTATTCGGTAACACTGCACCGTTAAATTCGCACATCGTAAGCGGACAGAATAATAATGCTAAAAATGCGACGAGTTTTCATTTTGAGGCAGAAAAGAATGCGGTTCTACCCCAACGTAAAATTACTGAGATTAGAGTTTTTTATGATGATCAAACATGGGAATCCTTTGTTCCTAAAAAAGAGAAATAATTTAGTGAAAGCACCCATTCTCACACGTACCGAAAATTACGGTTTATAAGAAAATCATTGTTTTTTCTTACGGTTTTAATCACTACCTTTTCACTGTGTAATTTGGGCCTGATTACAGTGTAATTTGGGCCTAATTGCAATGTAATTAGGTAGTGATTACAGAGGGGATTATTCTGCTTTCAATTCGTAAGTATTTTTCGTTTTTCTAAGAACTTAATTCTTCGCAATCAGGCTACCGTCTCTCTAAGTCCCGTTATAGGTTTAAGTATAACGAATGACAGAGTTTCACGGAAAAGGCTACCGTCTCTCTAAGTTCCGTTATAGGTTTAAGCATAACGGATGACAGAGTTTCACGGAAAAGGCTACGTCTCTCTAAGTCCCGTTATAGGTTTAAGTATAACGAATGACAGAGTTTCACGGAAAAGGCTACCGTCTCTCTAAGTCCCGTTATAGGTTTAAGTATAACGAATGACAGAGTTTCACGGAAAAGGCTACCGTCTCTCTAAGTCCCGTTATAGGTTTAAGTATAACGAATGACAGAGTTTCACGGAAAAGGCTACCGTCTCTCTAAGTCCCGTTATAGGTTTGAGACCATGAGGAATATTGATATAAACTCAAGACTCCTCATGGAGGATCTATGGACCTAAAATTAGCCATATTTCAAGGTTATGAGCCCAGCCTAATTATGCATTAGTAAGTATTCGAAATTATTAGGAAAGTAATGTTTAAAAAATAACTTAATCAATTTTATTATTATCAGAGTAATGTTATCTTACACATTTTTTCTCATTTTGCTGGCTATTATGTGGCTATTCATCAGTCACGATGCTCGCATTCTTCGCTAGGTTTAGGCGTTTCACGGAGTTCTCCATCTAAATATCCCCAAAATATCTCAACAATCTAAGGTAAAAACTGTGCAAGTTATTTTTCCTACATTACTAACTTACTAATTTTAGACATTTCCGATGTTTTAACATCCTTGTTTCATAAGATATTAAGTAATTTTGATATTAATATTGTTATTTTTTCGCTCTAAGATTTTTCACCGACAAAGAGAAGGATGCAGTGCCCATATTCGTCCTCCTGTGGCTCTCTGAGAGCCGAAGCCATCCAATAGGCATATTTACCAGTCATCAACTGTTTTAGTTGCTCCTTGCCGCTGCAATAGCGAAATACAATATGATACGTCTCCCTTGGACTGTCGGGACGTATCCTGAAGAAATGAAACTCATCATTGTTTCCATCGTTACTTTCGAAGACATAACTGCCCTCGCTATTTTTCTCTACGAAATGGTATTTATGTGAGAACAACTTCTTACCTTGTTTGTCCTCACCTGATATACGATTTCCCTTAATGTTCATTACGCCCTGCAAGAATGAGCAGCAGAACTTATAGTCTTGCCCATTAGCGTATGCCACTACTGTCTTATCGCCTGTAAAGGTGCCCTTACAAGGCTCAATTAATTGTCTTACTATGTCGTCAGCCTTATCCTCCCCTACATGCTTTGCAGCCTCCGTATGCCACACAGCCTTTAATTCAGGCTTTAAGCATGTATTAGTAGAGAACAGTTCTATATATGTTCCGTTTAAAGATTTTAAGAACACAGTACCGTCAACGACCTCTGCTTTGCAGACAAAGACCGCGAACAGCAATACTGTCATAAGTAAAATCTTCCTAAGTATATTTTGCATTTTAATGTATTCTTTGTTTTGTATGTAAGTTTTCAAAATTGTTTTTACAAATGAGCGAGTTTACGATCATGTAATTATGTGGAATATCTGATACAGTCTCTTTAGTGCATCTACTTCTCCTATTTTGAACACTTACCTATATGGGTAATATATTTTGCAAAGTTAACATTTTTATTCTGATACTGCTATATTGTCTTAACGCTTTCGGGGAAATTATTTATTTTTTAACATTTGCACAACTTGTTGTAACCATTCTGCGGTAGTTTAAAGAGTGATTATGCGCAAAAGCGTATAAGTAAAAAAAAAAGGCATGTCACGACTTTTCGTCATGACATGCCAACTACATAATACTACTCACACAAAATGGTTATATTACTACGATGTTAGTAGATGATAGCATTTACTGTTGACTACTTTTTGTAACCATACTTTGCTATCTCTCCCAGTTCCTCCTCTATTCTTATTAACTGGTTATACTTAGCCATACGGTCTGTTCTTGAGAGTGACCCTGTTTTTATCTGTCCAGAGTTAGTAGCAACCGCGATGTCGGCAATAATGGTATCCTCAGTTTCTCCGGAGCGATGCGATGTTACCGTGGTATAACCACTGCGATGAGCCATCTCTATAGCGTCAAGAGTTTCGCTGAGCGAGCCTATCTGGTTAACCTTAATAAGTATAGAATTAGCGGCTCCCATCTTTATGCCCTTCTCTAAGAATTTTACATTGGTAACAAAGAGGTCATCGCCCACCAACTGACAACGTTTGCCTATTCTCTCAGTCAACTTCACCCAGTTGTCCCAGTCGTTCTCGTCTAGTCCGTCTTCTATTGAGTCAATAGGATATTTGTCTATGAGTTGTTCAAGGAAGTCTATCTGCTCCTCGGCAGAGAGTTTCTTGCCGTTAGGATCCTTCTTCTTACCGTCCTTCAACTGTCGATAATCGTAATAATACTCACCATTCTCTACGACAGCAAACTCGCTGGCAGCGCAGTCCATAGCGATCTTTACGTCTTCGCCAGGCTTATAACCTGCAGTTGTTATTGCGTCACATATAATCTGTAGTGCATCCTCTATGCCATCTAGCGCTGGAGCGAAACCTCCCTCATCACCTACCGCAGTAGAAAGTCCGCGCTGCTTCAGCAGTTTAGCAAGTGTATGGAATACCTCTGCACCTATACGTACAGCCTCGCGCAAACTGCTTGCACCTACAGGACGTATCATAAACTCCTGGAAGGCTATAGGAGCATCAGAATGGGCACCACCATTGATAATGTTCATCATCGGCACAGGTAAGACATAGGCGTTTGCACCTCCTATATAGCGATACAAAGGCAGTCCGAGTGCCTTAGCAGCGGCCTGAGCCACAGCCAGCGATACACCAAGAATAGCATTGGCACCTAAGTTAGACTTTGTTGGTGTGCCGTCTAGTTCCAACATTTTCTTGTCTATAGCCCTTTGTTGAAAGACATCACATCCTACCAACGCTGGAGCAATGATAGTGTTAACATTGTTTACTGCCTTAAGGGTTCCTTTACCTTGATATCGAGATTTGTCACCATCACGCAGTTCCAATGCTTCGTTCTCGCCTGTACTGGCCCCAGAAGGTACTGCAGCACGTCCCATTACACCGTTTTCTAATACTACATCAACCTCTACAGTAGGGTTGCCACGTGAGTCAAGTATCTCACGTCCTAAGACTTTACTAATCTTCATCTTAAAAATATTTCTTTATGGGTGGCTTGATGTTATTGTTTTACAGTTCTGGCTTGATTGCTTCTATCCATGCGTCTATTCTACCTGCCGTCAGGCTTTCTTCGTTGTCATTGTCAAGTGCAAGACCTACGAACTTTCCGTCTTCTACGGCCTCTGAATCATCGTATGTATAACCTGCTGTATCCACTTGACCTACGACCTTAGCACCAGCCTCCTTTGCCGCTTTGTATATTTCTGCCATGCCTCCACAGAATGTGTCTGAATAACTGCTGGAGTCACCACATCCGAAGAGTGCAACTGTCTTACCGTTAAGGTCTGCGTTTTTTATCACTTTCAGACCGTCATACCAGTCATCTTGTACCTCGCCGCAGCCCCATGTGCTGGTGCCGAGAATAAGATTGTCGTTATCTGCAACCACATCTGCTGTGAAGTCCTGTACATTGATTGCTTCAACACCTAATTTCTGGGCAATCTCTGCCGCAATTCCTTCACACGTTCCTGTAGAACTTCCGAATACTACTATTGTCTTTTTCATACGTAAAAATAATTTGGTTATCTTTGTTTCTTGTTGTTTTTTTGACGGTGCAAAGGTAGTGGTTTTACTTGTATCGGACAATACTCATTTGTTGGTGTTTTGGCTATCCCTATTTTTTATTAATCACTAATAGTTAACCTATTACGAGCATTAGCCTTAGAGCAAATTGCCTGGAAGGCAGTAAACTATTTGTAGCGTATTGGTTTCCAGCCAAAGATAGTCTTTGGCCTTGCGCATATCCCCCCCTTAAGTTATCGCAGAATGGTTACACAATTGTAGCAACATCACGTTACAATCACAGTACACTATAACGCTGAAACATTGCTTTATACGCCTCTACCTTCTTTTCAAACGCTAAAGGATATGCCCTTGACGAACTGGGAAGACGATACAATTCCAGTTCCTTTTCTAGTTTGATGAAATGGTTTACTTTAGGTATTTCTTTTATTCCATAATAATGACATATTGTTTCGGTGGCTTTCTCGCCTGTTGTCACCACCGCTCTTAGGTTAGGCATGGAGCGTGTTAGCGAACGGATATCTGTTGCTTCTACTACCTCTAAGAATTTGTCTGAGGCATTATCCTTCAACCTGCGTACTGCTGTCGCAGTATCGAAAAAGGCTATTCCTTTTTCTTCACAATGCTTTACAATGCTGTTGAGCACAAAACTCTTCGCTGTCTTACTTACAAAATAGTCACGGTCACCGTAAAATGCCTGTCCTTCTATGCGCCAATGGTCATTGATAAAGTTAGGATAATAAAAGTCACAACACCACCTCTTGCGCTGCGGTGGAAAACTACCTAGGAACAATATCCTCGCATTTTCTGGCAGAAAAGGTACGAGCGGGTGGTATTCCACTCCGCTCGTAGTCCGCTCTATGTTTGATTTATTGAGATATGAATTCATTAAGTAATATTAAATGGGGTGGGCTATGTTGTTTTAATCTTTTTTGCCGCTACCATGCTCAATGCGATGTAAGTTATCATACCATTTACCATGAGTAACTCGTAACCGAAGTGATAGCCTGTCAATATGGGCACATAATTGTCAAGCGCAAGACAAATTAATGGCGAACCTACACAGATGGCATACGCTGCACTCCCTATGTGCTGCACCTTTCCTTTATGGAACATGGCATAGGCAAATAGTCCTAAGAGCGGTCCATAAGTGTAACTGCACAGGCGATAAATGGCGTCTATCAACGATGTTGTGTTGAATAGATGGAAGAGCATGATACACACAATGAATACCACCGCCATGCCTATGTGTACCTTTCTGCGCATTCTATCACTCTTCACGTCAGTCTCATCGCTATCTGCCTTTACTCCGAGTATGTCTATGCAGAAACAAGTTGTTAGTGCAGTCAGCGCACTGTCTGCACTGCTGAATGCTGCTGCCACTATTCCGATGGCAAAGAGTATCAGTACGGTGTTACCTAGGTCTCCTGTTACTGCAAACATCGTAAGCAGTTCGTCTGGCTTCTCTGGCAGTGGCATTCCTCTCTGCGAACATAACATGCAGAGCATTACACCGAGCGCAAGGAAAAGGAAGTTGGCAGGGAAGAAGGCGAAGCCGTAGGTGCACATGTCCTTCTGCGCTTCGTCTACATTGCGACAGGTAAGGTTCTTCTGCATCATGTCCTGGTCCAGTCCTGTCATCACTATGACTATAAAGATGCCTGAGAGGAAAGATATTACACGGTTTGGAGCATCAAAATTCAGCGACACTATACTCTGTTCGAATACTCCGCAAAAGGATTTTACCACTGCCCCCAATCCTGTCTGGTCGGGATACAGTTGCATTGCCACATTATATATTATGAGCACGAGTGCGGCAAACATGCAGAACGTTTGCAGGGTGTCGGTCCATACTAACGTCTTTATGCCTCCCCTACGTGTGTAGACCCATATTAACATCACCATGACACACACTGTTAACAAGAAGAGCATTCCTTCCATCAGCGGTGTTCTTGCTATTGTTCCGTTACCATCGAACATGCTTCGGTAAATGATATAACACGGCACGTAGAACCTTGCTGCTGCTCCTGTCATCTTTGAGAGCAAGAAGAACGCTGCACCTGTCTTGTAAGCCTCGTTGCCCAGAGGCTTCAGCATGCTGTATATCGTTGTGAGGTTAAGCCTATAATACGCTGGTAACAGTATGAACGCTACGGCAAAATAACCAAAAATAAAACCGAGACAGGTGTAAAGGTATGACATTCCAGACCCTATCACCATTCCCGGTACACTAACGAACGTGATGCCTGATATGCTCGCTCCTATCATGCCAAAGGCAACAAGATACCATGGGGACTGCCTGGCACCACGAAAGAATATATTATTATTGCTCCTTGAAGCCGTCAACCGACTGACTCCAAGGAGCAACATAAAGTAAATTATTATTACTGTTACAAACATATACTACTTCTTCATTTTGCTTGCGCTCCACTTCTTCAGGCGGTCATATTCTGCCTTTGTTATGCGCATGAACGAACCGTGCTGTGGTGCTGTAACTCCCTGAATGTCATGAGGGTCAGAGAAGTTACGCATAAACTTGTCCGCCTTACATATGCGGTAGTGTTTTGGATGTGAAGAGTACTCTATATAAGCGATGCGCCACCCTTCTTCTCCATCAATTTGGAATGCTGACACGCCTTCACAGTTCTTTTTTCCCTCAAAGTTAACATAGTCTTCCTCTACTGGTTCTCCCCATGGTCCACGCAGTCTTGGCGCTGTAGCAGTAAAGAGTCCTGGCTTTCCACCCTCTTTCTTTATCATCATGTGGAAGAGTCCGTCGGCAGGCACATAGTTGATATCAGCGTCTATCGTAGCATATCCCCAGTCAAAGAGTTGCTGCGGCTGCGTCATCTTTGTGAACGACTTGTCTGCATATGAATAGAACATGCGATCATACTTATCCTCTGCGCGGTTCAGCATAGAGTAATATATAAAGTATGCTCCCTGGCTACCGTCCTTCCATACGTATGTCTCGTCCCAGAAGACTTGTGGTGCCCATACGCGACATATTTGACTCCAGTCCTTGTATACAGGTGTGATGTTCTTGTCATTGCCGTCGCAGAAGATAGACAACCCCTTACGAAAGTCGAATGATACTGATTTCCACTTAATAAGGTCGTTAGAGCGAAGCAGGTCTATACCAAAGTTCTCCCACTCTGAGTTCTTACCTAACTTTTTCGTCATACGGTTATTCATATCTGTTGTTACCATGACGAAGTTTTTCTTGTCGTAGGCGCGACAGATATAAGCGTCACGTGTGCCACCCTCTATCCTTGCATGCTCATAACTGGAAAACACAGAATCTCCCCCAAGAATATCCTCATAGTTCAGACCGTCCTTACTTACGGCAAATGCCGTCCACTGTCCCTTGTCACTCATGTGGCAATAGAGGTAATAATCTCCCTTTACAGGATTTACAGCGTGCGCTCCTATTGCCAACGCTGCTAAACATAAAGATGTTAGTAGTTTCTTCATAATTCTTTTGTCTTGGTTATTGTAAGTTATCCATTATTTTCATTATAGAGTAGTTCTATACATTATTTATCATTCTCTTCAGCGTCTTTACTGCTTCTGCCACGCTTGCCACGTTCTTTACCACGAGGCGATTGTGTCCTCCAACCTCCTTGAAGTTACAGTAGCGTGGATGTGATGCCACATAGTTGAGTATCGCCGTAAAGAAAGGACTTTTGTAGAACACACTATCCTTATTCGACACGAACTGCATCTGCATCTGATGTTGTTTCAGTATGAGTTTCTCGCAGCCTAACGTTCTTCCGAGCCTTCTCACCATCACCACGAGCATGAGTTCCTCTCCTTCTTTCGGCACTGGCCCAAAGCGGTCCTCCATTCTCTTGCGATACGCTTCGAGGTCTGCCTCTGTCTGTATGCTGTCCAGTTCGCGATAGAGTATCATGCGCTCACTGCTTCCTGGCACATAGTAGTCTGGGAAATACATCTGCAGGTCGCTCTCCACATTGCAGTCGTCCACAAAGTCCTCACCCGTAAGTTTCTCCCCTTCTGCCAGTTGTTCGGCATAGAGGTCTTGGAACTCATCGTTCTTTAGTTCGTTGACCGCCTGCGAGAGTATCTTCTGGTATGTCTCATAGCCAAGGTCTTCCATAAATCCCGACTGTTCTGCTCCGAGCAGGTTTCCCGCTCCGCGGATGTCGAGGTCTTGCATGGCGAGGCTAAATCCTGACCCTAAGTCGGCAAATGTCTCCAGCGCCTCCAGTCTGCGTCTACTGTCTGCCGGCAAACTCGTCAGTGGCGGTGCAAGAAGATAACAGAACGCCTTACGGTTGCTGCGCCCCACTCTGCCTCGCATCTGGTGCAGATCCGACAGTCCGAAGTGGTTAGCATCATTAATAATAATGGTATTAGCATTAGGGATATCTATGCCGTTCTCCACTATCGTCGTTGAGAGCAGCAAGTCATAATCATGGTTTATGAACGCCATGACCACCTTCTCCA
This sequence comes from uncultured Prevotella sp., assembly GCA_934272845.1. Taxonomy (GTDB): domain Bacteria; phylum Bacteroidota; class Bacteroidia; order Bacteroidales; family Bacteroidaceae; genus Prevotella. The sequence goes on from CAKQSF010000001.1 coordinate 58,782, forward strand.
GTTCCTCTGGCTTCATTTGTCCATGTCCTATCGCCACTCGGCAGTCAGGCACGTGGCGCTCTATGATGCGCTTCATGCTGTCAAGAGTCGCTATACGGTTACAAACAAAGTATATCTGCCCTCCTCGGCTCATCTCGAAGTTAATAGCATCCGTCAGCAGTTCTACAGAGAACGTTGCCACCTGCGTGTCTATAGGATGACGACTTGGCGGCGGTGTGCGCATAATGCTCATGTCTCTTGCTCCCATCAGCGAGAACTGTAGCGTGCGTGGTATAGGCGTGGCAGACATTGTCAGCGTGTCAACATTAGTCTTCAGTTGTCTCAACTTCTCCTTTGTCGACACTCCGAACTTCTGTTCCTCGTCAATGATTAGCAGTCCGAGGTCGTGCCATTTCACTGTCTTCGCCAGCATGCGGTGCGTGCCTACGAGTATGTCTATCCTACCATCTTCCAGCCGTTGCAACACGTCCTTAGTCTGTTTCGCTGTGCGTGCGCGTGAAAGGTAGTCCACCGTAACGGGCAGTCCGTCAAGGCGTTTCATAAACGTCTTATAATGCTGAAATGCGAGCACCGTTGTCGGAACGAGCACTGCCACCTGTTTTGAGTCGCATGCTGCCTTAAAAGCGGCACGTATGGCAACCTCCGTCTTGCCGAAGCCAACATCGCCACACACCAGTCGGTCCATAGGTCGCGCTGACTCCATGTCGTGTTTTACCTCCTGCGTAGCCTTCATCTGGTCGGGCGTATCCTCATAAAGGAATGAGTCCTCCAGTTCATGTTGCAGGTAAGAGTCTGCCGAGAACGCAAATCCCTTTTCGTGTCGACGCTGCGCATAGAGTTTTATCAAGTCACGCGCAATGTCTTTTATGCGTTTCTTCGCCTTATCCTTTATGCGTTCCCATGCCCCCGTGCCTAAGGTTGATAGTCGTGGTGGTTCGCCGCTGTCGGCACGCCTATATTTGCTTATCTTGTAGAGGGCATGTATGCTCACGTCCACCTTGTCGTTCTTCTGATACACTATGCGTATCACCTCCTGGAACCCTGGCGTCACGGTACCGTCAGCATTACGCACTGTCGTAGGCACACGCACCAACCCTGCAAACTTTCCTATGCCAAAGTCTACGTGGACAATGAAGTCTCCTGGTTCCATCTCCTGCAGTTCCTTCATCGTCAGCGCCATCTTGCCGCGCTTTGCCGCCTGCGCCTTCAGTTGATACTTATGGAAGCGTTCAAATATCTGGTGATCTGTAAACAGTGCCACCTTCACTCCATGGTCCACAAAGCCTTCGTGTACCACGCCCTTCACCTTCTGCCACTCCGCGCATGCCTCTGCGCCTGTGCTCGTCTTCACACCCTGCATTATCTCTGTGAGGCGCTCCTGCTGCTTGTCGCTATCTGATAGCACGTAGACGCCATAGCCCTGCAACGCAAAGTCCTCCATGGTCTGCGCAAGTAGGTCAAAGTTCTTATGCAGCAACGGCTGTGGCGAGGTCTGTAACGTAAGTGACGACGGCGCACCTGTTGCACCTGTAGCCTCCAGTTCCACGATGGTAAAGCGTTCAAGGCTCTTCTCCATTCGCCTCCCCGTGCATAAATTCAGTTCTGCGGTCAGTTCGCGCTCTACGGATGCTCTCTCCATCTCTGTGGCTGCAGCCAGACGGTCGCTTACTGCCTGCTGTGAGAAGCCATCCTTATATATATAGTCCACGGCATCCACCACGTACCTTACACCGTGGGTCACCACGATGGTATCCTTTGGCATAAACTCTGTCAGCGGTATTTTCTCAGCCTCTGTGCGCAGCATCTCTGGTACTATCGTCAGCGTGTCGAGGATATCCATTGACAACTGATCCTCTACGTTGAAGGTGCGCATGGAGTCTATCTCGTCATCGAAGAAGTCTATGCGGTAAGGCTGCTCTGAACTGTATGAATATACGTCCATGATGCTTCCTCTTACAGCGTACTGCCCTGGCTCATAAACATAGTCTTGTTCGCGAAAGCCTAGTTCTCTTAACTGCTTCGTCAGCGTGCTCATATCCACACACTGCCCCTTCGTCAGCGTTATTCTGCGCTCGTCAAGGCGTTGCTTGCTTACCACCAGTTCTGCCAGTGCCGCTGGGCATGTCACCACAATGTTCACCGTGCCCTCTGCTATCTTCGTCAGCGCCTCGGTACGCATTATCTCGCCCGCGGCATCACGCTGCCCGAACTTCGCTGCTCGTTTATATGATGAAGGAAATAGCGCCACGGCTGTCTCTCCCTGTATGTTCACCAGGTCCTGATACAGATAGCCTGCCTCGTCTGCATCGCGCATCACGAAGAGCAACGGACGTGACACAACTCTCCCTGCCGCAGCAAAATATATCGCCACTGCCGACTGCGTAAGGCCGCTGACCACTATCCGCTGACCTGCCGTGCCACTCAGCAGCCCTGCAAGCGCCTTTACCTGCACACTGCCTTCATAAAGTGTCAAAAATTCTTTTAACAACATAAATCACTGCAAAAGTACGAAAAATTTCTTTAATAACTTTGTCGTTTTAAGATTATTTCGTACTTTTGTGACGATAAAAAGAATAACTTAGTACAAACAGTACGGTATAAATAAGATTTTTAGTCATGCAGACAAGCGACAGCATTGTTATAATACCTACGTATAACGAAAAGGAGAACATAGAGAAAATCATACGTGCCATCTTCGCCCTGCCGAAGGCATTCCACATTCTTGTCATTGACGATGGTTCACCCGACGGCACTGCTTCTATCGTTAAACGCCTGATTGCTGATGAGTTCAGCGGACAGTTGTTTATTGAGGAGCGTGAGGGCAAACTGGGGCTGGGCACCGCCTACATCAAGGGGTTCAAGTGGGCACTGGCTCGCGACTACCAATATATCTTCGAAATGGACGCTGACTTCAGCCACGACCCTGCTGACCTGCCACGCCTTTACTCTGCCTGCGCTGACGAGGGCTACGATGTGGCGATTGGCTCTCGTTACGTCAGCGGCGTAAACGTGGTCAACTGGCCCATAGGCAGAGTGCTGATGTCATACTTCGCATCGAAGTACGTGCGTCTCATCACAGGCTTCCAGGTTCACGATACCACTGCGGGCTTTAAGTGTTACAAGCGCCGCGTGCTTGAGACCATAGAACTGGACAAGATTCGCTTCAAGGGGTACGCCTTCCAGATTGAGATGAAGTTCACCGCATACAAGATTGGGTTCCGCATCAAGGAGGTTCCTGTCATCTTCGTTAACCGTCGTGAGGGAGTGAGCAAGATGAACGGTGGCATCTTCGGTGAGGCTTTCTTCGGCGTCATGAGGCTGCGCCTCGATGGATGGCTCAGAAAGTATCCTAAGCCTAAGTACTAACTCCCCTACCCCTACACACTTTATTCCTACCAAATGAAGACTTTCATTAAGAGAAATTTTCTTATCCTTGCCACTACGGTATCGCTTTGCGTTCCCTGCCAGTTTGTTAATGGGGACTACGCTACCGTGGCTGCTGAGAACTACCCTTACCGCAGCGACTACCTGTGGGTAACTACCCCTAACCATGCCGACTGGCTCTACAAGACTGGCGAAAAGGCTACGGTTGAGGTGCAACTATACAAATATGGTGTAGCGACTGACGCGGAGATCAGTTATGAGATTGCTCCAGACATGCTTGAACCTATCTCTAAGGGCACCGTGAGACTGAAGAATGGCAGGGCTACCGTGAGCATGGGCACACGTAAGACGCCTGGCTTCCTTGACCTGAAACTGACTACTAATGTTGGGGGCACTAAGACCTCGCACCACGTCAAGGTGGGCTTCAGCCCTTACGACATACTGCCTTTCACTAAGATGCCGACGGACTTCGGCGACTTCTGGTCTAAGACCATTGAGGATGCACGTAAGACTCCTATTACCGTTACGCGCGAACTGGCTCCGGAATACTGCACGGACAAGATTGACTGCTGGCTCGTCAAGATTAGGATTGATCGCGGCCACTATATGTATGGCTATCTCACCATGCCTAAGAATGCCACGAAGGGCAGCCATGCCGTGGTGCTTTGTCCTCCTGGGGCTGGCATTAAGACTATTAAAGAACCGCTACGCCATCGCTACTACGCTGAGGACGGCATGATAAGGCTTGAGGTGGAGATTCATGGTCTTGACCCTCGTCTGTCTGCCGACACGTTTAAGAGCATCAGTAACGCCTTCAGCAATAGCGAGAATGGTTATCTCGTTAACGGCATCGACAGTAAGGAGCGTTACTATATGCGCCATGTCTATGCTGGCATGGTGCGCTGCATTGATTATCTCACTTCCTTGCCTGAGTGGGACGGGAAGAACATTGCCGTGCAGGGTGGTTCACAGGGCGGTGCCCTTGCCCTCGTTACGGCTGGCCTCGACCCTCGCGTCACTCTCTGCGTGGCTAACCACCCTGCCCTTACCGACATGGCGGCGTATAGCGAAAAAGGGCGCACTGGCGGCTATCCGCATCTTAATCGTAACCCTGCGGGAATACTTACGTCTCAGGTTGTCAACACACTTCAGTACTACGACGTAGTGAACTTCTGTCGTAAGATTACCTGTCCCGTACGCATGACGTGGGGATACAACGATAGCACGTGCCCTCCTACAACCTCTTTCGCTGCCTGGAACGTGATTACTAGCGAGAAAGCCTCCTTCATCACACCAATAAACGAACACTGGACCTCTGAAACCATGGAGTTACAACATAAGGACTGGATAAAAGCGAAGTTGAAGTAATAAAGAAGGCGAGAATTAACAAATTAACAAATTAACGCGTTGGCAGAATTAAAACATATTAATTCCGCCAACGCGTTTTCTTCGAATATAATCATTCATAGTAGGATATATATATGTTGTAGGTTTGGGTTAAGTAATGTTGAAAAAAATAACTTGCGCAGTTTTTACCTCAGATTGTTGAGATATTTTTGGAATATGAAGATGGAGAACTCCGTGAAACGCCTTAGCCTAGCGAAGAATGCGAGCATCGTGACTGATGAATAGCCACAAAATAGCCAGCAAGATGAACTTAAAAAATATGTAAGCCAACATTACTCTAGTAATAATTGAATTGATTAAGTTATTTTTTTAACATTACTAAATGCTATTTGTTCATAGTTAATGAAAACAAGGAAGGCGGCACTCATGAGAGTACCGCCTTCCTTGTGAATTTGTAAATTTGTGAATTTCACGCTTTACCGGGGGGGGGATTACTTCATCCATTCGTCTTCTTCGCGCGGCAGAAATTCTAACAGCAGTTGTTGCGCCTCGGGAGAACGGTCGTTGAGTTTGTACCACCCCTTTGTTTCGGCTTTTATTACTGCCCCCCTACTCTTTTGACTCTCTGCGCGTAACCACTCTGCAACTATTTCGTATATGTGTTCGCGGTCTTGCGGATCGAATAATGTGTTGGTGATGTTATAAACATTGAGCGCTATGCGGCGCAGAGGCATGGCTTTAGGGTATGCTTCTGTAAGGATTGTAAGGATATGGGTGGCGCACTGCATTGTGATTTTAAGGTTGGGTTATTTGTTAGGGTGTCCAGTTCTTTGTACCAATATTAACTCACTTTTTTGAGAGTTTTGGTTCGTTCTGTAACCCTGTTTTTGGGACAGGTGCTTGGTTGACCAAGTATTAATGTTCTTGAGTTTAACATTTACAATGCGATCTTTGAAATTAACTGTTTTTGTAACGGATTCGTTCGCTACTTTTGAATATAACGGTATCGTCAGAACAAAAGATGTCACACCGTACAGTTTGTTCGGCGACTTTTTACTCTTGTAGATGCCAAAAGTAGATTCTATGATGTCGGATGATATGTTGATGCTAATGTTACCTGTGAGAAGTGCTTCTTCTCTGTTGAAGTATTCAAGCATCTTGATTCCAACACGTACCTGTCGGGAATGTGCATTTCCCAAGACACGAGTAATGACATAGAGCCTGCACTTCCTGCTCGTCATTACCGAGAAACCTTCGTTCTTGCAGACAGCCTCGACGTGTCTTACAGCACAAAGTACAGTCTGCAGTTCCTTCAGCAAAGATTCATAATCCTTTATGAAGGAGTACGCTTCCTGCATTTTTTCCGGTAGCGTGTCATAGCAGTCAAGCATTTCATTACCCCAGAGCACCCATGAAGACATATTCATGAACCGTGATATGGCTCTCATATTGGGAGGCAGCAAGGATGCCTTGTCAGTCAGATGATACTGCAGTTGTTTCTTGCCAAGGAGTACTGTAAACTCCACGAAATAAGATTGTTTCTCATAAACCTTCTTGAGGATTACCCCCCATAGAATGACTGATGTCTGCATGACGTACATGCCTGAAACCAGTGATGCCTTTGGTCAGATTATGACCATTGTCACTTATGATGTAATCGGGAGCATTTCCTGCAGATTTCTCTGCTTTCTCAATTCTGCCTTGAACATCATCGCCGTTGAAACTCTTGCTGACCGACATGTCAAGAATCGTGACATCCTCGTGCTTTACAGGACGCCCCTGATGCTCGGAAGGAATTGCAAGAGTCAGGAGAAGTTTCTGCCCATTTATGGCAATGCTCTCATCCACGACCATCGCTAACTTCTTGTCCTTGCATGGCTAATCATCTTGATAAACAGAGAGACCAAGCTTTTTCACCCTGTTCTCTACTGTGTTGTAGCACGGGACCTTTCCGAATGTATCACCCAGCAACTCGGCGAAGATATCCAGCATAGTCACGACTGTTCACAACCCACATGGTGTACGCATGTAGATCAAAACGCAGAGCTGGATGACTATAAGAGGGAATCTATGTCCGGGAACAGGCTCGAGAGCAATCAACTTTATTCGTCGGTCAATATTATCTTCCGAACGTCTTTTTTTAAAAGTTCCTTTTTGGTCTTATCTTACTTGGCCTTGATCTTGTCTTTTTGAGATGCAAGCTTCTTATTCTCTTTACGAAGACGTTCCACCTCCTTCTGGAGAGTCTCTTTATCTTGGTTTGAATCTAACTTTTTCATTGATTTATGTATCTTAAAATTACATTCAAAGGTACTAAAAAATCAATGAGTTATGCAAATTTTCAAAGAACTATTTCGTTACTTAAGACGTTAAATATCAGAGCGTTTTATTAACAACTTAATGGGTAATTTCAGCATCTGTTTTTCGGAACATCTAACTGGACGCCCTAGTTATTTGTATTTTTGGGGGTACGTGTGATATAAAAAAATGAAGAGCATAGTGCTACAGTGTGGTTTACGCTTGCAGCATTGTGCTCTTCACTTTCTGTTATAGATAGTACCTTTTTTTTCAAAGGCGGTTCTTTCTCTTTAGGCGAGAACGATCTTGTTGTCGTCTGTTGAAGCAATCTTGCCTTCCTTGAGCAGCCAACCAAGTCCAAGGTAAACGTCCTCAATGGCAACCTTGGCAGCCTTTGCTACTTCTGCCGCTGTGAGAGGAGCCTCTGCTGCTGCTAAAATCTGATAAACGTCGCCAGCACGGAAACCTGCGTTCTCTGCGTTTACGTAGATTACTGCTGCCTTCTTGGCTGCACGTGTGGTGGTTGACTTTGCTGCTGTTGTCTTTGTCTTCTTCTCTGCTGTAGCCTTTGTTGCAGCAGTCTTCTTTGTTGTCTTTTCTACCATTTTCTTATTTTTTTGTCTTCCTAAGTTTCTCTTTGTCCTTTCCTTGTGTGTTTGCTTTTATGCAAGACTGAGGATATTTTTATCTATATGCAATGCAAAGATAACTATTTTAAACGTAACGAGGGCATCTTTTACGAGGAAAAGATGCCCTTTTGCTTTTATTATTGACACATATCAACAGTAAAATACGTTTTCTTTAACGAAATATGTATTTGTGCTATTATGTGCCTTGTGTGCGTTTACAATGTTTTTTTTACTTTTCTTTCTCTACTATGTTTAGTTGTAGTTCGTCAAGTTGCTTTTGGTCTATGGCAGATGGTGCGTCGAGCATTACGTCGCGACCGCTGTTGTTCTTAGGGAAGGCGATGCAGTCACGTATGCTGTCGAGTCCTGCCATGATGCTTACGAAGCGGTCGAGGCCGAAGGCGAGTCCTGCATGAGGTGGTGCTCCATACTTGAAGGCGTTGATGAGGAAGCCGAACTGTGCCATGGCGCGCTCTGGGGTGAAGCCGAGTACTTCGAACATCTTTGCCTGGAGTTTGCCGTCATGAATACGTAATGAGCCTCCGCCTACTTCTACGCCGTTGCATACGAAGTCGTAAGCCTTGGCACGTACCTTTGCTGGGTCGGTATCGAGCAATGGTATGTCGTCTGGGTTTGGCATGGTGAATGGATGGTGGGTTGACATGAGGCGCTGTTCCTCGTCGCTCCATTCGAAGAGTGGGAAGTCTATGATCCACAGGCATTCAAACTTATCCTTGTCCATGAGTCCGAGGCGTTTGCCCATCTCGAGACGCAGAGAGCATAGTTGTACGCGGGTCTTGTTGGCGTTGTCGCCTGAGAGGATGAGGATGAGGTCGCCTGCCTTGGCGCCTGCCTTGGCTGCAACGGCCTGCAGTTGTTCTGGGGTGTAGAACTTGTCGATGCTTGACTTGATGCTGCCGTCTGCGTTCACTTTAATGTAAACAAGCCCTTTGGCGCCTACCTGCTGCGACTTTACGAAGTCGGTTAGTTGGTCGAGTTGCTTACGAGTGTATGAAGCGCAGCCTTCTGCCACGATGCCACCTATGTATTCTGCATTGTCAAACACCTGGAATGTACCGAGTTTCAATACGTCCATTAGTTCTACGAACTCCATGCCGAAGCGGAGGTCAGGCTTGTCTGAACCATATTTTGCCATTGCCTCGTGCCATGTCATCTGGCGGAGTTTTGCTGGCAGTTCTACGCCACGTATCTCTTTGAAGAGGTGACGTGCCATTTCCTCGAATATCTCTATTACGTCTTCTTGGTCTACGAATGACATTTCGCAGTCTATCTGTGTAAACTCTGGCTGGCGGTCAGCGCGCAGGTCTTCGTCGCGGAAGCACTTGGCAATCTGGAAATAACGGTCAAAGCCTGACACCATGAGCAACTGCTTGAGGGTCTGTGGGCTCTGTGGCAGGGCGTAGAACTGTCCTGGGTTCATGCGTGAAGGTACTACGAAGTCGCGTGCTCCCTCGGGGGTAGACCCGATGAGGATAGGGGTCTCTACTTCCATGAACTGACGTGAGTCGAGGAAGTTACGTATAAGGATTGTCATACGGTGGCGCAGTTCGAGGTTCTTCCTTACGCAAGAGCGACGAAGGTCAAGGTAACGATACTTCATGCGGAGTTCGTCACCGCCATCTGTATTGTCTTCTATGGTGAACGGAGGTGTCTCGCTCTCGCTGATAATATTCAGTTCGGTGACGAATATCTCGATATCGCCTGTAGCGAGTTTATTGTTTTTTGAGTAACGCTCTGCCACTTTACCTGTGGCCTGTATTACGTATTCACGACCTAGGCGGCGTGCTTTTTCTTTCAGTTCCTCAGGGGCGTCTTCGTTGAACGCTAACTGGGTAATTCCATAACGGTCACGGAGGTCTACAAACGTCAGGGCTCCAAGGTTATGAACGCCCTGTACCCATCCGGCAAGTGTTACCGTCTGGCCTACATTCTCAATGCGGAGTTCTCCGCAGGTGTTTGTTCTGTACATTTCCTTATTATATATATATTTAAATTCCTTTTCTATGTAATTGTTCTTTGTGCTGGGGGGATGCTGTCGACTTAGCGTACTATCAGTCCCTCTTTTAGCAGTTGGTCTATAAAGGAGTCTACATCTTTGCTTGCTGTTGCTTCGTCTATCTCGTATTCGTCAAGCAATGCTTTTACTAATTCGGCTGGGGTAAACTCTCCTTTCTCCATCTTTTTCCATAGGAAGAGGGAGGTGTCATTGAGCGAAACAAGTTTTGAGAAGTCTACTGACTTCTCTCCTGTTGGCACGAGTATGCTCTCTCCGCATACTTCACGTCTTTCTAATCCTTCTATTATATTCATTTTTTTCTTTCTTTTTATTTACAGACCATGTATTTTTCTCCATGCATAAAGCAGATAACGCCTTATGGGCTTTAGGAGTAGCCACGTGCGCCAATAGAGTTTATATATGCTGCTATCAACGCTGCTGAGTGTTGTGCTCCCTTTGCGATAGAATCCTTTTGCTATCGCTATTATGTCGCTACGGTCTATGACTTCTGGCGTCAGGTTGCCGTCGCCGCACATTGTGATTGTATCTCCCTGGATATTTGTTATTCTGTGCATGGCGTAGATTCCAGTCTGGCTTAAATGGGCTAGCACCACGTCGCCTATGCTTAGTCTTTCTGGCACGGGAGCGAGCAGGGCCTTGTCGCGATTGTCCTCTAAGTAGGGGCGCATGCTGTAACCGCGCAGCGGCAGTATTACGGTCTTTCCGCTGTTTACGTATTCTCCTACTAACGGTAGCATTCTATAGTCAGCAGACGAGACGCTAAAACGTGATATTCCTCCTTTTGTCATTCTTTTAGGTTAATGTCTTTTTCTCTATCTACGGTTACTGTGTTTCTTGTTCTGACTATTCTGCTTCTCCTTCTAAATAACGACGACATGTCTCTGCTGATGCTGCATCGGGCAGACAATGCAGAGTTGCCATTGTTATGGAGCCTACGACTTTTGAGACTGCGTCGCAGAGTCTTCCGTAGACTTTTTCGTCTGTTCTGATTGCGGAGCACGCTGTTAATAGTGTGCCGAAAGCGTCGAGCGTGAGCAGTGGTGTCACGTGGTTCACGGTGTCACGCTCAATCTTTATTATTGCGCCAAGGGGCACCGTGATGTTACGGTAACAGGCAGTCTTGCCACTCCATGGTGAACCATAGAGCACGCTCTTACCGTCAATGAAGCGTACTATGGGGTTATCATCATTGATGAGGTCGCAGCCTTCGATGTTGTTAAGCCAGTTAAATACTTGGGTACTCTTACCTGTGCCACTGGCTGCGGTAAAGGCGTATGCCCTACCCTTGTGTCTTACTACTGAGGCGTGTATAAGAAGCGTGTCATACTGTGCTCCACGAAAGGCATAAACAAGCATCATGACGCCATTTAAGGCAAAGCGTTTTGTACCGAGGTCTCCACGTATAGCACAACGGCAATGGCTGAAATCGTTGGTTGTCTGTAGCAGGGCGCATGGGGTTCCGCTTATGTTACATATAGTAAACTGATAAGCCCCTTCTGCTGTGCGCTCTACTCTTATCATGCCGTTGCCTGTATCTGCATCGGTTATGTGTCGCAACTGCTCCTGTGGTACTGGCTTCAGGCTGCGCTGTAGCGACAGGTTAAGGAATGGGACTGCTCCTTGTTTTTCGTCCTTTGTCTCAAACGGTTTGAACGATGGCAAGAGTTTCTCTAATGTCTCATCGCCACGCTCTGCCGCTATCTTTACGTAGTGCCCGCCTATACGGTAGTTCATTTGTTACGGTTCGTTTACTGTTGCTGACTTATTCCTCTATGGGCACAAAGCGAAATTCTCCCTGCCCTATACTCTTTACAAGATACCCTTGCTTACGGAGTTTTGCCATGTGCTTGGTGTATTTCTTGTCGAGTGCTTTGACTGATGTGGCAAAGGAGACGCTGCACACGCGGTTCTTCTCGCCTTTCTGTGACATGTACTTTGTTAATTGTGCAGCATAGTCAGGACGGTTTTCAAGGAACTTTGTCTTCTTTTGCAGCAGTACATTGTTAAGTACGAGTTCGTCTGTAACATATACTACGGAGTCTTGCATTGACATTGCTACACCATATATATATACGTTTTGTTTTGTGTAAGCCTTATCGACCTTCTGTTTCTTTTGTGTAGTATTCTCCGTTGTCATCTCTCCTTGCGGTTTCTTCGGACCGTCAGGAGTTTGTGCGTACACAGCGGTAGCGGCAAAGAGTGCCAGTAAAAGTATTGCTTTCTTCATTCCGTGAGTTTTGTTTGCTTCATTATACGTCTCATTTTGCGCTCAGCCGTTTTTCTTATCTGCCTTACGCGCTCTCTCTTTAGTCCACGCTCTTCGGCTATTTCTGCCATGGTCTTGTGTTCCTCTTGCCCTATGCCATAGAAATCAATGATCACAGCCTGCTCTCTCTCGTTAAGATAACGTAACGCTTGCATTAGTGCGAAACTCACTTCATTGTTCTGCACCTCATCATCGGTCATTGGCTTGCTGGCTTTCAGCAGGTCGCCAAAGGTGTTTGTCTGTCCTGGATGCAACGGAGCGTCTGTGGAGAAGCGACGTATGTTTTTCTCTTCCTCGCTGCCTTTCTTGGGCAGAGTCATCATAGGTGCTTGCTCTGGCAGTGCCTCTTGCATGGCTTTTCTTACGTCCCATACGGCGTAGTTTACAAAGCGCACATCATCTTTGGGTTGCCATTTACGCGCTGCTATCATCAGCGCTATGTTGCCCTCACTTATGAGGTCGTCCATGCTAAGGCCTTTGTCGGCATACTGTCGTGCCACGCTCACTACGAACCTTAAGTTCGCGGTTACGAGTTTATCTAACGCTATCTCATCGCCATGCTGTATTCGCTCTGCCAACAGGCGCTCTTCTTCGTCTGATAGCGATGGTATCTTGTGTATGTCTTGCCAATAGGCATCAAGTGTATCAAAAGAATTCATAATGCACAATTTTTAATTCATAATTCATAATGCATAATTCATAATTTTTAATGCATAATTCATAATGCATAATTTTTAATGCATAATATACACTGCACAATGCAAAGTGCATAATTATGAATTATGAATTATGAATTTCTCTTCATAGCCATATCTCAAACAGTCGGGCGAACCACCCACGTGTTTTCTGCCAGCGTGTGCGCCAACTGTCCCATTTCTCTGGGGTCAAGCGAAAACTTTTCTTCTTGTCTGCATCGAACAATCGCATCTGTTCCGCTGTCGTATTCTTGTCAAGTATTACCGCGTTCTCCTCGTAATCCCAACTCAGCGAGCGTGCATCGAGATTACAACTGCCTACGGTGCATACTCTACCGTCTACCATTATTATCTTGGTGTGATGGAATCCACCCTGATAAATGTAAACGTTCGCACCGCGTTTCATCATCCAGTGCAGGTGATAGAAGGAGCAGTCGGGCGACATTGGTATATCACTCTTCTCGGCTATCATCACGTCCATTTTCACACCGCGCTTCAAGGCTCTCTTTATTGCCTTCTTTACCGAGTGGGTGAGCGTCATGTATGGGTTAAGAATCTTTATACTGTCCTTAGCGTTATCGAGCGCTGAGATGTAGAACTGACGCATTATCTTGTTTGTGCGGTGGGGTTCGCGGTTGATTATCCCTACCATCTTGTGATAGGCTGTCGCCGTGGTGTCGGGCTTCAGGCCTTTGAAGTAGTCTGCTGGCCGGTAGCCTCTGTAATACTTAGCACCGTGAACGTTCTGCTTCGTGACCTTGTTCCACATACGGAGGAATATTCTCTGCAGCGTGTTCACTTCCTCGCCGTCTAATCGACAGTGCATGTCGTGCCATGAACCTACCACTTCTGTTCCATGAATATAATAGTCTGCCACGTTCATTCCGCCCGTATAGGCTATCTGACCGTCTATTACCACTATCTTACGGTGATCACGATGAAACACGTGGTTTATCCAAGGAAAGTTCAAGGGGTCATACTGGTATATCTCTATTCCCTTTGAGCGTATGTCCTTCATGTGCTTCTTGCGCAGTGGACGATTGTTTGACATATTGCCAAAGGCATCATACAATGCCCTAACCTCTACGCCTTCTTTTACTTTCTCAGCAAGCAGGTTTACCAATTCTGCTGTTATTGAGTCGTTGCGAAAGTTGAAGTATTCCAGGTGTATGCTGCTTTTCGCCTGTCTTATAGCCTGGAACATATCATCGAACTTATCTTGTCCGGCAGTAAAGAGCACCACGCTGTTATCGTGTGAGAACGTTACACCATGACTGCGCAGGTCTCTTGCCACCAGCGAGTCTGCTGTCATTTCGTTTTCTCCTTGTCCATTCCGTTCACTTACTGTCACGGTCTCTGCGGCACTTGCAGTCAACGTTGCCGACATCACTGCCAGCCCTGTTATATAAAGTGTTATTCTCTTCATTATTTTTCCACTGTTTCTGCCTGTGCTATGCTTCTTATGTGCACATCGGTTTGCGGGAATGGTATTTCGATATTATTGTCGTTAAGGGTGTTATATATACACTCCAGTATCTCTCCGTCATCGGAATACTGCGTAAACACATCAACCCATACTATTACTTTCAACACGAGTGCAGAGTCACCGAGTTCCTTTAGAACTACCTTGCAGCCCTTCTTCTTGTCTATACAGTCAAGTTTATTCACGGCATCAATGATAATGCGCTTGGCATTTGCCACATTTGTTCCGTACGCTACGCCTACATCTAGTACATGCAATTCATAACCATGGTTACGTGTCATGTTCTTATAGTTCTTCGTAAATAGTTGTGAGTTCTGGAACGCTATTACTGAACCATCTACAGTATCTATCATTGTTGAGGTGTAAGAGATGCTTGACACCGTGCCTCGCACTCCGTCACAGACAATGAGATCACCTATCTTTATGCGTCCCATCATCAGTGATATGCCGTAGTATATATTCTCAAGTATATCTTTTGACGCGAAACCGATACCTGTAGACAGACCGCCGGATATTATTACGAGCCACTGGCTTGAGATATCAAATATAGCGAGCGACACGAGGAACCATACTCCCCAAATGAGAACCTGCATAACGTTCTTGACCATCATGAACTGCTGCGCTGCGTTTGAGGCATCACGCTGTTCAAGGAAGTATTTTGTGAACGCCTTTGCGGTATGGTTGATATAATTGAACACAAACCATAGTATTACTACTAATGCTATACCAAAAATACTGGCCTTAAAATTAGGTGTATCTATAAAGTGTCTTGTAAACAATTTCAGCGTAAGATCCGTGAGATTGAATACGTCCGCTGCCCAGTAAAGGCTCAACACCACAGAGCCTACAGCAGATGCTGGCAGGGCAACCCAATAGATAACATTATGATACCATGTCTCTGTTATTGGGCGTTCATTCAGTCTGTGGACTACTGCATAGCCTTTGAACCAGTCACGCAGACAGACTATGGTCAGTATGCACGTAAGTTGCATTATCCACCATATCAATATCTGCACTGACAGTAATGTATAACCCACCATTGAGCAGCACAATGACACAACGAATACGAACTGCGAGAACGATGCGTACGTTCTGTCGCTACGGTCTACCTCTCCTTTATATCTGCGCAGGGCATACCACTGCCATAGGCAACACGCCAACAGTATTGGTGGGAAGATAAGGTTAACAAGCGTATTTGGTATCAGTACCACGCGGAAACTTATCACGAGGAAACCGTTAACAAGCAGCGGCATATAGACATACAACGTCTTCAGCATGCGCGAAGCATCCACACGCAACAGCGTAGAGATTATTATTACGCTCATCAGCCACGCAAACTGTACCAACAATGATGACGCAAGGATAAGGAAGTCTTGCTTTGTTACTGCCTGCACTATTCCTAACAGTATGGCAAACGTTACTGCTGTTGAAGCCAATATAATGCCTGTACGCTTGGCAAGGAACCACTTTCCTGCCTCACCCAGCACACCTCGGTTTACCAATTTCGTAGCAAGCCAGCGTACCACAAGTTGATTTAACGCAACCGCCACAAGTCCATAGAACAGTATCACGATGAACACGCCAAACATCCACTTGGCATCCCATTGAGAGCGAATATTGCCGTAACTGCTATATTTTTCGTCTATCGTCTCTTTCGTTTCTGAGTAATAGTCACGTAGCCTTGAGAGTATGGAGAAATAGTTATCACCTCCATTGACGAATATGCTGTTCTGAAGTTCACCATACTTACCATTGGCATAGTCGTTAAGGTTCTTCAGCCTTTTCTCCGTCATCTTATAGTATGTAATATACTCTCCTAACTGGTCTTTTTCCTCTGCTACCATTCGGCGAGTATTTACTGCCAATGCCAAACAAACGTCACGGTCTGTCTTCGCATCTTTGTCAAGCATCATCACTGGCATAGACTTCAAGCACTGTATAAGGCTGTCTATTCTTGCCATCTCGCGCTCATTGCGCTGCACAACGGAGGTAAAAGGTATAAGGTGACGCTCAAAGTCCTTATATGCACTTATAGCCTCATGGCAGGCATAAGACAGGTCAAACACGTAACCGTCCTTCTGCGAGTATAGCATCAGGGCGTTTTGGTTACTTGTTTGTACCGTCTGCATGAGCGTAGTGAACACGCGCGCCTCTTCTTTCTTCATCATCGTCTGGCGCTGACCATACTCATCATGGTACTTTGTCAGTTCACTCCTTAATATTTTCAAGGTATTACTCAGGCTGTCTTCCTTCAACACCGCATTGGCAGGCGTAAATACCAGCAGTCCAAGCAACAGTAATATATATAGTCTTATTTTCTCCATCGAAATTATTTTTCTGCAAAGTTATAGTTTTTTTTTTATATATCCAAATATTTTTAAAATGAGTATATGGGGGGTTCTATAAATTACCTTTGTTATATTTCAAGGCTATTATCAAGGTAAAAGTGTTAGTAAAAGAAGTGTAGCGTGCTACTCTACTGAACTATCTTCTGACTTGAACCGATAAGAGTCCGAAAGATGACAAAACGTCATTATACTAATTAAGTTTCACATAACGGTGGTAATTTATAGAACTACCCATATATATAAATATGTATAATGAAGAATTCCATGGTATCTATACCTTTATCACAAAAAAAAATCGTAACTTTGCACTTATTATCATTTACGGATTACACTCATGAAGAAATATGACTACCTCATAGTAGGCTCAGGATTATTTGGAGCCACCTTCGCTTTCCTGGCAAAACAGCACGGAAAACGCTGTCTCGTCATTGACAAACGTGAGCATCTTGGGGGCAATATCTACTGCGAGAACATTGAGGGTATCAACGTACATAAGTATGGAGCACACATCTTTCATACATCGAACAAAGAGGTGTGGGATTTTGTCAATTCCTTCGTTCCGTTCAACCGTTATACCAACCAACCTGTAGCAAACTACAAGGGGCGCATATATAACCTGCCGTTCAACATGAACACGTTTTGCCAGATGTGGGGAACGATAACGCCTGCAGAGGCTATGGCACAAATAGAAAGACAGAGGGAGGAGGCTAACAAGGCACTGTTCACCACTGACAACAGGGGTAACAGATACCTACGCAAGCCACAAAATCTTGAAGAACAGGCTCTGACACTCGTTGGACACGATATCTACGAGTGCTTAATAAAGGAATACACAGAAAAGCAATGGGGACGTAAGTGCACACAATTGCCTACATTCATAATAAAAAGACTGCCCGTAAGGTTCACATTCGATAACAACTACTTTAACGACCTCTATCAGGGCATACCGTGCGGTGGATACAACAAACTAACGGAACAACTGCTGCAAGGGTGTGATTGTCTTACCTGCACCGACTTCTTCCACGACAGAAGCATCGCTGGAGGCGTACTACGTGATTGCTGGCATGACGTGGCAGAACAGTTGGTTTACACTGGTCCACTTGATGAATACTTCAACTTCTGCCACGGCAAACTCGACTGGCGTACTGTCACCTTCAAGACTCGCATTGAGGATACACCTAACTATCAAGGCAACGCTGTCGTAAACTACACCAGTCACGACGTGCCATACACACGCATCATTGAACACAAGCACTTCGAAATGTTTGGTAATCATGTGTATGACAACCCTAAGACCGTGGTAAGCGAAGAATATTCTACTGAATATCATGAAGGTTTAGAACCTTACTACCCTGTTAATAATGACCATAATAATACCATTGCTGAACAATATAGTAACATGGCAGACAAGGAAACTGACGTTATCTTCGGAGGCAGACTGGCGCAATACCGTTACTATGATATGGCACCAGTGATAGAAGCAGCGATGGAATGTTTTCTAAAAAGTTGGAACCAATAAAAAAGTTACAGATTGTAAGTAAAACACCTCGTTTCACTTACAATTTTCGGAGGGGTATGTTCACAACGTAATTGGGGCATGATTACCTTGTAATTAAGCCCAAATCACACTGTAAACACTATGTGATTACCTCGCTATTTGGATGCTTTCAGATTGTAAGTAGACACTGATTGTAATCTAATAATATATAAGTAAGTATTCAAAATTATTTATATATATCAGTAAGTGAACATTTTTATTTCTGAAATTATATTTAATACAGTCTCTTTGGCGTAGATGCTTCCTCTGTTTTCAGTCACAATGATTAATTAACCCCCTTCGGTTCCCCCCGTTACCGGGGGACAGAAATCCTCAAACAGAGAAAACATCTGCATCCAAATAGCCTATATTAAATATAAAATTAATTTTGAACACTTACTTATAGGGTGTTTCTATAAATTACCACCGCTATGTAAAACTTGTTTTGTTATCTTTCGGGTTCTATTTGACTCAAAGCGTAGGTGCGTTCTGTCGAGTAGCACGCTACACTCCTTCACTTACACTTTGTTCGCAAAATAACATCGAAATATAACAAAGGTAATTTATAGAACCACCCCATACAGAAAAAAGGCAATGCCACATCAGCGTGTGACATTGCCTTTTTCTTTAGTCGTTTTCAAGTATTTCTTTTACCGTCTCCACATCTACAGACGTAAACTTTGCAATTTGCTCTACAGGCATTCCGTTTTGATACATTGTCCGCACCATTTCTGCACGACCTTCTTCGCGACCTTCTGCACGTCCTTCTGCACGACCCTCTGCACGACCTTCTGCACGACCTTCTGCACGTCCTTCTGCACGTCCTTCTGCCAAACCCTCAGCACGTGCATTACCAAGAACATCATGCTGTATCATTACTGCATTCAGATGTTCGTCATAGGCATGGCGCTCAGCAGCATCCATCTGATAATAAAGTAATTTTTCGCGTGCCTCACGAAGACCTGGGGCTTTAACATCCTCACTTATCTCACCTTTCTTTAGATAACGCATCCACTCTTCCATTGGAGATACCGCTACCTTGTCGAAGTTATTGACACGAATAAGATAATATGTTGGAAATATCTCATTAGGAGCCTTGCGTACTATTGCGTCACGTTGCTTCGTCGTTATCTTTAACTCGTCATTAGTATGTATTCCTACGAAGTTTGTCTGTCCTTTGTAAAGATAGTCTTCACCTTCACCCAAGTCAAAGTAAAGAACACTTATAGAATATACTTTCTTTACCTCGCCATAAGAATCACCAAGACTTATATGCTCTGTTATCGCCTTGGCTACACCATAAAGTATGCGTTCAAGATAGAATATCTCACTGGTATTCTGTACCTCTATGATTATTATCTCTCCCTTACTATTCTTGGCTTTTATGTCAACACGATTAAACTTGTCACTTTCGTCACACTGATTACCCTCACTCTCGAGTATATCCACTATGGTTACCTTCTCGCCAATGAATACGGTGAGAAATCCCTCAAGCACATCAAAATTCGCCTTCTGGCGTAACAATCGTTTGATAGCCCAATCAAAACGTACTAGTCTGTCTTTCATATATATCTTGAGTTTTATCTTTTTATTATTTTGCAAATATACGTTTTTTCTCGCTTACTTACAAATTTATATACGATATTTTTTTATTCGCATTACAATTGTCACTACATGGGTTTCTCACCTTCAATGGTATTGATACGTTCTTCTTGGCATTTTGTCTTATTGCAAAGTACTACTCCATATCAATACGTAAAGCCTCTACATAAACATTGGTTGTTCGTGTAGAGGCTTTGTAAAAACATTATTTGCGACCGAATTCTATTCTTTATTATCCTGCAACGGTAAAGATACGGATTTCAGGATCGGCTTGGAAATAAGGAGACAGTCCTGGAGCCACATGCTTGGTGAACATCTCTGACTCAAGGTATGCTGCTGCATGCTCCTTACTGTCGAAACCGTGCAACACCTGTACGTCTTCGTCACGAACGAGCATCTCCTTTGTCATTGCTCCTGCGATAGTGTCGAGGAATGCCTGACGATAATCGAAATAAATCTTTGCCGCACTTGGACGGTCACTCTCTTTTATCTTCATTGTAATCTGAAGATATGCACTTACTTTTTCCATTGTTGTTGTTAGTTTTATGGATTATTAAAATTATGTATCGATTGCAAAGTTACATAATTGCTTTATATCGTTCGTTGCGTTTTAGGGCCAAATAATGGTAAATTTATGCATTGGTTTTGGCAATATAAAAAAATAAGTGTAATTTTACCATCTCAAAAGCAAAATATACTATTTCTCTTACCGAACTGAAATGGTAATTTATGTTTACTGCCACTAAAATGAAAGATGAAGTAAAGACATATACTATAGAGATGAACCATCACTCAGGACTGGAATTAGAACTGCTGTTTATGCCCAAGTTCTTCATCGACAGTCCTGGGGCTTTGCATCCTCATATTCATGAGTTTTACCAAATAATATGGTTCAGACGCGGACACGGTGTGCACATGGTAGACTTTGTGAACTATCCTGTCGTGGATAATACTATATTCTTTATCGCTCCGGGGCAGGTACACTCGTTTGATGGAGTCAGAGACTATGAGGGCGTAATAATTCACTTTAACGCCTCATTTATGGCTGATGAGGAGTCAAGCGAAAGCGTATTCTTAAAGTATGACGTCTTTAACGCTTATGATTCTTCTCCTTATTATAATGTGACTAATGACGAAGCGGAACGCCTGATGGGGCTTGTTAACGAGATGAACAGGGAGTATACATTGACGGGGGCTTTTGCACATAAGGACTATATGCAATACTTAGTGCGACTGTTCTTGATACGTGTGCAGCGTAGAGGGGAGCGAAAGGAGCAAACGAAACTTTATGTGTCGTGCCAAGCAAGTAGGGCTTTGGTGAACTTTAGGAAACTTTTGGAGAAGAATTATCGGCAGAAACATACGGTGAAGGATTATGCTTACTTGATGGGATTGACACCGCGCCTACTGACAAAGTACATAATGCAGAGGGCACATCGCTCCCCACTGCAACTGATAAACGAGCGTATAGTGTTGGAAGCGAAACGACAACTGCGACATTCTTCGCTGAGCATTAAAGAGATTGCTTATCTATTGGGGTTTGAAGACCCTTCATATTTCGTTAAGTATTTTAAACGGCTGACGGGAATAATGCCTAAGGAGTTCAGAAATCAATCAGTGGATTTACATCAAAATATACAAGAATGATAACATATACTAAGGAAAAGAAGTTTACGCAGCATCAGATTGAGGAGTTGTTTCTCTCTGTTGGCTGGGTGTCGGGGAAATACCCTGAAAAGTTATATGAGGCTTTACGAAACTCGCCTTATGTGCTTTCTGCATGGGATGAGGGCAGACTCGTGGGCTTAGTGCGTGGGCTTGATGATGGGTGCATGACGGCTTATCTGCATTACTTGCTTGTGTCTCCCGACTATCAAGGGCAGGGTATCGCTTCGGGGTTAATAGAACGCGTAAAAGAGCATTACAAGGACTTCTTTTATATTAACCTAATGCCAGAAGAAAGTCATAATGCCACTTTCTATCAACGTCATGGTTTTCAGACTATGACTGATGGTGTGGCTATGCAACTGTGTAACTATAATTTTAAATAACAGACGATATGAAACAGAAAATTGCAATTCCTACATCAGAAGGTGCCTTGTACCCACACTTCGGTAAGGCTCCACAGGTAACGATATACGATGTAGAAGATGGTAAAATAGTAAATAAAGAGGTTATGACTTCGCCTGAACACGCTCACGGAGCAATGCCACGTTTCCTGCAAGGACTTGGTGTTACCGATGTTCTGTGTGGTGGATTGGGGGCTGGCGCCGTAAAGATGCTTGGCGAGATGAATATTAATGTTTATGGTGGAGCACCTGCATTGCTGGTTGACGAGGTGCTGGCTAAATTCCTTGATGGTTCTATTGAGTATGGGGATAGTACCTGCCACCATGATGCTTGTAATGGAGAGCATAAGGAACATCACCATGATTGTTAAATAGATGTTTCGCAAAATACTTCCTATATGAAAAAGACTCGCAAGCGATGAACTTGCGAGTCTTTTCATATTAGTGGTCTTCGGATTGTTACCGAAGCACCATCTGACAATTACATTATGTCGTTTCTTACTTCTTTACTATGTAGAAGGTGAACGAACGGTCCTTAGCCTGCACGCGATATGGTGACAGTGCCTCTGCCCATCCGCTCCAAGAGTCTACGCCTCCTACGCCTGCCATCTGCTGGTCAAGGTAGAGTATGGTGTGATAAGAGCGTTTTACGTCTTGTGGGTGACGCTGTTCCTTGTTCTGTCCCTCGTCAAGGTCACGCACTTCGTAATGCAATGCTGAAGCAGCAAAACAGGTGTCGGACAGAATTGTAATGTCTCCCTGCTGCCACCAACGTATGTCACACTTGCTGCCGGTCTCCTGTGGACGTACGTATGGGAAGAACTGCTCGTCGGCTGTCATGCTGTACTTGCCGATATTCTGTGACATCTTGCGATCGGCATAGTTCTCTATTGGCCCACGTCCGTAGAATGTACTCTTATCCATATCATACGGTAGTACCATGACTACACCGAAACGTGGCATTCCTGGAATATCCTTCGCGTCAGCATCGAACTTTATGCTCTCCGTAACCTTAGTTACCTTGTCGCTCAATGTCTCATACTTCATGGTGAGAGTTGACTTCGTTGCGTCTATGCGATAGGTCTCTGTAACGGTGTTTCCTTCTGTTACTCTTGAGAGACACGGCATATATGGGTTATTCCAAGCACGGTGTTTGTTTTGCAACCCTGCTCCCATATCGTTGTCTGTAACGGCACGCCAGAAGTTCGGACGTATGGTGTAAGGCAATGGTTGCGCCTTGGTTGCCTTGGTCGTGATGTCGCCTTCGATGTCGGCTATCATCATTTCGTATGGATAGTCGCTAATAGCGAGTTGCTGATGGGCTATGCTATGACCTGCTTTCAGCAGGCCTTCGTCCTTCTTCAGTTCGTAACTTACGGTGAGAAGTATCTCTACATCCTTGTCATACAGTGTATAAGGCACTTTTACCTCTGCCGCCTGTTGTGGCGCAACGTTTAGGTTGTCGATGTAACCCTCTTGCGATTTCTCTCCGTTTGCGGTGAGAGTCCAGTGTAAGCGTACGTAGTCCAGTGGGCGGAAGAAGTTTTCGTTCTTTACCTTTATTATGCCTTTATCCAAGTCTACCGCCTCAGTCCAAACGTTCTGGTAATAGTATGCGTACTCATATGCTTGCGGAGTAACCTTGCGATCGGCTGTGATGAAGCCGTTACAGTTGAAGTTATTGTCTGAAGCATCGTAGTCATTATAGTCTCCTCCGTACAGGAACTTATTAGGATCACGCTTGTCTCGCAGTCCTTGGTCTACGAAGTCCCAGATGAATCCGCCCTGATACTTAGGGTATTTACGTACCAAATCCCAGTATTCCTTAAAGCCTCCGCCAGAGTTTCCCATAGCATGGGAATACTCACACTGTATGAGTGGTTTGGTGCTTGAGGCGTTCTTGGCATAGTTCTCACAGTGAGGCTGTGAGGCATACATAGGACAATAGATGTCGGTTCCTTCCTTTCCGTGAGCCTGTTCGTACTGAACTGGGCGACTTTGGTCCTGTGTCTTTATCCAGTTATAGGCGTCAAGGAAGTTCTGCGACATACAGGTCTCGTTGCCAAGTGACCAAAATATAACGGAAGGATGGTTAAATACCGTTGCCACATGGCGCTGATTACGCTGCATTATCTGCGTATGGAAGAGTGGTGCCACCTTCTTTCCTTCGTCACCGTAACCAAATCCGTGGCTCTCTTGGTTAGCCTCAGCACACACATAGATACCATATTCATCACAAAGGTCATACCACATCGGGTCGTCTGGATAGTGACAGGTGCGCACAGCGTTTACATTCAACTGCTTCATGAGTTTTATGTCCTCTATCATTCGCTCACGACTTACCACATATCCCTTGTCTGGGTCAAGTTCATGACGGTTGGCTCCCTTGATGAGTATGGGCTGACCATTTACTAATACCTGTGCGTTCTTAACCTCTACCTTACGGAAACCTACCTTGACTGGTATCTCATCACCACCCTGCTGCTTTACTGTAAGGGTATAAAGATATGGTGTTTCAGCACTCCACTTCTTTGGATTCTTAATATCAAACGTTACCTTTGCGGCTCCATCAGCATCTAACACCACATTGCCATCAGCATCTTTCAGTGTGTAGTGCAGTGCATTCTTGCCTTTAACCTTAGCGTCTATGGTCAGTTTGCCATCGGTATAGTTGTTCACAAGGTCTGGGGTCACACGTATATCTGTTATCTGTGTCTTCTGGTTCTTGGTGTAAAGATAGCACGAACGAGCCACACCTGAGAGACGCCAGAAGTCTTGGTCTTCATCGTATGAGCCATCACACCAGCGGAATGTCTGGAAGGCAATAAGGTTTTCGCCTGGCTTTACATACTTCGTAATATCAAATTCCGCCGCGAGTTTTGAGTCTTCTGAGTATCCTACATACTTTCCGTTGACCCAAAGATACATGTTACTCGTCACGCTTCCAAAGTGAGCAATAATCTGTTGCCCCTTCCAATCAGCGGGAATGGTTATTGTTCGGCGGTAAGAGCCTACGTGGTTATCCTTTACTGGCACCTCAGGAGGATTATTTTTGAAGTGTCCTCGCCATACGAAGCCTGTGTTTACATACACTGGTTCGCCATAACCGTTAAGTTCCCACATACCTGGTACAGGCATGGTTCCCCACTGAGAGTCGTCATACTTCGTTGAGAAGAAGTCTGTAGGACGCTCATCTGCATTCGCTACCCACTTAAACTTCCACTGTCCTTCGAGTGACAACTGCTTGCTGGTGTTAGACATTACCGCTGTATGTGCAGGATATCTGTTCACCTCATTCACTTCAAGGTCATGCCATTCGGTAAATGTTTGCGCATTGCCGCCTGCCGCCATAGCGAACAACATTGCCGCTGTCATGCCACGAAGTGCTTTCTGATGTTTTTCCTTCATTATTTTTTGTGTTTATTTTAGTAGAATAATTAATTTCTTGTCATTTACTAATACGTTTGGAGTACGCCTTTCTACGTGCTTCGTCCATATAATCTTTCCATTTTTTAACATGTCCAAACATCAGCGGTTCTCGTTTCCTACGTGTCAGTTTTGGTTTAAAACGCAATGTTTGGGCAGAGTCTGTCTGCGTGTACCAGAACTGTACTGAGATGTCAAAGAGTTTCTTTGGCATCATTATCTCGCCAATTGCGGTAGTGCCGTCACTATGCATTACGGTAGAGACATTCCTGAACGAAATACTCTTAAACCGTGTACTGTCAACCGTTGCTCTCAACCAGCCTATCGGCAGACGACCTTTTGTCCTGTCCGTACGATGCGTTCTCGATGCTACATTGAAAGAATACGCTGCACGAGCCTTCATCGTGCCAAGCCCATTGACGTTCATCACCTTGCCCACTTCAAAGGCTTCTGAAGATATTACACCCGTCATCTGTTTGCTTCTGCCATCTATTGTAAAAGCGAAATCGGCATTACCATAGTTCGTGAACAGCGTACCAGCAATGTCTTCACGCCTAAAGGCTATCGCTAACGTACCACGATAACGTATATCTCCTATCTTCTGCATCTGACTATTCATCTTCATGCGAACCTTATGAGAAAAATGTCCCACGATGATTTCTTTTATTCCACGGCATGCCACAAGTCTTATATTGTTAAAATCCAACCTGAGATCATACCGTTTTGTTACATCCTGCATTTTTCCCCATGCCGTCAAAGAGAGTCGTTTGTCTGGTGTCGTGACGTAAATATTTTTGAAATTCATCTGCAACAACGTTCCATCTGTAACGACACTAAGGTTTAATGGGGTTGTAAAATCACTTAAAACTGGTGCGAATGGTTTCGCTATGTCACGCAAAACTATCCTTGATGTCATGAGAAACGGACTTATTCTTACATCATTAGCCTTACCAACAGCGTTGCGCAACAACACTCCCTGAATTTCTTTCACCACCATAAGACTATGAGGAAGTCTCATATTCATATCATACAGGGCAATAGTGTCTTTACGCATTTTAAAGGTCGCAAGGAAACTGCGTATATCTATGCCTGACATCTTATCGTACACTGACAATCTCTTTATCTCAGCAACAGTACTATCTGCTGTAGCACAGCGCAACATAACGTCAATATTCATCACCGCATTAACGTGCCCTACATCGAAATATCCACGATGCGGTTTGCCTGTTCGCTTGTGTGGTTTGCCATTATTGCGCACGAATGTCAAGGAATCTGCATTCAGCAGCATTGGGTATTTGGCAGACAAACTACCACGCTGTTGTCTTGCTGCAATGGTTTTACATCCGAATTGCATATCTTTGTAGGTGCAATTAACATGCGACATACACAACATCACGCTGTCCTTATGCCACTTACGGTAATCTGCTAACGAAAGACGCAACGACATTCCGCTATTTATCTCATCTGCACGCAACGCATTCACAACAACTTGCAATGAGTCTTCTGTCTTCTGTACAGCGCCTTTAGCAAAGGTTACATTCCGCAAATACAGGTGATTGGCATCGAAGCGTCCTGCACCCTTCTTTGCTTCAGAACGTACATCCCATTTTATCATCGCCCTTTCCAGTGTAATTGTGCGTAGAGATACGTCCCATGCCGTTCGTTTCTCTTTGTCTTCGTCATGCGCTACCGCTATCTTCTTCTTCTTCAAGACATCAAGCACAAACTGAAAATTGGTTGAAGTATCTCGTCTTTCCTTATACAGTTGCACGTTTACACCTCTCAGCATCGCATGGTCTACAACGACATTAGAGCGTAACAACGGCATTATCGCTACCTTGACACACATGGTATCTACAGACAACATATCACTGTGCTGACGGTCTTCAATTGTAAAGCCATAGAGTGATACTTCTCTTCGTGACAGACTTACATCCACACTATCGAGTGTAACAACCGTACCCAAGCGTGATGACAGTAATGCTACACCACGGTCGTACACCCAACGTTCAATAGCCCCACTGACTATTCCGTAGATTACGCCCAACAGTAGCAACATTACTGTTATCGCACCGAGCCTTTTTATGTAGAACTTACGTACATACATTAACTCTCTCTCCTTCTCCTTCACCATCTATTTAGCCCCTTTATTCACGTACGGGGAAGACATAGAACTCCCTATCCTTACGGAAATCTATCATCCACTGGTCCATAATGATATGGTCGTCCAGCGCTGTTATGGTCAGAGTGTGTCTGCCTTCCGTAATATTTATGTCAAGATTGCGCAATGATTGTCCGCGCAACACGTTCTGTTTCCATCTCTCTGAGCGATAAGGCTCTTTGAGAGAATATACTGTTGGCGCTGCACCATCAATGCTAACGGCATAGCGTATGTCACCTTTGTCATTAGCCTGTGTAGGTATCATGGCAGTTCTCAATACAGCCCTACCCGACTTCTCTACGCTAAAGTCAAACGATACTGACGCTCCTTTGGCTATGCTCACTGCTTTCATACTGTGACCTAACATCTCTATTGGCTGCACCTTGCCCTGAGAGCGTTCGTAGGTGCATGCATTACGTACCACACATCCATCGAGGACAGTCTTTGTCAGCGGTCTACTCTTGCCATGACGCAACACCGTACTGTCCGTAGTAGTATAGTCTGCGAATACAGGCAGGTTGCGCGGCTTAGCGTCCATCAACCCTTTCCACTTGCCGCCAC
The DNA here is from genome assembly GCA_934272845.1 of uncultured Prevotella sp. GTDB lineage: Bacteria > Bacteroidota > Bacteroidia > Bacteroidales > Bacteroidaceae > Prevotella. The sequence continues at coordinate 86,626 of CAKQSF010000001.1, forward strand.
TAAGGTTATTATAACGTTCTGTGTACTCCTTAATCCTTTTTTGGTACTCCATAGCGGTTACAGTATCGCCCATCTGTGCCTCAAGGTGTTTGTGCGCCATGGCTGCCGCACAGTTTACTGGGTAAAGAACATGAGCAAAATATGCCGCATCGGTTCTATTCTCCTTGTTTACGATGTCACAGATGGCGTCATAATCCTCAAGATATCGCTCCAGTTCCCCACCGAACTCGGTCTCTGAGAACTCGGTATCCGTAGGCAATGACTTTCCTCCAGGATACTTTCTGCCGTCAAGTTCCACCTGTGTCCATCCCATAAACTCTGGTTTTCTGATGCCACAGAGTTGATAAAAGCGCTCCATCGCTGGTGCGATTCTTGTGGCAGTCTGTTGTCCAAACTGCTGCGTAAGCCATGAGCGTAGATGCTGTCGCAGTGTGGTAGGTGTAACACTGTTGATGTCCCACGCCATATCCATGGCAAGCGAGAGTTGGTATGCCGCCACTTTCGGATCGTGAACATTGATTATCCACACCTTCTTGGCGTTATGGTCGTATGCTAATTTTAGTTCGTTGTACACCAATCCAGGCTGCGTTGTTGTCAGCCACAGATAGTCATGCGGACGCCCCCAATAACTAAGGTGATAGTATATGCCTCCACCTCCGCTACGTTTCTGCTGCTCACTGTCGCTAAGGCGTGTCATGTAGCCATAGTTATCGTCACACCACATCAGCGTGACATCATCAGGCACACGCAGTCCCCGTTCGTAAATCTCAAGCACCTCCTTATACGGAATGAACACCTGCGGTACTTTTTCGACCTCACTTGAGTAGTTCTTTGCTATCAGTTCGCGCTGTGCGTCAATCACCGCCTGGAGCCCTTTCAGTTTTTCCTCTGGTGTTCTCACGCCCTCCATAGAGCCATCGTGTATTCCTCGCATACCGATAGTGAATAGTGCATCTTTTCCTTTCATCTCAACAAGGCGTTCCTTCCAATAGTTGAGCACGTTGTCACGGTTTGTAATAAAGTTGTACGCTCCACGCTTTTTCTTATCCCATTCTCCTGTATTGCTACGCAGTATCGGTTCGCAATGTGACGAGCCGAGCACAATGCCGCATGAGTCTGCCATTTCTTTATTGCCGTGAACGGTAAAGAACGCCTTTGTAGACTCGTGCATAGCGGGCCACAGGGTGTTAGCCCTCAGACGCAACATGAGTTGGAATATGCGTTTATACGTTGCTGGTCCTATAGCCCCTTTAGGCAGTTTAGGCTCCACGGTGCGGTGTGCCCACTGCTGCGTGCTCCAGTCTTCATCGTTGATAAATATACCTCTATACTCCACGGACGGACTCTGCAACGTCTCATCAGCATCAGTAAATGTAAGTGACTTCTTTGTCTGCGGCTCTACATCGCCCCACCATACCCATGGGGACACACCTGCTTTACGTGAGAGTTCCAATATGCCGTAAGCGGTACCACGACCATTGTTACCCACGACAACAATTTTACCTTTTCTCTCGCCTATGAAGAAGGCGTCCTTATTATCCATCAATCGCGCAGAGAGCACGTTCATTGCACTCAATACTTTTATGGTCTTCGCATTGGCTTCATCCAACTGGTATATATCAATCAGGGCTTTCCCGCTTGCCTTTGCCGTTTGTCCAGTAACGGCTTTCATGTCATCACTAAACATCTGCAGGGCAATATCTACAACAGGAGCGGTCTTGCCCACCACATGATACGTTACTCTTTGGTGACCGTCATACCATTTTACGTTTGCCATTGACGGCATCGCCAGCAACACGGCAAGGCACGCTGTCGCTATATTTCTTTTCATATATTCACACTGTTCTAATTTATACAACATTCTGTGGCATTCCTTTTATAAACGCCTTGATATTCTCCACGGCTATCATCATCAACCTTTGACGTGCTGCTTGCGTAGCCCACGCTATATGAGGGGTTACATAACAGTTATGCACTTCGGTTAATGGTGAGCCATGCACTGGTGGTTCCTCTTCCAGCACGTCAACTCCCGCAGCCGCTATTCTACCGCTGTTGAGTGCTTCTGCTAATGCTGCCTCGTCTACCAACGGTCCTCTGCCTGTGTTTATCACTATTGCCGTTGGCTTCATCATTGCTATAGTGTCACGGTTTATTATGTGGTGTGTTGTCTCCGTTAGCGGACAGTGGAGGCTCACCACATCAGCCTCAGCAAAGAAACTCTCCATGCTTTCTGCTTCCTTTACATTGTCTGGCAGTCCGTCTCGTTGCTTAGCACCTTTTCTTAATGATGGTGCCAACAACACCTGCATACCAAAAGCATTGGCAATCTGTGCCACTGCCTTACCCGTATTACCATAACCTATAATTCCCATCACACGATGTGCCAGTTCTATCTGTGGCGAGAGGGTATAGGTAAAGTCTGGACATCTGTTCCACTCTCCCCTATGTACCGACTCGCTGTGCATGGCAACATTGTTCGTTATGTTCAACAGATGAGCAAAGACACACTGTGCCACACTTGCAGTGCTATATGCTGGGATATTGGTAACCGTAATACCACGCTTGTGGGCAGCCTCTACGTCCACCACATTATAGCCTGTCGCCAATACTCCTACATATTTTAGTCGTGGCAAACGTGACATTACTTCATCGGTTATCAACACCTTATTTATTATAACAATGTCTGCATCTTTTGCTCTTTCTACTACAAGGTCTGGCGAAGTACGGTCGTACTCCACGAAATTACACTTTTCTTTACCATCAACATCATATATATTATGCCACGGCTGCCAATCTAAATCACCTGGATTGGCGGCATAACCGTCAAGTTGAACAATGTTCATGTTTTATTTCTTATTTTTGTTTAGGATTGTTTTTCTAATGCTTAATATGGCACATGCCAATTGCAAAGTTAATTAAAAGAAACGGAACTGCAAAAGTTTTGTTTAAAAAAAGAAACAACCGTACTGGTAAAACTTTTTTTACCAATACGGTTGAGATTATTCTTTATTCTACTACGACTTTCTTTCCACCTACGATGTATATACCGTGAGGTAGCGTCTTAAGATTACTTATATCGTCTGCGACCTTCTGTCCGTATATATTATATACCGCTTTATTGGTTGTTTCGTTCTCCTCTGTTATGGTATTGATACCAGTTGGAACGCTGTTGTTGTTAGCATAACCATATACATTGGTCTGATAGAACTTCACGCGGTATGGCCATTGTTCATCATCAGTAGTGGTTCCGTTCCATCCACGAGACCAATAGAGAGTAGGTGCACCACTAACTACTAACCATAAATAAGAGCAATCTGCTGGACAATCAAATGTTGCGGTAACATTAGGTGTGTCATTAGTAGCGGTGCTGACGTTGCCATATACACGTGTACCGTCTTTCTTTAATGCCACGAATCCCAGTTTCCAACCTGCGTACTGCTTACGATAATCTATGAAGCCTTCCTTGCCTGCTTCGCCAGTAAACTCCACGTAAACTTTCTTTGCGGTAGTGGGCACATTCAGTCGGATAGCGTTGTTGCCGAATGACTCTACACAGTCTGATGCCTGAGAGGTCCAAGTATAGTCATCCCCCTTTGTCAGTGCGGTGTTCTTTCTCGTTCCTATCTTTGATTTGCCTGCATCACGAATAGCATCAATGTCGAACGTTGTCATGCGTGCGCCATATTCCCACATCTCATTGTTCAGCAATTCAAGTTTCTCTTTGCTTGTCAGGCTGCTATTCATCGTTAGGCGCATATACGCTTGGAATGGGTCTTCTGGGTTTCTTGACTCGTTCCATAGTCGTCCCATAAAGTCTTTTCCCTGCTTGTGGCAGAAGAAATCTTGTATGAAGTAGTTATTGTAACGCAGTTCTTCTGCCAATGGGTTTTTGTGAAGTCCATTCAGTGTGTTATTAAACCACTCGTTGTTAAACTGCATATTAGGATAATACTTATACGCCTGCCACTGTGCGCACATTTCCCAGAATACGTTACCGTTGGCTGAGTTAGCCCATGTGTACATCCATCCGTTCTGGTCGTTGTTGTCGCAGTGGGTCTGATACTGAAAACAGTGACCTATCTCATGCGCTACGGTCTGTCCATCACGTGATGTGTACGCATTACGTGACAGTGTCAACAGACCAATAGTGTTGTCGATGCCGCTACCGCTTGCTTCCCAGTCTGTGGTATAGCGCAGGCGGATTATCATCTTATAGGTATCTGTCTTTGACTTTCCTTGGTTTCTTGTTATATATTTTAACTCATCGGCATAGAACTCAAAGATTTTGTCTGCTGTATTGAGTATCGTCGGTACGGCTGATGGTGCTAAGTCGCCATAGCCTTTCTCCCAGAACAGTACCCAATGTTTTGACTGCAGACTGCGTTTGTAACTCCATTGATTAGCATCGTTCTGTAGTTGTGCATCACTTCCAACAGCATTGCCGCTGAGATAAATCCGCTTGTCCACCTTATTTATTTGTGTCTCCAGCGTGTTAGTGGCTATAGCCAGTTGCGAATCGGTCAGAGTAGCGTCCTTAGCCTTTTCCTTTGCCGTAGCCAGTGCTTCGGTCAATGTATTCACCGTAGTCGCCTTGTAAGGTTCGTCTTTCCACCATGCCAACACCTTTTGGGCATATTCTATTCTTTCTTCAAGCGAAGCGTATAGGCTCTGTGACTTCTTTGCGCTCTTGTTGGCTGCTATGAGTTCTGTGCGTGCGTTTTTGAGTGCATCGATGTCATACTGTGTGTTGCCGTCAGCGTCCTTGCCTGTGCCCTGCAGTGCCTTCTTCGCGCCATTGAGAGCGGTATTGAGAGCATTGGCAACAGACTCTTGAAGCATACCTGCCACATACTCTTCGCCTTCAGCAACAGCGCTCTGCAGGTCGATAACGTAACTCTTTGTGTTTACCTTTCCTGTGTATTTAAGTGTGAAGTTATCTATGCACAGGTAGTTACCCGTAGCGTTGTCGGCTGTCATACCTATCTCCACATCGCTTCCCTCTTCCATTACAGCAAATGAGAGGTCATACGTTTTCATGTCCGTAATGCTCGTCTTGGCATTGCCTGCGAATATATATGCTCCCGTTTGCGCCTTGCCAGAGTTAGCAGTACTGTTGTTGCCAGTTTGCTGTATGTTCAGTCCCTTAGCCGAAAGTATGTAGTTACCAGCAGGCAGAGCATGAAGCGTCTGTTTTATGTAAGCGTTCCCCACTTTGTTGCCGATGCTTACCCAGTTCTCCATGTAGTACGTGCCACTCTTAGCAAACACGCTGTTGCTCTGTTTTACCATGTTGGCAATACTCCAACTGGCCGGGTTACCAGAACCATCCTGACTGACAGTCTCAAACGATGGATTCTGAATGTATTTTGTATAGTCTGAAGGATGCTTCTCTGTTGCGTTGTGATACCTGTAAGTGTCCAGCGCCTCCTTCAGGTTATAATACACTTCCAACACTTCGGGCATGGTTGCCTCTTTGTTATCTGATACTACCTGTGCGGCGTCAATGGCGTTTTTAAGGTCTTCTGCATAGTCACCACTACCATCGCCATACTCTTTTGTTGCGAGAGAGATATAGTAGTTCAGTGACGTCTTATTTACCTGCATATTCTCGCCCAGCAGTTGCACATAGTCGATAGCGAGGTTGGCGGAGTTAGCGGAACCATTGGCGGCAGCCTTATATCCTATCTGTATCTTACCCGTGGTTTGGCTCTTCAGCGTAAACTGTATCTTGTCTACCGTCCATTTCTTTGATGGGTATGACGTAACGGTAGATGTAACCTTCGTACCACTGTTAGGAATCCATGCTAACAATGACTTTCCGCCTGTTACGCTCTTTCCATTATACGTTGGTACGATGATGGTATAGGTACCAGCAGGCAGTGTCACCGTTTGGTAGAGAGAGAAGTCTTGTTCCCAACCTGTAGACAGAGCGAGGCATCCTCCGCCCTCTCCGTCATATCCTGTAGCGGGGATAGTGGCACCATTGTAAGTTCCTTTAAATCCAAACTCATAAATACCTGTTATGGTATAGTCAATAGAGAAGTTAGGGGTCCAGTTACTTATGCTTTTTATCTCCTGTTTAACGGTAGCATTACTTGACGCTGGGTAGTCATATCCCTCGTCAAAGCCATAATTCTTTAAGTAATACTTCGTGATGTCGCTTTGCGCGAGTGTAGGGATAGTAATACCTAATGTTAGTAGAAAAGAGTAAATTCTTGTCATACTGATAATGTTTTGAGGTTTGTTAGTAGATGAAATACAATCAATGTTTCTAAATGGCAAAGTTACACATTCTTTTTATTATTTACAAAAATTTTACTATCATTTTTCTATTCCTGACACGATTCTGCATAGATGTAGGGGCATTGAATCGCTTGCATTACAATTTGAAATTGTAATAGTATAAAAGGATTACAGTTTGGTTAATACGGAACTTTCCTTAAAATTCTAAAATACACGATATGGGCAAGTGAGTTTCTTCACTTGCCTTTTTTTTACCTCTCTGTGTAGGGATACACTAAGGGAGGTTACAAAACAATATATTAACGACACATTACTCAATAACTTTCAAAATAATAACAAAAAGTTTTTCATTTGTACCATTTGATCACTTTCGCTCTTCTTAAATTTGCACAACACAAAAAACATATATACCTTTGCCAATACACAATAGTGGTATTCATACTAAAACTTAACATATCATGCACATTGAAAAAGACAAATGGAGAGCGGCTTGCATATCTGCCTGTCTGCTTTTAACTTCTATTCCCACACAAGCACAAACCATTGACTTTGAGAACTGCGAGATAGGACAAAAGTTCACCATGTGGAATGTGGACATGGGTGTGGTCACCTCCTCTACCGCAGTGGTTACGGTAGACCCTACTAACGCTAACAACAAAGTTCTGCATGTTACTGCCAAACAGTGGGGCACTTTCCCTACCATAACACTGCCACAGGAACTTGCTGGTCATTTACTCACTGACAATAAGAAATACCTTACCTTCGACTTTTACCGCACTGACGCTGATAATGCAGCATGGGCACAGTTCCATACTTACCTCGGTAAGGACAAACTATATCAAGACGAGGGGTACCCTGCCAAGGGCGACAAGAACAAGTGGCAACACTTGAGTTACACGCTCGGCAAGGTTTCTACAGCCAGCGATGATGAGACACAACTGCACTTTGGTATTCATAACGACAATGCAGACTACTACATTGACAATGTGGAACTGAAGGGGGAATATGATGGTTGGATGGTGGCAGACGATAACCTGCTCGACATTTGCACAAAGAACACGGCTTCAAACTATACCGTATACGAAACGCCTATACTCGCCACTGAGGGAAAACATCTCGACATTCGAACCTCACGTTACACTTACTGGAACAGCAAGGTGGTGGGCAACGGTACTATTAACCTCTACGCTGGCGGTGAACGTACATATCTTGGCAACAAGTCGTCAAAGGCTTATCACCCCGACTGGAGCCAATTTTATGGCACACTGCACATTTATCCATATAAAGAAGTGGAACAGGGTGCAGGATTCTATGGACTGGTATGGCAGTCTGGCAAGACTTTCGCTCCTGACAATGCTGCACAAAACGCTGCTGACGGCAACATTAATGCTACGTTTGCCAACGCTCATGTGGTGCTACACGATGGTGCCGCGATGGCTTGCGAAACTGGCAAACGCGGACTGCGCATTGCTCATCTCGATACTGAGGTGGGAAGCACACTGTATGGTTACCTGAAAGATAAAACGGGTAACGACGCTTACTACATGGTGGGCAACGACAATTCTGACGCTACACTCGCTGGGCGTATCATTCCCTTCAAAGGTACTAACCTTGCGGTGAAGGTGGGACTGGTAAAGGAGGGTACTGGCACCTACCGCATTACGGGTAATGAGAATCTTATTACTGGCGGTCTTCGCATATTGCAAGGCAGCGTAATGGTGAACAACGACGCTGCAATGGCTGAGAACAAGAAACTCTCTGGCGGCATAGGTCAGCAGAGCAGTGCCTCTACACCAGGAGTTTACGTCATGACGAAAGGCGTACTTGGCGGCATTGGCTCTATCGCCTCCTCCGTAGACCTCTATGGTACTCTCATTCCAGGCGATGGTGGCATAGGTTCTCTGACTATCAAGAACTACGCTACCAGCATAAAGCCTAACCTTGCGCTGCACCCTAAGGCAAAACTTAAATTTGAGGCTACGGACAACGAGCGCTACGACAAACTGTATGTGGACGGAAACATTACTTTCAGTAATAAGATGGAAGACTTTACTGAATCAGAAGAGAAACCACGCATATACATAGAACTGACTAACAACCCTACGCTACAGGTTGGCGATGAACTGACATTACTTACCTACTCGGCTAAACCTGAAGGCATGGAGTTTGAGATGCGATACCCTAAACAATACACTTGGGAAACCACGGAGAAGCAACTACCAGACAATCGCTATGCTCTCGTGGCACGTGTGACATCTCTTGAATATGGCGGACAGGGAGAATGGACTGAAGATGCTGACGAAGAAGTAAAGCCTGACGATACTAATATCGACATAGAGAAAGAGAAGCAAGACCGCACACCGCTGCGTACTTATGCTGAAAAAACAGGAAAGTACATAGGTACCTGCGTCTCTCTCTACGATGGCAAGATAAACATTGATGATGAGAATGACGAGAAGACTAAACTATTCGCACAGCAATTCAATATGGCGGTATGTGAAAACGAGATGAAGTTCGACGCTACTGAACCCTCTCAAGGCACATTTCAATACTACAATGGTGACCGCCTTGTAAACTTTGCACAGAAACACAATATGCGCGTACGTGGTCATGCTCTAGTATGGCACTCACAGGTGGCACAGTGGGTAAGTGCTGATGGTAAGAAAAACGACAAAAACTTCACGCAACTGCAACTGCTCGACATAATGAAAAACCACATCTACAACGTGGTGGGCCACTGGAAAGGTAAGGTTGCTGAATGGGACGTATGTAACGAGGTGCTCGACGACGACCAGTCTATTGTGCGCACCGACCCTAACGGCTACAAGTTACGTGCTTCTTCTATTTGGAACTTCGCAGGAGAAGACTACATAGAAAAGGCTTTCCGCTGGGCTCACGAAGCCGACCCCGACGCTCAACTAATCCTTAATGACTATGGCGTGGAGTTTCAGGGACAAGCCAAGGCTGAAGCGTTCTATAATCTTGCCAAACACTTGAAGGAGAGCGGCGCACCAATAGACGGCGTGGGGCTTCAGTGCCACCTCGACGTGGGCAAGATTGATGCTACGAAACTTAAGACCACTATTGACCGCTTCAACGCTATCGGACTACGCTGTGTCATCACGGAACTTGACCTCGGCATGACTGACAACGAGGAAAACCGCCTGCAGCAAGCCAAAGACTTCTACAATATAGTAAAAACCGCTATGGGCTCTGAGAATTGTAACGAGGTGATGGTATGGGGAATTACTGATGCAATGACATGGCGAACTGGTAGAAACCCACTGCTCTATGACGCTAACCTCACTCCGAAATCTGCATATTACGGAATGCACGCTGCCGTGAGAGAGGCTGCCTCTGCCACTGGCATAGACACTCTGCCTACAGACGCTAATGCTTCTGCACAGGTCGATACTGAGACATATTACAATCTACAAGGACAGCGCATCAACAATCCACAGACAGAGCGTGGCATCTACATCGTCAGTCGCAAGATGAGCGATGGCAGTATGGTAAATATAAAGTTTAAAAAATAAGTAAGTATTCAAAATTATTTATATATATCAATAAGTGAACATTTTTATTCCTGAAATTATATTTAATACAGTCTCTTTGGCGCATCTGCTTCCTCTGTTTTCAGTCACAATGATTACATTGTTCCCTCAAATAGAGAAAACATCTGCATCCAAATAGCCTATATTAAATATAAAAATAATTTTGAACACTTACTTAACCGCGTCACTATGTGTTAACTTCGTAAACTGATACAAATCACAATACCTTAGGGTGGTTCTATTAACTTATAGAACCACCCTTTATTCGTCCCTACAATCTCCCTCCGGGAGCGTTTTGCTGATTCTTAATGTGACTATTATTGATGCTTACAATCTGTAAGGAAAAATATTCGTTTTACTTACAATTTTCAGAAGCAATTGCTCGTAGCGTAATTAGGCCCAAATCACTGGGTAATTAGGCCCAAATCACTGGGTAAAAGCATAGTGATTACAAGATGATTTGGGCGCTTTCAGATTGTAAGTAATGTCCTCTCTTAGTGACATATGTTACCTTGGGGGCTTTTATTGCCACCATACGGTGGTTTAGAACAGATTTAATTCCATAATATGTTTCGGCATATTAAATTTTATTCGTAATTTTGCGCAATAACTTTAATTTATATTTATGCCTAAACATATACTTAACAAACATTGGAGGCACTCCATACTGTGCTCGTTGCTGCTATGCTTGGCATCTTCGTGTGACCTCATCGACGTGCATCCCTATGACGGAAAGATTGAGGGGGACACGGACATTAACGCACGCAACATAGTGAAGATTGAAAATAATACACGCGGAAAGACTCAAATTCGCTTTGCCGTTATCAGCGACACGCAACGATGGTATGACGAGACTGAGGATGAGGTGGCGCATATTAACCAGCGTGATGACTTGGACTTCGTGATACACTGCGGTGACCTTTCCGACTTTGGCGTGACGAAAGAGTTTGACTGGCAGCAGCGTATTCTTAACAAATTACGGGTTCCATATGTCGCAATCCTCGGCAATCACGACTGCATAGGTAGCGGCAAGGATGTTTTTCGTACGATGTTCGGCAAGGAGAACTTCTCGTTTGTCGCTGGTCCTACACGCTTTATTTGTATTGATACCAACGCCTTGGAGTTTGACTTCTCTAACCCCGTGCCAGACCTGCTCTTCATTGAGAGTTTTCAGGGAGACACGGAGAGTACTAATACCATCATGGCGATGCACGTAGCACCATACAGCGAGGAGTTTAACAACAACGTGGCGAAGGCTTTTGAACGAGAAATAATGAGTCTGAAGAACCCTCTATGCTGCATACATGGGCACGGTCACGCTACTGAGGCGCACGAGTTGTTTGGCGATGGCATGATGTACTATCAGATTACATGCGCCAAAGACCGACAGTATTATGTATTTACCGTAAACGAGAATGGTTATGAATACGAAACAATTTCTTACTAATATTTGCTTCCTTGCCGTCCTTCCGCTTACGGTTGGCGCACAAAACATGGGTGACAGCATAACAATGGAGACTGTTAACCCGTCTGATACTTTCAATATTACCAGGCACATGCATGAAGACAGCGTGACCATAGCCGCTCTCAATGAGAGGATAGCACGATACGAGGCTCGTCTGGCGAAACGTAACAGCATATGGTTGTCGCTATTACCTAGTTTCTACCGCTTTCAGTACGCTGGTAGCATAGGGTTGTTAAACCTAGGTGCAGGTTGGCATTACGGCAAACGGCATCAGTGGGAGACGGACTTTATGTTTGGCTACGTGCCACGCTATGATAAGGACGAGGCTTTCGCTACGTTCACTCTGCGCCAGACGTATATTCCATGGACACGACCGCTGTATAGTTTTAAGGGTAAACGAGCAAAGGGATTACGCATGTCATGGCAGCCGTTGTCGTGCGGATTGTTCTTTAACTCGGTATTGCGCAGCGACTACTGGACGAAAGAACCGGAGCGCTATCCTGACCGTGACTACTACCGTTTCTCGTCAAAGATACGTTTCCATCTGTTCCTTGGGCAACGATACACACTACATATACCTAAAGAGCACCGATACCTTATTAAGAATGTCAGCGCTGTATGGGAACTGTCAAGTTGTGACCTTTATATTATTAGTAAATTTGTTAATGGTACTCTGCCACTAAAGGAAATTCTCAGCCTGTCTTTGGGCTTGAAAGTAGGAATATAGGTTATTAAGTAATGTTTAAAAGAAATAACTTTATCAGTTTTATTATCGTTAGAGTAATGTTGTATATCTCAACAATCTGAGGTAAAAACTGCGTAAGTTATATTTTCAACATTACTAAAGGAGAAATTATAACAAGAAGAATATTGAATAATGGCTAAACAAAAAGAGGAGCAACGATTGGTTGCTCCTCTTTTTGTTTAGCCATTATTTTTTTCATGCTTTGCATTCTTATCTTGTAAGAGAGAACTTCATGCTAAGTCCGAAGTCTTGCGTTACCGTTGGGTAACTGCCTGCAGACAGTAGCGGTGTGTTACTCTGACGATCATAATAGAAACTCATTGTCAACAGTCGCGACAGACTGTAGTCTGCAGAGAACGCTAGTTTGAACGCATCATTGCCTGACGTTGCCGATGAACTTATAGTGGCGATGTCTCGCGTTAACGATGCTTGTGACCTAAGACTTACGTCAAGACGAAGGTTTAGGCTGTGGGCAAAGCCTTTTGATTTATTAGTCACCTTACTCGTGTTGCTCTTATTATCGCTGTCGCTAGCATTGCTACGATTACGTTGCGCGGCTCTTAACGCACGACTTCTGAAGAACTGGAAGTCGGCTATCTTATAGCCAACACCGAAGACCCAATCCTTGGATATAGCCTCATTTATCTGCACACTCGTCATGGAGAGGTTGAGAACGCGTGTCGTCTTGTACTCTGCCTTGAATGTAAGATTGTTAGGCAGCGTGAAATCAAGTCCCAACAGTGGCGAGAATGTCTCGTTGATGCTCACCGTAGAGACGTTGAACATAGAGTTTGGCATGGGGTTTCCGGTTGTAGCATCGTTGACAAAGCCCAGCATATCGCCCATCAGTTCCTTGTATGTAGAGTAAGAACTATATGAGCCTACGGCAAAGACGCTACGGTAGGAGTGGTTTACGTTGACACTCTTGAAGTGGTCACGCACCCATTGTATCTGCGTAAGACCACTATAACGCACCGTCCAGTTAGGCAACATTCGCTTTAAAGTAGGGAAAATGGCAAGGTCATTGCCTCCCGTATATGCTGCGAGGAAGGCTGGAACCATTACATCCGCACTATACTTGTTGACAGCACCATTAGCAGGATTGAACTTCTGACCTGCATAGGCGGTACCAGTTGGGTATATCTTGCCTTCATATTGGCTCTGCACTCTCGTTCTGAATGACTCAAGAGAGTTACAGAACTTCTCGAAAGAAGGAGAGTAATAACCGTTGTTAGCATCGCCCATACCCTCAAAAGCAGACTTTATGCTTATTGTCGTCATGTTGAACGAACCGCTCTGCGTAACAGGATTGCCCTCCTGCATGTAATGAATAGAGCGTGAGTTTGTCTTGGTATGCGACATGCTGAGGTCTATCTTCAGACTACGGATAGGTTCAAGGGTCATCTTTACCTGTATGTCGCGACTGGTACTTGATGTTGCAGGCGTAGACACAGAGTCACGGTATTCACTGCCAAGGAGCCAACCATTGTTACGTGCTTTGTCTATGTAACCATCGTCAATGAAGCCAAACGCAAAGTCAAGACCTGGACGCATAGTGCCACCAGTGCGCTGACCAAAGACGTCTCCTACATTAGGCATGAAGCCTGGCAATACTAATGAGTATTGGTTACGGTAGGTAATGTTGACGTTTCTTACCATCATCATGACGCGTGACGCTGTCTGCGCTATCTTATACCACTTCTGGTTCTCTAATGGTTCAAGGGCTAGAACTGAGAGTTTCATCGTTACGGCAGAGTCTGACTTGTTGATAATCTTTATCTTGTTATCGTCTACCTTACGGTACTTTACGTCAATCATCTTGCCGTCCTTGTCTCTTGCTGACACAAGTATGCGCTTTGTCTTCTTACCATGGGTAATGACTATGGCGGTATCAGCGTTAACCGTTATCTCGCGCGTAAAGGTGTTACGCTTACGTCGGTCCTCGGCTATCTTTGCCTGCGCCTCTTGCTGCTTCTTCTTTGCCTCTTCTTCCTTTGCCTTTTGGGCCTCTGCCTCCTTCTCGTCCTTAGGTTTCTGCTTTGTTTCTGTAGGCTTCTTGGCCTTCCTCGTTACAACTGGCTGCCGGTTAAAGCGCTCATTGGCTTTCTTAAGGAACGGAACGTGGTTGTAAAGTTTTACGAGGTCTAACGTAGAGTTTACATTTATGTTACGGTTACTGTTGATGGTGTTACCATAGAACGAACCGTTTTCTTGCTCCGTTCCACGTGCCCAACGGTACGTAGAACTGTAACTACCATTAGCCTGCAACCAGTCGAATATCGGAATGAGGTTCAGTGGCAATTTGTAAGAGCCCGTAAACGTTTGGTTATACTCTAAGGGCGTACCCATATGCTTGATGCTTGACCAAACGGAATCTTTCCAGTTTTGGTAATGATCAGGATTGATGTCCTTGTTTACCTGCGTGTAAGGTTCTTCGATCTCGGCCTTTGTATTACTTTGGAAGTTGAGGTGCAGGTTGTTGGTGATATCCCAACGCATAGCGAACTCGCGATTCCACAGGAACTGTGAACTGAAGGTTGGGCTGATGCTTCCTGTACTTCCAAGGTCTTCAAGGTCACGTTCCTGCATTTCGTAGTAGTTACGCGACATCTCTGAATTGGCTGAAATGTTCTGTGGTAGCCAGTTAAGCGTAAACTTCTTCAGTATCTCGTAATACTTAGATTTTGACTTTATAGCCTTAAATGGGTTGTAAGCCTTATACACTGGTGTCCAAGAATAGTTCATAGCACCACGCCATTGCTCTTCATTCTCGTAAACAGTAGTCTGTCCATCTGTATGGCGGTCAGAGCGACTGTATGAGAATGTAAAGTTGGCTGGGTCATAAGGCATCGGGTGTCGCTTTGTCGCTATGCCCACACGCATGCCTGATACAGAGAAGTTCTTGTTGACTGTATTGGTCACTGCTATGCTATTGATAGAGTCTTTCTCATGCTGACTGCCAGCACTCTCAAGGGCATCATCAAGCAACATGTCTGTATCAAGTGGGTTATACTTTGGTGTTGTCTTCTCATGGGTTACACTATAGTACACTGGGATCGTTACCTTCGCCTTGTCGGGGAAGAATTTTCCGAGTTCAAAGTTGGTGGTAACGCTATATGTACCGTACTTGTCGGTTGTGCGTTCCATGACCTTCTGCTCAAGACCTCCGTAACCATCACTTATGTATTTACCTGAAGCAGCAACGCTACCGAAGTCTGACAACTGAACGTTGAGGTTGGCTGCCGCTGCCCATCCGCCATCACTCTCAGGCTCAAGCAAACGCAATTCGTTAACCCATACCTCACCATCCTTTACTTCGTTGGAGTTGTTACGAACACCTATCATCATAGTTTTAACCTCACCTAACGAAGGATTACCTATGATTGACATCTTATTGCTCTGGTTTTCGGAATCGTACTCTGAATATATTGCATTAAGTGACGCCAGTCCCATACTCTTTTTACGATTACGCTCCTTCTTCAAGGCCGTGAGTTTGCGAAGGTTTATGTTCAGCATATTCTCTTCTGGCCACACCGCACGACAGTCTACAACGGAATAGGTGTTATAGTTTCCTGGCGCAGTCAACTTCAATGGTATCTCGTACTCATAGAAGTTGTCGTTGTAATCTGAACCAAGTCGTACGAAGAGTGCTAACTGTCCATTCTGCAAATTGGTAGCGTTAGTCTCAAGAGCATTAGCATGCACAAACATCTGCAAGCGGTTATAGTAACGCATATCATACGTGCTGTTCTTGTAAACGGCTATCGCATCACCATGCGACATATTGCTAATATCAATACGCATTGCCTGCTCGTTGTTCTCTGTAAGTTGCTGTTGAGTTGGGTCTACTACTCGTGAGATACCTGGAGGCAGTACGTAGTTGACTGGTTTCTTATCATTGTTCTCCTCAATATTGATTGAAGAGGTGGTGAACTTCGCCGTAGGATTTGCTGAAGCACCCTTGATATTCTGTTCATACACACGCCAATCACCTCTTACGAGGTCGAGGGTAGCGAAACGAAGTACGGTAGGTTCCTCAAAGCCCTGCATGTACATGCGTATGAAACGTATTGATGATAGGTCGCTAATACCATTCACTGACTTGCCCTGATTTATCGGAACACGGAACTGATACCATGTAACGTTCTCTTTCTTACCATTGCGCAGCGATACCATAGCATCTCTTTTGTCAACGATATAGTTGCTGCCCACATTGAGTTTGTCTGGATCTATCTCCACACAATACTGGTAATACTTCTCGTATTCGTTAAGTGTGAAATCTTGGTTTATATCCTCTACGTCTGGCGTCGTCTTGTATGACGTGTCGTATGACTCCGTTCTTGAATCTGAGTCGGGTGAGTTTCCCTGTGGGTTGTTGATGTACTTGTATCGCTCAAGGATTGATGCCTTTTTCTGATCCCAGTCTGCTCCACGGAAATAACGATAATCATCGTTGGCAGGGTCTGCCACAATCTCTCGTATAACAGAATCGTTTCTTACCACGCCTGTTCCGTCAAGGCCGGCACCTACCGCCGTTGTTAGGAAGTTCTTGTATGGTTCCCATGTTCTTTCCTCTGCATCAGTGAGTCCGTTGAAACCAACGTCTTGCTTGGCACGGGCTCCTGACGCTGTGGCAAAGGCATAGTTAATAGTGTTCTGCACCGGTACCTTACCCCACTGAGTTGTAGTTACTGAGTCACTACTATTTACTGGCATACCGCTCTCATAGAACTTCTTTCCGTCGAGCAGGATATCTTCCGACAACTCGCCAAGATTGAAATAGAGTTTGCCTGAGTGCTTAGCCGCAGTACCATCTATACGTGAATAAACAAATGGGTCAAGCATCCAAAATTCTATATACTCTATATTGGCTTCTTGAAAGTCATTCGTATCAAGTTTCCTCATCATGCCACCCCATGACTGTTTAGGGTTCAACAGATGACCATTCTCATCTATTGACGGATTGAAGTTGTATGGTCCTCTCTCCTGTGGATAGAAGGCGAGGTTCATAATGCCCAGTGTTGACGTGGCACCATTATACGTACTCTGGTCGCGATTAGGGAAAAGTTCAGACACATAAACCTCTCTCACAAGGTGATTAGACAATTGTTCCAGGTCATCCTTGATGTGTCCTGGCGTCAATGTTGAAGCACGACGTGTAAAAAGAGGGTCAATGGTATACCATGCCAAACGTGCTCGCTCATAGCCAGAGGTAAGGTCTGTCTTATTTAACAGATGATCAACAGCCACTTGGGGCACACTTGAGAGCGACCATGAGGTAGGAGTAAGAAGGTTTATGCCCGATGTTGTATTCTCAAAATCATCAATATATGATGCATTGTCTTGCGTGCCACCGGCTATTTTGCTGAAGAGTTTGGCAAACTCTGCATTAAATTGTATGTTGGAAGGTTGCGTAACATGAAGGAATGGCACCTTGTTGAGCATATTAGTAAGCCACTGGCTGTTTTTCTTCCAATTGATATTGAAACCTACAAGAGTATTGTTTACAGGTTCCGAACCCATCGTAACCTTTGATACGAGGCTCTGTTCAGAAAGGTGTTGAAACGTACCGCTGAGTTGGAAGTCTTTCGTAAAGTCATACTCCCAGTTCAGACCGAACATTGTCTTTCTCGCCATTCCATACTCAGAATCGCTCTCCAAAGATACGTTAACGTTTGTTCCTGCATCTATTATGCTTTGGTTGAGAATGGTAACAACACCTGCCGCATAGTCTACAGAGTAGTCTGCGCCCTCCTGAAGGGTAACACCACCAGCCGTAACAACCACGGATCCCTGTGGTATGTTGTATGCTCCAAGTGATATTTCATTAGCAGAGGTTCCTTTAAACTGACCTACTATCTTGAATCTGTTTTTCTCTGCGTTTTGCTTTGCTGTAGTCTTCGTAGTGTCATAGAGTGCCTGGTAACGGTATTTCTCGGCTATATCATCCGACAATCCCCTCTGTTTCATCGCTTCATAAAGTCCTGTTCCGAAAGGTTCTGCTTTTGGTAAGAACACACGACCGTTGCTTACAGTATAGCCTTCGACGAAATCAAAGTATCCATTACTATGCACACGGTTATTGTTATCAAGACGATCAGCACCTATAAGTTTTATGGTTGGTGTACTTTTCAGTTGCTCTACTGGTATGTAGTTAAGATATACGCCAGCCGTGTCGCTCTGATACTTGATGTCAAGGCGAAACTTTTCTTTCTGAACTGATGAGGCAAGGTAGTAAACATTACGCATCATCAACTTCCAGTTAGGCTGTGTTGGCGTGCAACTTGTGTTCTTCAACGCCTTTACAAACAATGCTTCTGATACGTCAGTGCGGTCAGAAGAGAACTCACCGACTTGATATGTGCGGCCTCCTTGGGTATATTCATACGCCACTGCCAACACTTGATCGCTCTGTAACGTAGTCTTAAGGGAGATGTACCCCATCGCGGTGTTTACGGTATACTCTGACGATGTTAGAAGGCGTGCCTTCTCTATCTTCTCATAATCAACACCACCTGACAGAGGTCCGTCTAACACGGTACTTGTTTGGTTAACGTCACGCGCTGCAGCGTATGTCGTTACCATACTGTTATATTCGTTGTTGGCAGCATTGTTTGGCGCAATGTTCTCGCCTACTCCACCCCATGTGGTATTCTGCGGCTTGCCCTCTGCTAGATCTGACAATGCAATGATGTTACGAGTATTAGAACTCTGTCCGCTCTTGTTTGTCACCCATACCTCTACACGGTTTATTGTTATACCCGTTGTAACGTTAGGTAGGGTCTGCATCCATGTGTCATAATGGTTACGGAAGTACTGTCCGAGGAAGAAGTGACGGTTTTCCTCGTAGTTTGCCACGTTGATTTCAAACGGGGTTAGTTGCACACCGCCCTTTGAAGATACGCTTGACGAGGTGGACTTCTTTTGGGATACCACCGTTTGCAGTTTCAACTTACCAAACTGCATGTCGGTCCTTACACCGAAAAGTGATGTTGCTCCCTGGATAAGTGATGAGTTGCTCGGGAAACTTACATTACCTGCCTCAACCAGTTTTATTATCTCGTCTTCCTTACCATCATACTTCAACTTCATATTCTGAGCGTCATAGTCAAACGTAGCATCAGTATTGTAGTTGATATTCATATTCATCTTGTCACCAATCTTACCTGTGACGTTGATGTTTATCTTCTCGTCGAAGTCGATGGATGTAGTGTTTCGGTTACGGATAGGCAATGAAGGGTTGTCTATACTCTTCAGTGTTGCTCCCAGTTTCAGTTCCGCTGTACCCTGAGTTTTCACGCGTATACCGCCGGGACCGAATATTTTCTCCGCTGGTCCGAGGTCGAAGTGCATATCAGTAAAGTCAAACTTCTCCTTTCCTTTCGTCTCGAATATCTCTGCGTTTTTATTGCGAAAGAAGTTATTGAAGAGTTTTTTCTCACTCCACTTCTGGTACTCTGTTAGGCTCATCATTATCGGTGCCGCCATCCATGTGTTCCCCATGCGTGTTCCAATGACATACTTGTCAAGTGTATCATTATACTCCACGTCCTGCTTTACGTTGTCAGGCCGCTTTAGGTCTGCTGTTCCTTGGTTCAGGTCATCATACGTTACGGGAGATGTCTTTTGTATTTTCCATCTCGGGTGCAATAGACTATCGGGGATGGTATCCTGCTGTAGTTTCAGTTTTGCCTGCTTTTCGCGATACCTCTCCAATGAAGATTTCCTTTCTGTCCTTTTTGGCTGTGCCTTATTCACAGTCTTCTCCGCTGCATTGTCTTTGTTATTCTGGGCATCATCAGGCGCCTCTACAATGCGTATCATGGCAGAACTCAAGAGTGCAGAAAACAGAAAAGCAGCCACGACTAAAGCCATGCGCTGCCAAAAGCCGCCACACATCTGCGACAGCCACTTATCTATCAATTGCCTTATACTTTCGAAAGTTTTTCTCATTATGCCTTATTTACTTTATCATCTTCAGCGCTTGCTTTATAACTTGCTCCACATGCATATCGGGAGTTGCCTGCAATATCTCTGTTACTACCTTAGCACTCGGCGCTGGTGAGAAACCGAGCATTGTCAATGCGCTTACAGCCTCATCCCTTACCTCTGCATTTACTGCTGGAGCAGCAGCCGCACTGTCCGTTGACATAAGGTCGGCAATGATGCCACACTCAGTCATTTTGTCTCTAAGGTCTACTATTATGCGTTGCGCAGTTTTCAGTCCTATGCCCTTTACGCCCTTCAATGCTTTCTCATTACCGGTAGAAATAATGTTTACCAGTTCTGTAGGCGTTGCCGCACTGAGTATCATACGTGCCGTGTTACTGCCCACCCCACTAACCGTTATGAGCATTCGGTAAATGTCACGTTCTTGTTTATTATAAAAGCCATAGAGCGTATAGGAGTCATCTCTGCCTCCTGTCATTATTGCCTCATGCACATATAACTTTATGTCTTTCTTACCCTGGATAGCCGTATAAGTGTTAAGGGATATATTTAATAAATACCCTACGCCATGTGCCTCTACTACAGCCTGCGTTGGTGTAAGGTCTGTCAGTTCGCCTTTTATGTATTCTATCATTGTCTATAAGATGCTTTATTTTCTTTTTTCTATATATAATATAACGCACGTGTATTAAATATATTGCATCTTATCACATTTTTACAGGTATTTCAGAGAAGAAAAACTTTCAGGATAGGGTATTCCCTATGCCGAATAGGGATTTTTTCTTTGTCAATCCAATATTTCTCACTACCTTTGCACTCGAAATAAAGATTGTAATACAGATAATAACGGTAGCGTGATGCTACTAAATAACAAATTCAGAAAGGAAGCAAAGACATGAAAAAGATTGTATTTAGCATGGTAACACTCTTGGTGTTAGGTTCTTCTGTTTGCACAGCAGAGACATCAAAGGAAGTAAAGAAAGAAGTGGCTCAGAAGGAACAGTTCAACAACTGGCAACGCAATAAAAAGCATGCAACTACAGACAACGCTGAGGCTCAAAAGGTGCAAGGATATGATGAGCAGGATATTGCGTCTGACAAATGCCACAAAAAGACAGAGATAAAGAAGGAAGAAGTTACTTTCAGCGTACAGACGCTGCGCTTCTAACATCGTTATTCTTCACCAAAAAACAGCGGCTAAGGGGTTATACCTTTAGCCGCCGTTTTCGTTTTATAACTTATTGGTATTTTAGGAATTACGACCGTGAAGACAGAGTTCTACAAACATGATAACGTTTTGTAATCTTTCGAATTCTTTTCGAGGAAGATGTGACCTCAAAACATAAGAAAAGTAATTTATAGAACCATGCATACTTAGTAGCCTGCACGATACTTTCCCTCCTCCTTGTCTTCCAACATAGAAAGATAACTTTGGTATCGTGAGGCTGAGATATAATGTTCCTCCACTGCCTTGAGCACTGCACAGCCTGGCTCATGTGTATGGGTACAATTAGAGAACCGACAGTCTTTTGAGAATTTGAATATCTCCTTAAAATAACTTGTCAGTTCCTCTGGCTCCATATCGAATGTGCCGAAGCCACGTATTCCTGGCGTATCTATTATCCAACCGCTATTATGCAGCAACGTATTCTCCACACTTTCAGTCGTAGGTATTGGCAGCATTTCACTAAATGTCGTGGTGTGCATACCCTGATTATGGGCGTCACTTATCTCTGCCGTGCGCAGGTTTGCACCTGGGATAAGGGCATTTATTATGGTAGACTTACCCACGCCGCTGTTGCCACTGAAAAGTGTTATCTTATCATTGAGCATTAAGCGCAATTCATCCATACCATCACCGTTGACGGCTGACACCGCAACGCTCTTATAACCTATTGTATCATAGAGCGTTCGCATCATGTCAAGGTAATGTAATTCTTCCTCGTCCAAAAGGTCTATCTTATTAAACACAAGCACTACAGGTATGCGATATGCCTCCGCAGAAGCCAAGAAACGGTCAATGAACGTTGTGCTTGTTTCTGGGTAATTTATCGTAACGATCAGCATTGCCTGGTCCACGTTAGCGGCTATGATATGACTTTGCTTCGAGAGGTTAGAAGATTTTCGTATAATATAGTTACGCCTATCCTCTATCTCGGTTATGAACGCGGTTTTCTCATCCGCCATCTTTATCACTACCCTATCGCCTACCGCCACGGGATTAGTGCTACGAATGCCCTTCAAGCGAAAGTTTCCCTTCACCTTACAGTCTATAGTCGTCCCATCATCCGTCAGCACAGTATACCAGAAGCCTGTATTTTTTATTACGAGACCAGTCATAGGCACAAGGGATTATATTGTCATTATCTCCTTGTTCTTTTCCTCAAGGAGTGCATCGAGTTTTGAAATATACTTATCGTGTATCTTCTGCAGGCTTGTCTCTGCATCTTTCTCAAGGTCCTCAGACAATCCGTCCTTTATGGCTTTCTTCAACTTGTCCTTCAAGTCGCCACGCACATTGCGCACTTCTATCTTCGCTTTCTCAGCAATCTTGCTGCACTGCTTTGCTAATTCGCGACGACGTTCCTCCGTAGGCTGTGGTATTGCGAGACGTATCACCTCACCATTATTATCTGGTGTAATACCTACCTCTGAGTCCATGATAGCCTTTTCTATGCTGCGAATAGCCTTTTTGTCCCATGGTTTGATTGCTATTGTGCGAGCGTCAGGTGTTGTCACCGTAGCCACCTGGTTCAATGGTACCATCATTCCGTATGATTCTACCTTTACTCCGTCAAGTATAGCGATGTTAGCGCGTCCGGCACGGATGCGTGATAACTGCTCTTCAAGGAACATTGCTGCCATCTCCATGCGCTCTTCCGCGTCTTGGAGCACTTCTTTTACGTCTATCATATTAGTTCTTTAGTTTTTTTGTTTTTTCATTATACGATTGACTGCAAATTTACATATTATTTTCCATTCCACAAAATTTTTGCTTGCAAATGTTTGTTGAGTTATTTTTTTAATGTAATTTTGCAGACTATCATATACAATTACTTTTAACATCATGATTTACAGACTTACTTTTCTTTTTTCATTAGTATACATCCTCTTTTCATGCAACAGCAAAACCGACAGTGCTCTGCATGATGACGCTACTAGTATGAAGTACGCTGAACTATTGTCCGTTGACAGAGAGGATAGTTTTACTGTTGTGAGCATTAGCGATCCATGGCATAAGGGCAAGATGCTTCACCAGTACATACTTGTTCCTAAAGACCAATCTCTGCCGCAAAACATGCCTAAGGGCGACGTTATTCGTACGCCTTTGAACAGCACTGCGGTTTTCTCCAGCGTCCACTGTGGTTTGTTTGATGAGATTGGAGCGTTCAACACCATATGCGGTGTATGCGATGCTCAATATATATATATGGAGAAAGTGCAGCAAGGACTTGCTAGCAAGAGTATTTCTGACTTTGGCAGCAGCATGACCCCTAACATAGAGAAGATTATGGAGCGCCATCCCGAGGCTATACTGTTATCACCTTTCGAGAACAGTGGTTCCTACGGCAAACTCGGAAAGGTTGGCATTACGCTCATTGAGTGTGCTGATTACATGGAGACTAGTCCGCTGGGCAGGGCTGAATGGATTAAGTTCTATGGTTTATTAACTGGTAAGGAACGTACTGCTGACAGCATTTTCTCTGTTGTAGAAGCCAACTACGAAAGCATTAAGGAACGTGTGGCAAAAGAAAAGACTCATCCTACCGTTGTTACCGAGATGAAGAGTGGCAACACATGGTACATTGCTGGTAATCGCAGCACTGTGGGAAGGCTTATTGCTGATGCTGGTGGTAAGTATATTTTTAGCGATGTTAACACGTCTGGGGCCCAACCTTTCAGTCCTGAGAAGGCGTTTATGAGGGCGCAGAAGGCTGATATTTGGCTTATTAAATACAACTACGCCAATGACATGACCAAACAAGCACTGGCGGACGAATGGACTTCTAACAAGTACATGAAGGCGTTTACGGAAGGCAATGTATATGGATGTAACATGGCTTACGCACGTTGGTATGAGGAAACACCGTTCCATCCTGACATTATGCTTGCTGAATATGCCAACATTTTCCACCCCGGACTATTAAAGGACTACAACAATGGTGGTACAAAATACTATAAACGAATACTTAAGTAATCTCGCCACGCTGGCTCTACATCCCCATGAAGCATAGAGGTATTATAATAAACTCCACTCTAACGTTGTCTCTCGTCTTATTGACCACTGCTAACCTTCTCTACGGTTCTGTCTGTATACCTGCCGACCAGGTAGCGAAAGCCCTGCTGGGCATGCCGCTCGAGAACGAGAGTTGGGGATATATCATCATGGAGTCACGTCTTCCTGAGACTGTCACCGCCTTGTTTTGCGGTGCTGGTCTCGCCACGTCTGGCCTTCTTTTGCAGACATATTTCCGCAACCCTCTTGCTGGTCCGTCCATTCTCGGCATAACAAGCGGAGCCAGTCTTGGTGCCGCCATCATCATGCTGTTCATGGGGGGAAGCGTGATTGCAAGCAGCGCATCCTTTTATGGCAATGCTGACGACATGATGATTAGTGGTTCGCTCGCTGTCACCATTGGCGCTTTCGTAGGTGCCGCCGCGGTGATTGTGTTATTATTAGCACTCAGTCGCATAGTGCGCGGCAACCTCATGTTGCTCATCGTGGGCATAATGCTCAGTTATCTCACGTCTGCAGCCGTGGCTCTGCTTAACTTTTTTGCCGATACTGAGAACGTCCACAACTACGTAATGTGGGGGATGGGCAGTTTCAGCGATGTCAGCATGCAGCAGTTGCCGTGGTTCTGCACCATCAACGTCATTGGCCTTACGCTTGCCGTTACGCTCATTAAGCCTCTCAACGCTATTCTCTTGGGGGATGACTATGCCCAGAACCTCGGCATAAACCTGCGTCACGTTCACCATTGCTTACTCATTGCCACGGGCATTCTTACCGCTATCTGCACGGCGTTCTGTGGTCCCATAGCCTTCATCGGGCTGGCGGTGCCTCACATTGCACGACTCCTTACATCTACTGCTGACCATGCCGTACTGTTACCTGCCACCATTCTCACTGGCACATGCCTAGCCCTATTATGTAACATCATCTGTGTAATACCCGAAAACACGATAATTCCCATCAATGCCATCACTCCTATATTCGGAGCACCGGTTATTTTATATGTAATATTAAAAAGACGATAAATATGAAACATTACTTTCTTCCGCTAATCATTTGTCTCTGCCTCGTATCATGTGGACAGAAGAAGGGCGACACATCCAACGACACTACCCGAACAGAACTGTCTGATGCCAACGACGATAACAACACTACGCCGTCTGATCCTAACGAACCGCTCGTAGGAACAAAGTTTAAGGACTTTACCATGAACGACTTCAATGGCCAAAAACGCAGTCTGTCTGAATACATAGGCAAGGCGAAACAAGGACGAAAGCATTACGTACTCGTGGACTTTTGGGCTAGTTGGTGCCAACCATGCATGATGGAAATGCCTAACATTAAAGACAACTGGGAACTGTTTCGTGACAAGGGCTTCGACATTGTTGGCGTTTCTCTCGACTCTGACAAGAGGGCATGGCAGCAGACTATCAACGATAATGGATACGACTGGGTACAATTATGCGACTTCAATAGTTTCGAATCTCCCGTTGCCGCTCTATACAACATTGAGTACATTCCGTGGAACATACTCATAGATGAGTCTGGCACCATTGTTGCCGCTAACCTTCGAGGTCGGGAACTAACTGCGAAACTAAGACAGATATACAAATAACACATTAACAGGCTGTAGGCCCAAACTGTACGTAGTCCGCTGATTCTACCTACACCCATAAACAACTACTCCAGTACTTGGTGCAAGTACTGGAGTAATCACGCCCAAGTACTGGAGTAATCTCTACCAAGTACTGACGCAAACACTATGCTTTTAGTTTTTATTCAGGATACTTTATTTTAACATTCTCGGCGTGAACATCGTCATAATCCACCCATATATACCAATAGCCACAACGAGAAGGGTCTGCACGGTATGTACAACAAGAACGAAGTAAAGCGCTGTAGTGTCAGTTACACCATACAAAATAAGCATGGTCTTGACTGCGAAATGCCATGAACCAGCACCATTCGGCGTTGGCACAAGCACCGCTATCGAACCTACAATAAATGTAACAAGAGCACACATCATGCTAAGATGTGACGTTTCTACAAAACAGAAGAAGGTGAGGTAATAATGCAGAAAGTATGATACCCATATCGCTATGCTGTAAAACAAGAACAATGGCACGTTACGCACGCCCTTAACCGACATCACACCGTCACGCAATCCCTGCACCGTGTTCTTTAGTTTCCCGTAAAACACCAACTTCTTGCGGAATATATAGAAACAAACAAGCGTGGCAACGGCACAGATTATCGTTACGATATAGCCCGTCTGCGAGAACGTTCCAAACAGCGCCATAAAGTCATTAAGGCGTGTTCCTGTCTTTGAGAAGAAGGTTATGAACACTGGCATCTGCATCAGCAGAACGGCAACCGTAATTAATAATATGATAACAGAGTCAACTGCACGTTCCGTTACCACCGTGCCTAAAGCCTTAGCGAAATTGGTTCCCTCTTTGCGCGCTAATACTCCACAACGAGTAAACTCACCTATACGGGGCACTATGAGTGACGCTGCATAGGAAATGAATATGGAATTAATACACGTAGCGGTGCGTGGTTTCTCGCCAAGCGGCTCTAACGACTGCTTCCAACGCCAACCACGAAATGCTTGCGCAAGGACACCAAAAGGGAAAGATGCAAGCATCCACCACCAGTTCACATCATGACGAAGAACCGCTGCAATGGAATCTAAATCAAATCCTCTGTACATCCAATACAAAATAGCACCGCCAAGAAAGACGGAAAACAAGATATTGGAGCACCTACGCACGTTACGATTATTTAAAAAACGACAATATGTAAAAAAAGATAGCATATCATCGGCAAAATTACTGCAATTAGTCGGAATATCCAAACAATAAAATGTTTTTTTAGACATAAATGTTTTTTTTCCAGAATTTTATTGTACCTTTGTGGTGTTTTTATCAAGCAATAACTTAATGAAACAAGTACGACCAAAGAAGAACCTCGGACAGCACTTCCTTACAGACCTCGGCATTGCAAAACGCATTGCTGATACGGTTGATGCGTGTCCTGAAATACCTGTACTGGAGATTGGGCCTGGCATGGGAGTTATGACACAATATCTGTACCCCAAGGACAGAGAATTCAAATGTGTGGAGATAGACAAGGAGTCTGTGGCTTACCTTCAAGAGACTTTCCCTAAACTGCAAGGTGGAATTATAGGTGATGACTTCCTGCGCATGGACCTAAACAAGATATTTGAGGGACGACAGTTCGTGCTAACAGGCAACTATCCGTATGACATTTCATCACAGATATTCTTTAAAATGCTTGACAACAAGGACCTCATACCTTGCTGTACGGGCATGATACAGCGTGAGGTTGCACTGCGCATAGCAGCAGAACCTGGCAATAAGACTTACGGAATACTCTCGGTACTGATACAGGCATGGTATGACACGGAATACCTTTTCACTGTAGACGAGGACGTGTTCAACCCTCCTCCGAAGGTTAAGTCTGCGGTAATAAGAATGACACGTAACAACCGCACGGACCTAGGATGTGACTGGCCACTGTTCCGCAGATTGGTTAAGACGGTTTTCAACCAACGACGCAAAATGCTGCGCGTTAGCCTTAAACAGATGTTCAACGCGGAAAACAAACCTAATGCAGAATTCTTTGCACAGGACTTCCTTACAAAACGCCCCGAACAACTGACACACGAGGAGTTTGTTAAACTGACAAACATGGTTGCCGACCAACTGGGATATGCCTAACCTAGATTGTAGAGAGAAGTTTCTCTACAGTACAACGCGTTAAAGGAAAATATCATTACAATAATATTAACAATGAAAAAATCTTTAATAAAGGCTACAGTGCTGCTTGCCATGATGTGCAGCGCAAGCACAGCCAATGCACAACTCAACAACATTCTGAGCCAAGTAACATCAAATGGCAATAGCGGGATATTGTCAACAATTGGCGGACTGATAACAAGTAAACTCGTCCCTACATCAAAGCAAATCGTAGGCACATGGGCTTATCAAGAACCTGCAGTAATGTTCACAAGCAGCAATGCACTGAAAAGCACCGCAAGTTCACTTATATCAAAACAAATAGAAAAGAAACTGCAGACTTACCTTACTAAGGTAGGAATCAGTAAAAACAATATGTCCATCACATTCTGCGACGATAACACTTTCTACGTGTCAAAGTCAAACAAGAAAGTGGGCACTGGCACATACACACTTGCTAACAACGAGGTTACTCTTACATTTAAAGGTCGCAAGAACCCATGTAAACTGACGCCTCAACTCGACAACGGAACTCTCGTCGTAGTAATGGATGCCACAAAAATCAAAACTTTCTTCGAAGGTATAGGCTCCAATGTATCACAATTAGGAACTGTAACATCACTCATGAAGTCTATGGACGGAATGAAGGTTGGCATTCGTCTTAGCAAGAAATAATTTCTCATCCAATGAACTTTTTAATGTCCATTTTAGAGGCATGGAGGAACATTCACCTCATGCTTCGTATCTTCTGCGGTATCATTATCGGTTCTGCGCTCGCATTGTTCTGCCCTGGCATCAACGGCATATCTATCCTCGGTACGCTTTTCGTAGGCGCACTGAAGGCTGTGGCACCATTACTCGTCGCCGTACTTGTCATTGCCTCCGTTGCCAAAGCCCGTCAGGGACTGGGTGAACGCTTCAAAACTGTTATCATTCTTTACATGGCGAGCACGCTGATTGCCGCTATCGTTGCCGTATTTGCAAGCAGAATGTTCCCATTGGAACTGGTATTCGCTGGCAGTAGTAACGTTACGGGCGATGCTGCACCAACACAACTGAGCGAGGTGTTCAACAAACTGGCGAAGGACCTCATGAGTAATCCGGTAAACGCTGTGAGTTCCGCAAGTTATCTCAGCATACTTTTCTGGTCTATCGTGATGGGCATAGCCCTGAAAAAGACTGCCACAGAGAAGACGGTAAACTTCATACAAGAGACTGCTGACGCCATATCTCTCATCGTAACATGGATTATACAGTGTGCACCTTTCGGTATTCTCGGACTCGTCTACACCTCTGTTGGAGAAAGCGGACTTGAGATTTTTACCACATACGGCAAACTCGTGCTACTGCTCGTGGGATGCATGCTCACGGTATCACTCGTCATTAACCCAATCATCAGTGGACTAATGCTCCGCAAAAACCCCTACCCTCTCGTATGGCGTTGCCTAAAGGGCAGTGCGGTAAGTGCATTCTTCACACGTTCTTCCGCTGCAAACCTCCCTGTTAACATGAGCCTTTGTAAGCGCATGGGACTCGATGAGGACTTCTACTCTGTAAGTATTCCGCTCGGTTGTACCATCAACATGGACGGTGCAGCCATCACCATCACCGTAATGACACTGACAGCATGCAACACTCTCGGTATTGATGTATCACTAGGAAGTGCACTTCTACTGAGCATCATGGCTACACTCGGTGCATGCGGTTCATCAGGCGTAGCAGGAGGATCACTATTGCTCATCCCTATGTCATGCGCATTGTTTGGCATAAGCAACGATGTAGCAATGCAGGTAGTGGCAGTAGGCTTTATCATTGGCGTCATACAGGACTCTGTTGAAACTGCCCTTAACTCAAGCGGCGACGTAATGTTCACAGCAACAGCAGACCTCTACGACCGTAAGAAAAAGGGAGAGAAAATAGAACTATAAACACGTAATGCGTAATTCACAATGCGTAATTCATAACTATGCATTGTGTATAATTTTAAAATTATGCATTGTGAATTATGAATTATGAATTATAAATTATGAAAAGAATAGCATTACTTCTCTCAGGCGGTGTTGACTCTTCCGTGGCTGCATACGAACTGTGTTCGCAGGGACTGAAACCTGACTGCTTCTACATTAAGATTGGGCCAGAAGAAGAAGAGGAATGGGATTGCACTTCAGAGGAAGACCTGGAAATGGCTACCGCTGTGGCAAAACGCTTCGGACTAAAACTGGAAGTTGTAGACTGTCACCGAGAGTACTGGGACAACGTTACCAAGTACACCATGGAAAAGGTACGCAACGGGTTTACACCTAATCCTGACGTAATGTGCAACAGACTCATTAAATTTGGAGCCTTCCACGAAAAACGAGGACATGAATATGACCTCATAGCAACAGGTCACTATGCACAGACCGAAGTTGATGAAGAAGGAAGAAAATGGCTTGTTACTTCTCCAGACCCTGTTAAAGACCAGACAGATTTCCTTGCGCAACTATACGACTGGCAACTTAAAAAGAGCCTATTCCCTATCGGACACTATCAGAAGGACGAAGTAAGACAGATAGCAGAACGCGAACATCTCGTTAACGCTAAGCGCAAAGACTCACAGGGGATATGCTTCCTTGGCAAAATAAACTATAATGACTACCTCCGCCGTTACCTTGGCGAAAAACCAGGACTGGTGATAGACATCGAGACAGGAAAGAAAGTTGGCATGCACAAGGGACTATGGTTCCACACTATCGGGCAGAGACACGGACTCGGTTTCGGGGGGGGACCATGGTTCGCAGTTAAAAAGAACATAAAGAAGAATATCCTTTTCGTCTCACACGGATACGACCCAAAGAGCGCATACCGCAAGGATTTCCCCATACACGACATGAATTTCCTTACCTGTAACCCATGGCAACCACGTGAAGGAGAAGAACTCAAGAAAGGATTACACCTTGCCAACAAAGGCGACACTGTGGAAGTATGCATCAAAATACGCCACACACCTGAATACTTGCCTGCAACACTGGAACTAGGTGATACCAATACATACATAGTACACGCCAAAGAACCTATCCATGGCGTAGCGCCAGGACAGTTCTGTGTTATATATGACGCCCAGCATCACCGTTGCTATGGTTCTGCAGAGATAACAATATAGTTAAAGGAAAAAGAACAATACTAAGTAATCTGTTCAAAAAACAACACTATTTAAAGATTAAACATATAAAGGTACAAACATAATACCTAAACAAAAACTTAAACATTTATTTTTTATGAAAAGTACAAACATTCCAGAAGTAAAACTCGGCATCATCGCTGTTAGCCGTGACTGTTTCCCTATCGCACTGTCAACACAGCGCCGTGAGAACATTGTGAAAGCATATAACGGCGAAGTTTTCAACTGCCAAACTACTGTTGAGAACGAGAAAGATATGGAGAAAGCCGTATCTGAGGTTAAGGCAGCAGGCTGCAACGCTCTCGTTGTATTCCTCGGCAACTTCGGTCCAGAGACCCCAGAGACACTTATCGCAAAGAACTTTGACGGACCTTGCATGTTCGTTGCAGCAGCAGAGGGCGACGGTGACATGATAAACGGTCGTGGCGATGCATACTGTGGCATGCTGAACTGCTCTTATAACCTTGGCATGCGCCACCTCAAAGGCTATATTCCAGAGTATCCTGTAGGCACAGCAGAAGAAGTTGCAAAGATGATGGCAGACTTCGTTCCTGTTGCTCGCGTTATCCTAGGCCTCAAAGGACTCAAGATTATCACCTTCGGTCCACGTCCACAGGACTTCTTCGCTTGTAACGCACCTATCAAGGGACTCTATGAACTCGGCGTAGAAATAGAAGAAAACTCTGAACTTGACCTTCTCGTTGCATACAAGCAGCATGAGAATGACCCACGTATTGATGATGTTTGCGCTGACATGGCAAAAGAAATGGGTGAGGGTTGTTACTATCCTGACCTCAGCCGTCGCATGGCTCAGTTCGAATTAACACTGCTTGATTGGGCTGAGGCTCACAAGGGGTCACGCCAATATGTAGCGTTCGCTGACAAGTGCTGGCCTGCTTTCCCAAGCCAGTTTGGCTTCGAGCCTTGCTATGTTAACAGCCGTCTCGTTAGCAGAGGCATCCCTGTAGCATGTGAAGTTGACATATACGGTGCTTTGTCTGAGTATATCGGCATGTGCGCAAGCGATGATACCGTAACTCTGCTTGACATCAACAACTCTGTTCCTAAGTACATCTACGACGAAGACATTGTTGGCAAGTACGACTATAAACTCACCGATACATTCATGGGTTTCCACTGCGGTAACACTCCTCAGTGCAAAATGTGCTCTAACCGTAAGATTAAGTACCAACTCATACAGAATCGTCTGCTAGAGAACGGTGGTACACCAGACTTTACACGTGGTACACTTGAAGGAGATATCGCTGCTAGCGACATCACATTCTATCGTTTACAGTGTGATTCAGAAGGTAATCTGCGCTCTTACATCGCAGAGGGTGAGGTTCTGGACGTTCCTACACGCTCATTCGGTGGTATCGGCATCTTCGCTATCAAGGAGATGGGACGCTTCTATCGTCATGTTCTCGTACAGAAAGGTTATCCACACCACGGTGCTGTTGCCTTCTCACACGTTGGCAAGACTCTCTTCGAAGTATTCAAGTATCTTGGCATTAAGGACATCGCTTACAACCAGCCGAAGTCACTGCCATACGCTACTGAGAATCCATTCGCATAATACGCAGTAAACAGGCACAGAAAATAGCATAAAAACCTGCTCTCTGTGTAGCATATAAAATAAAGAACCACAGCGGTTAACAATAACAGTTAAGTCGTTGTGGTTCTTTTTTTGTGATAACAACGCAGTGATTAGATTGCTGCCGGGGGGCTTTTTAGTGATAACAACGCAGTGATTAGATTGCTGCCAGAGGCGTTTTAGTGATAACAACGCAGTGATTAGAATGCTGCCGGAGGGCTTTCTAGTGATAACTGCGCAGTGATTAGACTGCTGCCGGATGGCTTTCTAGTGATAACTGCGCAGTGATTAGATTGCTGCTGGAGGGCTTTCTAGTGATAACAGCGCAGTGATTAGATTGCTGCCGGAGTTTTTTTTAGTAATAACAACGCAGTGATTAGACTGCCGCCGGAGGGCGTTTTAGTGATAACAACGCAGTGATTAGATTGCTGCCGGGGGGCTTTTTAGTGATAACAACGCAGTGATTAGAATGCTGCCGGAGGGCTTTTTAGTGATAACAACGCAGTGATTAGATTGCTGCCAGAGGCGTTTTAGTGATAACAACGCAGTGATTAGAATGCTGCCGGAGGGCTTTCTAGTGATAACAACGCAGTGATTAGAATGCTGCCGGAGGGCTTTTTAGTGATAACAACGCAGTGATTAGAATGCTGCCGGAGGGCTTTCTAGTGATAACAACGCAGTGATTAGACTGCTGCCGGAGGGCTTTCTAGTGATAACAACGCAGTGATTAGAGGAACAACATCATCAATATACAGAAAAAAGATGGTGAACAAGTTAAAGATATAAACTTATTCACCATCTTCAAATATATGTAATATATGGAAATGTCGTTATGTTTTATTTGCGGACATTGCTCTATTACCGTACATTAGATAAGGTTCATGCCCAATTCCTTGCACTCCTTACGCTGCTCTTCAGGCCAAATACTTGCCTGTATCTCACCGATGTGACCTTTATGAAGGAGCACCATGCAGAGTCGACTCTGACCTATACCACCACCGATAGAGAGTGGTAATTTGTCATTAAGCAACTGCTTGTGGAAGTACAGTTCCTTACGCTCCATCTTATTCTCTATTTCTAACTGTCGCAACAGGCTCTCTTTGTCTACACGTATGCCCATGGAAGAGAGTTCAAATGAACGTTCAAGTACTGGATACCATATAAGAATATCGCCGTTCAAGCCAAAGTAACCATCACCATTAGGTGTTGTCCAGTCATCATAGTCAGGAGCACGTCCATCGTGTTTCTCACCATTACTCAACTTATTACCTATGCCCATAACGAATACTGCGCCATACTTCTTGCATATAGCGTCCTCACGCTCCTTTGGAGTAAGGTTAGGATACATCTGCAAGAGTTCCTCACTGTGTATAAAGAATATCTCTTTTGGCAGGAAAGGCTTTATCTGTGGGTAAGTCTCACACGTAAGATACTCCGTTCTTAAGATAGCAGAATAGATACGTCTAACAACATTTTTGAGGAAATCCAGGTTACGCTCTTCTTTTGTCATAACTGCTTCCCAATCCCACTGGTCTACATAAAGCGAGTGGAGGTTATCCAATTCCTCGTCAGCGCGAATAGCGTTCATGTCAGTATAGATACCATAGTCTGGCTCAATACCATACTCTGCCAGCGTTAATCTCTTCCACTTAGCGAGTGAATGAACTACTTCTGCCTTCTGGTCTCCCAAGTCTTTAATAGGGAACGTAACGGCTCGCTCCACGCCATTGAGGTCGTCATTGATACCAAGACCTTGCAGTACGAAGAGCGGTGCAGTAACACGGCGTAAGTGAAGTTCCGTTGCCAAGTTCTGCTGAAAGAATTCCTTTATGAGTTTAATGCCCTGCTCTGTCTGCTTCATATCGAGAAGGGCTTTATAGTCATGTGGTTTTATCAGTTTACTCATATTTTTGTGCCTGTATTTTTTATTGCAGATGCAAAGTTACTACTTTTTTTGTTATGCTGCAAACTAAACAGACTTTTTATTTTACAAATAGCAAGATATTTAACCTTTCTATTAACTTTTTGCTATATTTTGCTTACTATTCCCTGTAATTTTTGTTATTTTGATATTATAATATCACTCACTTACATTCCTTCGCGTAAAAAATCCATAGCCTCTTCCATTTCTTTTATTGTTGCGGTTTGGTTGATGCGTATGTCTCCTATGCCGCCGAGCAGTGTAAAGTTTATTACTCCTGCCGTGTTTTTCTTGTCGTGAGTCATCAGTTCGAGCAGTTCTGGATAGTCATCACATGTTATTGGTAGCACTCCGTAAACATCGCGAATATAACGTACAGCCTCTCTCATTGTCTCCACTGGGAACCCTGTTTTTGTTACAGCGAGATAGAGTTCAGGTATCAATCCGTACGCTACGGCATAGCCATGCAGTATGGGTTTATTTTTTCTCATTGCCCATGACTCGAAGGCATGTCCCATAGTGTGTCCTAGGTTCAATGCCTTACGTATTCCGTTCTCATGCGGGTCTTGGTCCACCACGCGTTCCTTCACAGCGACAGAGTCTGCCACCATTCGCTGCAACTGTTTTAGATCAGGCTGTGTGATATCGAATGTTACGAGTTCGTTCCATAGTTGTTGGTTGGCAATAAGTCCGTGTTTCAACATCTCTGCATAACCAGACCGCATATTGGCATCATCGAGTGTCTTGAGGAATTCGGTGCAAAGTATAACGTATTTAGAGTCGTTGAATACGCCTATCTCGTTTTTCAATCCGCCGAAGTTAAATCCTGTCTTGCCTCCCACACTGGCATCCACCATGGAGAGTAATGTCGTTGGTATATTGATAAAGTTGATACCACGTTTGAATGTGCTTGCCGCGAAGCCACCAAGGTCTGTCACCATGCCTCCGCCCAGGTTTATCAGCAAAGAATGACGTGTAGCCCCCCCCTTCTGTAAGCACTGCCATACATGTGCCACACTATCAAGTGTTTTCTCCACATCGGTTGCGCCGATAGTGATCTTTATCGCTCCCTCAAGGCAAGCATAGTCTTTAACC
Organism: uncultured Prevotella sp.; assembly: GCA_934272845.1. Taxonomy (GTDB): domain Bacteria; phylum Bacteroidota; class Bacteroidia; order Bacteroidales; family Bacteroidaceae; genus Prevotella. Next base: position 122,351 of record CAKQSF010000001.1, read on the forward strand.
ACGGGAAGACAGAGTTTTTCCGTTGTTGTATCTGTAAGTATAAAGATTCTATCATGCTCACAGTCGGCTATTGCTGATGTAAGTTCCTCTTGCAGGTTCTGTGACAATATTATTCTCTGGTTCATATTTCAAGTAGGTATTGTGGGGTTATTGGTTGGTGTTGTTATTTTTCTCTGGTCTACACATTGCTACACACACTCTGTTTTGGAATGTCTTTGCCGCAGCACTGCGCATCACTCCCTGGTTTATTATGGCGAAACACAGTTCGTGTCCGTTCGCAGCAGTGCAATATCCAGCCAAACTGCTGATGCCTGTTAGCGTTCCTGTCTTGGCGTGTACGTTGCTTGCCGCTACCGTTTTGTTCATTCTTTTCTCCAGTGTTCCGTCTTTTGCCGCTATTGGCAATGCTGGATACAGGTATGCGTAGATATCCGTATTATTATAGGCATAACGCAAGAACGCCACTTCTATTTCTGCCGATACATAGTTATAGAGTGACAGTCCAGAGCCATCAGCAAAGCGGTGCGGTCTGTCAGCAAGTCCTATTTTCTTTAGTAACGCCTCTGTCACGCTTTTTGCCTTTCGTGCCGTTGCAGGTTTTCCGTTCGTCAGTCCGAGTTGATAGAACATACTCTCGGCATAAAGGTTATCGCTTTCTTTCATCATGCGATGCAGTATCTGCTCTATAGTATGCGTCCTTACGCACAATTCCTTAGCGTTTCGTGGGCACGTTTTATCTCCTCGTTCTCCTATCAACACTATTCCTGCGTCTTCTAACGCCTGCACCAGTCTGTCTGCCAGCCTATCCTTACGTCCATAGAGCAATGGTGTGAGCACTGGGTTGTCATCATCCCAACACCATCCCTCGCCCGCGAGGTCGGCATCTTTCATAGAACGGTCCGCATACACATTGCCGCGAATTGTGTCAACGCCACACTCCTTTACCGACAGAGCGAAGGAACGCACATCATCCGCCCCTATACGTGGATCCATTCCACCTATTATATATATGTCGCCATGCAGGGTTTTTGTGCTATCCACAACGGTTCCTGTATAACGGAGACGTGTTTTGTAAAGGTATGCTCCACCGAGTTTATCGAGCGCGGCAATGGCTGTCAGCACTTTCATGGTCGATGCTGGACGCAGTGTCTGCTTCTCTCCCACCGCATACAATACCGAGTCTGCGGTAAGGTCATAGACCATCATGCCCAGTTGCGAAGTTTTCAAGAATTTGCTTTTCGCCATTATGCTGTCAATATCAGCCTTCAGTGACTGTGGCCATGGTAAGTCACACGCCACACTGTCTGCAGCGGTAAGCGTATCGGTAGCCACTGAGTCTTCAGTAGCCAACGACTCCACATCGTCTTGCCTTACAACGTTGAGTGTATCCTGTGCATACGAAACTGTTGTCGCGGCAAGAAGCAGCGACAACAGCCACGTTTTATTCCTATTATTTTTCAAAAGTCCTTACTTTTTATTGTCATACGCATGGTGCGGATAGTCTGTTGTAAAGTGTAGTCCACGGCACTCCTTACGCTCTATCGCCCATCGTGTAATGAGATAACCCACGTTTATCATGTTACGAAGTTCGCAGATATCCTTGCTTGCATGCACGTGTTTAAAGAGTTCTTCTGTCTCCTCGTAAAGCACGTCGAGACGTCTCCACGCTCTCTTCAGACGCAGGTCTGATCGTACTATGCCCACATAGTTAGCCATTATCTGTCCTACCTCAAGCACACTCTGCGTGATAAGCACCTTTTCCTCGTTTGACAGTGTGCCCTCATCGTTCCATTCTGGTACCAGTGTATTGAAGTCATATTCGTCCACGTGCTCCAGTGAGTGGCGTGAAGCAGTCTCGGCATATACTACCGCCTCAATGAGTGAGTTAGATGCCAAGCGGTTACCTCCATGCAGTCCGGTGCATGAACACTCGCCTATAGCATACAGGCGCTTGATGCTTGAGCATCCGTTGAGGTCTACCTTTATGCCGCCGCACATATAGTGGGCTGCTGGGCGTACTGGTATATATTCCTTCGTTATATCAATGCCTATGGAGAGACACTTCTGATAGATGTTAGGGAAATGGTGTTTTGTCTCTTCTGGGTCCTTATGTGTCACATCAAGGCATACGTGGTCTATGCCGTGAATTTTCATCTCCTTATCTATAGCACGTGCTACGATGTCACGTGGTGCTAATGACAGGCGCTCGTCATATTTCTCCATGAACGTCTCACCGTTAGGCAGACGCAGTATGCCACCGTAACCACGCATTGCTTCTGTTATGAGGTAGGCAGGATGTGTTTCTCCTGGGTGATACAATGACGTTGGGTGGAACTGTACAAACTCCATGTCGGCTACCGTTCCCTTTGCTCTGTACACCATTGCCTCGCCATCTCCTGTAGCGATGATAGGGTTAGTAGTTGTCTGATAAACTGCTCCGCAGCCGCCAGTACACATCAGTGTTACTTTACTGAGATATGTATCAACCTTCTGTGTATCAGGATTCAGCACGTATGCACCATAGCACTCAATGTCTGGCGTACGACGAGTAACCTCTACTCCGAGGTGATGCTGCGTAATAATCTCCACTGCAAAGTGGTTTTCCTTCACCTCAATGTTAGGAGTGTTACGTACGGCCTCTATCAGTCCGCGCTGTATCTCGGCACCTGTATCATCTGCATGGTGCAGTATTCTGAATTCTGAGTGACCTCCCTCGCGGTGCAGGTCGAACTCACCATCTTCCTTACGGTCGAAGTTCACGCCCCACTGCACGAGTTCTTTAATCTGCGATGGCGCCATGCGTACTACCTGTTCTACTGCTGCACGGTCTGAAATAAAGTCACCGGCAACCATAGTATCATGTATATGCTTTTCGAAATTGTCAACGATTACATTCGTCACCGATGCCACGCCACCCTGCGCAAAATTAGTATTAGCCTCTTCAAGCGTTGTCTTACAGATAAGGCATATCTTGCCCTTGTGTGCCCTTGCTACCTTAAGGGCGTAACTCATGCCGGCTACACCAGAACCGATAATGAGGAAGTCGTATTTATATACCATTGCTTTTATTGTTGTTTATCCCTGTATCTATTGAGATATTTATATAAGATGTGCAAAGTTACACAGTTTTTTCGATAACTCCAAATTTCTGATTAAGTAATATTTAAGTTATTTTTTCACCGTCACGTAACGACTTTTTTCTTGTTCTCCGAGTGCTTCTAAAATGGTTTTTCTTTTTCGCTGATTATCAGGTTGTTACAAAACGCATTGTAATTTGGGCTTAATTACATCGTAATTAGGCCTTAATTACAATGTAATTTGGGCTTAATTACATTGTGATTTGGGTGCTTTCACTTTTATGCTGGTTTATTGTTGCCATGCGATGACATTAAACTGTCATAAAAATAACATATAAAAAGTTGGGAGATAGCAGTTTTTTTTGTAATTTTGCAGATTAAAGTGATGCTTAAAATATAACACACATATATGAACCGAACTCTTTTCTTGACATTCTTTCGCATAGGACTGTTCACCCTGGGTGGTGGCTATGCCATGATACCACTCATTGAAGCGGAGATTGTTGACAAACGTAAGTGGATAGACAAGGATATGTTTCTTGACCTGATAGCCGTGGCTCAGTCCTGTCCTGGCGTTTTCGCTATCAATCTTTCCATATTCATCGGCTACAGACTGAGGGGTATCCCCGGGGCTGTCGTTACTACTCTTGGCACGGCTATGCCCTCATTGCTAATTATACTGGCTATCGCTATGTTCTTCCAAAACTTTCAAGATGTGCCATGGGTGGCAGCAGCGTTCGCGGGCATACGACCTGCTGTGGTGGCGCTGATAGCCATTCCTACATGGAACATGGCGAAAAGTGCTGGCATAAGCCTCATTAACTGTTGGATTCCTATTGCCTCTGCCATGCTGATATGGCTACTGGGAGTAAACCCTATTTATATTATCCTTGCCGCTGGCATTGGTGGATACGTCTATGGGCAGTTCATTAAACCAAGTGAGTAAAAAAGACCTATGATTTTCCTTACATTATTTTATACATTCTTTATCATCGGTGCCTTTGGTTTCGGAGGTGGCTACGGCATGTTGTCGCTCATACAGCATGAGGTGGTTGTAAACCACCACTGGATGACATCGGCTGAGTTTACCAACATCGTAGCCATATCACAAATGACACCTGGACCTATCGGTATCAACAGTGCAACGTACTGTGGTTATACCGCGGTGCACCACGCTACTGACAGCATGTTGCTCGGCATACTGGGCAGTGTTACCTCTACATTCGCGCTCATTCTGCCGTCTTTCATCCTTATGCTGCTCATAAGCAAAATGTTTCTTAAATACATGCAGTCTCAACCTGTACAGAGTGTTTTCCTGGGTTTGCGACCTGCCGTGGTTGGACTGCTTGCCGCTGCTACATTGCTACTGTGCAACAGCGAGAACTTCGATGCACCATCCCACTCGCCTTGGCACTTCTGGGTTTCTATAACACTGTTTATCGCTACGTTCGTAGGAGTAAAGATAGTAAAAGTTAACCCTATACGCATGATTGTCTACGCTGCTTTCGCCGGACTGATATTACTGTATTAAGGTTAGTCGTTTAGTGGTTTGGTTGTTTAGCCGTTTAGTTATATGTTAACGTCATAACAGATAACTTTTTCATACGACCAAACGACTAAACAACCAAACCACTAAACAACCAAACCACTAAACGACAAACCAACCATGGGAAGAAATAAATATTCTGAAACTGAAATATTCGAGATAGCCAAACTACTCAAGTTAAAAGAAAGGGCAAACAGACTTAAGGATAAGGCTATACGACATGAGTTAAGAGTTGATTACGAGTTTAACATCTCTGACTTCAACGAACCTGGCAAGAAGTTCGGGCTTAACGAATTGTATGCTGCCATAGAACGCAGAGCAATTGTTATACTGGATGATGCTACCATCGCTGCCATGAAGGAGAAACGTGCTCGCGACAAACAGCGTGACGAGGAACAGCAATTGCTTGAAAACGCTGAGATTAAAAACGAGACGACTGACTGGAAAAAAGCCCTCGAGGAGTGGAACGACTACTACGGGGAAGAGAAATAATGTTTTCTTAAGTAATGTTGAAAAAATAACTTACGCAGTTTTTACCTCAGATTGCTGAAATATTTTGGGGATATGAAGATGGAGCGATGTAAGCATCGTGACTGATGAATAGCCACAAAATAGCCAGCAAGATGAGATAAAAAATGCCGAAGGAAACATTACTCTAACAATATAGAAATTGACTAAGTTATTTTTTTAACATTACTATAAACAAAGATTGTATTATGGATCAGAATCACAAAATTGAAAAGGTTGGACTTCGTAACCTTCACATGGAGGACTACGACCAACTGGCTAAGTCTTTCAAACGTATTTACGGTGGGTCAGACGTGTTCTGGACTCATGCGCAGATAAAAAAACTTATCACCATCTTCCCCGAAGGGCAGGTGGTGATTATTGTTGATGACAAGATTGTAGGGTGTGCACTGTCTATCATCGTTAATTATAATAAGGTAAAGGGCGACCATACCTATGCACAGGTAACGGGCAACGAGACCTTTAACACGCATGACCCTAACGGAAACATCCTCTATGGCATTGAGGTCTTCATACACCCAGACTATCGCGGACTGCGACTGGCAAGACGTATGTATGAATATCGCAAGGAACTGTGCGAGAAACTTAACCTCAAAGCCATCATGTTCGGCGGACGCATACCTAACTATCATAAGTACGCTGACCAGATGCGACCAAAGGAATACATAGAGAAGGTACGCTCACGCGAGATTTACGACCCTGTGCTCACATTCCAGTTGTCTAACGACTTCCACGTACGTCGCGTCATACGCAACTACCTGCCAAGCGATGAGGAAAGCGAACACTGCGCTACACTGCTGCAATGGGATAACATTTATTATCAACCACCTACGGACTCATACGTAGACAGGAAACCTAACGTGCGCATAGGACTGGTACAATGGCAGATGCGACCCTACTCTTCTGTTGACGATCTATTTACGCAGGTGGAGTTCTTCGTTGACTCGGTCAGCGACTATAAGAGCGACTTCATACTGTTTCCTGAATACTTCAACGCACCTTTGATGGCTAAGTTTAACGAAATGGGCGAGGCACAGAGCATTCGTGCCATGGCTCAATACACGGAACAGATTCGCGATCGCTTCCGCGAACTTGCCATAGAGTATAACATTAACATCATCACGGGAAGCATGCCTTTCGTTAAAGAGGATGGCGCACTCTACAATGTAGGCTTCCTTTGCCGACGCGACGGTAGCGTAGATATGTACGAAAAAATACATGTTACACCTGATGAACAAAAGTGTTGGGGTCTGACAGGAGGTAGCCAGATACAGACTTTCGATACGGATTGCGGCAAGATTGGTATCGTAATATGTTACGACGTGGAGTTTCCTGAACTATCACGACTTATGGCACAAGACGGAATGCAGATCCTCTTCGTGCCATTCATGACTGATACACAGAACGCTTACTCTCGTGTAAGGGTGTGCGCACAGGCTCGCGCTATTGAAAACGAATGTTACGTAGCAATAGCAGGCAGCGTGGGCAACCTGCCAAGAGTTCACAATATGGACATACAGTATGCTCAGAGTGCTGTGTTCACACCGTGTGACTTTGCCTTTCCTAACGATGGTAAACGCTCGGAGGCAACCGCTAACACTGAGATGATTCTTATATCAGACGTTGACCTTAACCTGCTTAACGAACTACACACGTACGGCGCGGTAAGAAACTTGCGCGACCGACGCAAGGATTTGTATGAGTTAAAGAAGAAATAGATTATAGCGCATATTGCGTATGAGCAGAATACTAATTGTAGAAGACGACTTAACGTTTGGCACTATCATACAGACTTTCCTTAAAAAGAAAGGATTTGATACGGAAAGAGTTACGTCTGTAAAGGCGGCACTGGGGCAGATTGAGGAGAATAAGGAATGGAGTCTTATTCTCTCTGACCTCAGATTGCCTGACCATGACGGACTGGTCTTGCTTCAATGGTTAAGAAAACACGGCATAGAGGTGCCGTTTATCGTCATGACTAGTTATGCAGAGGTGCAGAACGCAGTGCTCGCCATGAAATCTGGAGCAACGGACTATATTGAGAAACCGTTCTCGCCTGATATTCTTATGGACAAGATTACCGATGCGCTTGCAGCAAGCGTACACGTAAAGGCTGGCTATAAGCAAAGCAATACGCCATCAGCATCTTCCTCACATCAGCAAAGATACATTGAGGGAAAGAGTGAAGCCTCACAACGTCTCTATGAATTCGTGGCGCTTGTTGCACCTACCCCTATGTCGGTACTGATACTCGGAGCAAGCGGAACGGGCAAAGAATACGTGGCACACCGCATACATGAACTAAGCCCAAGGGCTAAGAAGCCTTTCTTCGCACTTGACTGTGGGGCCATTCCTAAGGACGTTGCGGTATCAGAACTCTTCGGTCACGCCAAAGGAGCGTTCACCGGGGCTGATAATGACAAAAAGGGGGCATTCGAAATGGCTAATGGGGGCACACTGTTCCTCGACGAAGTGGGAAACCTTAACTATGAGGTGCAGGTGCAACTGCTGCGTGCCTTGCAGGAGCGCAAAATACGCCCATTAGGTAGTTCAAAGGAGATTGAGGTAGACATACGCCTTGTTTGCGCTACAAACGAAAATCTTTCGCAGCGTGTTCAGGAAGGGAAATTCAGAGAAGACTTATACCATAGAATCAATGAATTTACCATATCTATGCCCGCTCTTAAGGATAGAGGAACGGATTTGTTTCTCTTTGCTGACCTGTTCTTACAGAATGCTAACCAGGAACTGAACAGAAACGTTGTGGGGTTTGACAGCAAAGCGGCTGAGAGAATTGCCGCTTACGACTGGCCTGGAAACTTACGCGAACTTAATAACGTAGTAAAAAGGGCTACTCTGCTGACAAAAGGCAACCACATAGGGGTAGAAGAACTGGAGCAAAGCATGAACCATACTGCCACTGCAACGGAGAACTTCGTGCTGAGAGATGAGCAAGACGAACAGCAAAGGATTGAAGCAGCACTGAAGGCGGCTAACGGCAACAAGAGTAAGGCTGCCATGTTGCTTGGCGTTGATAGAAAGACTCTGTATAACAAATTAAAGAAATATGGCATGTAAGTGACGGTAAAAAAATAACTTGGTACAATTTAGCGGAGTGGATTACATAAATGATATTTATTACCTTGTCATATCTTTTTGGATATTTTGAAGCCATTCATCAGTCACAATGCTCGCATTGCTCCATCTTCATGTCTCCAAACTATCTCAAAAATCTATGACATAAATTATACCAATTTATTTTTTCACCGTCACTAAGTGACGGTAATAGTTAAAATAGAAACGCAATGTGGGGAAGTTCACACACCTATTTCCACATAATTCCGTGGAAAAATTCCACAACTTTTCCACAACTTCCACACACACTCAGAACTACTCAACTCGTTATTAAGCACTAATTATCAACGCTTTACACATACAATACACATAGTTGGCACAGCGGTTGCGATATAATATAGCGGGAACGGCAACGTAATAACAACATCGCCAAACCCCAATGATTAAAAACAAACATATATTATATTAACAACTAAATTCTTTTAAGACTATGAAAAAGTTCGCAATCGCAGCAGTAGCAGTAATGATGATGGTATCATTTGGTAACGTATTCGCTTCTAACAACACCGTATCTGAACTTGAAGCAGCACCTGCAGATACCGTAGCACAGCCTGCTCCTGCAGACAACCAAGCAGAGGCTGTTCCAACAACGCCTGCTGACAACAGCAACAATGCACAGGAAGCAACAACAACTGCACCTGCTGACACTACTGTTGCACAGTAAGAAACTGACTACAGGCATGATTTAGCATATAAAAAGCATTCCTTTAGGGTAAAGAAAGAGAAGGTGTGACGCATTAACGTCACACCTTCTTGTTTTTATATCATCACTTTCTGATTATAAAATCGCACGTAACTGGCCACGAGTAAACCTTAGTAAAGGGTGGTTCTATAAATTATCTTTTTTATATTTCGAGGCTATTGTCGAGGTCTAAGTGTAAGTGAGCGAAGCACAGCGAAGCGGAGGGGGGTGTAAAGACCATTGACTTATGCTGTGCATAACAACCGAACGCACTTCTGACTTGAACCGATAAGAGTCCGAAAGATAACGAAACGTCATTATAACTAATTAAGTTTCACATAACGGTGGTAATTCATAGAACCACTCTAAAGTTTATAATGCGTTAAGAACCGATTGTAATTCTGTTATGACAACGCGCATAGATTCTCTTATCTCCTCCTCTGTATTATCATTTATATATTCTGGAGAAAGGCTTTTAATCTCGTCTATGTGCCTCATCTTGAGCATCGTCGCTATCGGGAGCAAACGGTGGGCTACCTTACTTATGCCCTCAAGAGGCATCGTTTGCTCTAACAACAGGCCCCGTAATGTCTCCATATACTCCCCTACACTCTCCTTCATAGTGTTCAATATCTCCTTCTCTGCATCTGCATCACCAGCCGCAAAGGCGAGGAATGGATTCACTTCATTACTTACCATCACTGAAGGAACTGACGGTTCTTTGCCTTTAGCAGATGGAGGGTAAGGCACTCCCAATATGTTTGCGATACTTTCGGTACTGAATGGTTTGAACAAACAGCCATCAAAACCACTTTCCTCTATCTGTTTCTTGAAACTATCATCATGCGCTGTCATAGCGATGACTGTCATGTTGCTATGGTTTATGTGCTTTATCAACTCCATTCCGCTCATCTCAGGCATCTCAATATCCATAAACATCAGTGCCGGACGCTCGCTATGAAGGAGCGTAAGAGCATTAGATATGTTACTACACACATACACTTGCCATGTGTTTCCTACAATGCGAGAGAGCATCTCCTGTATTAATTGCAACTGCAACCTGTCGTCATCAAGTATCAGTATCTTGTGATTGGCGTAGTGTTCATCGCGTTTTACACTACTGATTTTCTTTGGTTTATCCTCCTGTTCACATTGTACCGCCATAGAAACATTACATAACTCCTCCTCTAACGGTATTGTTACGGTAAACTCTGAACCTTTACCTACTGCGGAAACCACCTGGATTTGCCCACCTAACAATAACACTAACTCACGCGTTACGGACAAACCAAGCCCTGTTCCCTCTATTCCCTGTGCATTATCTAGACGTATGAATGGTTGGAAGACCTTGTCTTTGTCCTCTTGTTTAATTCCCTTTCCTGTGTCTTTCACACTTACTACGAAGAGGACTTTATTGTTCCCCATTGGGTTCTCTCGACCAACACGGCGCAATGAAGCCGTAATCGTTACGCTACCTGCGTCTGTATACTTAACGGCATTGCTGACAAGATTGTTCAATATCTGCCTTATGCGGAAAGCGTCAGCCCTACATATAGCATCACTAACGTTACCCTGACCACCCTGAAGAGACTTATCGTGCTCGGTTTTAAAACACGATGTCATCATTATTCCCTTCCTTTCTGCCAACACTCTTTGGGCATCCACACACTGTTGTATAAGTAATGCTGGCGAGAAACTCACAGGTTTAAGTTCCATAGAACCATTTTCTAATTGGTGATAGTCAAGCAATTCTGCAACTAAGGCAGCCAAATGGTCTGCAGAACTCTTTATGTTTTCGAGGCACGTCACACCCTTCTCGTCACTTACATAGTCACGCACAAGGTCTATAAAACCTGATATAGAGGCGGCAGGAGCCTTGATATCATGCGTAATGGTAAGAAGCAGTCGCTCGCGTTGCCTCATTATACGCTGCGTTTCCTCATTGGCTTTCTCCAGATTTTCACGATACTGACGTTCTTTCTTATTGTCACGCCATATATAAATGAACATAATCAGAGTGGTAACGAGAGTGATAGCAGCAAGCAACGCTATCTGTTCCAACAGATTCTGTCGAGCATTTATTGCCTGTTCTATAGATTTTTCCATTGAGAGACGCTCTTGTTTGTGCAGGTCATTGATTTGTTGTGCAGAGCGAACAGCAAGTTGTGCATTTGCCACCTGCAAATCTTTCATTTCCTTTGACACTGCCCTATCCTTACCCTTCGTATGTTTTTTCTCTTGTTTATCAATCTGTTTTAGTATGTCTGCCACTTCATTAGCCACATTAACAGGCGATACCAGCGTATCAACAACGGCAACACTGCTATCGTGTTTTACGCTCAACGTCTCGGCATACTCCTTTCTGAAAGCATCGGCAAGTCGCTTAAAGAAGCCTTTCTTTGACTTTACAACCTCCACAACGGTATTTTGAGCCGCATGTGTTTGTTCCTTGTGCGATGCAACCACTACGGAGTCTTTTCCCATACTTAGACTATCCATTTTGCGCTGCAAATAATTGGCATTATCTTTACCATGTATGGCGGCAGATAACTCCTTCAGATTAGTCTGTTCCTTTTTAAGGAGATCAGACATAACGCTATCTGACGCATTTCTCTTCTGTATGTATTCACGCGATGCCCGGTTGATAGATAGTATAGAAGTCGTGTTGCTATATACTAGACTAAGAGCCAGTACGAGCACAACAACTACAATAAAGTATCCTAAAGCCACCTTAAAAGGAAAATTAGTCTTTGGCATTTTTATAAGAGTTTGTGTTGAAATAAAAGCAAGCGTAAATTGTTTTACAATATAGTAATAGTCTTTATCACTCGCTGCAAAGTTACCTATTTTTCACGAACTGTGCAAGCCTTTTGACTGTGTGAAAGCATTGGTAGCATAGCAGATGTTTATTATTGGTTGGATAACCAATATCTCGCATAGCATATAAGGTTGTAGAATACGTTAAATCCCTTCTATTATATCTCAAAAAAAGTGTGATATTATTTCCGAATATCACACTTTTTTTGTAACTTTGCATCGTAACCTAGCAATGCAAAGGTACAAAAAATACTTTTAAAAAAGAAACTATAGCAGAGTTTTTCCTATTGTCTAAAAGACAAAATGTAATTTTTTATAAACAAGACAAAACTTACTTTTGACCGTATTAAGACAGAATAAAGATACCATTGTCAGATCACTAAAATAAGCAAGGAACATATCATTACGAAACAGGCAGAAAAAGTGCAGAGATTGACAGATTATATTAGTAGGAATATCTGTCAATGCGAAAACAACAACGCCCAAATTACAGTGTAATTTAGGCATTGTTGTATCATAAAAAGGTGTATACATTTCAATCAAGCACCTTTCATAATGTATATTTTACTCCATTGTACATTTTTTATTCTACCTGATAATCTAAACAGGTACGCTGCACTGTGTATGGACGCACCTTTGTGTTTGCTACCTCTACATGCGCAGGATGCACTGCGTATGCCTTGAGTGACTCAAAGGAATCAAGGGTGCAGTCGAGCATTACGTCACAGTTTGATGTCTCAAGACGACCGTCTATGTTTACCTTTACATCTATTATACCAGGCACTTTGCCTTTCAAGCCTTCAAGACCTGCCTTTATGCCTACCTTTATTTCAGCCTTCTCTGTATCTGAGAGTTCTGGATTCAATGTCCAAAGGATTATGTGTTTTACCATTGTTTTAAATGTCTTTAATAATGATTTATAATGGTCCGTGTCATACGAAGAGTTCAGTGAAGAACACTACCGCACAGCATACCACCGCAACGGGGAACAGTCCCAATCCACACATAGCAGCAACTATGCCGATAATCAATGCAAGTACACCGGCTACTGGCGTTTGAGTGGCTTGTACTATGGCAGGAAATGTCATTACGGCAAGCGTTACATAAGGCACATAATACAAGAAACTGCGTAGGAATCTGTTGCGAATCTTACCACGTATGAGCACCATAGGGACCACACGAATAAGGTTAGTCACCATTACCATAATCACTAAGTATATCAGTATGTGCCAATTCATTGTACGCTATCCTCCTCTTTTATCGCCACAGGCTTTAGTATAGCAGCGGCAGCAGATATTACTAATGTCAGCAATATTGTTCTTGTACCAGCACTAAGCGTTGAAACTATAGGCATAACAGCGCATAATCCACTAAGTATGAAACTCACTATTACGGCTATTCCGACAGCCTTATCCTTGCGAGAAGGTGGTATTATGATGGCAAGGAACATGCCATAAAGTGCTACGCTCAATGCTGAGACGATGTTAGTGGGCAATACGTCACCAGCAATGATTCCCGACATCGTGCCTGATGCCCAAAAGATTGTGGATATCAATGCCGCTCCGAACGTATACGCAGGGGCGAGATTGCCTGGGTAGGCTATGGAGATGCCGAAGATTTCGTCCGTTACACAACACGCTACCAGTATGCGTTTCAGCAACGATGTACCCTCAGCAAACTTCTGCGATAGTGCGGTGCTCATAAGAAGGTAGCGCAGATTAGTAACAAGACTCATTCCTATCACCTCTGCATAGGTTGCTGATGCCGCCACAAGGGTGTAGACACCGTATTCCCCCGCCGATGCCCTTGTAAAGAAACTTGCTATAAAACCAGGTAAAGCGCTGATACCAGCACTACTGGCTATGATACCAAGCGAGAACGCTACTGCATAATATCCTAACGCTATAGGTATGCCATCGCGAACACCATGAAGAAATATTCTGTTCATAACTAACTCCCGTCTGTCACCACTACGACAACAGACGGGATGTATCATTTTCTTTTTGCGATGTTCTAAGAACGGCAATATTAATCTTCTGCCGCCAATTTCTCTCTTATAGCCTTTGTCTCGGCTTCATAACCAGGCTTCTCTAGAAGCGCAAACATATTCTTCTTGTAAGCCTCAACACCTGGTTGGTTGAAGGCATTTACGCCAAGAAGTTGACCAGAGATGCCGCAAGCGAGTTCAAAGAAGTATATGAGTTGACCATAGTTGTATGCATCAAGGCGCTCAATAGAGATGAGGATGTTTGGCACGCCACCATCAACGTGAGCGAGGCGTGTACCGAGTTCTGCGTTCTTATTAACTTCATCGATGTGCTTTCCTGCCAGGAAGTTAAGTCCATCGAGGTTCTCTGCATCTGCTGGGAAGAGCAGACTACGCTCTGGTTTCTCTACAGATATGCATGTTTCGAAGATAGTACGCTCGCCATCTTGAATCCACTGCCCCATTGAGTGCAGGTCGGTTGTGAAGTCACATGATGCAGGGAAGATACCCTTACCGTCCTTACCCTCAGACTCTCCATACAACTGCTTCCACCACTCTGCGTAGTAATGTAACTTTGGCTGATAGTTAATGAGTATCTCTATCTTCTTGCCGTTCTGGTAAAGTGCATTACGTGTGGCAGCATATATAGCGGCAGGATTCTCCTCAAATGGCACATCGATGGCACACTGTGCCTCCATTGCCTGTGCGCCTGCTACAAGTTGTTCAATGTCTATGCCTGCGCATGCGATAGGAAGAAGTCCTACTGGTGTCAGCACAGAGAAACGACCACCTACGTTATCAGGTATGATGAATGAGCGATAACCTTCCTTGTCAGCGCAAGTACGTGCTGCCCCCTTCTTTGCGTCAGTAACAGCGACGATAAGTCCTTTTGCCGCTTCCTTACCTACCTGTGCCTCAAGTTGTGTCTTTAACAGACGGAACGTAAGCGCAGTTTCTGTAGTTGTGCCCGACTTTGATATGTTAATGATGGCGAATGTCTTACCTTTCAGATACTCAGTCAGTTCAGATAGGTAGTCCTCACCGATATTATTGCCAGCAAATACGACAGCAGGTGTCTTAGCATCCTTTACGAGCCATGCGAAAGAATTTTGTAATCCTTCAATAACAGAGCGTGCTCCAAGGTAAGAACCACCAATACCTGCCACTACTATCACTTCAGCCTTAGAACGTAGATCAGCAGCAACTGCCTTAACCTCAGCAATAAACTCAGGTGTTATTGATGAAGGAAGATGCAACCATCCAAGGAAGTCATTTCCAGGAACAGTACCCTCTTCCAATCCTTTACGTGCTTCATTCACCTTGTCTTTGAATGCCATTACCGCACCAGCAGGAAGAAACTGCTGTGCTTTTCTGATGTCTAATGAGATGCTTTTCATTTTGCTATTATTGTATTATTAGTAATTATCAGTATTTTGTGATGTAGACTACTTTCCTGTTTTTTGGTTATCACACGACTTTTTGCATCACTTTACCACATAATTTTATTGACGCAAAGGTACTAATATTATTTCGTTTCTCCAAATGTCTTAACATTAATTCCCAAGAATATATATAAAAAAATGGCGTAAACATTTGTATATGCAACTACAAACGTTTACGCCATAAGTCCGCTTACTTGCGGATGAAGGTAATATCTCTTACTTCTTCAGGTTACCGTAGCGGTTCATGAAGCGGTCAACACGACCTGCAGTATCAACGAGCTTGCTCTTACCTGTGTAGAATGGGTGTGAGCTGCTTGAGATTTCGACCTTTACCACTGGGTAAGTCTCGCCTTCAAATTCTACTGTATCACTAGTCTTACAAGTAGACTTTGTAAGGAACATATCGCCGTTGGACATATCCTTGAATACGACGGGGCGATAGTTTTCTGGATGAAGATTCTTTTTCATTTTGTTATTTTATTGTTTTGATAAATAAATTGCGACAGCAAAGTTACTAATAATCAGTGAGACTGCAAAATTTTATCATTAAAACCTTGCTTTCTCCTGTATTTTTTAACACTTATTCCTTTATTGACTGTATCTTTTTCTTCATAAGATCCAGTTCATCACGTAGTTTATCAGCCTTGCGATTCATTTCGTCTATGAGCGAGTTACCCTTCTTACTGCTTGCTGAAAGGAAGTTGAGGTTTGTCTCATAGTTAGCGAGTTCTGCCTTCATGGCATCATAACGACGCTGCAGACGGTTACGCTCACTATCAATAGCAGCCTCACCGCGCTTTGCAACTTCCTTGATTCCTTGTTTGAAAGCATTCAGGCGGCGGTCTGCGCGTGATTTGTTCAACTTCTTATACACTGCATCGAGTGCTGCATGGTACGCCTCATAGATTTTATCTTTCTCCTTGAATGGTACATGACCTATAGAGTTAAACTCCTCTGTCAGTACCTGTACCTTCTGGCGCAGATCATCAGTTGCTTCCTCATCACAAAGTGTGCGTAGTCTCTCAACCACCTCATTTTTCTTTGCGAGGTTCTCTTGCTGTTCGTTACGAGCACCAGCATTAGCAGCATTACGTGCATTAAAGAACTTATCGCATGCGCCAATGAATTCATTCCACAATGCATCGCCCACCTTACGTGGTACCATGCCTATTTCCTTCCATTCCTTTTGCAACTGCACTAACTTATCCGCAGTTTGCTTCCACTCAGTGCTATCCTGTAGAGCCTGTGCCTGTCGTACAAGTTCTTCCTTCTTATTGATATTTTCCTGGAAGCGTGAACGCAGTTCATTAAAGAATTCATTCTTGGCAACGAAGAACTGATCGCACGCAGTACGGAAGCGGTCAAATATCTTTATATTCATTGCCTTAGGCGCAAAACCTATATTTTTCCACTCAGCCTGCAGTGCTATTACTTCCTTAGCCTTTGCCTCCCAGTCGGCAGCCGTCTTACAGTCTGCAGTAGATATCATCTCAACCTTGTCACAGAGTTCGCTTTTCTTTGCAAGGTTTTCCTCTTGTTGCTGTCTAATAGCCTCATAATGCGCAGCATGTTTACGGTTAATCACCGTGCTTGCCTGCTTAAAACGAGTCCATATCTGCTCACGCATTTCCTTTGCAACAGGACCGATTTCGCGATACTGGTTATGTAGTTCCTGCAATTGATGGAAAGCACTTATCACGTCATCCTCTTCAGCCAATTTCTCAGCAGCCTCACATAGTGCAGTTTTCATCTCCAGATTCTTTTTGAAGTCATACTCACGCGCTTCAAAATTCATCTTCAGGAGGTCATAGAACTGCTCTTGAACCAGTTTATAGTTATTCCACAACTCAGTAGCGTTTTCCGCAGGCACCTGCTTCAGTTCTTTCCATTCCTGCTGCAACTGCTTCACCTCTTGGAATGCGTTTGCCGCCTCTTCCGGTGTAGTTGTGAGTTCCTTAATACGTTCCAATATCTCTTGTTTACGCTTAAGGTTATTTTGTTTTTCCTCTTCCAGTTTCTGCATTACCTGTTGTCTGCGTTCCTTAATAACGTTCATAGCAGACTTAAACTCCTCTTCTTGAGGGTCAGGCAGTACTACATACTGCATAGGGTCACCACCTCCGTCAAGGTATTCCTTCTGTGCTGCATCACGTTCTACCGTAAGGAAATGGTAGAATACAGTCTTCAGGTGATCGAGTTCGGCTTTACTAACCTCTTCTTCACTCTGTGCTAGTTCTTTGATACGCGCAACTACTTCCTCCTTGGAGGTGTAAAGACGCTTTTCTGGAGCCACTTCCTGTGGCTGCTGCGTCATCTCTTGAGACTCCATCATTTTTTCTTTGATTAATGATTCGATGTACTTTAGCCCAATAGGGCACAAACATTATAGTGAAAATTTTTGGTACAAAAGTACTTAAAAGATTTTATATGGGCAAAACATTTTATGAAAAAATCCCTTTTTTGATGTATTTTTCGATGAAAAAGCACTACCTTTGCATACTATTTGGCTTACTTATGAATAAAAAGATTTTACATTTAGCGATACCATCCATCGTTTCTAACATTACAGTTCCTCTGTTAGGACTTGTTGATGTCACTATTACGGGTCACATGGGCGACGCTCGTTACATGGCTGCCATAGCCGTAGGTTCCATGATTTTCAATATCATATACTGGCTTTTCGCTTTCTTGCGATTTGGCACTGGGGGCATGACTGCACAAAGTTACGGTGAAGGTACTGTGGCTATGAAGGACTATAACGCAAACAATAGCGAACCACCATTTCAGGAGTGTTGCCACATACTGCTGCGTTCGCAACTTACCTGTTGCATAATGGCCATGTTGTTGTTACTCTTTCAGCAGCCGTTGTTTCACCTTGCCACATGGTTTATAGAACCTGAAGCACAGTTACAGCCCATCATTCATACCTACTATAATATATGTATATGGGGCACTCTGCCTTCTTTGTCTCTTTATGCCTTTACAGGTTGGTTCGTAGGTATGCAGAACACCACGCTGCCGATGGTCATTTCTATTACCCAGAACGTTGTAAACATAGCGCTATCGTGCCTTTTCGTCTACGGTCTTGGTATGAAGATTGAGGGTGTTGCCCTTGGTACACTGATGGCACAATGGTGCGGTGTCTTAATGGCTTTGCTGATGGTGCGCCTGCGTTACGCCTCACTATGGCATGGCATACACCTTCGTGGAGCCATAAAGTTGGAACAAATGAAACGTTTCTTCCTCGTAAACCGCACTCTGTTTTACCGCACTCTGTTTCTTGTTGCCGTTAATCTCTACATTATCGTGGCAGGAGCAAAGGGTGGCGCTGTAATTCTTGCCGTCAACTCTGTGCTTATGCAGATGTTCATTCTCTACACTTACGTGATGGATGGCTTTGCTTTTGCCGCAGAAGCACTGTGTGGTCGCTACCACGGTGCGCATGACAAAGCAAACTTTAGCCTTGCCCTACGTGGCGTATGGCTATGGGGGCTGGGACTTACCACCATCTATACCCTGCTTTATGCCGTAGGCGGAGAAGCGTTCCTTACCATGCTTACTGACGACATCACGATACGCCATGCCGCCACTGCCTACCTTCCATGGGCTATAGCAATACCTTTCTGTGGCATCGCTGCCTTTGTTTGGGACGGTGTTTTCGTTGGCACCACAAATACTAAGGGCATGCTTTGGGGCACATTCTGTGGTGCAACGGCTTTCTTTGGCATCTATTTCTCCCTACAATCATCACTCGGCAATCACGCTCTGTGGTTGGCTTTCTGTGCTTATCTCTTCATGAGGGGAGCAGCACAGCAAGGTGTTTACATGATAGAGAAATCGAAAAACGCATAGAAACTGGCATTACTCCCTGGCAATATTCACCAATATCAATATTTACTTTCATCATGTTCTTAAACTCTAAATTATTCCTTGGCACGGTATTTCTTGCCACTACTCTTACCGCTTGCAACGCGGTTGTTAACAACAAGGTTTCTAACACTAATGCTGATGCTGCTAACGAAAGCACTGAGACCTCCTACAAAAGTACCAAATCAACTGCTTCTCCACTCGTAACGAAAGTGCAAAGCAAGGCGAAGATTGAGTCTTCTAACCTTATTTCGCTAAAGAGAGAGGGCTACATCGCGGCTTACAACCCTGCAACGAAACTCCCCGTGTGGGTGGCATGGAACCTTACTGCTAAGCACTCTGACGGTCCTTACAAGCGTGAAGGCATAAAATTCGCTCCTGACATGGACGTTCCTGCTCCTCGCGCAGAGAACATGGACTACGTAAACAGTGGCTATGACCGTGGTCACATGTGCCCTTCTGGCGACAACAGATGGAGCGAAAAAGCACAGACGCAGTCGTTTCTCTACACCAATTGCTGCCCCCAGTTGCACAATCTGAACAGTGGTGACTGGAAGGAACTTGAAGAAAAATGCCGCGTTTGGGCGCAAAAGTACAATAGCATATATATTGTTTGCGGTCCTCTGATGCTTAACAAGAAGCATAAGACTATAGGTAAGAACAAGATTGTTGTACCTGAGGCTTTCTATAAGGTAGTACTCCGCTTGGGCAACAACCCCTCTGCCATTGGTTTTGTTTATCGTAATGAGAAGACTAACAAGAAAATGTCGTCCTATGTAAACAGCGTTGACGAGGTGGAACGCCTCACTGGTCTTGACTTTTTCTCTTCGCTTCCTGACAATATAGAGAACAAAGTGGAGGCTAAAGCAGACCTCTCTGAGTGGGAATAACAGTACTTATAAACAACAAAAAATGACAATTAAAAAGGTCGGATTTCATGATTTATCACGAAACCCGACCTTTTTCTGTATTCTTTAGGCATCAATTATTATGCCATAGACCGCTTACTTAGAATGTTTCTCTATCCACAGGCGAGCGTTAACAAACGCCTCGTGCCAAGGAGTAACCTCGTCTGAGAGGCGGCGTGACTCTGGATAGTACCCACACTGCCATGGGAACTGTGTACGCTCTGGGTGTGGCATGATAGCGAGGTGACGTCCATCCTTTGACGCTATGGCTGCAACGTCATAGCAAGAGCCATTAGGATTAGCAGGATATTCGCTGTGGTTGTACTTAGCAGCAACGTTATACTCGCTCTCTGCCAATGGGAGGTTAAACTTACCTTCACCATGTGCTACCCAAACACCTATCTTCTGTCCGCTCAATGAGCCGAGCATTACGGTGTCATTCTGTGGTATTGCGAGTGTAACGAAGGTTGACTCGAACTTGTGTGAGTCGTTATGCAACATCTCAGCATAGTCCTTTGCGTTGTTAACGGCATGGTCATTGTTCAGCAATCCGAGTTCTACCATCAACTGACAACCGTTACATACACCGAGTGACAGTGTGTCCTTACGTGCGTAGAACTTATCTATTGCCTCTTTAGCCTTAGGGTTATAGAGGAATGCACCAGCCCATCCCTTAGCAGAACCGAGCACGTCTGAGTTAGAGAAGCCACCACAGAAGGCTACGAGGTTAACGTCTTCCAGTGTCTCACGCCCTGCAATGAGGTCGGTCATGGTTACGTCTTTCACGTCGAAGCCTGCCATATAGAATGAGTATGCCATCTCACGCTCTGAGTTAGTACCCTTCTCACGTATGATAGCAGCAACAGGACGCTTGCCCTCTGGACGTGGAGTTGCCTTGAGAGGAGCACCGCTCAGTGACCATTCTACAGGTATATTCTTGTAGTTTGCATAACGTTCAGCAGCCTTTCCGTTGAAACTCTGACGACGATCGAGCAGGTATGATGTTTTGTACCATACGTCACGCATCTCGTCTATGTCAAACTCTAAGCAGAGTTCACGGTTTGCTATCTCTGCGTTAGGCACTGACTTGTTGCTCTGGTGACGCTTGATGGTGAGTTTACGTGCCTCCTGTGGCACACCTATCTTAGCGTAACCTACGCCTGCATCCTCCAGAATCTTCTTCACACGTGGTGCGTCTGCATCGCTGACCTGAATAACAATGCCTGGGTTCTCAGCAAAGAGCACCTTAACGATGTCGTCTGACTCTATCTTGTCAAGGTCGAGAGCGAGGCCGCCCTTGGTGTTAGCGAATGTCATTTCGAGCAGTGTTGTGATGAGACCACCAGCCGAAATATCGTGACCTGCGAGCACAAGTCCCTCGTTTACGAGTTTCTGTACAGCCATGAAGGCATCGCGGAAGTATTCTGCGTTCTTCACTGTTGGAACGTCAGAACCTACCTTACCCTGTGTCTGAGCAAAGGCAGAGCCACCGAGTTGCAATGCGTCGAATGAGAAATCTATATGATACAGGCGTGAAGCCTTTACATCTTTTATTACTGGTGATACTACCTTGCGCACGTCAGATACCTCACCTCCAGCACTTACGATAACTGTTCCTGGTGCGATAATCTTCTTTCCGTCGTGGTACTTCTGTGTCATTGACAGAGAGTCCTTACCTGTTGGCACGTTAATTTGCAGTTCGCAGCAGAAGTCTGACAGTGCCTTTACAGCGGTATAGAGGCGTGCGTCTTCGCCTTCCTGTGCACGACAAGGCCACATCCAGTTAGCACTGAGCGAGATGCTGTCCATGCCTTCTGCCATTGGTGCCCATACAAGGTTGGTCAATGCCTCAGCAACTGAGAGCACACTACCTGCCGCTGGGTCTGCAAGTGCTGCCTGTGGAGCATGGCCGAGTGATGTTGCGATACCCTTCTCACCCTGATAGTCGAGTGCTACAACGCCACAGTCAGAGAGTGGCAACTGCAGTTCGCCCTGACACTGCTGGCGTGCTACGCGTCCTGTTACGGAGCGGTCTACCTTGTTTGTCAACCAGTCCTTACAAGCCACAGCCTCCAGTTGCAGTACGTTCTTTAGGTATTCCACCATCTTTCCGTTAAGGGTGCTGCTGGTGGAGAGTCCTGAGAGGTCATATGTAGCCACGTCATAGTCACGACGCACGGTCTTGTCTATCATGTATGTCTTTGGAGAAGAACCGAACATCTGCTCCACTGCGAGGTCGAATGGGCGCACTCCGTCAGCCTGTTCGAAGGCAAAGCGGTGGTCGCCTGTTGTCTCACCGACAGTGTACATTGGTGCACGCTCACGGTCAGCAATCTGCTGTACGTGCTCTATAGCACTCTCGTCAATGAGCAATCCCATGCGCTCCTGTGACTCGTTGGCAATGATTTCCTTTGCAGAGAGGGTCTTATCGCCTACAGGCAGTTTGTCCATGTGTATTAATCCGCCACATTCCTCAACGAGTTCTGACAGACAGTTTACGTGACCTGCGCTGCCATGGTCGTGGATAGAGACTACTGGGTTGGTGTCTTCCTCGCCCAATGCGCGGATAACGTTGTATGTTCTCTTCTGCATCTCTGGGTTAGCACGCTGCACAGCGTTCAACTCTATGCCGCTTGAGTAGCGTCCTGTCTCTACTGATGACACTGAACCGCCACCGAGACCGATACGATAGTTCTCACCACCCATAACGACTACCTTGTTGCCTGGCTGTGGTTCTCCCTTTAGGCAGTCACGCTCTATGCCGTAGCCTACGCCACCTGCAAGCATGATAACTTTGTCGTAAGCATACTGTTCGTTCTTCTCTTGATGCTCAAAGGTGAGCACTGAACCGCAGATAAGCGGCTGACCGAACTTGTTACCGAAGTCTGATGCACCGTTAGATGCCTTGATAAGTATCTGCTCTGGTGTCTGATACAGCCACTGACGTACTGGCATTATTTTCTCCCACGCTTGACAATCCTTGTCGTTGCTCCATGCAGGAGTGTTGGCAGGATGATTTGCTGGAACGTGATCTTCGTTGTTCTTACGTGGGTAAGAGGTCATATACACCGCTGTACCTGCTATAGGCCATGAGCCTACACCACCGCCCATACGGTCACGTATCTCACCGCCCGTACCTGTAGCGGCACCGTTAAACGGCTCTACCGTTGTTGGGAAGTTGTGCGTCTCAGCCTTGAGCGAGATAACACTCTTCACCTTCTTAATAGCATAAAAGTCTGGTTTGGTGTGGTCTACGGGTGAGAACTGCTCAATCTCCGGACCAGCAGCGAAAGCAACATTATCTTTATAAGCAGAGAGAATTTTGTTAGGATTCTCCTGAGTGGTTTTCTTAATCATCTGGAAGAGGCTTGACTCTTTCTCTTCTCCATCGATGATGAATGTGCCACCAAAAATCTTGTGGCGGCAGTGCTCTGAGTTAATCTGCGCGAAGCCGAATATCTCTGAGTCGGTAAGCGGACGACCGAGTTGTCCCTCCACCTTGTGCAGGTAGTCTATCTCTTCCTTTGACAGTGCGAGACCCTCTTGCTCGTTATATTCTTCAAGGTTCTCTACGTGCTTGATAGGCTCTGGCTTGATGTTCACGGTGAATATTTCCTGATTCAGTCCGTTATACATACGCTGCAACATTGGGTCGAACTCAGCGTCGGCAGAACTTACGGGGAAGTATTCCTCAATGCGTGACACTCCTTTAAGAGCCATATTCTGCGTTATCTCCACAGCATTTGTGCTCCACGGCGTTATCATCTCGCGGCGTGGACCTACGAAATATCCGTCAATACTCTGTGCGTTGAGCAGTGTGGCATTGCCATAAAGCCAGCACAATTCCTGAGTTTCCTGTTCATTGGGCTGATGGTTTATCTCAGTCGCAATGATGTGGTCTGAAGGTGTCTTGAAGAAAAGAACCATGTTTTTATGTTGTTTTGGTTATTATTATTCTTTCCAGTTTTATTCAGAAAAGTGTATTTACGTGCAAAGTTAAGGATATTTTCTGAAAAGAGCAAGAAATATTCTTATATTCATTCACTTTTTTCTTTGAATACTATTTCCCTTACCTTACTTCCCAGCCTTCTATCGTTCCAGTCTTTGAAGAGAAGTTACAGCCTATCAGGTGTACTCGTTTTTCGCTTGCCTCATACTCACGGGCATACCCCTTTCTCTCTATTTGAGCAATAGCCTCTTCTGCCGAGCCATCAAGTTTGAACTCGAAGATATATACATCCTTAGAGGTTTCTACTATACTGTCTACCCTACCCTCGCTTTGTTCCTTTTCCACGAATATCGTGTAGGAACTTATCATGCGCAGAATGAGATAGAAGGTGTATTGAAAATAGCGTTCTTTCTCACGCTCATCGTCCTTGCGGCGCTGTGAATATGGGATACTTGCAAGGAACGAGGTGAAGAGTTTCTTTAGTTGTTCCAAGTCGCCTTCTTCCATTGTTCTTACCACCTGCACGACCCACGCCTCTGGTTCTTCTTTTGGTTTCAAGTAATTTGAAGCAACCAATGTCACAAAACCATTTCTAACCTCATCGTTTGGAAAGTCCAAGAGATATGAATTCGTGAGTCGATTAAACTTCTTGATAGTGAGATAACCACTTTGATAAATCATCGGAAGTGGTGCTTCTACATCTGCCTTATAATCCACGAACTTGCTCGTAGGATAGTACTTATTGGTCATTTCGTTCAAATTCTCATTACAATGCGCTAACAGACGAACGAGATAGGTTGGCGACCCTGTCTTAAACCAATAGTCGTCTATCCACATCTCATTGAAAGCACGCAACACGCTGAAAGGATTGTACACGCCAACTAACCTACGACTGAAATGATACCCATCAAACTGACGTTTCAATTTGGCTTTCATCTCGTCTTCTGTTAGTTCATAATCCACAGCCATCTCCTTTATTTGTTCTTTGAAGACCGTATGCAGTTCCTCCTCGGTTATGCCGAGCAAGGTATCGTATCGTGCAGACAAACTAATATCATCGGGCTGATTAAAGCCGCTAAACACACTAACCTGCGAGAATTTTGTAACACCTGTCAGCAATACGAACTGCAGATGTTCATCGGCTTCCTTAAAGACTGAGTAGAATCCTTTTAGCGTGTTGCGATTACAGTCTTCCAATGTTATACGGCTTTCATTGACTGTGACATACATTTCTAGGTCCATCACGTCCAATAAAGGCTTATCATATTCGTCTATCAACACTACCACAGGCATCCCTGTCTTTTCATGAGCAGCCTTTATTACTGCACTAAACCGACTGCCTAAGGTCGTCGCATAAGGCGATTTACCGTATATTGCCTCTTGTTCCTCTACAAAACCCATTAAGACTTTCTCTAATTCCCCTTCCCGCGTGAAGTCTTTTCCGTTGAAGTCTATATGAAACACAGGATACTTTTTCCATTCTGTTTCTAACCCCTCAATAGCAAGTCCTTTGAACAGTTCCTTATTTCCATTAAAATAACACTTTAAAGTGGAAACAAGCAACGACTTTCCGAACCGTCTCGGACGACTCAGAAAGTAAATTTTCCCATTCTGAACCAAATCGTAAATTAATCTGGTTTTATCGATATAGAGATAATTCCCATTGACGATTTGCTCAAAGGTCTGTATGCCTATCGGGTATTTCATATCTATTCTTCTGCTTTATTGCGCTATTCTTTATCCACCACTACAAGGGCAGCATATTTTTATTTTTTCGCAAATATAGCAAAATTATTTAGACTGAGCAAATGTATAACGTTATTTTTAGAAAAAGAAGCACACCTGACACTGTATTTCCATCAGCCTTATCGTATTTTTTATTACATAAAACAGAAAACTCCTCCTAAGGCAATTTTCTCCGCTTCCCTTCGCTATACCCCACTTTTACCATCATGCCGTTATATCGCCCGTTTGCCCTCAAAAACGAGATTGGCTTTTTCTCATTTTTTCCCTCTGTGACGTTTTTTACCGTTTCACTTGCAAAAGCATATGCTTTCACTTTGTAATCTCTATCTAATTACATTGTAATCACATTGCTTTTACGTAGTAATTTGGGCGTGATTACACAATATCTCTACCCTATTTGATAGTTTTATACACCCAAAACACTGTATATTCCATCATTTTTGAAAACTCATTGTCTTTTCCTCTCTGTAGTTATCGTAATAATTCAGTCCATACATAAGAGGCTGACCATTGTGCCTCTCACTACTTTTATAACATTTATCACCATCCTAAAGTTTCAAAAGTAGAGTAATATCACATAAAGAAAGGCTACCTGTGGAGTATTCCACGAGCAGCCCGATTTCTTTTTTTTTATATATTACGCCATTATATTGCCTGCTATTACTGTCCGAACAGCAGCGTTATCAGCGGTATGGTGATGATGGAGCCAACGGTTGTAATGAACGTGACCTCGGTGATGAGCGAGGGATTGCGCCCATACTTCATGCAGAACATCGTGCCGAACGATGCCACTGGCATGGCTATAACAATGGTGTTGATGTCGTTCACGATGTCGCTCACACCACACACTTTGAATAGTGTATATATTGTCAGTGGCACTACCGCCAGCCTTAGGAATGACACGAGATACACCTTGGGGCTGCCCACGATTTCCTTTAGTGGCATACGAGCCATGGCTGAGCCGATAATCATGAGAGCCGCTGGCACCGTTATGTTGCCGACCATCGTGACAGGGCGGGCTATTATGTCGGGAGTCTTGACGTTGAGGGCTACCAACAATGCAGCGATAAAAGCAGCCATCATGCCTGGTCCGAACAGCACTTTGAGGTTGAGTTGCCGCAGATTGTGCTCGCCCTTGATGAGCATCACGCCTGCTGTGAAGATGAAGAACGTGTTGGGCATATTGAGCAGGGCAGCATAGAATATCGCCTTCGAACCGAATATAGAGGCTACGATAGGGTAACCTATGAAACCTACGTTTGCAAACATCAGCGCAAAGCCTATCATGCCCCGCTCCTCACGGTCTCGACTAATGAGGCGTGGCACGTAGAAGCCGAACACCAGAAGCAGGATGTAGGTAAGAAATCCCACGCCGAGGAGTGGAAGGATAAGAGTGCGGTCGGGCTGCTCGTCGCCCATCACTGAAGAGAGGATAAGGGCAGGAGCCGCTATATCGATGACTATCGACGATAACTTCTGGTCGAACTTGTCGCCCATATATCCCATTTTACACAGCACATAGCCTAATACCACGATGATGAAAAGGATCACCATCACTTCCAAATTTTCCATTGTCTTTATTGTTTTTTCACAAATATAACGATAATATCTGATTTATGGGCATAGACGAGGAAAAATTAACAAAGTTTGGACGAAAAGTAACTATTCAGCGGTAGTTACGAAAGATTAATGATGATGTAACCCTTTCCCCATACGAGATGTATGTATATGAGCCACCTGTCACATATTATTTCCGTGCTTGTTATTTCCAAATGAGTTTCCTACGCTCTTGGCTAAACGCGAAATAATAGCGAATGCTTTTTCAAATCAACGATGTCTTGGACAAGGCATAAAGCCAAATCCGAGTGTAAAGGTACAAAGAATTATTGAAACACGAACATTTTTCTTGATAAAACATCAAAAACAGGAATATTTTTACTATATTTGCACACAAAACAGAAACAGTATATTATGAAGATAAGCAGTAGTATAGAAAGACGGTTGGCAAATAACAAACGCATATATCGCAAACGCATACCTTACGGTATGATGAATTTCGTTACCGTAAGAAGGGACGATTGCTATTACGTTGACAAGACTGACTTTATCGAAACAATAGAAGAGTCTAACAAGTTTTTCTTTTTCATCCGCCCACGTCGCTTCGGTAAGAGTC
Source organism: uncultured Prevotella sp. (assembly GCA_934272845.1). Lineage (GTDB taxonomy): Bacteria > Bacteroidota > Bacteroidia > Bacteroidales > Bacteroidaceae > Prevotella. The sequence goes on from CAKQSF010000001.1 coordinate 150,208, forward strand.
TAACGCTCTCTATGCTAAAGCAGTATTACGACGTTAACATGGCGGATAGGTTTGAAGAACTGTTCGGAGGACTGTATATTGGCGAGAATCCTACGCCAGAACACAATACATACCTAATTATTTCGCTGAACTTTGCCGTAGTGGACGCTAACCTTGAGAACTACAAGAAGAGTCTTGACGCACACTGCAATACGGAGTTTAACTTCTTCTGCGACGTATATTCGCAGTATCTTCCTGCCGGCATAAAGGAAGAGATGAACAAGAAGGACGGTGCAGCGGAGCAGTTGGACTATCTCTGCAAGGAGTGTAAGAAAAGCGGACAGAAGGTGTACCTCTTCATCGACGAGTACGACCACTTTACCAATACTATTCTCGCTGAGCCAGAATGCCTCAACAGTTACAAGGCGGAGACACACGGAACGGGGTACCTGCGCAAGTTCTTCGACACCATTAAGTCGGCTACAGACAACACGTTGGAGCGTGTTTTCGTTACTGGCGTCAGTCCTGTAACGATGGACGACCTTACCAGTGGCTTCAACATCGGCACAAACTATTCATTGTCGTACGAGTTCAACGAGATGACTGGATTCACAGAAGAAGAAGTGCGCGATATGCTTACATATTACACCGACACTCTCAACTTGCACACTTACACGGTAGATGAACTGATAAAGTTGATGAAACCATGGTACGACAACTATTGTTTTGCTAAGGCTGCATACGGAAAGACAACGATGTATAACTCTAACATGGTTTTATACTTCATTGATAACTATATCAGAAATTGCGGAGCAATACCAGAAAACATGATAGAGGAGAACATACGCCTGGACTATAACAAACTACGTATGCTCATTCGCAAGGACAAAGAGTTCGCCCATGACGCCTCTGTCATACAGCAACTCGTAGAGGACGGCTTCGTAACGGGTGACCTAAAGACAGGTTTCCCTGCAGAAACAATAGCCGACCCTGACAACTTTGTGAGCCTACTGTATTATTTTGGCATGGTGACCATCGACGGACAGCACAAGGGTAAGACCAAGTTCGTCATTCCAAACGAGGTGGTGCGCGAGCAGATTTTCAGATACCTTCTCGACACTTACAAAGAGAACGATTTGGAGTATAATGCCTACGAAAAAGGTAACCTTGAGAGTGAATTGGCTTATGAAGCAAAATGGAAGCCATACTTCCAATACATTGCCGACAGGCTGCACACGTATTCATCACAGCGCGACCACCAGAAAGGCGAGTACTTCGTGCACGGTTTCACGCTCGCCATGACCTGCGACAATAAGTTTTACCGCCCTATCTCAGAGCAAGATACGCAAGAGGGGTATGCGGACATATTCCTTTGTCCACTCATAGACAACTTCCCCGATATGCTTCATTCATACATCGTGGAACTGAAGTATGCCAAAGCAAAGGACACTGACGCTCATGTGCAGCAATTATATCAAGATGCCATCACGCAGGTTAACCGCTATGCACAGAGCGAAGTGGTAACGTCTGCCGTCAAAAACACGCAACTGCACAAGATTATCGTGGTGTATAAAGGCACGGAGATGGTGGTTTGCGAAGAGGTATAGGCGCATATCCAGACAAATATTATCATAACATCATGACTAAACTACGCAGCACTCTCTGTGGCATAGCCCTCTGCTTTGCCTCAACCATAAGCCACGCAGACAACACTTTCAGCAATCCCGTCATTGCGAACAGTGCCCCCGACCCTACCGTCATTAGGGCTGCCGATGGCAACTTCTATCTTTACGCCACGGAAGATACATACAATGTGCCGATATATAAGTCTACAGACCTCGTAAACTGGAGTATGGTGGGCACGGCGTTCGATAACTATACTCGCCCCATGTGGAACCCTGACGGCGGTATATGGGCACCAGACATCAACCTTATTAATGGCAAATACGTACTCTATTACTCTAAGTCTGAGTGGGGAGGCGACTGGACTTGTGGCGTAGGTGTTGCCACTGCCGACACTCCCGAGGGGCCTTTCATGGACCACGGCAATATGTTCATAAGCAAGGAGATTGGTGTTCAGAACTCCATCGACCCGTTTTACATCGAGGATAATGGGCACAAGTATCTCTTTTGGGGCAGTTTCCACGGCATCTACGGCATAGAACTTACAGACGATGGACTACGTATTAAACCTGGCGCACACAAGAAACGCATAGCGGGCGACTTTATGGAAGGAACGTATATCCACAAACATGGGAAGTACTATTACCTCTTTGGTTCTCAGGGAGCATGCTGCTTCGGAGCGAAAAGCACATACAGAGTGGTATACGGACGATCAGAGAACCTCTTTGGACCATACCGAACAAAGGCAGGCAAACGTATGCTAAGTGGACACTATGATGTTATGCTTCACGGCGATACACTCGTTGCAGGTCCTGGTCACAACGGAGAGATAGTAACAGACGACGCAGGCACCGACTGGATGCCTGTGCACGGATATTCCGCTAACGACCCTGACAAAGGACGACAGGTATGGCTGGTGCGCATAAACTGGAAGGACGGTTGGCCTTATGTAGAAAACAGCGTAGTGGCAAAGAAAGATGAGAAGCCGGTGTTTTGATAACATCGGCTTTCGTTAAATAAGTTTTTTAGACCTATATTTCCGCATAAGGCGCACAAGAAAACTGCCTTATGTCATTTTTACAGTTATTATATTAAAAAAAACCTGTTTAGACTTGTTAATGTTGTAAAAAAACTGTACCTTTGCATCAAGTTTATACATATTTTATAAAAAAGATGCAGGATATTAGAAACATTGCCATCATCGCACACGTAGACCACGGTAAGACAACTCTCGTGGATAAGATGATGCTCGCAGGTAAACTTTTCCGCGAAGGACAAAACAATTCAGATCAGGTACTTGACGCTAACGACCTTGAAAGAGAAAGAGGTATAACGATACTTTCAAAGAACGTTTCTATCAACTGGAAAGGTACAAAGATTAATATTATCGACACTCCGGGACACTCCGACTTCGGTGGTGAAGTGGAGCGAGTGCTCAACATGGCTGACGGTTGCATATTGCTCGTTGATGCCTTTGAGGGTCCTATGCCACAGACACGTTTTGTGCTTCAGAAGGCTCTACAGATTGGTTTGAAGCCTATCGTGGTAGTAAATAAGGTGGATAAGCCTAACTGTCGTCCTGAAGAGGTGTACGAAATGGTCTTCGACCTCATGTTCTCTCTCAACGCTACAGAGGATCAGTTGGATTTCCCTGTGGTATATGGTTCTGCGAAGAACGGTTGGATGGCTGAGGATTACAGCAAGCCAACAGACAACATCGACTATCTTCTCGACAAGATTGTTGAGGTTATACCTAAGCCTGAGGTATTAGAGGGCACTCCGCAGATGCTTATCACATCGCTCGACTACTCTAACTACACTGGTCGTATAGCCGTAGGACGTGTTCATCGCGGCACTCTGAAGGAGGGAATGAATATCACTATTGCCCACCGCGACGGTTCTATGGAGAAGACTAAGATTAAAGAGGTTCACGTATTCGACGGTATGGGACACACCAAGGTGCCCGAGGCCGAGAGCGGTGACATCTGCGCTATCATCGGATTGGAGAAGTTTGAGATTGGTGACACTATCTGTGACTTTGAGAACCCTGAGCCATTGCCACCTATTGCCATTGATGAACCTACAATGTCAATGCTCTTCACCATCAACGACTCTCCGTTCTTCGGCAAAGAAGGTAAGTTTGTTACCTCACGCCACATTAACGACCGTCTGCAGAAGGAGTTGGAGAAGAACCTCGCTCTGCGTGTAAGACCATTTGAAGATACTACTGATAAGTGGATTGTCTCAGGTCGTGGCGTGCTGCATCTCTCTGTGCTTATCGAGACAATGCGTCGCGAGGGCTACGAGCTTCAGGTGGGTCAGCCACAGGTTATCTACAAAGAGATTGACGGAGAGAAGTGTGAACCTATTGAGGAACTGACCATTAACGTTCCTGAGGAGTTTGCTTCTAAGATGATAGATATGGTAACTCGTCGTAAGGGTGAGATGACATCTATGCAGACTATGGGCGACCGCGTCGACATTGAGTTTGACATTCCTTCACGTGGCATCATAGGTCTGCGTACTAATGTGCTCACAGCGAGTCAGGGTGAGGCTATCATGGCACACCGCTTCAAGGAGTATCAGCCATACAAGGGCGAGATAATACGCCGCATGAACGGTTCGATGATTGCCATGGAGACAGGTAACGCCTACGCTTACTCTATCGACAAGTTACAGGACCGCGGTAAGTTCTTCATCGATCCAGGTGACGATGTTTACGCAGGTGAGGTAGTTGGCGAGCACGTTCACGACAACGACCTTGTGATAAACGTAACAAAGGCTAAGCAACTTACTAACACTCGTGCTTCTGGTTCTGACGACAAGGCACGCATTGTGCCTAAGACCGTCCTCTCATTGGAAGAGGCTCTGGAATATATCAAGGCCGACGAGTTGGTTGAGGTAACACCTAAATCTATGCGTATGCGTAAGATTATCCTCGATCATTTGGAGCGCAAACGCGCTAATAAGGAATAGTTCGTAATCAAAAATACATAATGTTTGGTAGTCTGCACACTGAAGAACAGGCTTCATGCAGGCTGCCAAACTTTATTATTACTTATCTAGACTATACATCGGATTGGATTTATTAAGTATCAATCACACTTTTCAATACTGGAAATACCTCAATACGAAACGTATGCTTCGTCTTTTCTAGAGAGAGTTTATAAAATAAGAGAGAGATAATAATAAATAAGGAGAGAGATAATAACAAATAAGGAGAGAGAAAGAATTTAACTGTCCCCGAAATAAGTTAAACGACTAATACGACAACACTTTGGAAACGAAATCAATCGCTATATCATTGGGACTGGCTGCTATTGCGGCTACCAACACACAAGCACAAACGACAAAGACAAATAATGTCAACGATGACGACAAGGAAACGAACGTGATGATTGAGAACATCACCGTTACGGCTCCACGTGGTATTGCACGCAAAACGCCTATAGCCATGAGTAACGTTGACAGCAAACAGGTAGAAGAGAAACTTGGTAACAGTGAACTTCCTGAGATGCTGAACCAGACTCCTGGCATTTACGCTACAAAGAACAGCGGTGCTTATGGTGACTCTAAACTCAATATGCGTGGTTTCCAGAGTTCAAACGTTGCAGTAATGGTTAACGGTGTTCCTGTCAACGACATGGAACACGGAGGTCTTTACTGGAGTAACTGGGCAGGACTGGGCGAGATGGTGCGCTATATGCAGACACAACGTGGTCTCGGTGCCAGCAAGGTTGCGGTACCATCTGTTGGTGGTACTGTGAACATTGTCACCAAAACGGTTGACAGTAAGAAAGGTGGCTACGTGTCATACGCTGTGGGTAACGATGGATATAACCACATATCCGCCTCTGTTTCTACTGGAATGACAAAGACAGGATGGAACTTCTCTGCTCTTCTTGGTAAGAAATGGGGCGATGGTTACATTCAGGGCACAGACTTTACCGATTATGATTTCTTCTTCGCCATCAGTAAACGCATTAACGCTAACCACCAGTTGGCACTGACAGGACTTGGCTCTCCACAGTCACATTACCAGCGCAACCAGTACGATGGACTTAGCGTTGAAGGCTGGCAAGCGGTTAAGAAGTTCATGGGGGGAAGCAGCGCATACCGCTATAACCCTACTTACGGTTTCGGAAAGAACGGTGAACGTAAGTCTTCCGCATACAACTACTACCATAAACCACAGTTCTCACTGAACCATATATGGCAGATTGACGAGAAATCTTCACTCAATACAGCCATCTATATGTCCATAGGTTCTGGCTACGGCAATAGTGGTCAGGGTATAAACTCTACGTATGCCAACGCATGGTACGGTGCTGCCAACGGTAAACTGAGATATGATTTCCGCCACGCCGACGGTACATACGCCTACGATGAGGTACAGGAACTGAACGAACAGAGTGACTCTGGCTCAAAAATGGTAATGGCTCGTAACTACAATGACCACAAATGGTACGGCCTTCTCTCTACATACACACGACAGTTGAACCAGAACTTTAATCTCTATGCAGGCATAGACATCAGGTCATACAAGGGTATTCACACTGCAAAGATATCTGACCTCTACAACGGTGCATACTATACCGACATCAGATACAGGAGCAGTGTCAACCCAGCAAATAACATTAATGCTGCTGACCCTGACTGGAAGTACGAGAAACTGACCGTGGGCGACGTGGTATATCGTGACTACGACAGCCACATCGTGCAGAAAGGCCTGTTCTCTCAGATAGAGTACAGCAAGGATAAGTTGTCTGCTTTCCTCTCTGGTACACTCTCTACATCACGCTACTGGCGCTATGACCGCTTCTATTATGATGCCGCTCACGCTGAGTCTGAGACGACCAACTTCACCAGTGGAAGCATAAAGGCAGGCGCGAACTATAACCTTAACGCATACAACAACGTGTTTGCCAACATCGGTTACATCAGTCGCGCACCGTTCTTCAATGGTGGTGTGTTCTTGATGTCACAGTCAAGTAACGAGGTTAACAAGGATGCCACAAACGAAAAAGCATTCTCTGTTGAGTTAGGTTACGGTTTCCGCAAGGACTGGCTGTACGTTGCGCTGAACGCATACTACACCACTTGGATGGACAAGACGACGTCAAAGTCGGGCTATATGAACAACAACACGGAGATGTACACCATGAGTATGACGGGTGTCAACGCCAAACACATGGGTGTAGAACTTGACGTTGTAGCAAAACCTGCATCATGGGCTACGCTGCGCGGTATGCTTTCACTCGGCAACTGGAAGTGGGCTAACAACGCAACGGCTTACTTCTACAACTCTGCTACACAGCCATTGGCTAACATTACCACTGGTGCAGTAGCCAGCGCGGTAGGTGCTCCTGACCACTTGAAGTTCACTCTCAACCAGGATGGCATTCACGTTGGTGGCTCTGCACAGACCACTGCTGCTTTAGGTGCAGACATAAGAATTGCTCCTTCACTCTCTGTTGGCGGTGACTATACCTACTATGCCCGTCTCTATGCAGACTACTCGCTGCCTACATACGGCGGTGGCGGTGAGTTTACGCTTAAAGAACCTTGGAAGGTTCCTGCAGCAGGACAACTCGACCTCAACGCTCGCTACGACTTCATGATTGGTACTTGCAAGGCAAGCATCATAGGTGTAGTGAAGAATGTGTTTGACTACGAGTACATACAAGACGCCTTCTATGATGGTACTAACACCGATTGGAAGGACGCTTACCGTGTGTTCTACGCCTTCGGACGTACATTCTCTGTAAGACTCAAATTGGCATTCTAAACTTATCTCATCAAAACACAATGAAACTAACACATTATATATATACCATTGCCGCCATAGCCACACTCGCTTCATGCGGTGATTTCAACGACAAACTGGACGGATTTCAAGAGGACACATACCGTCCTACAGATGTTAAGGAACTGAAGATAGAACTGAAGAACAGCGATTACGAGAAGATTGCATCGCTTGTCAACGACAATGACCTCAAGGTCAACCACTATTTCGCTAACAACGACAGTGCTACAAAGCAACTTCCCGTATGGCTGAAGTCTACATACCCTACCGCAGACAACGGTTCTACAGCGAAGATAACCTATAACCAATTAAAGGAAGAGGAGTACTACGCAAGCGATAAAGCAGACCAACCTGCAATAGCGGACGTAGAAGTAGAAAGCGTGACAACTCCTTTCGAACTCATCGGCAAAGAATGGAAGTACAATCCAAGCGTAATCCTCACCTTACCTAACGAAAGAGGTAACACCGTCAGCAAGGTATTCTACAACAGAATCACAATTTGGGTGAACATTAACTATGATGAGCCTAACGGATATGGTATGTTTAATCCTGGAGGTTACTTGAGTCCTTATGCTGACCAAGAGTTCTTCAGTGGCTGCGACTTCTACCACAACTATGTAGAATGGGACCCAGCAAAGGCAAAAGAGAATACTCCGAGCGTTTATGAGAGCATGAGTGACGACGAGGTTGTGACAACAATGCAGCGTAATCTCCTCACTACCTTCGGTGAATCGTTGAAAGAAGGTTACGAAAACGCTGAACCTGTAGAGGGCATGGAGGTAACTTACACAGTGAACTTCATGGCACACATGGCTGGCGACAAACTCGTTCCTTACACCATTAAGTATCTCGTTACTGGAAAAGGAGAATTTACCTACATCGAGGGTTCACTAAAACCAAGAGAAGAATAACACAACTTAACTCTCTCTATACCTTTTATACACCCCAAAGAACAACAACATTGATATGCGATTTATCATTTGTTTGCTTTTTTCTATAATCCTGGCACTGCCAGTTTCCGCACAACAGAACAAGGAGAAGACGCAACGTAGCAACGCTGCGCCAATTCTCATTGTATGCTCATACAACCCCGACCTTAGGAGTATGGGCAGCAATGTGTCTGACTTCTACGACGAATATACCAAGAGCGGACTTCCTAACCCTATCGCTGTTGAAAATATTAATGCACAGAATCTGCCTGACAGCAAGAACTGGAGACCACGCCTTAATGAGATTCTCGATAAATATTTCAACGGCAACAACAAACCTGCCCTGATCATATTGCTTGGTAATGAGGCTTCAACTACATACTTCTCCATTAAAAAAGAATATCTGAAGAAGACGCCTGTCATTATTGGCGTCAGAGGTAATTCTATAGTAAAATTGCCTGACAATGACGATATCGACACCAAAACATGGGAGCCTGAGGCTTTAGATGTTACCAAAGACTTCAACGACTATAACATCGTAGGAGGACGTATATACAAGTATGATGTCAAGAAGAACTACGACTTGATAAAATACTTCTACCCTAACTGCGACACACTAACCGTCATTACCGACAACACTTTGGGCGGTATCACGATGAAAGCGATGTTCAAGCAATACGCCAAGACGGACAAACGCTTCACGATGAAATACATCGATGGTAGAAGTATGTCGTTCATGGAAACTGACGAATATATATCTAAACTACCTCCTACACAGGCACTGATGATTGGTACATGGCGCGTGGATGATTCTAACCGCTACCTAGTACGTAATACTACATACACCTTCAGTCAAAACAACCCTCAACTGCCTGTATTCACACTATCTGACGTAGCAATAGGACACTGGCCTATCGGTGGTTACTCGCCAAGATACCATACTATGGGCAAATTTCTTGCTGAGGATGCAATAGACTTCCTTAAAACAGGAAAGAAAAAACAAATTACCCAAACCGCAAACAAATACATTTTCGACTATGACCGCATAAAGGTTTTGGGTCTCTCTCTGAGTGGCTTTAATAAGCAATACGAGTTAGTAAACAAACCCGTATCTGTGTTTGAACAGTATCACAACACTATAATAACTGTTACTATTCTGTTTGTCATACTGACATTTGCACTTATTTTATCATTAAGTTTGCTTAAGCGAAGCAAAATTTTACGTGCGGAACTTGTTGTACAAAGCAAGAAACTGCTCATAGCCAAGGAAAATGCCGAAACGGCAAACAAAATGAAGTCACACTTCATTGCAAACATGAGCCACGAAATACGAACACCATTGAACGCTGTATTAGGATTCGCACAAATCCTTACAAGCGACATGATAGAACTAACGCCTGAAGAGAAAAAGGAATATGGTAATCTTATCATGACAAACGGTGACCTGCTTTTGAAACTTGTAAACGACGTATTGGACATTTCAAAGATTGACGCTGGCAAGATGGAGTTTAACATTGAGACTATTGACGCTGTTGACTTGATAAAAACTGCGGCTATGTCTGCAACGGCTAACAAGAAGGACACGGTTGAGATATATGCCGAATCTGATATTGATAGCATTATGATTGATACTGACAAGAACCGCTTGTTACAAGTAATATCAAACCTTCTCAACAATGCCAAGAAGTGTACGGAAAGCGGTAGCATCAGCGTCAGCCTTAAGAAACTGGACAAGGAGGACATGATAAGCATCAGCGTCACCGATACAGGATGTGGCATTCCGAAGGACAAGGCTGAAACTGTGTTTGAAAGATTCAAGAAACTTGATTCGTTCCGCCAAGGAACTGGATTGGGACTGTCAATCTGCCGGGCTATCATCGACCAACTCGGAGGCAAGATCTGGGTGGATACAAGTTACACTAAGGGGGCACGCTTTACATTCACCCACCCTATTCACCCACTGATAGACAAAGAAGACTAAGATTATGGGTACATTATAAGTTACATCCATAAAAGAGACAGTCTCATTACCACATATAAGTGGCAATGAGGCTGTCATCTTTTAAGAACTGTATATGGTTGAAAAGGTTAGGGATTACTATATGGGGATGCTATAATTTTTATCCATAATTTTATAACAGATGAATGTGGATTTATATGTAACTTTGCATCATCAATATAACACAAACAAAAGATGAACAAAACTTACATTTTAGCAACATCACTAAGCATTGCCAGCATTGCCTCATACGCGCAAAACGACAACGCACAAAACGACAACGCACAAAACGACTCTATATACAAGGAAACAGACCTTAATGAGGTTAATATTACTGCACGACGCCTCGGACTGACACGCATGGCTGGTGCCATAAATGGCATGAACATGAATAAGGAAGAACTATTCAAGGCTGCATGCTGCAACCTTGGAGAGAGTTTCACCACTAACCCTTCTGTTGACGTAGCGTATAACGATGCTACTACCGGAGCAAAGCAGATAAAACTGCTCGGACTATCAGGTACATACGTGCAGATGCTAACGGAGAATATGCCTGACTTTCGCGGCGCTGCCACACCATACGCACTAGGATATGTGCCAGGGCCATGGATGAAAGGGATTCAAGTGTCAAAAGGAAGCGCATCGGTAAAGAATGGCTACGAGTCAATTACAGGACAAATCAACGTGGACTACCTGAAACCTGATGATGAGCAGGGAGTGACTGTGAACTTATATGGTGACTCAAAGAACAGACTGGAGGCGAACGTTGACGCTAACGTTCACATTAACGACCGTCTGAGCACAGAAGTACTCATGCACCACGAGAATAGCACGAAAAACCATGACGAGAACGGAGATGGTTTTTATGACAAACCCAAGGTGGAACAATATAATATACAAAACCGATGGAAATACGTCTCAGACAAATACATCATGCACGCTGGACTGACGGCACTGAAGGAGAATAGAAACGGTGGAGAAATGGAACACGGGACTGAAGACAACGGAATGAACCACTCACCATATCGTATATCCTTACACACAAACCGCTATAGCGGATACATGAAACATGCCTTTATATTGAATAAGGAGCACGGAACGAACATTGCACTAATGACATCTGCCTCTATGCATAAACTCGATGCAATCTATGGGTGGAAGACTTATGATGCCAACGAGAAAAATCTGTATGCCTCTCTTATGTATGAGACCAACCTGTCATCAAAGCATAACATATCCGCTGGACTGAGTTACAACCACGACTACATCAACCAGCACATACAACCTGGATATGCCGTCATAAACAATAATACTGAGAACAATGGTCTACTCTATCTCAAGGAGAAAGAAAATACGCCTGGCGCATACGTACAATACACCTATACGCTCGGCACTCGACTAACTGCAATGGCTGGAATGCGCTATGACCACAGTTCTATTTACGGAGGATTTGTTACACCACGCTTCCATGTTAAATACTCACCTACCGACATCGTCAGCGTGAGACTATCAGCAGGAAAAGGCTATCGCACTGTCTTCGCATGGGCGGAGAACAACTATCTCCTAGCAAGCGGAAGGACTCTGCACATTGATGATAACCTGAAGCAGGAAGCAGCATGGAACTATGGCATCAGCACTGCACTCAACATTCCTATTGCTAACAAAACACTGAAGGTAAACGCGGAATATTATTACACACGTTTCTCTAACCAAGTAGTTGTAGACTACGACACTGACGAGAGAATAATAGACATAGCAAACCTTAACGGCACGTCATACTCACACACCTTCCAGATTGACGCGACATACCCACTAATAAAAGGTCTGGAGATAACTGCAGCATATCGTCTGAACGATGTAAAAACTACATTCGGCGGAATAACAATGGAAAAACCATTGACAAGCCGCTACAAAGGACTGCTGACGGCATCTTACAAAACTCCTCTCGGACTATGGCAGTTTGACGCAACACTGCAACTAAACGGTGGTGGACGCAATCCTAAACCGTATGTACTCACCGATGGAACACTGTCATGGGACGAACGATTTAAGCCATACGAACAACTTAGCGCACAAATCACACGCTGGTTCCGCCACTGGTCTGTGTATATTGGTGGTGAAAACCTAACTGGTTTCACACAGAAAACATCCATTTACGGCAGCAACAATCCATGGGGCAAAGACTTTGAACCTACACTCGTATGGGGACCTGTACATGGACGCATGGTTTACGCTGGCGTAAGAATTAATATCGGCAGAACAAACTCATTATAGGATACGCGTTGGCAGAATTTGCGGGCTATAGGCCAATTACAGTAAAACTGATACGGTTTAATACGCCAATGCGCTAACATACACATTTGTAAAAAATAATTGTGAATACATATTTATAATAAAGTTATAAAAAACATACACAAATATGAAAAAATATCTTTTAACAATCATCATGGCAATCATTGCCACTGCCACCTTCGCTAAGAAAAACATCCAAACCGTAATCTTCACCACCACACCACAGATGCACTGTGAGGCATGCGAAAAAAAGATTAAGGGCAATCTACGATTCGAAAAAGGCGTTAAAACAATAGAAACGAACGTACCCGCACAGACTGTCACCGTACAGTTTGACGCAGAAAAGACCACACCAGCGAAACTACAGCAAAGTTTCAGCAAGTTCGGTTACAAGGCACGCATTCTAAAAAAAGGCGAGAAAGTGAAGACTAACAGCACGGAGAAATGCACATTAATGTAACAACAGCAGCACAGTAATAACAACAGCAGCACAGTAATAACAACAGCAGCACAGCAATAACAACAAGCAGCACAGCAAAAGGAATTATTCACTTAATTAAATCTCATAGGCATACAAATGCAAAAGATTAAATAGTTAGGAATAGTTACACACTGGGCTAATTTCGTTAAATATTTATAAAATACGTCATGCATTCAACACATTATTTGCGTACATTAATAATTATGTGTAATTTTGCAGACCGATTAATCGGGGTACACTTAGAACCCCACGGACAATAGTGTTAATAGCTGTGCGTTTGGCCACGCCAGTGGTTAGTGAATCTATGTCCGATAAATGTTTTTTAGTAGTAATAAAAATTTTTAAAGTAAAGAATGAACACTTTAAGTTACAAGACAATCTCTGCTAACAAAGAGACTGCAAAGAAGGAGTGGGTCGTTATTGACGCCTCAGAGCAGGTTGTAGGCCGCCTCGCTTCAAAAGTGGCTAAGTTACTTCGCGGTAAGTACAAGCCAAACTTCACACCACACGCTGATTGTGGCGACAACGTAATTATTATCAACGCTGCCAAGGTTGTCTTCACAGGTAAGAAGGAGACAGACAAGGTTTACACACGCTACACTGGTTATCCTGGCGGTCAGCGCTTTAATACTCCTGCGCAACTTCGCCAGAAGAAGGACGGTGTTGACAAAATGCTTCGTCATGCCGTTAAGGGTATGCTTCCAAAGGGTATCCTCGGTCGCTCACTCATGAACAACCTCTACATATACGAGGGAACAGAGCATCAGCAGCAGGCACAGCAGCCTAAGGCAATCGACATCAATCAGTACAAATAATAAAAGATATACATAACAAATGGAAGTAATAAACGCAATCGGTCGTCGCAAGAGCGCTGTAGCTCGTGTATATCTCTCTGAGGGCACCGGCAAAATAACTATCAACAAGGTAGATATTACAGAGTATTTCCCATCAGCAATTCTTCAGTACGTTATTAAGCAGCCTCTCGAGCTCCTCGAAGTTGCTGAAAAGTACGACATCAAGGCAAACCTCGATGGTGGTGGCTTTACAGGTCAGAGCCAGGCTCTTCGTCTCGCTATCGCACGCGCACTCGTAAAGGTTGATGCTGAAGATAAAAAGACTCTTAAATCTAATGGCTTCCTCACACGTGACGCACGTAAGGTTGAGCGTAAGAAGCCAGGTCAGCCAAAGGCTCGTCGTCGCTTCCAGTTCTCTAAGCGTTAATCGCAAGGAACGGAACCTATGTTTAGTATCTAAACCTGCCAGACTCTATTATCTTAACTACAATATAATAAGGTATAGGCTACCCGCAGGCTGATTCTAACAAAAGAATTAAAAAGAAAGTAAACAAACAAAGAAACAAGAAAGACAATGTCAAGAACAAATTTTGATCAGTTACTTCAGGCTGGCTGTCACTTTGGCCACCTCCGTCGCAAGTGGAACCCTGCTATGGCTCCTTATATCTTCATGGAGCGCAATGGTATCCATATCATCGACCTTCACAAGACTGTTGCTAAGGTTGACGAGGCTTCAGAGGCTCTGAAGAATATCGCAAAGCAGGGTAAGAAGATCCTGTTCGTCGCTACTAAAAAACAGGCTAAGGACGTAGTTGCTGAGAAGGCACAGAGCGTCAACATGCCTTACATTAACGAGCGTTGGGCTGGTGGTATGCTCACCAACTTCCAGACAATCCGTAAGGCTATCAAAAAAATGGCGAACATCGACAAACTTACAGCTGACGGAACATACAGCAACCTGTCTAAGCGTGAACTTCTTCAGATTTCACGTCAGCGTGCTAAGTTAGAGAAGAACCTCGGTTCTATCGCTGATTTGACTCGTCTTCCTTCTGCTCTCTTCGTTGTAGACATAGAGAAGGAGCATATCGCTGTTAAGGAGGCTCATCGTCTCGGCATACCAGTATTCGGTATCGTTGACACTAACGCTAACCCTAACAAGGTAGACTTCGCTATTCCTGCTAACGATGACGCTAAGGATTCAGTAGAGGCTATTCTCGCTGCATGCTGCGAGGCTATCAACGAAGGCCTTCAGGAGCGTAAGGTTGAGAAGGCAGACGAAAAGGCTGCTGCTCAGCAGGAAGACCAGCCTAAGGCTTAAATAGATTAGTCTAAAAGGCTGAAAAATAAATTATATTAAAAGACCATTTATAAGGTGGATTCTTAGAATGACCACTCTCTAACACTGAGGATGACATAAAGTTCAAGAATCCACCTTAGAAATTTAAAAAGATTACATACAATGGCTATCACAATGGAAAGCATCAAGACCCTCCGCGCTATGACTGGCGCTGGTCTTGCT
Organism: uncultured Prevotella sp.; assembly: GCA_934272845.1. Taxonomy (GTDB): domain Bacteria; phylum Bacteroidota; class Bacteroidia; order Bacteroidales; family Bacteroidaceae; genus Prevotella. Next base: position 165,630 of record CAKQSF010000001.1, read on the forward strand.
GACGTAAAGAAGGCTCTGACAGAGGCTGACGGTGACATGGAACGCGCTAAAGAAATTCTGCGTGAGCGTGGTCAGGCTATCGCTGCAAAGCGTAGCGACCGTGAGACATCTAACGGTTGCGTACTTGCAAAGGCTGAAAACGGCTTCGCTGCTATCATCGCCCTCAAGTGCGAGACTGACTTCGTTGCTAACGGAGCCGACTATATTGCTTTAACACAGGAAATCCTTAACGCTGCTGTTGCTGCGAAGGCTAAGGATATTGAGACTGTTAAGAACCTCACACTCGCTAATGGTCAGACTGTTGCTGTTGCTATCACAGAGCGTTCTGGCGTAACAGGTGAGAAGATGGAACTTGATGGATACAACTTCATCGAGGGTGAGAACGTTTCTGTTTACAACCACATGAACAAGAACGTACTCTGCACACTCGTTCAGACTAACAAACCAGCAGAAGAGCAGGCACACGCTATAGCAATGCAGGTTGCTGCAATGAAGCCAGTTGCTCTTAACGAGGAGTCTGTTGATCCAGCAATCATCGAGGAAGAGAAAAAGGTTGCTGCAGAGAAGACAAAGCAGGAGCAGGTAGAGAAGGCTGTTGTCAATGCACTGAAGAAGGCTGGCATCAACCCTGCACACGTTGACTCTGAAGATCACATGAAATCTAACATGGCTAAGGGTTGGATTACTGCTGAGGACGTAGAGAAGGCTAAGGAGATTATCGCTAAGACTTCAGAAGAGAAGGCGAAGAACCTCCCTGCTGCTATGATCGAGAACATCGTGAAGGGTCGTATCAACCGTTTCTACAAGGAGAACTGCTTGCTCAATCAGGAGTTCATCCAGGACAGCAAGATGTCTGTTGCAGACTACCTTAAGGCTGCAGATAAGGATCTTACTGTAGTAGACTTCAAGCGTTTCTCTCTCCAGGCAGACTAAACACACAACTGGATGGTGCAAATGCAACAATCCGGCTATATAATATAACAAAAGCACCAGTGTCTGAATAGGTACTGGTGCTTTTGCTTTATAAGTCCACAACGTTTTAGTTACAATATTCCTGTAATTTTCTGACATTATCATAATGCGTAAATAACGGAAGAGATATCCAATTATAGCATTATCATAATGCGTAAATAATGGAAGAAATATCCAATTATAGCATTATCATAATACATAAATAATGGAAGAAATATCCAATTATAGCATTATCATAATGCATAAATAACGGAAGAAATATCCAATTATAGCATTATCATAATGCGTAAATAACGGAAGAAATATCCAAATATCTACTTACTATGAAGATTTTTGCAGTGGGTATGAATTATGCCCAACACAATAAAGAGATAAAAAATACGTTATTACAACAGGGGGTTGGTTCTTCTGATGATGACCGCCAGCGTAATCCAGTGATTTTCACCAAGGCCGACTCATCATTACTCAAGGATAGGAAACCTTTCTTCGTACCTAATCATCTCGGCAGGATTGACTATGAAACCGAGATCGTAGTGCGAATATCACGCCTTGGCAAAAGTATTCCTGAGCAGTTCGCCCACCGTTATTACGATGCAGTAACCGTAGGAATAGACTTTACTGCACGAGACTTACAGAAACAACTACGCGAAGAAGGACAGCCCTGGGAGATTGCCAAAGGCTTTGACGGTGCTGCTGTAATTGGCGAATGGGTTAGCAAGGAGCACTTCCTTGACGTGCAGAACCTGCATTTCGCTCTCGATATGAACGGAGAACGACGTCAAGAAGGTTGTACCTGTGACATGCTTGTCGGCATTGACCGTCTCATAGCATATATTTCAACCTTCTTTACTCTTAAAACAGGTGACCTCCTTTACACCGGCACACCTGTAGGAGTAGGTCCAGTACACCCTGATGACCACCTCGAAGGCTATCTGGAAGGAGAGAAAGTACTCGATTTCTGGTGTAGATAATAAACAAAAGAAAGAACAAGCCAAGAACCAACGCTACCATATACTACAGTTAACAAGAATGCGTAAGGAACTAATCATAACAGGTTTAGCACTTCTTCCGCTGGCAACGAAACCGTTGTCAGCGCAGGATTTCGTGAATTTGACACCATCACAGGTGCGCATTGACACCATACTTCCAAAGGTGTCACATTTTATTCAACTTCCGAAAGGGTACAACGACTCCACATATACCGTGCAGTTGCAATATCCAGAGTACACTGTTCTGAACAGGAAACAACGCAGAATATACCGCAAGTTGACAGGTAGTAAAACTGCGCCAAGCACACCAAACATAGAGTTAACGACAATACAGGAACGTAAGAATGGCACCCTTAAGATGCAATTCTCGCCCTTTGTGACTCATGACAATAAACTGTGCTATCTTAGTTCTTACAAACCTGTTACCATAGCAAACGCTAAGGCAACGACATTGACACGTGCCGCTGATGCTGAGACATCAGAAACCTACGCTGCCAACTCTATTCTCAGAGAAGGTAAATGGGCTAAGATACGCATATCTCAAACAGGAATACACCAACTTACCACTGATGTTATACGCAGAGCAGGCTTCAATGACCTTTCAAAAATAAAAATTTACGGCTACGGCGGTGCAATAATCCCCGATAAACTGACGCAAGATTACCTTCGCGAGCACGACGATTTAAAAGAAATTAGCACCTGTACTGTAGGTGGAATAAAGTATTTTTACGGTCAAGGTCCAGTATCTTGGACCTCTAAGACCGCGGTAAAACGAAACCGCAACTTCTACTCTAACTACGGATATTACTTCATTACCGAGAGTGATGATACCCCACTCTCCTGCACAGAGGAAGAACTGCTTCAGCAAGCGCAGTCCGCTAGCGATGCTTTTCATTATATATATGAGAATGACAGGTATGCGTTTGCAGAAATGGGACGTAACCTTTTCGACTCAAAAGAAGTTAAATACGGTTCCCCCGCAACCTATAATGTTGTGATCCCAGCAGGCAATACCAGCGCAAACATTCAGGTATGCATAGGTATTGCCAAAGCAGTATCTGGCTCCTCATATAAGATTACATGCGGAACGAGAACAGCAAGTGGCTCCCTTTCATACGGTGAATACGACGAAGCCAAGGTAGTGACAAGAGCCTTCGCTGTTACAGACCTCGACAATTATCCCAAAGATGCGAATGGTGCTACTCTGTATCCAGTAACAATAGAGTCTACGAACAATGCTACTTCAATACGCTTGGATTACGTTTCCGCCAATTTCAACACCCCAGCAGCCCCAGCAGCATTATCAACTGCAGCATATCCTGCAGCAGAATACTACTGTAACATAACCAATCAAAATCTACACGCAGACACATCCGTTGACAATATCATCATAATCCCAACCTCTCAGCGTCTCAAGGAACAAGCAACACGCCTGGGAGAATTACACAAGAAGTACGACAACATGTCGTATCGCATCATTCCAGCAGACGAACTGTACAATGAATTCTCAAGTGGTACACCAGACATTTCGGCATATAAGCGCTATCTTAAGATGTTCTACGACAGGGCAAGCGACAGTAACGCTATGCCCAAGAACGTCATTCTCTTTGGTGACGCAATGTGGGACAACCGCATGATAACCCTCCCCTCCACGTCATACAATCCCGATGACTACCTGTTATGCTACGAGACGGAGGATTCTTACTATAAAATCACCAGCACAGCGATAGACGATTACATAACAGTCATGCAAGACAACATGTCTGTTCACGATGATAGCAACAGCCAAAAAGATAATACTCTGCAACTCGACATTGCTGTTGGACGCATCCCAGTAGTACAAAGTGCACAGGCAAAGAACGTTGTTGACAAAATCAGCCGTTACCTTTCCGCAGAGAATGCTGGTGCCTGGCAGAACGATATCATGTTCATTGGCGATGATGGCGACAACAATAGCCACATGACAAATATCAACGACAACGCTGACGACATCATGCTACGCTTCCCTGGCTACAACATCAAGAAAGTAATGTGTGATGCCTACACCATGCAAAAATCATCAACAGGCAATACTTACCCCGAGGCTACTACCACTATAAAGAAGCAACAGAATGACGGTGCATTAATAATGAACTATGGAGGTCACTCCAGTTGGATACAATTATCCCACGAAAAAGTACTGCTCCTATCCGACTTTCAAAATTTTAAGGGTACGAAACTACCACTATGGTTTGTAGCCGGCTGCGAGACAGTACCGTTTGAAGGTACAGTAACAACCCTTGGTGAGACTTCTTTGCTCAATTCTGAAGGCGGTGCGATAGCCTTTATCGGTGCAGTGCGTACAGTACAAGAGCATGAGAACACTCTTCTTAACAAGGCTTTCATGCGCCATGTGCTCGCTCATGACAGTGAGGGAAAGCCTCTTACCATTGGTGAAGCCATGCGACTTGCCAAGAATGACATCATCAGTGGCAATGCAGGCTTGGCAACAGACAAGTCTGTCAACAAGCACCACTTCGTTATTATTGGTGACCCCGCCCTGTCATTGGCATTGCCTAAGAACACAGCGGTTATAGATTATATTAACGAAACCCCAGCAACAGAAGTTGAAACGGTTAAAGGCAACAGCGTTGTCAACATACGCGGACACATCGCTGACAGCAACAATGCCACCCTATCAACCTTCAATGGTACGGCAAACATAATCGTACACGACAGTAAACAGACCATTACCTGCCGCAATAACGACGACTCTGCCGACTCACCTTTTACATTTACCGAACACCCGAGCACACTGTTTAAGGGAACTTGTGACGTAAAAGACGGACAATTCGCCTTCACCTTCCGCGTGCCACGCGACATTTATAACGATGGTGAGAACGGACTTATTACCATATATGCCATTAATAATACCAAAACAATGGCAGCAAACGGTGAAACTAACAACTTCATCGCGCAGGGCTGGGAGGATACGGACAACGACTTCGTAGGGCCATCCATATATGCTTACCTCAACAGCCCATCATTCACGAACGGTGGCTCCGTAGGAACAACACCATTCTTTGTTGCTGAGATATCAGATAACGATGGTATTAACGTGTCTAACGCATCATTAGGCCACAACATGGAACTTATCATAGACGATAAAACTTCCATGACCTACGACATTACTGACAACTTCCAGTTTGACAGTGGCAGTTACACCAGCGGGCAAACATATTACGTTCTGCCAACGATGACGCCAGGCACACACAGTCTTTCATTCAAAGCATGGGACATCTACGGCAACTCTAACAGTGTAAGCCTTGACTTCCGTGTAGTAAAAGGCATGCAACCCACACTACAAAACGTAGCAGTAGCCCCCAATCCAATAACCGACGAGGCAACATTCTATGTTACTCACGATATGCAAGGCAGCGAAGCCACCGTATATATCGACATCATAGACCCATCGGGCAGAGTTGTTGAGATACTTCAGTGGAGCGACGTATTCTCCGAAACAAGCCCCACTACCACCTATCGCTGGACTCCGACAAACCTATCTGGCGGCTTATACCTGTATAGAGTACGCGTTAGTTGCAACGGCAGCGACTTCGTTTCACAAACAAAGAAATTAATAATAGCAAAATAAAACCATACCATAATGAAAAAACTACTGACAGCAACAATGGCTCTCTGCCTCGGCATCATCACCGCCTCGGCAGACGATGACCGATACAGCAAATTCAACCCTGTGCACACAGCGGTAATATCTCAAACCATAACCCCTGACGCTCGTGCTGGCGGTATGGGCGAAGTGGGTGTTGCCACCGACCCTGACGTAGCATCACAATACTGGAACCCTGCTAAATACCCATTCTGCATCTCTCGTTCAGGCGTAACAATGGGTTACACACCATGGTTGCGACAACTCGTTAACGACATGAACATAGCCAACCTTACAGGCTATTACCGCATCGGTGACTACAGCGCCGTCTCTGCATCAATGCACTATTTCTCCCTTGGCGAGGTGTACACAAACTTCCCTGAGGACGGTAGCACAGCCTCAACCGACGCTATGACCATCAAGCCATACGAGATGTCATTCGATGTTGCCTACTCACTCATGCTGAGCGAGAAGTTCTCTCTTGGTGCAGGCGTACGTTTCTTGCTCTCTGACATGTCATACACCGCTACGGAAGAGACTTCTGCCACCACTGCATTCGCTGCCGACCTTGCTTGTTACTACCAAAACTACGTGAACATAGGACAGCGTGAATGTCAACTTGGTCTTGGTCTTTACTTGCGTAACATTGGCTCTAAGATGAGTTTTGCTGGCAGCAATCGTTCTGAGTTCATACCAACAAACATGCGTCTCGGTGCCTCACTAATGATTCCTATCAATGAATATAACCGTTTCACCATTGCCGCTGATGCCAACAAACTCCTTGTCCCTACCCGACCGATAAAGGAAGATGGCGAGACGGACCAAGATTATCAGACACGTCTTGACGATGAATACTACAACGTAGGCAGCATATCTGGTATCTTCAAGAGTTTCAGCGACGCTCCTGGCGGTTTCAAAGAAGAGTTGGAAGAGGTGCAATGGAGCATAGGTGCAGAATACACTTACAACGACCGTTTTAGCCTTCGTGGTGGTTACCACCATGAATCAGAGAACAAGGGTAACCGTAAGTACTTCACCGTAGGTGCCGGATTCCGCATGAGTGCATTCTCTCTCGATGCCAGTTACGTAATTGCCACTGCCAAGTCCAACCCTCTTGACCAAACCCTCCGTTTCTCTCTCAACTTCGACATTGACGGAATCAAGGATTTGTTCGGAAGAAAATAATACCCACCTGTACAGGGATATATATATATCCGTAGGCGATGCACATTGTATTGGCTTCCACCCAAATTTATAGAACCATACTTTATACCATCAGGAAGTGACTACCCAAGCGGGCAATCGCTTCCTGTTTTTTTTATTTTTTTGAAAAAAATATAACCTTATATAAACTTTTATGACTTTTAAGTGTCATAAATATGTAACTTGAACAAATTAGGGATAATAAACAATAACAACAATACAAAAAGATGAAAAAGACCCTTCTTGCTTTACTGCTGATAGTCTGCGCTGCGGCAACAGCACTGGCACAAGAAAGAAAAATCACGGGTACGCTGCTCGATAAAGAGTCGCGGGAACCAGTGTTGCAGGCAACAATACAGTTGCTCAAGGCTAAAGACTCCGTCTATGTGGCTGGTGCCGTTACTAATGAGGATGGCAACTTCACACTCATTGCACCAGAAAACGGCAAGTATGTCATCAAGATGTCTAACGTAGGCTACAAGACCGTGACACGCAACCTCACCATTCAAGAGGATAAGGACTTTGCCTTCGGTAAGGTAAATCTTGAGACTGATGCTGTACTTCTGAAGGAAGTCATTGCTAACGGCATCGCTGCTAAGGTGGTTGTTAAGGAGGATACATTTGTATACAACGCTGCCGCATACCGCACACCTGAAGGTTCTACCATAGAAGAACTCGTAAAACGTCTCCCTGGCGCACAGATTAGTGACGACGGAAAGATTACGATCAATGGCAAGGAGGTTAACAAAATTAAGGTAGACGGTAAGGAATTCATGACTGGTGATACCGAGACGGCTCTTAAAAACCTGCCTACCGACATCGTTGATAAGGTTAAGGCTTACCAAGAGAAGAGCGACCTCGCAAAGATGACTGGTGTCGACGATGGCGAAGAAAGTACCGTGCTCGACTTTAATATTAAGCGTGGTATGAATAAGGGTATAATGTCTAACATTGACCTCGCCGTAGGTACTAAGTCGCGTTACTCAGACCGCATATTCGCAGGCTACATGAAGGACAATAGCCGACTGATGATTATGGGCAGAGCCAACAACACTAACGACCGTGGCTTCGGCACAGGCGGTCGTGGAGGCTTTGGCGGCAACAACGGTCTTACAGCCAACAAGATGCTTGGTTTGAACTATAACTACGAGATAAAGGACAAACTGCGCGCTGACCTGTCTATGCGCTGGAGACATAGTGATACTGACAACGCCACATCATCTGCTACTGAGCGTTTCTTGTCTACTGTTCCATCGTTTACCAACTCGCGCTCACAACGTTATTCACGCAGCAACAGTTGGAACTTCAACGCCAACATTGAGTGGCAACCTGACACACTGACCAAGATACAGGTGCGCCCAAGTCTCAGCACATCGAGCAACGATTCACGCTCTATGAGCACCAACGCCACCTTCCGCCACGACCCTTACACCACTGTAAACCCATATACGGGCACTACCGTGGCTGACCCACTGAACTTGGTGGATATGTCTGAACTGAGTAAGGCTCTGTATGAAAAGGCTAAAGAGAACCAACTGATTGACGCATCTGCCGTGCTCGACTCTATTCTTGTCAACAGCACTCAGAACAACTCTCTCTCTTACAGCACCAATACCAACTTTAATATTAACGCTACACTCTCACGTCGTCTGTCGCAGAAAGGTCGTAACATCACCGTGCAGGGACGTTACTCTAACAGTACGTCTGACAGCGAGAGCCTCTCTACACAGTTTGTTACGCTGTACAGACCTAGTTCTGCTGACTCCACATACTACCGTAATCGCTATAACGTTACACCTAACAAGAACTGGAGTTACCAACTCTCTGCCGTGTACAGTGAGCCTATAGCGCGCGCTACGTTCATACAGATGCGCTACCAATACCGCTACCAGAACAGTCGTAGCGACAGACAGACACACGACTTTAGCCGCTTAGCAAACTTCGGTGAGGGGCTTACCCCTGTCTATCGTGACTTCGCGTCATATCTTAATCCGTTTGTCAATGCCGAGACGCCTCTCTCTTCTTACCTTGACACCGACCAGAGTCGTTTCTCTGAATATGATAATTACATCCACGAGATAGAACTCTCACTGCGCCGCACCACTGACCATTACAACCTCAACGTTGGCGCGATGATACAGCCACAGACCTCAGAACTACACTATAAGCACCTCGGTCTCGACACTATATCAAGGCGTAGCGTCAGCAACTTCACACCGACGTTTGACTTCCGCTATCGTTTTACGAAGCAGAAGAACCTGCGCCTCAACTACCGTGGCTCAACGTCACAGCCTTCCATGACCGACCTTATGCCGATTACGGATAATACTGACCCGCTGAACATATCTATGGGTAACCCTGACCTGAAGCCATCGTTCACAAATACCTTCTCACTGCAATACAACAACTACATACAGAAGAGGATGAACGCTATCATGGCTTTCGTGAACTACCGCAACACGCGCAACAGCGTATCCACCATGGAGCGATATAACGCCGAAACTGGCGGACGAACAACGCAGCCTATGAATATCAATGGCAACTGGAACATTGATGGCGCCTTCATGTACAACACTGCACTTGACAGCACTGGCGTATGGAACGCAAGTTCTTTCCTCAGAGCAGGCTATACTAACAGCGTCAGTTACATCAACCTCAACCGCACCGCTGAGCCTGACAAGAACTACACCAGAAGCACAAACCTCTCTGAGCGTCTTGGCTTCAGTTATCGTAACGAATGGCTTGAAGTAGAACTGAACGGTGAAGCGCAATACAGCATCAACCGCAACAAACTGCGCCCTACGGCTAACCTGGACACATGGCAGTTCAGTTACGGTACCGACATTACACTTAACACCCCGTGGAGCATGAGTATCTCTACTGGTGCCCATATGCAATCACGCCGTGGATATGATGACGATGCCATGAACACGAACGAGTTTATATGGAACGCACAGATAGCCCAGAGTTTCCTTAAGGGCAAACCGCTCACCATCTCGCTTCAGTTTAACGACATTCTGCACCAGAAGAGTTCTTTCACTCGCAGCATATCATCCACCATGCGTAGCGATACTTACTACAACTCCATCAACAGTTACGCCATGCTCCATGTCATCTACCGCTTTAACTCCTTCGGTGGTAAGGCTAGACGAGACCAACATCGCGATGAGGACAGAGGCGGCATGCGTGGCGACCGACCAATGGGACCACCGCCAGGAGGTTTCGGTGGAGGGCCTCGCGGAGGAAGATTCTAACACTAAGACATAAATATATAAACAGCACAAAGTCCAGCAAGCAAAGAATGCCTGCTGGACTTTGTGTTTATATTGCACTCAACTCTACGCCAATATCATTACTGTTTACAACCTTTCTGTTTCATCTCGCTTCATGATAAGAGGATAACGCTATGGATGCATCATCAAGACGCTTACCGATGTGTCTTGCAAACTTGACTTTAAAATCGTCTCCATTTTCAACTATTATTTTTTTTCCACTTAACTCCTTCGTATTGAACCCAAAATTCTCAGCAAGTTCTACATTAGGTACCAACCAATACCTTGCTTCGTTTTCTGCCTTCAATACGTGAATATGCATTCTTGTTTCTTCGTTGAAATATATTTTGAACACATATCCTTTTTATTCTTTAGTAATGTTGAAAAAATAACTTACGCAGTTTTTACCTCAGATTGCTGAGATATTTTGGGGATATGAAGATGGAGCGATGCGAGCATCGTGACTGATGAATAGCCACAAAATAGCCAGCAAGATGAGATAAAAAGTGCGTAAAACAACATTACTCTAACAATCTTAAAATTGACTAAGTTATTTTTTTAACATTACTTAAACTTCGGACTCATTACAAATTCTTTTATTATAGTGCAAAACTACACGAAATAATTGCTTCTCACAAATTTCATGAGACATTTTTCTAAAAATGGTAAATTTCGGAAACTACGTAAAAAGGGCTTGATTACCTTGCTAAAGCACTGCTTTTACAAGGTAATCAAGCCCTTTTTACATGGCAAACACTATGCTTTTACAGCATAATCGTGCCCTCAACGGTCATATCGATTATAACTTCTTTAGTTTCAATAATATACACATCGCAACTATTTAAGGCGTAAAAATGGTAAATTTGGGAAATAACGTTTTTCTTATTCCTCCCAATCATCATCATCATCGTCATCGTCCCATCCGAACATTACTGGGTCAACGAAGGAATCCATAGCACGACGGTCCTTCTTCGTAGGACGACCTGTGCCGCGCGCACGGTCGACAAAACCGCTGATACGCGACATCTCAAGCAACTCATATTGCTTAGGCGACGTTACATTCTCATAAACCTGCGGTATCATCTTCGCCCCTACCCTTGTCTCGATAGCGTTTATTATCTTAAAGGAATAGACTATCGGTGGCTTCTTCACGTCAATAGTCTCGCCTACTTTTACCGTGCGCGATGGCTTAGCATTGGCACCTTTCACCGTAACTCGACCATTCTTACAGGCATCGGCAGCCATGGAACGCGTCTTAAAGATACGGGCTGCCCAAAGCCATTTGTCAAGGCGAGCGCTCTCTTGAAATTTTAGTTTCTTCTCCTCCATCAGGTACGTGGCGCTTACTTCTTGTTAAACTGATTCATAGTGATGTCAATTCCTGCCAGTACGAACGATTTTATCACCTCGCAGGCGGTATCAATTAGTGGGTTGAGCACTGCCTTGTCTTCGTCAGAAAACTTGCCTAGCACCCAGTCTACCTGCTGTCCCTTCTGGAAATCAGCACCTATACCCATACGCAGGCGGGCGTATTTTTGACCTATCAACTGCTGGATATGTCCTAAGCCATTATGCCCTCCGTTACTGCCATTGCCCTTGAGGCGCATCTTGCCGAGCGGAAGGGCAAGGTCGTCCACAATGACGAGCATGTTCTCCGTAGGTATATTCTCCTTCTCAAGCCAGTAGCGCACGGCGTTACCGCTGAGGTTCATGTATGTTGTAGGCTTCAGCAGGAAGAGTTTGCGCCCCTTCACACTTGTCTCTGCTACGAAACCGTAACGCTTGTCGGTAAACGTCACTCCCTGTTCGGCAGCAAAGGCATCAACGACCATCCAACCAGCGTTGTGGCGTGTCTCGTGATATTCTGGTCCAGGATTTCCTAGACCTACAATAAGATATTTCTCCATAAATATATACTTCTATCCACTTATTCGGACAAACAAAATAAAGGGGCACTCTTTTGTCAAGAGCGCCCCAGTGTCTTCTTACCTTTTTATGGCAAGTTTACGCATACCTTAGTTAGCAGCAGCGGCAGCAGCAGCCTGAGCGGCACGTGTCATCTTGACAGAGCATACTACAACCTCAGCAGGTGTAACGAGTTCAAGACCCTCGAATGAGAGGCTACCAACCTTGATAGTCTTACCAATCTCAAGGTTTGTTACGTCGATCTCCAACTTCTCAGGAATCTGAGTGTAAGGAGCCTTAACCTTGAGGAGACGTACAGAGAGGCTCATACGACCACCAAGACGTACACCAGCAGCAAGACCGTTGAGTTTAACAGGGATAGCAACAACGATAGGCTTCTCTGGAGTTACCTCGAAGAAGTCAACGTGCTGTACAGCGTCTGTTACAGGCTCAAACTGAATCTCCTTAATGATAGCAGTGTGCTTCTCACCATCGATATCAAGGTTGATAACGTAGATGTGAGGAGTGTAGATAGCCTTGCGGAGTTCTGCGAATGGGATAGAGAAAGCAACAGCCTCTGGGAGACCATTCTCGCCCTTCTTCTCACCGTAGAGGTTACATGGTACAAGACCCTCTTTACGCATCATCTTAGAAGCCTTCTTACCAATCTCGGTACGCTTCTTGCCTGAAAGATTAATTTCTAACATTTTGTGTTACTCTAAATTAAGTGTTTTTGAAAAATTGATTTGTTGTTTGCTTAATTCGCCATCACACGAAGAAACATTCTCACATTTCTGGAGGATGTGCTTAAAAAGCGGTGCAAAGGTACTGCTTTTTCTTGACATACACAAAGTTTTAAGACTAAATACACTTAAAATATTCTAAAAACATGGGCTTTCCTTTGTTATACCGCCATTTTTAATTAACTTTGCATCATATATCTTTGAAATGAAGACACGGCGTGCAGAGAATGCTCCGGTCAATAAACTACAACAAAATGATAAACAGGGAACTTATACGTATCAAAGCAGTCCAATTAACCTACGCTTATTTTCAGAATGGTAATAATGACCTTGCAAAGGCTGAGAAGGAACTTCTTTTCTCACTATCAAAGGCTTACCACCTCTACAATACTTTATTGTTGCTGATTGTCGCTATTACGCGCATGGCAAGAAAAAGGGTTAACGTGGCTACTGCTAAGGCCGAACGAGAAGGAACTGCACTGCCATCACAGAAGTTTGCATTCAACAAATTCGCAATGCAACTGGAGGAAAACCGCATGCTGAAGGATTTTGCAGAACAACAGAAGGATATTTGGGATGACAGAACTGAATTTATCAAGAAGTTATTCCTGCAGATTGAGCAGAGCGAGGCGTACAAGGAGTTTATGGACTCTGAGGACGATAACTATGAGGCACACCGCGAACTGTGGCGCAAACTCTATAAAATGTTTATTCAAAACAACGAGGAACTGGATGCCATCCTGGAGGAAGTCAGCCTCTACTGGAACGACGACAAAGAGGTGGTGGACACATTCGTACTGAAGACAATTAAGAGATTTGACCCGAAAAACAATGCTAAGCAGGAGTTGTTGCCTGAATATGACGATGATGAGGACAAGGAATACGCACGAAAACTGTTCCGCGCCACTATTCTTAATGCCACACAGTATCAGGAATACATGTCGGAAGTAAGCAGACACTGGGATATATCACGCCTTGCGTACATGGACATTATTATTATGCAACTGGCTATAGCCGAGATGTTGACTTTCCCTAACATTCCTGTTAACGTTACGATAAACGAGTACGTGGAACTGGCTAAACTTTACTCTACGCCAAGAAGTGGTGGATACATCAACGGTATGCTCGACGCCATTGCGCGCAACCTCATCAACAACGGGAAAATGATGAAGGCTATGCCAGAAAAGAAAAACAATAAATAAAACTGAGTTTAGTAATGTTGAAAAAATAACTTACACTGTTTTTACCTCAGATTGCTGAGATTTTGGGAGGTTATGAAGATGGAGAACTCCGTGAAACGCCTGAGCCTAGCGAAGAATGCGAGCATCGTAACTGATGAATAGCCACAAAATAGCCAACAAAATGAGATAAAAGGTGGGTAAAACAACATTACTCTAACAATATTAATATTGACTAAGTTATTTTTTTAACATTACTTACATAAGAAATGACAGCAAACATGATTCTTGCCGCACAGGGCACAGCCGGTGGCGGTTACCAAATGATTATCATGATGGTCGTAATCTTTGCCATCATGTATTTCCTCATGATTCGTCCTCAACAGAAGAAGCAGAAGGAGATAAAGAACTTCCAAAACTCTATACAGGCTGGTACAAAGGTTATTACCGCTGGCGGAGTATACGGCACCGTACGCCGCGTCATCATGGAGAACAACACTCTTGAAATTGAAATTTCTAAGGGGGTGGATATCATTGTTGACCGCAGTTACGTTTTCGCTTCTGCAGCAGCACAGCAGCAGAAGTAATACTGCTGAGAACTGTGCAGGGGAGCAATACCTAACGATTGAAGACTTATGGACAAACTGCAATGGCAGCATAAATACAAGGATACTAAGGACTTCTTATTCAGTATGCTGAATAAGGAGTTCTTCGTTTTCGTGTTTTTCTTGCTCGTAAGCACAGCGTTCTGGTTCCTATCTACTCTCAACGAAACTTACGAAAAAGAGGTAAAAGTTCCACTCACTATAACTGACATACCACAGAACATTGTAATTACTGAGGAACTACCCGACAGCATTAAGGTGACGCTGCGCGACAAGGGATTTAACCTCATTAAATATTCATTAGGTAACAACATACGCCCAATACGATTACAGTTTGCACTCTACGCAAAAACGAAAGGAAAGGGCTCTGTTACCCCATCGGAGATTCAGAAATTATTAAGAACCAGACTGGACGAGTCTACTACCATCGTAACGGTTAAGGCTGACCACTGGGAATTCTATTTCTGCCACGGCAATAAGAAACGAGTGCCCATACTGCTGAACGGAACCGTCACTGCTAAACAGAATTATTATATCAACCACCTGTCGCTGATTCCTGATAGCGTTACGGTGCTTGGAGAGACTGAAACACTCGACACAATAAACGCTGTGCATACCACAGCAGTAACGTTGACTAACATCTATGAATCTACCTCACGTACTATTCCTCTAAATCATATCAAGGGAGTAAAACTGGAGAGAAACAGTGCTACACTGAACATCTCGGCAGACCAACTTACAGAGGTTATAGTAAGGGTACCGATAAGAACTGACAACGTGCCTAATGGCATTTCGCTGAAGACTTTTCCCGCACAGGTGGACATAAGAGTCGCTGTAGGCGTAAAGAATAGCAACACCATAAGACCAGAGATGTTCAGTGTGGTGGCTGACTATAAAGATCTGCCGAACGAACCTAATGCGAAGATAAGACTGAAGATTACTGCACAACCGCGCACGGTGGTTAAGGCTTACATAATACAGCCTACAGTGGATTATCTTCTTGAAAACGACTAATTAAACTAACGTATTCACATATGCACTATTGCATTACTGGCGGCATAGGGGCAGGAAAATCGTACGTATGCCGCGAAATGGAGAAAATGGGCATACGGATTTACGACTGCGACCGCGGTGCCAAGGTATTACTTAACTCTTCTGCTACGCTGAAGGAGCAGATGAAAAATCTCATAGGTGATGATGCGTATAACACCGACGGAACGCTTAATAAACCCGTCGTGGCTAAATTTCTGCTTGCCTCAGAGGATAACAAACAATGCATCAACGCCATTGTTCACCCTGCCGTGATGGATGACTTCTACAATTCTGGCATGCTGTGGATGGAAAGTGCCATACTGTATGAGGCTCATTTGGAGCACTATGCGGACAAGGTTGTGGCTGTTACAGCACCCACGGAAATACGCATACAGCGCATAATGAGACGTGATGGCATCTCTTACGCAAAAGCGAAGGAGTGGATTGACAAACAGATTGACCAAAACATCGTCGCACAGCGGGCGGACTTCGTAATATGTAACGATGGAACTACAGATATCGCTACGCAGGTTAAGCAAATGCTCACGAAACTAAATATTCAAGAATAGTAACCATATTAAACAAAACTAACATACATTTATAGACATGCAAAAGACAATTCTCGCCATCTCAGGCAAACCAGGACTCTACGAACTCGTTTCACGCGCAAAGATGAGCCTTATCGTTGAGGCTCTTGACGGCACCCACAAGCGTACACCGGCTTTCGCTAGCGACCGCGTGACTTCACTCGCAGACATAGCAATGTACACCGAAGAGGATGACCTCCCACTGATGAACGTCATGGCGGCACTCCGCGACATGGAGGAGGGTAAGAAGTCAAGCATCAATTGGCGCAAGGCGTCTGCAACTGAACTGCAGGAGTATTTCGCTAAGTTCGTTCCTAACTTTGACCGCGAACGTGTTCACAATAGTGACATCAAGAAACTCCTTCAGTGGTACGACATCCTTGTTGAAGCAGGCATTACGAACTTTGAAGAGGTACTGAAGCCTACTAACGGCAGCAACGTTGACGATAGAGAGGAAGCATAAGCCATGACAGACCGAACTGAAGAGGGGCTGCAACTGCTAGGACGCAAGACGGAATATAGACAGGACTATGCTCCGGAAGTACTTGAAACCTTCGAGAATAAGCATCCTGAGAATGACTATTGGGTGCAGTTTAACTGTCCTGAGTTTACGTCGCTCTGCCCTATAACGGGGCAACCAGACTTCGCGGAGATTAAGATTTCTTATCTTCCTGACCATCGTATGGTGGAGAGCAAGAGTCTGAAACTGTATCTTTTCTCATTTCGTAACCATGGGGCATTTCATGAGGATTGCGTGAACATTATTATGAAGGATCTCATAAAACTCATGGACCCGAAGTATATTGAGGTTACAGGCATATTCTTGCCACGAGGTGGTATATCTATTTATCCATTCGCTAATTACGGCAGACCAGGCACTAAATATGAGGAAATGGCTATAAGACGCTTAGAAAACAAGGCAACGATGTAAGAATCATTATGGAACAGAACATCGTTCAATAATGGGTGATTATATAGCCATAACATAAAGAAAATAATAAAATTGCGCCAACCGCACATGTTCTTGTTACATGTATGGTTGGCGCAAATGCTTTTAGGGAGAGTTTACTGCCCTTTACACACGGTAAAGTAAACCATTCTTTAGGTCTATCTCAGCAGTCTTTTTTATCTTTACATGCAGTTTCTTGCCCGTTGCGTTGAATGGTACCTGTGTTACAAAGCGATACAGGCGCGGACGCTTAAAGTTTGCAATCTCTGCGCTTGCCTTACAGAAGTCGTCAAGTTCCTCAGGGGTCAGACTTTCATCGTTACGCACTACATATGCTGTTACAAGTTGTCCACGGATTTTATCTGGAACAGAGGTCACAATACAGTCCTTAACCTTTGGATGCTGGTTTAACACTGCCTCTACCTCGGTAGGATAAATATTCTCACCGGAAGATATTATTAAATCGTCCTTACGACCAACGATGGTAATGAACTGGTTTTCATCCCACACAGCGAGGTCATTAGTATATATAAAATCCTTATAGAACTTCTTTTCTGTTTCTTCCTCCTTATTATAATAGTTATAAGGAGACTTTGCTGGAGAACATATTATAACCTCACCTACCTCTGTAGCATCTTTCGCTATAAGGTCATCTGGCTCTGCTCTACGGTCTTCATAGACTTTCACTACACGTACATCGTCATCTACGCATGAGGCTCCTGCCGTGCCTGCATTTTCTGGTAAATCGAAAGGACGGAGGAATGTGTTCCAGAATGTCTCTGTGGTACCATAACCATTAAAGATGTTAGGGGTGAGTACTCGCTGATAACGAATGCACGCAGATCGCTCCAATGGGCTACCCATTGTGACTATACCCTTCAAGGATTCAAGGTGGTAAGCCAACCTCTCCTGTTCATCTGCTAACTCTTCAAGCACTGTCGGCACACCTATCACGAATGTAATCTTGTATCGGTCAATATATTTCAGGGTGTTGACAGCAGAAAACTTGTTCATAATAACAAGCGTAGCACCTGCATAGAAAATGGTACATGGACCCGCACAATGTATTCCGCCACGATGGAACCAAGGGGTTGTGTTCATCGTGATGTCCTTATAACTCATAGGGAAGTGTATCATCACATCATGGGCTGACAATACTTCGTTTATGGACGTAAGAGAAACTCCCTTAGGACGACCTGTTGTTCCAGAGGTATAAAGACGGGTCGTTTCATCATATATATTATAGTCACAAACATAAGGTGGCTCTTCGGTGCTGGCTTCATTTACATATTCTGTATAAGACATGAAACCGTTATACGTATTGCCATTAACGATTAGCGCATGTTTAGGTTTAAACTTCGCCATAGAAATGGCTTCCTTCACCATATCCTGATAGGCTGCTTCAAAGATAAGCACCAAGGGTTTTGAGTCATCAAGGTGGTATGCCAATTCGCCTGCACTAAGTCTGTAACTTGCAGGACAGCACACACCGTGTATCTTTTGTGCCGCAACATAAGCAAAAGCGAACTCAGGACAGTTCATTAGCAATGTCATCACAACATCACCCTTACGAAAACCGTCTGACAACAAAGCATTAGACAAACGGTTAACGTCGTCATTCAACTCTGCATAGGTCCATGAACGTCTCTTCACAGGATCTATCATGGAAGTTTTATTTGGGTAACGACGCACGTTACGCATATAACCTTCTATCCACGTATAGCGGCTTTCAAAAATCTTTTTGAACTCTATCATTTTCTCCTTTTTATATAAGTCGGTATCTATTTTATTTATGTTATAAACTTAACATCTCATAATTTAACGATACAAAGGTACACAATGCTGTCGTAAGGTTTCCAAATTATATCTTTTTAAATACCGAAATGTCGTTTTAGGCGGACGTAACGTAACTCGGACTGTGCAATATTGCTCAAAAAGAACGGAAAGATGCAATTATCTATGGTATACATTCATATTGAGTTTATAATTATTTCCACATTGCTTATATTCGCTTTCTGCATTGTTTATATTCGCTTTCTGCATTGTTTATATTCACTTTCTGCATTGTTTATATTCACTTTCCGCATTGTTTATATTCGCTTTCTGCATTGTTTATATTCACTTTCTGCATTGTTTATATTCACTTTCTGCATTGTTTATATTTGCTTTCTGCATTGTTTATATTCGCTTTCTGCATTGGTAACTATTCAGTTCACCACAGGGGCCTTCCCCTGAGCAAAACAGGAAATAACAACACTAGACAGACTCAATCGCAAGTTCTCTGTAACGCAGGGATGATACATGTTATATATAAGCAGTAATTTAAGGGTGATTATTGGCAAAGCATAGACCGATTTTACATAGAAGGCTATACTCCTCTCTACGCTATATGGCGTGACAAAGCATAGCATAGACTGATTTTGCCTGGAAGGCTATACTCATCTCTACACTATATGGCATGACAAAGCATAGCATAGACTGATTTTGCCTGGAAGGCTATACTCTGAGTAACCGTGGGCGCAGCCTACGGATATGATGGTGTGTTGGAGCATCTGCTTGGAGGGCTGTACATAATCTGCAGCATACAGCCCTCCTGGCAGCAAACAATGTTTGTGTCTGAAAATCCTTAGGTTACGACCACGGTTACTAACAGTTTTGACTTCCAACAAAAGAAAGTCTAACATAGCCATGGCGAAAAAACGTGTACATAAGTGAATAATCTAGTAGACGTAATCATCATTGAGTAGTTACATGCATTGTTTATATTTACCTTCTGCATTGTTTATATTCACTTTCTGCATTGTTTATACGCATTGGTGGAATTAAACCGTATAATTTTTACAGCCTACTAATTTCTCCAACACATTGTTTTATATTTGTTTGCTACATAATGGTGGGCTTGTTAAATAAATTAACATAATCTTTTTCACAGTCAATAATGAAGTTTATTCCGTTATTTTGTACTAGATTATCATTCTATGTAATTAGACTGCATATACATAGAGAAACAAAAAAAAACCACCGCTACTCCTCGCGAGCTGCGGTGCGTTTAAAGTATGTTTAACTTAAAAACCTTTTCATTGAAAAAGAAGAACCTCACGGCCTTTCTTAGTCATCCAAGAGTTAAACAATCTTTTCTAACCTAATAACTAAAACCTAAATCTATTATATATCTACTAACCTAAACAATCTTTGCGAATCGTCACTTTCGTGACCCTTTTGATAATGTCTTAAGGAATATTTTGTTATCGATATAACTTCTTTCCTTTTGACGATGCAAAGGTACAACGTTTTTTTTGTGCACGCAAACAATTACAGTTCTTTTTTGTACAAATATCGCTATATTTGATTTTAATCAAGCATTGTTTACGTACACACGACACATAACGTCATATTTTCGCAAAATTTGCCTTGTATAATAAATCCTTCAAATATTATTCTTTATATTATTCCTTCTCTGGTGCTTTACCAATAAGATCCATGAATTCATCCAACTTAGGCGTGATTATGATCTGCGTACGGCGATTCTTCATCTTGCCAGCAGCAGAAACATTATCTGCTATAGGATTATATTCACCACGACCACCAGCAGTAAGTCGCTTAGGATCTACACCATACTTTGTCTGCAGAGCCTGAACTACACTTGAGGCACGCAAGCAAGAGAGATCCCAGTTGTTACGTATGTTCTGCTGACTGATAGGCACATTATCGGTATTACCCTCAATTAGGACATCGTAATCCTTATAGTCTGAAATAATCTTCGCGATCTTTGCGAGAGTTGCTCCTGCAGCATTGCTTATTTCGTATGAACCACTCTTATACAGCATATTATCAGAGAGTGAAATGTAAACCACTCCCTTCATCACCTGAACGTCAACATCCTTCAAATCTTCCTTTGAAAGTGAACGTGTAAGGTTATTGGTCAATACCATATTGAGAGAATCGCTCTTTGACTTTACTTCTACGAGATGACGTATATATTGGTTAGACTCATTAATTTGGTCTACCAATTTTGCAATATTTACATTGCCTGTATTGGCATTATTCAAACTCTGCTCAAGGCTTTTCTGCAACGCATCATTATTTCCTTGACATGAAGCGAGTTGCTCAGTGAGGCTTGATACACGAGCATTGGCAGCAGCCAACTGTTCACGTAGATTTTGATACTGTGAGTTGAGTTCTACATTTTCCTTCTGACAGTTCTCAAGGTCTTTCTTGCTTGCGCAACTGCTTATAGACATTATGCCTGCAACCATTGCTGCGTAAACGAAAATTTTCTTCATATATATCAGTATTATTTATTGTTTAGCGTTATCATAAAATCTCTGTTGCAAAGTTAAGGTAAAACTTTTAAACCGCCAAACTTTTTCATCATAAAAAACATTAGATATTAATAAAATCAGTAAATAATAGCAAGTCAACTCGTTCGAACATGTTAAAAACGCTTAACTTTTTGCATATCTGTAATAATATTGTTAACTTTGCACTTCAAAATGGGCATATATCATGTTCATTTTACACACTTAAGTAATATTGAAAAAATAACTTACGCAGTTTTTACCTCAGATTGCAGAGATATTTTGGGGATATGAAGATGTAGAACTCCGTGAAACGCCTGAGCCTAGCGAAGAATGCGAGCATCGTGACTGATGAATAGCCACGAAATAGCCAGCAAGACGAGATTAAAAAAATGCGTAAGAAGACATTACTCTAACAATATAAAAATTGAATTAGTTATTTTTTTTATTACTAAATAGTTGTATATAATAAATATTTCAATAATATAGTTGTATATAATAATAAGGTATATAATATAGACAAAAACAGAAAAATGAAAATTACATTTGAAAACCCAGAGAAGGTCAGTGGCGTCTTGACTCTCACTGTAGAAGAGGCTGATTATCAGGACAAAGTTCGCAAGACCCTCAACGAGTATCGCAAGAAGGCAAACATTCCTGGTTTCCGTCCTGGTCAGGCACCAATGTCACTCATCAAGCGACAGGCTGGTGCACAGGTTAAGGTTGACGTTATCAACAAACTTGTAGGCGAGAAACTTTACGGTTATATCAAGGAGAATAAGATTAACATGCTCGGCGAACCTGTTCAGCACCTTGGCCAGGAGCCTGTAGACCTTGATGCTCCAGCACCATACACTCTGCAGTTCGACATCGCTGTAGCACCTGAGTTCGACCTCAAACTTGACAAGCGCAACAAGATCGTTTACTATGACATCAAGGCTGACGACAAGATGGTTGACCAGCAGATTGACGCATTCGCAAGCCGTACAGGTTCTTACGAGAAGGTTGACAGTTACGAAGATAATGACATGCTTAAGGGTGACCTCCGCGAACTTAATGAGGACGGTAGCACCAAGGAAGATGGCATCACTGTTTCTGACGCTGTTCTCATGCCTGCATACATTAAGGTTGAGGAGCAGAAGAATCTCTTCAATGGCGCTAAGGTTGGTGACATCATAACATTCAACCCTAAGGCTGCTTACCCAGAGAGCACTGTTGAGATCTCTTCTATGCTCAAGATAACAAAGGAAGAGGCTGAGAAGGTAGAGTCAAGTTTCTCTTACCAGATTACAGAAATTACACGTTACAAGAAGCACGAACTTAACCAAGAACTCTTCGATCAAGTATTCGGCAAGGACGAGGTGAAGGACGAAGCAGATTTCCGTGCAAAGGTTGCAGAGGGACTTCAGGAGCAACTCAACGTTAGTGCTGAGTTCCGTTTCCTCGCAGACGTTCGCAAGTACGTTGAGGAAAAACTCGGTGATGTTAAGTACGCAGACGATCTCATGAAGCGTATTATGCTCGCCAACAATCAGGACAAGGGTCAGGAGTACGTAGATAAAAACTACGAGGCAAGCATCAAGGAACTTACATGGCATCTTGCTAAGAACAAACTCCTTGAGCAGTGCGAGATTAAGATTGACGACGCAGACGTTAAGGATGCTGCAAAGGATATGGCTCGCATGCAGTTCGCTCAGTATGGTATGACCAACATTCCTGAGGAATATCTTGACAACTACGCTGAGGAGATGCTTAAGAAGCCAGAGCAGGCTGATCAGTTCGTTAACCAGGCTGCTGACCGCAAACTCATGACAGCACTCAAGGACGTTGTTACCCTTGACACGAAAGAGATTTCTTTCGAGGACTTCTCTAAACTCGAGGCTTAATAAATAAATTAGATATAAATTAATAAGAGGTAAACATTAACATTGTTAGTGTTTACCTCTTATCTTATTTAGCAGGGCTATAAGTAAGCATTCATTTTCAAAAATGAGTAGGTGTATATTAGTGTATTATTGTGAATATTCAATATAATATTGAACATTTACTCACAAATCACCTTTATTATATCCACAATCAGAATCTTACATTTCACCAATCAGAATCTTACATATCACCTTTATTATATCCACAATCAGAATCTTACATATGCCTCTGCCCACAGTTCGCTGTAGTTTGCCTTGTTGCCCTTAGCAGCGAAGGCACGATCATGCACGTAATTATACTGCAATTGGAACATAAGGTTCTTATGCAACTGAAAATTAGGGCATACAGAGTAAATAGACTTAGTACTGTTCCATGTAGCATCATCACGATAAACATCATACTTCACATACGTTTTCAGCCATGACGTACACGGCACGCCAACAGTAGCATACCAAGCATCCGCCCTGCCATTACCACTAACAGTGTATGTGTTATCTTCATTTTTCTTGTAATCACCTATCTTATGTCCAGAAGAATGAGCATACTCTGCACGCACCGTCCAATCGTTCACATCATATTTTGCTCCTATAAGATAGCGATTACGATCCACCGTAATACCACTATTCGTAAAACTACCAGTCCATCCAAACACTCCGACAACCAAGCCCTTCACTGGCTGTACTTGCAAAGTAGCGAGAACATCCTTTCTTGAGTCCTGATCCGACGTATTTATCCCCTGACCATTCGCTACCATTATCTGATAATGCAGCAGCCGATGTCCGTCTTTGGCTACCGGCAACAGGTCGCCCTGTATCTGTAATCCCTGATCACGGCCACCATTACTAGTATTCTCCGCACCTACATAGTCATTATAGCCAGCCAATTTCTGAGTAAGTTGAGAATAGTCCCCCACTCCAACATCCCACGGATTCATAGGATTTTCAAATCCGAAGGCACGCTTATACTGACCAACCTTTACACGAAACTCTTTGTATTTCTGCCATTCCACAAAAAAATCTTTCATATGGAATGATGAGTTATTCGTCTGCACCTGTATGCGATAGGCAAAATCTTTCAGTATTTTACCGTCCACATAGAAACGAATTAGCCTCTGACTAAACCCTTTCCCTGTATTAGCGCCGTCTTTATTCGTATAGTCATACTTACCAATAAAGTAACCCCCAAACTTTGGCGGCGTTACATAATCAGTAACCTTTCGACCGTATTGTACCTCACCATCACTATCAACATTCTCCATACCTTTGGCTACGGCACGATTAATATAATGCGTAATGATACCTTCCTCCAAGCGTTCATCCGACAGAAACTCCGTGCTAGTGATTTCCTCCCTTTCATTCTGCTTCTCTGTAACGTTTACTTCCGCCGCAGCCGGCAAAGCAACCAGTGCCATAAATGGCAACAAATGTTTCATATTCAATTATATTTAGTAGATAAGCATAATTATTAATACACCTACAAAATTACACTTTTAATTTGAAAAAACCATAAGGCAGCACCATATAAATGCAAAAAACAGCATAATATTTCTTTTATATCAAAAAAAAGTGCTACCTTTGCAGTGCAGTTGTGTACATACGTAACACGCAACAGCATTCTAAAACTAAAACGAAAATTAAATTCATAAATGGCAAAAGAAAATTACAGTGAGGGAAAGGGAGCAACAGCCTCCAACCTCAACAACCAGGAAGCATTCCTGCAGAAGTTCCGCAAGCAGATTGTTGCAGCCGTAGTAGCAGTCATTGTTATCATCTGCGCTGTCGTTGTTTATAACACAGTCATCGCAGGTCCACGTGAAGAAAAGGCTTCTACTGCCCTCGCTAAGGCACAGGAAGCATTCGGTCAGACCGACTATCAGAAGGCTCTTAATGGTGACAAAACTCAAGAAGGATTCATTGCTGTAGCAGAGAATTATAGTGGAACCGATGCTGCAAACCTTGCAAAACTTTACGCAGGTCTCTGCTATGCCAACCTCGGCAAGTGGCAGGAAGCCGTTAAGTATCTTGATGGATTCTCTGCGCAAGATGACGCCATGATAAGCCCTGCCGCTACTGCTGCTCTCGGCAATGCTCTTGCACACACTGGTGACATTGATAAGGCTATTAGCACACTCAAAAAGGCAGCAAAAATGGCTGACAGTGAATCTGAAGATGGAGTAAACAACAGCCTATCACCAACATTCCTCATTCAGGCTGCACGCCTGCTCGAAAGTCAGGGCAAGAGTGCTGACGCTTTAGAAATATACAAAGAGGTAAAGACAAAATACGTTAACAGTTACGCTGCACAGGACATTGACAAGTACATTGAACGTGCTACTAAGTAATCGATACTTGACTGAGTAATCAATACTTTACAGAATAATCGATACTTTACAGACTAATCGATACTATACAAAGTAATTGATACTTTACAGAATATACACAACAACCCAACCCATATCCACAAGGAAAATGAACAAATACTTTTCGATACTCCTTATTATAATGCTTACCATCTCTCTTGCAGCATGCAAGAAAGAGAAAAAGGTTGACGAGGATATCATAGTAGAAAAAATTGTGGAGAAGCCACAGAACACGCCACAGCGTATGTCTAAAGACGAACGTAATGGGTCCGTGAAATGGATTGGTGAAGCAAACTACACATACAACATCACGAGGGAGGTTAACGACTCCCTCGCCATGGTAGAAAACCACGGAGTAAAATACCATGACAACGTAATTCACCTAACAGTGTATCGTGCTGATGGGACAACGTTCTTCAAAAAAACATTCAGCAAGACAAACTTCGCCCCAGTACTGCCAAAGCAGTTCAAGGAACACGGTGTGCTATTAGGGATGACGTTAGACAAGGTTGATGGTAACAACCTACGCTTCATTGTAAGCGTTGGTTCACCCGACGATAGCAACGAGGAGTTCTATTACGTAACCATGATACTGAACAACTTCGGAGGTACAAGTGCTGAGAAGTGCCAAGGCATGGAGGATGTTGAAGAAAGTGAACAATAAGCAAATAACAAAATATAAACCCTAAGATTAGCAACACTTAAACCATAATTCAACAAATCCTAATACACACCTATCTACACCAAATCTATATTGATAACATAAAAAACTGGTCTTCGATACGTAATTATTACGTTCGGAGACCAGTTCCTTTTTTATATCTTTAGATATGAACAACGCACTTTCGTAGATCAATATCTCGCTACTGTTTCGTTACTTCACCTCTCTCAGCACCACGTCAGCATCATACTTCTTGTCAACAATAATCAGCATCATAGGACGCATAGAGTACGTCTGTCTGCCCTTTGCCTTTATCTTATACGTAAACACCAAGTTACCCTTACCATCCCTCTTCAGACTCTTAGGCTTCAGCACGGTGAGAGTATCCGTAACAGGTTTCACCACCGTTATGGCATACTGTTTTGAAAAGTCGATAGGCGTTGGCATACCATCTGCCCCCATCACCGCAGCCATACCAAAATATCTCTCCAGTTCCTCCTTAGAAGTAATCTTTACAGGTGGCACAGTGTCACCAACACTATTGTTGACAAAATAATTGTTAGCCACAGTATAAGGCACATTATTGTTCACCACCACAGCAGTAGCACCCGTTGTACCATCCACACCACACTTAATAACGCTCACTGCACGCGACATCATTGCAAGACTCAACAGAGTCACGATACATAAAAAACACTTTTTCATCATCCTAAATATCTTAAAGTTTACTATTTTTCTTGTTACAATCAATGTTTTTCGCTACATTTGCAATATAATTTTCTAACCCTTCTAAAAAAATTACCAACCATGAACAAAGAAGAACTTATGCGAAGAGCAATATCCCTTGCCACGAAAAACGTGAACAATGGTGGCGGTCCTTTCGCCGCTCTGATAGTACGCAATGGTGAAATAGTAGCAGAAGGCACAAACCGAGTCACCGCCAACAACGATCCCACCGCCCATGCAGAGGTCAGCGCCATACGTGCAGCATGCAACAAACTATCCACATTTGACCTATCTGGTTGCGACATCTACACCTCGTGCGAACCATGCCCCATGTGTTTCGGAGCCATTTATTGGGCACACCTTGACCACATATACTACGGCAACAACAAAGACGATGCTGCAGCCATAGGCTTCGATGACGCTTTCATCTATGAAGAACTCGCCTTACAAACTCAGTACCGCAAGAAACCATCAGAAATGCTACTGCACAACGAGGCACTGTCCACCTTCAAATTATGGCGTGAAAAAGACGATAAGATAGAATACTAAAAAATGGTAAATTTCGGAAAAACGCTAAAAGTGCCCAAATTACATTGTAAAAGCATTGCTTTTAACTTGT
This sequence comes from uncultured Prevotella sp., assembly GCA_934272845.1. GTDB lineage: Bacteria > Bacteroidota > Bacteroidia > Bacteroidales > Bacteroidaceae > Prevotella. The sequence continues at coordinate 193,300 of CAKQSF010000001.1, forward strand.
AATTTGGGCACTTTTACATGGTAATCACGCCCCTTTTACAAGACAATCTGTACCACACTGCATACATAACTGCATAACCATCTAAGTATCAACCTTATGCCTTACAATACAAGGATAACACTCATGAATGGTAAATTTTGGAAATCACCAATTTCCAACAACCTATCGCCCATCCAGAAACTCAGAAGTTATCATGACGATTAAAGCGCATTAAGCACCTGTTCCTTTATCTGTTCCAGTTCATCCTTCATCTGCACCACGATGTTCTGCATCTCAGCCTGATTAGACTTAGATCCCGTGGTGTTAATCTCGCGTCCCATTTCCTGCGCAATAAAGCCCAATTTTTTACCTTGCGATGTAGCCTCATCCATCGTATCACGGAAATACTTCAGGTGATTAGCAAGTCGTTGCTTCTCCTCAGAGATATCAAGTTTCTCAATATAGTATATAAGTTCCTGCTCCAATCTTCCTGAATCATACTCCACGTTAGGCAAAGCCTTGAGGTTATCCGTCAGACGCTGGCGTATTTTCTCCACACGTGACTGCTCATAAGGCTCTATTTCCTTCATCAGTCTGGCAATATTTTCTATTTTCTCTTCAAACTTCTTACGCAATGCCACGCCTTCCTGTAGTCTGAACGCCTTCAGTGCATCAAGCGCCTCGATGATAGCCTTACTTACAAGAGCCCATTCCTCATCTGTAAGTACCTCCACCTCTGTACGGCTCATAATGTCAGGCATACGCATTATCAACGGCAACGCATTATCCACGTTCATCGGTGTCTTATCGCCCATCATCTCGCGAAGTGCCGTAAGTTGACGATAGTAATTAAGGGCAGTATCAGTATTAACCGTTGCCGCCTCGCTCGCCTCATCCTTCTCGATCCAAATTGAGAAATCGACCTTACCCCTCACCACACTGTCTTGTATCATGCGGCGTATCTCTATTTCCTTTTCTCGGTATATAGGCGCAATGCGTGTAGAGCAGTCAAAGGCTTTGGAATTCAGAGTCTTAACCTCAACATGTACGGTCTTACCTGTCAGCGTTGCCACGGCCTTACCGTAGCCTGTCATTGATAATAGCATAATTCTTTGATGTTAAATTTCTGCAAAAGTACAAAAATTCGGGGAAAAAGTTGTACTTTTGCAAAAATAAATTCACGAAAATTAGCAGTTTTGTGGTTTCTTACAAAGATTTCACAAAACCCAAATAAACTTAACAACCAATATGGCTTGTATATTACATATAGAAACAAGTACCGATGTGTGCAGCGTGGCAGTTAGCAAAGACGGATTTTTAGTTTACGAAAAGACTGACCACAGCGGTCCTAATCATGCAGAACAACTGGGAACATACGTAGACGAGGCCCTGTCAAAGATAGAGGAGAAACAACTTCAACTTGAAGCAGTGGCTGTAAGTAGCGGTCCCGGCTCTTATACAGGTCTGCGCATAGGTGTATCTATGGCTAAAGGCATTTGCTACGGCAGCAATGCTAAACTACTCAGCGTACCTACACTGCAACTTCTCTGTGTACCCATACTGCTTGGCGATGCCATAAGGTGCTATAAGTACACAGACGGCAAGGCTGAGAAAACCGAGGAACAGATGGCAGACGATGCTCTTCTGTGCCCAATGATAGACGCAAGACGCATGGAGGTGTATGCGGCAGTGTATGATCGCAGTCTGAAAGAGATAAGACAGCAACAGGCAGACATCGTTGACACTGAGACATATCGTGACATACTTGACAAACACGTAGTTTACTTCTTCGGCAATGGCGCAGAGAAGTGTATGGAGACCATAAACCACCCCAACGCAAGGTTAGTCAAAGGCATCGAGCCACTAGCCAAGAACATGCTTCCCCTGGCAGACATGCGATGGAACAAAGGCATGACCGAAGACGTGGCATATTTCACCCCAGGTTACATAAAAGACTACGTAGCAAAGAAAAGCACCTCAAAACTGCTTACACCTAACAAGTAAGTATTCAAAATTATTTTTACAAATGGGTAAGTGTAAATTTATGATAAAGAATAATTATGAACGTTTTCGTTAAGCCAAATGAGTAGAACCAAGTTTACTTGAGTTCTGCCATGGCGAGAAAAAATGCATAAATATGAACACTTACTTAATACCACCACAATATGATGGAGATAGACGGACTGGACTATAACACCCAGAGGAAAAAACTTAGGCTGATGGCCTACGGTCGCAACATACAGCAACTGGTGGAGCAGTGTGTAGCATTGCCTACAAAAACTGAGCGCCAAGCGTGCGCCCAACAAATCATAGAAGTGATGAAGAGGGCCGTGCCAGCACAAGCAGATACTACCGACAGACAGAAAACTCTGTGGTATCACCTTGCACTCATGAGCAACTTCAAACTGGATATTGACTATCCATACGAGATTATGCATGAGGATAAAATGGCAATACGCCCCGAAAAGATTGAATACTCTAACAAAAAGGCAGGCAACAGGGTAAAACACTATGGCAGACTGATATTCAAACTCTTCGATATGCTGAAAACAATGCCTGCTGGTGCAGAACGCGACGCACTCGCAATGATGGTTGCCACGCAGATGTACCAATGTCTCTTAGCATGGGGAATGGGCACCGTAGACAAGGAGAAAGTAGCGTCTGACATGGCACGATATACCGACGGAGTAATACAGTTGGATGTAAACGATCTACACTTCGAAGAAATTGAAAAAGCAGAAAAACGTAACTACGCCCAGAACGCACGCGGACGCAGCGACCTCCAAAACAAGAAGAAGAAAAAGAAACGCAAGTAACAGACTTCTAACCCACCTTTAGAACCACAACACTACATGGACAAATTTATAATAGAGGGCGGACATCCGCTGAAGGGAGAGATTACGCCACAAGGAGCAAAGAACGAAGCACTGGAAGTAATCAGTGCTACACTACTTACAAGCGACCCTGTGACTATAAGCAACGTGCCCGACATTCTTGACGTTAACAACCTCATTAAACTGCTGAAGGAGATTGGCGTTAAGGTAACTTCTGAAGAAAAAGGAACCTTTACCTTCATTGCCGACAAACTAAACCTTGAGTACCTCGCTTCTGATGAGTTTGTAAAGAAATGTGCACAACTAAGGGGCTCTGTGCTCATGATAGGTCCGTTGTTAGGACGCTTTCGTCAAGCCACAGTGGCAAAACCTGGTGGTGACAAAATTGGCAGGAGAAGATTAGACACCCACTTCCTCGGTTATAAAATGCTCGGTGCTACATACGACCGCATTGATGGACGAGATGTCTACGAACTGAAAGCAGAAAACGGACTAAAAGGTTGTTACATGCTGCTCGACGAGGCGTCTGTTACCGGCACTGCAAACATCATCATGGCTGCTGTAATGGCGGAAGGTGTCACTACGATATATAACGCTGCATGCGAGCCCTACATACAGCAACTGTGCCACATGCTCAACGCTATGGGCGCACAGATTTCAGGTATTGGCTCAAACCTTATTACTATCATCGGCGTAAAGAAACTGCACGGAACGAAACATCGACTCCTGCCAGACATGATCGAGGTGGGCTCCTTCATCGCTATGGCAGCAATGGTGGGCGATGGCATACTTATCAAGAATGTATCAGTGCGCAATCTCGGCATCATTCCTGACTCTTTCCGCCGTCTCGGTGTACAGATAGAACAACAAGGAGACGACCTATACATACCCAAGCAGGAACATTATCAGATTGATTCCTTTATCGATGGCACCATAATGACGCTCAGCGACGCTCCATGGCCAGGACTTACACCAGACCTTCTCTCTGTGCTACTCGTGGTAGCAACACAGGCACGCGGCAGCGTCTTGATACATCAGAAGATGTTTGAGAGCCGACTGTTCTTCGTTGACAAACTCATCGACATGGGAGCACAAATCATCTTGTGTGATCCTCACCGTGCAGTAGTAGTGGGACTTGACCGACAGAAGACTCTAAGAGCAGCAAGACTATCAAGCCCTGACATCCGAGCAGGTATAGCATTGCTCATTGCCGCACTGTCTGCCGATGGTACTTCAAGCATTAGCAACATCGCACAGATAGACCGTGGATACGAAAATATAGAGGCAAGACTGAACGCTCTCGGAGCAAAAATCACACGCCAATGATACGAAGAGAAGACGTTTACAAAATAGGCAAACTAGGAAAGTCACACGGAATCAAAGGAGAACTGTCAATGATGATTGATGATGACATCTTTGACCGCGTGGACTCAGAGTTCCTCGTGCTGGAGATTGACGGCATCATGGTACCTTTCTTCATGGAAGAATACCGCTTCAAGACCGATGACACGGTGCTTGTGAAGTTTGAAGGCATAGACACTCAAGACAGAGCAAAAGAACTTACGGGTACAGACGTGTACTTCCCGCGCGAGATGGTAGACAATGATGACGAGGCCGAACTAAGATATGCACAACTCGTTGGCTACAAAGTAAAGAACGCTGCCGATGGGAATATCGTAGGAGAGATTGCCGCTGTCGATGAACAGACAATAAACATAATGTTTGAACTGACAGACGGCAAACTGCTACCAGCGTCAGAAGAACTCATTACTAATATTGACACAGAGAAGAGAGAGATAACAATGGTTATCTCTGAAGGAATTCTTGACTTGTAAAAGACATATTAATACACACGATGAAGCAACAGATTTGCATTCTTGGCAGCACAGGCAGCATAGGCACCCAAGCCCTCGAAGTAATAGAGGAACACAGCGAACGCTTTGAGGCTTACTGTCTTACCGCTAACAATAAGGTAGAACTTCTTGCCGAACAGGCTCGCAAATTCCGTCCAGCAGCCGTAGTAATTGCCAATGAAGATAAATATGAAGAACTAAAGAACCTACTTGAAGACTGTCCCGAAATCAACGTTTATGCCGGTGCACAGGCTCTTTGTGATATAGTAGAAGCACCACAAGTGGATATGGTGCTCACAGCTATGGTAGGTTTTGCAGGCCTTGCACCAACGATACACGCTATCAAAGCACATAAGAAGATATGCCTTGCCAACAAGGAAACACTCGTTGTGGCTGGCGAACTTATATGCCGACTGGCGCAAGAATACCACGCTCCTATCCTACCTGTAGACTCTGAGCACTCTGCTATCTTCCAGAGCATAGTAGGCGAAGGCAATAATGAGATTGAGAAAATTCTCCTTACCGCCTCTGGTGGTCCTTTCCGTTTGAAGACACTCGACGAAATGCGTACCATGACAGCGGCTGATGCACTGAAGCATCCTACGTGGGATATGGGTGCAAAGATTACCATAGACTCTGCATCAATGATGAACAAGGGCTTCGAAGTAATAGAGGCTAAATGGCTTTTCGGTGTAGAAGCAGATAAGATTCAGGTACTTGTGCATCCTCAGTCTATAGTACACAGTGCGGTACAATTCCACGATGGTGCCGTAAAAGCCCAACTTGGTGTACCAGATATGCGCCTGCCAATACAGTATGCCTTTACTTACCCCGACCGCCTCACTATGTCTGGCGACCGACTTGACCTCTTCAAACATTCGTTAGAGTTCTTTGAACCTGACCTTGACAAGTTCAAATGTCTTGCACTTGCTTTCGAAGCACTTCGACGCAAAGGCAATGCGGCATGCGTAGTAAATGCAGCCAACGAAGTGGTAAACTTTGCCTTCCGTCAGGGACGCATAGGGTTCCTCGATATGGGAGACATTATAGAGAAGACACTAGATAAGGCAACTATCATCGCCACACCTACATATGAAGACTATGTCAACAGTGATGCTGAAGCAAGACGTATTGCAAGCGAATTTATTTAACCTTCAGCAACGATAAAATTATCACTAAATGATGATGATAATAAAAAGTATTTACCAATTCTCCACAATAACAAGACTCGCAAACCAAACAACATAACAACAAACAATGGATCCGATAATCATCAGAACACTACAGTTTATACTTGCGATAACTATACTTGTTGCCCTGCATGAAGGAGGACACTTCTTCTTCTCTAAACTCTTCGGCGTAAGGGTTAACAAGTTCTACGTATTCTTCGACTACAAGTTCTCACTCTTTAGCACTAAAGCCACATGGTGGCGGAAACTGCGTGGCAAAGGCCCTGCAAAGAAAAACGCTGACGGCACATACGAATATGAGGGCACAGAATACGGCATCGGCTGGATACCTCTTGGTGGTTACTGCCAGATAGAAGGCATGATAGACGAGACACAGCACGACACACAGAAACTGCAGGAGCCTGCAAAGCCATGGGAATTTCGCGCAAAGCCATGCTGGCAGCGTCTGCTTATAATGATAGGTGGTGTACTCGTCAACTTTATCCTTGCACTCGTCATATACTGCGCAGTATTCTTCACATGGGGTAATGACTACTATGCCGTGAAGGACATGCCCTTCGGCATGAAGTTTAACGAACAGGCCAAGACATTAGGATTCCGTGACGGTGACGTTATGTTATCCACAGACCAAGGTGCCTTCAAGGCATTCGATGCTGGCATGTTGCGTGATGTTTCTACAGCCCAAGAAGTTACAGTAATGCGTCACGGCAAGGAGACGAAGGTAGCGATGCCTGGTGACCTCTCATTGTTAGAGATGCTGAAGAGCGACCCTGTGTTCTGCCGTCCACTGATACCTGCTGATGTTGACAGTGTTATACCAGGAACAGCGGCAGCGAAGGCAGGAATAAAGAAGGGTGACAATATCGTTGCCATCGGAGGAAAACCTGTTGACTCTTGGAACACATTCACATACGAGACAGGACGCCTAACAGACATGCTCAGCGAGTGCGTCACAAAGGCTGACTCTCTGAAGGTTTTGACCACCAGCATTGTATATAAGGAGAAATCAACAGGCAAACTTGACACTGCTATCGTTACGCTCGACAAGGAGGCTCACCTCGGTGTAGGCATGACGACATTGGCTAACTACACAGAGCCCACTCATGAATCATATAACATCGTGACCTGCATCCCAGCGGGTATTGGTTACGCTATCGACATGCTGGGAGGCTATGTAAGCGACCTTAAATATGTGTTCACCGCAGACGGAGCGAAGCAACTTGGAGGTTTCGGTGCAATAGGCTCCATGTTCCCACCTGTATGGGACTGGCATCTATTCTGGATGATGACGGCATTCCTCTCTATTATCCTCGCATTCATGAACATTCTGCCTATCCCTGCACTTGACGGCGGACACGTAATGTTCCTACTTTACGAGATGATATTCCGTCGCAAGCCTGGCGACAACTTCATGGTACGTGCGGAATATATAGGTATGGGCATATTGTTCCTGCTTATGTTCGTAGCAAACATGAACGACATTCTGCGTTTCTTCGGAATAATGTATTAATTTGTTGTTTGGTTATTGGGTCGTTAGTCGTTTTGTTTAGAGTGCCAATAACCAAACAACAAAATAACAAAACAACCAAACAACTAAATAATGAACGGCAAACTACTGATATTCTCTGCACCAAGCGGCTGCGGAAAATCTACCATCATCAACTGGCTGATGAATGAACATCCAGAACTAAAGATGCACTTCTCCATCAGTTGTACATCACGAGCACCACGCGGAACGGAGCAGAACGGCGTAGAATACTTCTTCCTCTCACCAGAAGAATTTCGTGAGAAGATAGCGAACGAAGAATTCGTAGAGTATGAAGAGGTATACACCGATCGCTATTATGGCACGCTGAAGTCACAGGTACAGAAGCAACAGAACAATGGTGAGAACGTTGTGTTTGACGTGGACGTTCACGGTGCCATGAACATCAAAAAGGCATACGGTAGCAATGCGCTCAGCATCTTCATCATGCCACCGTCAGTAGAGGAATTACACCGACGCCTTGAACACCGTGGCACAGATGCTCCTGAGGTTATAGAGCAGCGCATTGGGCGTGCGGAATACGAGATTTCATACGCTGAGAAGTTTGATACCATTGTGGTAAACGATGACCTTGACAAAGCGAAGCAAGATGCGCTGAAGGTTATAAGCAACTTCATCAAGTAAAAAACTCATAAAAAGCAGGCATTATCCAGCACTAAGAATACAGTGCATACCTGCACCCACATAATAAAAGGCTGACACCATTACCTGGATGTCAGCCTTTTATTGTATCTTCATGTCAACAGACTCTGCATGACTTTTATTCCAATTCAAGCAAGAGTTCTTTCCTCATAGCAGCAAAAGAGGAATTCTTCTCTGTCAGTTTCTCAAGGAAGTCTGCCGGATTAAGGCGCGTAACGGTTTCTTTAGGTTCCTCATAACGTAACGCGACCTTTACGCCGCCGTTATGCAACACCTTAGCCATTGTTACCTCAACACCATTAAGCAGTTTCTCTACCTCCTCATAAAGCAGCGAACTCCCCACCACACACTCCAGTTTCGGGAACTCCGTTATCTTCACCTTCGCTGACATCATGCGCGCTCCCAGAGAGCGATCTTTCTTATAGGCTATTCTGTTACACATAGAAAGCCACTCTCTCCTTACGTCGTCATCATTAAAACTCTTATTCTCCTTAGCGGTATCGCCAAGTTGATAACGCACCTTCTTCTCCTCTTGCACTTGTTTCTCGCGCTGCAAACTCTTGAAAGTCATGCCTTGCGCTATTACCACATGCGGACGTTTCGGTTTCTCCTGACTATCGTCTCCCTGTGTGTTTACAGTATTGCCTGCCGCATCATTCGCTGTTGTTTGCTTCACTTCCAGCGTGCCGTAAGCAGAACTGTTACCGTTGGCTTTACTCTTATTTTGCTGCCCTACCCCCTCGGAGCGGTTAGAAGAAGCCGCAGCCACGGTGGCAGCCTCCTCCATCAGTTTTCTGAACAGCGTCTTCAATCGTTTACAGGGCATACGCCCATGGGAGTCGTCAGCATCATCTGCCTGCGTAATCTGCGCCACCTGTATCAGCGTCAATTCCACAAGCAGACGTTTATTACTACTCTGCCTGTATTCTACGTCACACTGATTCAGTATCTTCAGCGCACGATACAGGAATTTTGTGTCGCACTTCTTTGCCTGTTCCGCATAACGCTGACGTTGCTGCTCACTCGCTTCTATAAGACGCGTGGTGCCTGGGTCAAGAGCCATCAGGAGGTTACGCACATGTGATGCCAATCCGTTCACTGCCTGACCAGCGTCGAAGCCACGGCTCAATATACCGTCAAGAGCAAGCATTACATCTGCCACCTTATTCTCAAGACAATTATCTATGATATTAAAATAGTTATCAGCATCGAGCACGTTAAGGTCTTCTATAACCTTTTCATACGTTATATTGCCCTCACAGAATGACGCTGCTTGGTCAAAAATGGATAAGGCGTCACGCATACCACCATCTGCCTTCTCTGCTATTACGTTGAGAGCATTTTCCTCATACGTTATACCCTCATTCTCTGCTACATGCTTCAGGTGACCAATGATGCCTTGCACCGTCATGCGCTCAAAGTCATACACCTGGCAACGTGATATGATTGTAGGAAGAATCTTATGTTTCTCTGTCGTGGCAAGTATGAATACGACATGTGCAGGCGGTTCCTCCAGTGTCTTAAGAAAAGCATTAAACGCTGCAGTTGATAGCATGTGCACCTCGTCTATGATAAAGACCTTATAACGTCCTGTCTGTGGCGGTATGCGCGTCTGCTCCATCAGCGTCTTTATCTGCTCCACACCATTGTTTGACGCAGCGTCAAGTTCAAAGATATTCAAAGAACGTCCTTCTTCGAAAGCCTTACAACTCTCGCATTCTCCGCAGGCATCGCCCGTGGGTGTAGGATGAAGACAGTTTATTACCTTGGCGAATATACGCGCGCAGGTAGTCTTGCCCACGCCACGAGGACCACAGAAAAGGTATGCGTGTGCCAACTTACCTGACGACACCGCATTCTTTAGTGTTGTGGTAAGTGCTGACTGTCCCACGACGCTGTCAAACGTCATAGGACGGTATTTGCGTGCTGATACTATATAGTTAGACATCTTTATGAATTGCGAATTATGAATTATGAATTGCGAATTATGAATTAACGTTATCCCTACTGCGGAACCACGTAGCGAGTATTGTGCCCGAAATAGAGTGCCATGCGCAACTTACGGCACATGGTATAACAGCCAAAGGACACGTAGCAGCGAAGAATGACGAAGCCAAGACTGTTGCCAAGCCGGCATTCTGCATGCCCACCTCAATAGAGACCGTTCTGTTCTTTGCCTTTGAGAAGTGGAACATCTTGCCTACAGAATAACCTGTAAGGTAACCCAGGGAGTTATGACATAGCACTACAGCAAAGACTATAAGGAAGAATCCTACTCCCTCACGCAACAGTTCATCATGAACTGCAGAGATTACTCCGCCCACTATGCACGCTAATCCTAACACGCTGAAGGCCGGCATAACAGCCTGCGTCTTCTTGAACTTTTCATTCTTGCCAAAGAACACATTTGCGAAGAAACCTACGGTTACTGGTATAAGTGTCACAATAAGGATGTTGAGAAACATTCCTACGGCATCTACCTCTACCTGTTCTCCTGCCAACCACAGTACGAGCAGCGGTGTCATGACTGGGGCAAGGAGCGTTGAAGCGGTCGTCATGCCTACGGAGAACGCTACGTCTCCTCTGCAAAGATATGACATTATATTACTTGATACGCCACCAGGGCAGCAGCCTACGAGGATTATACCTACGATAACAGGTTTCGGAATCGTTATGCCTATGTAACCTACTCCCACCGTCAGCGTCCACGCTATAAGTGGCATGAGCGAGAACTGAGCACAGGTACCAATAAGAATATCAAGCGGACGCGCCGCAAGAACTTTCATATCCTGCACGGTCAATGTCAGTCCCATGGTGAGCATGATAAATCCAAGAATGCATGACTGTGTTGTTCCGTGTACCCACGTAAAGAGGTTTGGCACCAAATACGTCACAATAGCAACAGCAATGATGAACCATGACGTGTAATTAGACAGCCACTGGCTGAATTTCAGTAATAATTTGTACATCTTTTTTTACTTGTTTTTTCTTAGGTGCTCCGCTCATCTCAATGCCGTGGGGCATCTTCTTGTTATCCAAATTGCAAATTTACAACTTTTTTCCATACCACACAACCATTAAAGGCCTTTATCTGCATTTTTTATTGAAATAGCGCATGCACCTCCATAATATCATCAGTGCGCAAGCGTAAAAAAAACATCGACCATGCGCTACACTTTTCGATACAATTCAGTGACTCCCACAAAAACTGCTTTTTCCGAAATTTACCATTTTTCAGATCAATACTTACTATAATCTTATACTGTTATATATCAACATGTTACGCAACGCATTCATAACACCAATCCTTTTACTCCGTAATCAAGCCCCTTTTACAGTGTAATCACTACCTTATTACACAGTAAAAGCATAGAGATTACAGCGTAATTAAGCCCTTTTTACAATATTTCTCAAATTTACCATTTTCTCATTGTCTAACTGAACAATAAATGTAACAACAAAAACAAACCAAAAGTTTGGATATTTGCAAAAAATAATGTACCTTTGCACAGATTCCTAAAATTATAATAAGGTAAAGTTTAAATGCATAGAAAATACGTAAAACTGATAATATTCACTATTGGCGTTATACTGACAACGGCGGGATGTCGTAAGGAAAACGCTCCAGCAGAGGAAATAGTACTTGAACCAGAGGATGAATTTGTAGTAAAAAACGATTCTATGGTTTATGGACTTACATGCGACGGAACAACTGACTCCGTCGTTGTGCTATGGCCTTTCAGCGGTGACCCTATAACGTATAGTTGCATTGACGCTAAACAAAACGGTCGTATCATAGGTAAACCTGAGATTGGTGACTGGGTGGGCGTAATGAAAAACCCAGAAGATAGCACCGAGGCAAGGATGGTTATAGACCTGGACATGCTTAAAGGTACATGGACTTACCCCGTGATGCCAGTAATGAAGGAACTGCAGAACATGAGCCGACGCATGCAGAAACGCATGATGGCCAACATGTCTGACTCTATTAAAGAAACGTTCTTCGTACCAAGAGAATATGGTTTCACCCTGAAAAGGGGACACGCAGCACAGCCCGTCGGACATATAATGCGCTCAAACTCGCTGCAAGATGATTCTCCTGTGCAATATCCTGAGGTTAAGAACTACAAGCAGTGGTACATGTGTAACGGTAAGTTATTATTAATATCAGGGGTTCCTCACATTATGGGGGATAATAAAAAGAAGCCGGTACCTAATGTGGTCGACACACTTGAGTTTAAATATATGGACAATGATTCACTGATACTCTATCAGAGTGGCACTACATATCATTTCCATAGAAAACAAAATGCCATAAAAGCCAATGAGGCTGCAATGAAGGCTGCACGCAAACAGGAGGCTGCAACAGAAAAGGTTAGAACAGATAAGTAAGGAATACACTAAAAAATATAAGAAATAACAAGAGTTATGTCAAGAGTAATTATGATTGGTGCCGGTGGCGTTGCTACCGTTGCTGCGCACAAAATAGCACAGAATGAGGATGTCTTCACAGACTTCATGATAGCCAGCCGCCGCAAAGAGAAATGTGACGCTATTGTTGAAGCCATAAAGGCAAAGGGACATGGCAAAAACATGAATATCTCTACTGCACAGGTGGACGCTGACGACGTTGAACAACTTAAGGCTCTTTTCAATGAGTTTAAGCCTGAACTATGCGTTAACCTCGCTTTACCATATCAGGATCTTACTATAATGGACGCCTGCTTGGCGTGCGGCGTGAACTATCTTGATACCGCTAACTATGAGCCTAAGGACGAAGCACACTTTGAGTACTCTTGGCAATGGGCATACAAAAAGCGCTTTGAAGACGCTGGCTTGACGGCTATACTCGGATGTGGCTTTGACCCAGGTGTCTCTGGCGTATACACTGCCTATGCTGCAAAGCACCACTTCGATGAGATACAGTATCTTGACATCGTTGACTGTAACGCAGGCAACCACCACAAGGCATTCGCAACGAACTTTAACCCAGAGATTAACATACGCGAGATAACACAGAAGGGACTGTATTACAAGGATGGCAAATGGATCGAGACAGAACCTCTGGAGATACATAAGTCACTGACTTATCCTAACATAGGCCCTCGCGAGAGTTATCTTATGCACCACGAGGAACTGGAATCTCTGGTAAAGAACTACCCTACTATTAAGCAGGCTCGTTTCTGGATGACCTTCGGCGAACAATATCTTAAGTATCTTGACGTGATACAAAACCTCGGAATGTCACGCATTGACGAGATTGAATATGAAGCACCATTGGCTGACGGTTCTGGAAACACGGCAAAGGTAAAGATTGTTCCACTGCAGTTCCTCAAGGCGGTATTGCCTAACCCACAGGACTTGGGAGAAAATTACGATGGCGAGACTAGCATCGGATGTCGTATTCGCGGCTTAAAGGACGGCAGAGAACAAACATATTACGTTTACAACAACTGCAAACACCAAGAGGCATACAAGGAAACTGGCATGCAAGGTGTATCATATACCACGGGCGTACCGGCTATGATTGGCGCAATGATGTTCTTCAAGGGACTCTGGCGCAAGCCTGGCGTATGGAACGTAGAGGACTTTGACCCAGATCCTTTCATGGAGCAACTCAACAAGCAGGGCTTGCCATGGGTGGAAGTGTTCTTTGGCGACCTCGAACTGTAAAAGATAATAGGTCACTAACATATAAAGATTACTAAGTAGGTGCTCAAATATGCTCAAAACTTTTTGAACACCTACTTGCCGTTTTACTATAACCAACACGAACGCTGACGTTTTTTTTAACGCTAGGCGGCACTATGATTAAGCCAACTACAATAAACTGAACGCGATTCGTAAAACACAGAAATAACATAATGGACGAAAAAGAAGCCAAACTGAAAGCGTTACAGGCTGCCATGGCGAAGATAGAGAAAGACTTCGGCAAAGGCTCCATAATGAAGTTAGGAGATGAGAAGGTTGACAACGTTGAGGTAATACCTACAGGTTCTCTCGGACTTGACCTCGCACTGGGAGTTGGCGGTTATCCTAAAGGACGCATAATAGAAATATACGGTCCTGAGTCATCAGGTAAAACTACGCTGGCTATACATGCCATTGCTGAAGCACAGAAAATGGGCGGCATTGCGGCATTCATCGATGCGGAACATGCATTCGACCGCTTCTACGCTGCTAACCTTGGCGTGGACGTGGACAACCTCTTTATCTCACAACCTGACAACGGTGAGCAAGCATTACAGATTGCTGACCAACTGATATCAAGTGCGGCTGTAGATATAATTGTCATAGACTCTGTTGCTGCACTTACTCCTAAGGCGGAGATTGAAGGCGATATGGGAGATAACAAGGTGGGGCTTCAGGCACGACTCATGTCACAGGCACTCAGAAAACTTACATCTACCATTGCCAAGACTAAGACCACATGTATCTTCATCAACCAGTTGCGTGAGAAGATTGGAGTAATGTTCGGCAATCCAGAAACAACAACGGGCGGTAATGCATTGAAGTTCTACGCCTCTGTACGTATCGACGTGCGCAAGTCTACTGCCATTAAAGACGGCGACGAGGTTATAGGTAACCTGACGAAGGTTAAGATTGTTAAGAACAAAGTGGCTCCTCCTTTCCGCAAGTGCGAGTTCGACATCATGTTCGGACAGGGCATCTCAAAGGTTGGAGAGATACTCGACTTGGCTGTTGAGCGTGACATCGTAAAGAAGAGTGGTTCATGGTTCTCTTACGGGGATGCTAAGTTGGCACAGGGACGCGACGCTGTGTTGGCACTATTGAGAGACAACGAGGAACTCTGCGACGAACTGGAAGCCAAGGTAAGAGAGGCCATCGCCGCAGAAAAAGAGAAATAAACAATGTAGAAAGAGGTGACTATACAAGAAAGATTTATAAGGTACACCAAGTTCGACACTCAGTCGGCCGAAGACACCAACGAGGTGCCAAGCACTGCCAAGCAACTGCTCTTCGCCAAGTTTCTTAAGGAAGAAATGGAGGCTGAAGGACTTAAGGATGTTGTGCTCGACAGTAAAGGCTGCCTGTACGCCACACTGCCATCAAACACTAATAGGCAGGTACCTACCGTGGGGTTCATAAGCCACTATGACACTTCGCCTGACTGTTCTGGTAAGAACATCAAGGCGAGGATAGTAAATAACTATGACGGTAAGGACTTAGAACTGTCAAAAGGCCACGTTACTGAGACTTCACGCTTCCCGGAACTGTTGCAACACACAGGCGAAGACCTGATTGTTACCGATGGCACTACCCTATTGGGAGCGGACGATAAGGCTGGAATAGCAGAGATTATGCACGCCATGTCGTTCCTTATGCAGCATCCAGAAATAGAACATGGCACTGTGCGCATTGCCTTTAACCCGGATGAGGAGATTGGCATGGGCGCACATCACCTTGATGTTGACTCTCTGGCATGCCAATGGGCATATACTATCGATGGTGGCGATGAGGGAGAACTGGAATACGAAAACTTCAATGCCGCAGCGGCTGTGGTAACATTCACTGGCGTTAGCGTGCATCCAGGCTATGCCAAAGGCAAAATGTTCAACGCCGCACGACTTGCTACAGAGTATGCGGCAACATTACCTCAAGACGAGATACCTGAGAGAACGGAGGGCTATGAAGGATTCTACCACCTCACGGGAATGACGGGCAATTGCGAAAAAGCACAACTCAACTACATCATACGCGACCATGACCGTGACACCTTCACGCACAGAAAAGCGGTAATGATGCTTACGGCTGAGCGTATGAACATAAAATACGGCGTAAAGGTATGCGAAGTTGAGATACACGACCAATATTATAATATGTTGGAAAAAGTGCAACCCGTAAGCCATATTGTTGATATTGCAAAACAAGCAATGGAAGAAGCCGGCGTAAAACCGAAGGTACAGCCTATAAGAGGCGGCACGGACGGCGCTCAGTTATCGTTTCGGGGTCTGCCATGCCCTAACATCTTCACTGGTGCAGTGAATTTCCATGGGCCACATGAGTTTGTATCAATACAAGTAATGGAGAAAGCCTCTAACGTGATTATAAACATAGTGAGAGATATATGCACAACATTCCATCTTTAATACAAGATCTCGCACTTATCCTTGTAACCGCAGGAATAGTGACACTGGTGTTCAAGAAACTGAAGCAGCCTTTGGTATTGGGATATATTATGGCTGGCTTTTTGGTTTCACCTAACCTGTCGTTCACAATGTCTGTGGTGGATAACGGCAACATTAAGGTGTGGGCTGACATTGGAGTGATGTTCCTGCTCTTCGCCTTAGGTCTTGACTTCTCATTCAAGAAGATATTAAAGATGGGCATTGCGCCCGTTATCGCTACACTTACCATCATCTTTTCGATGATGTTTATTGGTGTTTCGATAGGCTCTATGTTTGGTTGGTCGTCCATGAACGGGCTTTTCCTCGCGGGTATGCTCGCCATGTCGTCCACTACCATTATATATAAGGCATTCGATGACCTCGGACTACGGCAACAACAGTTTTCTTCGCTCGTCATGAGCGTACTGATATTAGAGGACGTTCTTGCCGTGGTCATGATGGTTATATTGTCGACCGTAGCGAAAGGTGGTTCGGGTGACGGGCAGCAGATGCTGCAAAGCCTTGTCAATATCGTGTTCTTCCTCGTGTTATGGTTCGTCGTGGGACTGTTCTTCGTGCCTCTTTTCCTACGCAAGGTACGCCCATTGATTAACGATGAGGTAATGCTTATCGTGGCACTAGCACTATGCTGCGGCATGGCGGTATGCGCATCCTTCGCTGGCTTCAGCCCTGCTTTCGGTTCATTCGTAATGGGAAGCATACTGGCGGAAACAGTGGAGGCTAAGGACATAGAGAAACTTGTTGAACCAGTTAAGAACCTCTTCGGTGCTATATTCTTCGTTTCTGTGGGCATGCTGGTAGACATACAGGTGGTAATAAACCAGTGGCTACCCATACTGGTTATTACTATCGGCATAATATTAGGACAGAGCATATTCGGAACTTTCGGCTTTATGCTCTCTGGACAGACGCTAAAGACTGCCATGCGATGCAGTTTCTCTATGGCACAGATAGGTGAGTTTGCATTCATCATTGCCTCCCTAGGACTGTCACTGGGCGTTGTTTCCGACTTCCTCTACCCTGTTGTGGTGACAGTATCTGTCATAACGACTTTCCTAACACCATACATGATACGCGGAGCGGTACCTATATATAATGGCATAGAGAAACGGCTGCCAAAGGTTTGGATTAAACGCATAAATAGAATATCCGACATCGCACCGACTAACATTGACCATTCGGGCAATAACTGGAAGCCATTGCTAACGCAGATGGCTACAAACACGTTAATATACACGGTGCTCACCGTGGCGGTGTCTTGGTTTATGGTTACCATTGCGAGGGAGTTCATTGTCAGCATAGTACCACCTGTGTTTGGCAACCCACTTTGTGCAGGCTTGACTGTGTTACTCGTAGCACCATTCTTGCGGGCAATGGTGATGAAAAAAAATAAGAGCGAAGAGTTCAAGGCGTTATGGACGGGAAGCCGACACAACAGGCCACCGCTCGTTTTTACCATCATCGTGCGCGGACTATTGGCTATAATGCTGATTTTCTACATATGTAACAAATTGCTACATTATTCTGACGCTGTAATCATCAGCATAGCGATAGCAGCCATTTCTGGCATAATATATTCGCGCGGAATGAAGAGAAATAGCATAAGACTGGAACGATTGTTCATCCAAAACCTACGTTCTAAAGATATTGCCGCACGGGCTTCAGGTAAAAGACGTCCTCTATTTGAGGGGCATCTCCTTGACCGCGACATACATATCTCTGAAATTGAAATACCTAAGGATTCGCTTTGGGCTGGAAAAACACTGGCACAACTGAACCTTGCAAAGCGTTTCGGAGTACACGTAAGTAGCATACAGCGAGGAAAACGTAACATACACATTCCTTCGGGGGGCGATATGTTATTCCCTGGCGATAAACTTCGTGTCATAGGAACCGATGAACAGTTTACCGTTCTCAACTCGGTCATACAGAAAGAGCAGTATGGTGGTGACGTTAACATTGAGCAACATGAAATGCAGTTGCGACGTTTCGTTATACGCAACGACAGTATACTACTCGGAAAGTCGCTCATTACTAGTAGTCTGAGAGATACATACAACTGTATGCTGGTTGGCATGGAAGAAGGAGAGGAAAACCTTTCTACCGTGGAACCTACATACAAGTTCGAAATTGGCGACATATTATGGATTGTAGGCAACGAAGATGACATCTACCGGCTGTCACAATTAATATAACGAACAAAAAGTATTATAATGCAATACCATAGACGTTGTTGCCCCAAAAGATATAAGAAACAAAAGTAATTAATAACCAAATAATCCAGAAAAAAAATGAAAGCGAACCGTAATTCATTCAGTGGTTCATTGGGATTCGTCCTTGCTGCGGCTGGCAGTGCTGTAGGCCTTGGCAATATATGGCGATTTCCATTCCTTGCCGCCCGAGACGGCGGAGGTTTGTTCCTGTTAATCTACATCATTCTTACCGTAACCTTCGGCTTCACCCTACTTATTACTGAGGTGGCCATTGGTCGTCGTTCCGCTCAAGGACCATTGACAGCATACGGTTTTTTCCACAAGAAATGGAAGTTCATCGGCTATTTCTCATTTATCGTACCTTACATCATTTACCCTTACTATTGCGTTATCGGTGGTTGGGTTTTGAAGTATCTTACTACATACGCCACATTCCAGGGTGACGCTGCGGTGAAGGATGATTACTTTACTGGCTTTATTACAGCCGAGTGGTCACCATTCATCTTTATGATGATATTCGCTGCATTCTGCTTCTACATTGTTTATAAAGGTGTAGAGAAAGGTATTGAGAAATATTCACGCATCATGATGCCTCTGCTCGTTGTGCTTATCATCGCCATCTCGCTCTATTCACTCACCATTAGCCATACTGACGCTAACGGAGTGACACGCACGGGTCTTGAAGGTGCTTCTGTATACTTCATTCCTAACTTCGAAGGCATCACCTTACGTAAATTCCTTATGGTCGTACTTGACGCCATGGGACAGTTATTCTACTCTCTTTCTATCGCCATGGGCATCATGGTGGCATACGGCTCTTACATGCGTAAGGACGTAAACCTTGGACAAGCAGTTGACCGCATTGAGATTTGTGACACGTGCGTAGCAATACTTGCTGGTCTTATGATTATCCCTGCCGTTTACGTATTCATGGGAACTGAAGGTATGTCTGCTGGTCCTGGACTGATGTTCGTGGCTCTCCCTAAAGTGTTCGCCTCTATGGGATATGCTGGTGAGATACTAGGTTTGATATTCTTCGTGGTTGTACTCTGTGCCGCCGTAACAAGTGCGGTTTCTATCCTTGAAGCAACTACAGTCAGCGTTATGGATAAATTCCACTGGTCACGCAAGAAGGCTGTACTATGGATGGCTGGCACTGGCTTAATTCTTTCACTCGTAGTATGCCGCGGATATAACGACTGGTACTTCGAATTTACTTTGCCTAACGGTGCAGTAGCACAGATTCTTGATATATTCGACTACTTGAGTAACAATATTCTCATGCCTATCGTATCTATCTGCACATGTATCCTGTTTGGTTGGGTGGTAAAGCCACGCCTGCTTATAGGTGAGATGCGCCTCAACGGATATCCATTCCGCCGCAAGACTCTTTACATTATCATGCTACGTTACGTTGCACCTATACTGCTCACCATACTGCTCCTTGGCGCATTCGGACTGTACTAATCAGTATAACACGCATCTTTTACCATCATTGGAGCAAGAATAATTTGTAAAGGGATACACTTTAAGATTGCTTGCTTTTACAAACGTATGGATAAAGACAAATGTATCATAACAATTATAAAAACCTTCCGAAACTGTTCGGAAGGTTTTTTTGTGGCTTTTCCTTTGCAATGTAAAAACTTTTTATTACATTTGCAAGCAAATAAAATTATTAATAAAATGGCTCTCAACACTGAAAAGAATCTTAAGACTTACTACACCATAAAGGAAGTAGCAAAGATGTTCTCGCTTACCGAGTCCACCTTGCGCTACTGGGAGACGGAGTTCCCATACCTTAAACCACGCACCACTGCTAATAACGTGCGACAATATACGGATAAAGATATTGAGGAACTGCGATATATTCATAACCTTGTTAAGGTAAGAGGATTTAAACTGGCTGCTGCAAGAAAGATTATTAGTTCAAACCGTGACGGAGTTGACAAGAGTACAAAGATTCTGGAACAACTCATTGACGTAAGAAACCAGTTACAGGAAATGAAAGAAGCGTTAGACAAAATTGTGTAACGCTGCTTTCTCGTGTCGCCAGAAGTAATTTTAAAGGGTGGTTTTATAAATTACCACGCTAAATATACATATAACCAAAAACTAACACTATGTACAGCGATCCAAAAGATTGTCTCTATTGCACAAACAATGAGACTCTGCACAACCTTATGATTGAGATTACACACCTGCGTGTATCTCGTGTTTTCCTTTTTAAGGAACAAACTTACCATGGCCGTTGCCTCGTGGCATACGATGGCCACGTTAACGACCTCAACGAACTGAACGACCAGCAACGTAATGACTTCATGGCTGACGTGGCACAGACAACACGTGCCATGCAGAAGGCTTTTAATCCTGAGAAGATTAACTACGGTGCATATTCTGATACACTCTCACATCTTCACTTCCACCTTGCTCCTAAGTACAAAGGCGGTCCTGACTACCCTGGAGTTTTCCGCATGAACCCAGGAGAGGTGTATCTCTCTGACGAGGAATACAAGGAGATGATAGATAAAATTAAGGCTAATCTCTAATTGTACCTTGACACATTACAGAAACAAAATATCCGTATTACTCTTTGGCACGCTGCTTACTATGGCAGCGTGCCAAAAGATTGATGCCGACGATATAGCACAGGCGGAGGGCGATAACAAGTCTTCAACAACAGACAATAAACCTACCGATAGCAAGAACGATGGGAATGCCGATACTGATGAAGACAGCCCAGCAAAGCCACCACTACAGGAACGACCCGACGGCACATTGTTCTTACAGTCTGATAATCACGTGGTGCTTTATAAAGCAGGTGAGGACGAGAACCAAGTAACCTACGTTTCTCTGTATGAATGGAATGACGTTACGTCTGCTGCAAATGAAAGCAGCGCAACCATGGCAACGGATATTGCAGCACGATACAGAGAAGGTAATGTCAGCGGATGGCGTATTCCAACTCGTAATGAAGCACGATACATATGTAACATGTACCACCGCGCATACGAAGGAAAAACAGAATATGTCGATGATTTACAGACACTGAACGATAAAATCACCGCAGCAGGAGGACAAGTACTCACAGCATGGGAAAGGAAACAATCAATGCCAGCCTACAGATACCTGTGCGAAGAAGGCTTATATTCATATTCATTGAAGAAAGGTTCTAACATCACAAAGTGCGGAACCAAAACAATGTATAACTTACGACTTATAAAAGACACCATAATCACGAAACAATAAAGTATGCAACTCTATCCTTTACTTTTCCAACCAAACCTTCACACCGTTGTATGGGGAGGCAACAGACTCATTCCCTACAAAGGTATAACTGACAGTATGCTGCCTGATGGCACAACTGCTGAGTCACCAATAGGCGAGAGTTGGGAGGTTTCTGCGGTAGAGTCAAGCCCTTGTACCATTGCCAACGGTCCACTAAAGGGACGCGACCTTATCAGTGTTGTGGAGGAATATGGACCTGCATTATTAGGTAACGCTGTCTATAAACAATATGGAGGCAAATTCCCACTACTCGTAAAGTTCATTGAAGCCAAGAAAGATCTTAGCATACAGGTGCATCCTAACGACGAACTTGCCATGCAACGCCACGGTAAATTCGGAAAGACTGAGATGTGGTACATCATTGATGCAGAGCCTGGCGCAAGCCTTTACGCTGGTTTTAAAGAACAGATAACACCTTATGAGTACAAGAAACGCGTGGAAGACGGAACAATATGTGACGTATTAGCACGACATGAGGTACACGCTGGTGATGTCTTCTATATTCCTGCTGGGCGCATACATGCCATCTGTGGCGGCATAATGTTAGCAGAAGTGCAACAGTCAAGCGATATTACTTATCGCATCTTTGACTATAACCGCCTGGGACTGGACGGAAAACCAAGACAATTACATACAGAACTGGCGGCTGAAGCAATAGACTATCACGTAGAAAAAGACTACCGCACACACTATGGTAATACCACTGAGCGTGCAGCGCAGGTCATTGACACGCCTTTCTTTGACGTAAGAGTGATGGACATCAAGGAGCCTTTCCACCGCAACCTGTTGAAATATGACTCCTTCGTTATCTCTATGTGCATAAAAGGTAACTGTCGTATCTCTCTACGTAACAATGAAGGGAAGCAGCATACGATAGACATGCCACAGGGAAACTCATGCCTTATTCCTGCATCTGTGGCTGATTATGACATCATACCGCTGTCACAAGACACAAGAATATTGGAAACACATATTGATAAACAAGACCGCTCTCCGCTGTCACAAATAACTCGTTTCTTACATATTGCGAAATAAAAGCAGGTTTACCTATACAACCTACGAATCTCAACACATAAACAATGATTCTTAAGGATAATGCTGGCATACCAAGGAGTGTGCTTCTCATGATGGCAACAATGGCTGGATTTACTGTTGCTAACTGTTATTATAACCAGCCTCTACTCGAACTGATTAGTACGGAACTCAACATCAGCCACGCGCAAGCAAACCTTATTACTGTTGTAACGCAGATTGGTTACGCTTTGGGACTATTATTCATTATCCCCATGGGCGATTTGTTCTCACGCAGACGCATTATCATTATCAATATGCTTACCGCGGCCGTAATGGCTTTGGCTATATCATGCGCACAAAGCGTTTGGATTATTTGGTTCGCATCACTCGCAATAGGTGCTAGTTCTGTCATACCACAACTGTTTATACCCATGGCTGGACAGTTCTCTGAACCAAAGAACAAAAGCCGTAATATGGGTATAGTGCTCTCGGGACTACTTACTGGTATATTGGCGTCACGCGTTGTCAGCGGCATCATCGGAGAATGGTTCGGGTGGCGTACCATGTTTGTCATTGCAGCTGTCCTTATGGTCACATGCTTAATGATTACATTACGCATGATTCCCGACATGAAACGCAATTTCTCGGGCTCATATATAGGACTGATGCACTCCGTTTGGAACATCTTTATTACATATCCACAGATACGCATCAATGCCTTACGTGCTGCCTTTGGCTTTGGATCTATGCTTGCTATATGGTCATGTATGGCGTTTCACCTCGCACAACCACCTTTCTTTGATGGTAGTGACATGGTTGGTATGCTCGGCCTCTGTGGCATTGCTGGAGCGCTGCTGGCAGGAGGAATGGGGAAACTCGTCCCAGAATTGGGCATAAGACGCATCAGCATATCAGGAGCACTCATGCAAATTGTAGCATGGGAAATGGCATGGATATTTAGTGAAGGATATGCTGGATTAATAGTTGCAATTATTCTTGTAGACATAGGATTACAATGTCAGCAACTCAGTAACCAGAGTG
Organism: uncultured Prevotella sp.; assembly: GCA_934272845.1. Taxonomy (GTDB): domain Bacteria; phylum Bacteroidota; class Bacteroidia; order Bacteroidales; family Bacteroidaceae; genus Prevotella. The sequence continues at coordinate 217,050 of CAKQSF010000001.1, forward strand.
GCTGCATTCAAGCGGTGCCTGAGGCTGCTAACCGTGCTAATACCATATTCATGACTACATACTTTATTGGTGGTTCTCTCGGCACTTTCTGCGCTGGCATAGCATGGGAATATTGTGGCTGGACTGGTGTTTGCATCATAGGGGCATTGTTTGCCGCTGTCTCACTGTGTATATCACTGTTTTCTTCGCATGAATAATTATAAAAGGGCCTAACAATAATTATAAAAGAGTCTAACAATAATTATAAAAGGGCCTAACAATAATTATAAAAGAGCCTAACAATAATTATAAAAGGGGCTAACAATAATTATAAAAGGGTCTAACAATAATTATAAAAGGGTCTAACAATAATTATAAAAGGGCCTAACAATAATTATAAAAGGGGCCTAACAATAATTATAAAAGGGTCTAACAATAATTATAAAAGGGGCCTACAATAGATGTAAAAGGTTGTAACATTACATACAAAAACGGAAGAAGACTTTACCATAACATGGCTGTCTTCTTCCGTTTTTTATATATAATAAAGCAACATAGTCGTTGCTACTCTTGCCTTTCTTATATCTATCTACACGTTGTCAGTACAATTAACATGGACGGGTCTTAGGCAGGTTGAATACATCCTGTACTTCCTTCATGGCCTCTGGAGTCATTCCATCAGGCTCACTGCCCATGTTCTTTGCACACATGTATATGTTAGCCGCCTTGCAAAGCACGTCTGTTTGGTCGAAAGCGTCCATAATATCCTGACCTACGGCTACGGTACCGTGCTTCTCCCATAATACTACATCATGCTTCTTTATCTGCTCTAAGGTATCCTTTGCAAGTTCTACTGATGATGGTAGACCGTAAGGTACGATACCAATGCCAAGTGGTGCAAAAGCAAGTGTCTCTGGAATCATTGACCACAATACACGTGTCATCTCGTCACCACGCAGGAAACGCTCTATGTGTGACATAGCAACGAGTTCGATTGGGTGTGTATGTAATGTTGCTTTGTAGCATGAACCTGTCTCAAGCAGATAGTTCTGAAGTGCTAGGTGTGTAGGGAGTTCTGACGTCGGCATTACCGGTTCATCTGCGATTATTTCGTAACTTGCGCAATCGTCACAGATGCGAACGATAGAACCATTCTGCATAGGCCAGCGAGCAAGGTCACGCATACGCTTGCCTGTGCCTTTGCAATAGAAGTATTTGCCCTTCAAGTGCGGCAGTGTCATGCCTATCTGCTTTACTGGTGCGATGGCAGGGAGAGCCTTACACTCATCGTCCATAAACTCAGTAACGTTTACTGTGATATTACCACCGTTACGCTCTGCCCAACCTTTCTGCCAAAGGTAACCTGTAACTTCCGCAATCTGATTTACTACCGCCTCTAATCCAGGACGGCCTTCCAATATACTTTTTGCCATTATTGTGTTGTTTTTGAATATTTTTATATTTTAATTATTTAAGTATGGGCGATTCTATAAATTACCTTTGTTATAAATAAACGAAACGTTACCATAAGTAAGTTTTACATAACAGTGATAATCTTAGAACCACCCACAAATATTACGCGTATAGCGACTATGGATTTTAATAGTTGTCGCCGTAGCGCTCTTTTGTAATCTGATCGAGACTCTTGCCACGTGTACTTGGCATTCCCACCAAACCAACAATTAGAGAAACCAACAGGAGACCTATCATGCAATATGCAGCGACTGTGAAGCCTTCACCATTGTCGCCATATATATACGTAAATACAAGTCCCCATACGGCAGACAGGCCACGTACTATGAAGAACATAAGACCCTGGGCACCTGCACGGAATTTGGCAGGGAACAGTTCTGACCCCCACAGTGCATAGAATATCTGCACGGAACAGCCGTTATTTACGCCCCACAGTATAGTGAATGCCCACAGAACCCACGCGCCTGCTGCGCCGCTTGTAATAACAAGCCATGCGCTGACTGCCGCTACAAGACCTATAATATAAAACATGCGATGTGGCAGTTTGTCGATAAAGAATGACACAATGAATGTAGTGCCAACGACAAATGCCCAACTTACGCATGAGAGCATATTTGCGTCTTCGTTACTTAGGCCTCCAGAAACCTCATAGACGTGAGGCATAAAGAAACCCATAACGCTGGCAACAAGGTTCCAAGTAAGGTATATGGCAGCAAGAAAAGCAACTGTTTTCACTGCTATCTTGTTTGAGAACAATACCTTAAAGGCCTGGATAAGGCCTGTATCCTCTCCCCTGGCCTTCGCTTCAGCCTTACTTGCTTCAAACTCTGCACTCTCTTCAAGTTGACGTTGCAGGTTCCACGCTATAAAGGCGACAATGAACAGGGTGAAGAATACAACACGTGAACTGAAAACTTCTACAGCAGATATTATTGACATATCCGCTCCGAACATATTTGCCGCCCCTTCAACAATGCTGTACAGCATTCCACCTGGAGCCAATAGCATACCAAAGAGGAGAATGAACATCGGTCCTACACCCCACGACATTTGGGAGATACAGATGTTACGACCACGATTGTTTATCTCTGAACTCTCGGATATGTACGTCCATGACGCTGGTACACCAATTCCCACAGAGATACCCGTGATAAGGAAACCGGCGAGAAGCATAGGGAAGTTGAAAGAGAACATCACGAGAAGCACTCCAAGCATATAGACAAGCAGGTTGTACGTAAAGATGAACTTACGACCGAACTTATCGGCAAGGAAACCGCCTATGATTGCACCAATAGCAGCACCAAGACAGTTGGCACTAATAAAGTTAAGCCAACCGAGGTGAACCTCGGAAAGACCAAGATAGTTCTGCCATAGCGTTAGGCCACTTGCACCCGCAACTATTGCTCCTGCATCAAGATAATTGTTTAGAGATACCGCTATGGTACTCTTTAATGATGACTTTGCCATTTATCTACAAACGATGTCTACTTCTATGTTAAAGATTTTTGCTACCTTAAGAATGGTATCTATGTGACGACCTACAGCCGCTGCCATGTGGTGTGTTGGACCTGCCTCTGACCAACGATTACAGAACTCACGTGCTCCGATAGAGAAGCGAGTACGCATATTGGTGTCACCAAACATGAAGATAGGACCTTCCTCGTTTACTCCCTCTGCAACAACAAACTTGAATACACCATTCTTATCCTGAGTAATACCAAGATATGTTACATCGCCTGTTGGTGGATAGAACTGTGTGAGGTAACCACCACCGCTCTTGCCATGGAATACAGGAACAATCTTCATCGTTGGCTTGTGAGCCTGTGAGATGTCATAATCACCAGAACCTGAGTGACCAATGATGCAGATGTCTTCGTTAAAATCAATAGAGTACATCTCTGACAGAGTGCCTGTACCAGAAATAGTCTTAAGAATTGACATTGCCATCGCAACCTTGATGTCACCCTCCACCGCACATGCTGTGTGTTGCTTAATAAGCATAGAGAACGCTGGGATAAGCATAGAATCAAGTTTACCAGCCACGCCCTGAGCAAAACCATCATAATGTGATGCGATGAGGCCAAGGTGCTCGTCTTTTACCCATTGTTCAAAGGCCACAACATACTTTGCCATGTCCCATACTTTCTCTATAGAGTTACCTCCCTCTATATCGAAAGTATTAAGAATATCCTCAGCCTTTGCCTTTATTGCTGCTTCATCATTGATGTTATCTGCGATAGCCCACATCTTCTCCCAGTCGAATTGTTTGGTGTAAAGCCACATACGATGGTAGAGATTTGTCTCATCAATGTATAGGTCCATCATGCCTGGGTAAGGACGACCTATCTGTGCAATATTAGTATCGCGGAAACGACGACGTACCTGTGCAGCACGACACCAATCTTCTATCTCTGCCTGTACCACAGGGTCACCGCCTTCTACCACACCAGTGATAACGGCATGACGCTTACCCGCACGCTCAAGGTCGGCAACCATTTCACCTACAGCACCACATGCGTAAAGTTCACCAAGCCATGTAGGAATATCAGTATTGGCATAATCTGGTGCCTTTTTCTTCTGTACGTTAACAAGTACAACAGGTACATCGAGGTCACGTACTGCAGGAAGCATATTATACGATGTAGCGTATGTGAGGAGTTGCAGAATTACGAGGTCAACGTCTGCTGCACGGAACTTATCTCCAGCAGCCTGTGACAACTCTTTTGTCGTAACAAGTCCGCCATCAATAATCTCTACTGTGTCAGGCAGTGTTTTTTTGAATGCTTCATACTGAGCCTCAAACTCAGGAACAAGTTGTGGAAATTGTGGGAGATAAGCACCAAGTGCTATTGAGAATACGCCCACACGTGCTTTGGTTTCTACTAATGGTTTACTCATAGTTATTATTTAGTTAATTTGGTTGTTATACTTTTTAATTGTTTGGTTGTTTGTTTATTGAATGGCTGCTTACGTTTAATGAAACGACATCTTTTTCTTGCTTAATGATGGTTCAACGGTTTATTTATTACCCGTTATTTCCAAGAACTTCTTGTATGCATTATCCCATGCTTCCTTGTCCTGAGGAGTGAATTTCTTTAACTCAAGACTATTGGCTATAACTCTACGCATATCCCAAAGATCTTTTACTTCGCCTGCCGCCTTGGCCTGAACCATGATATTTCCTAACGCAGTACCTTCCTGCGGACCAGCGAGTACCTCTACACCGAGAGCGTTAGAAGTAAACTGATTAAGATAGTTGTTAAGCGAGCCACCACCTATAATGTGGAGAACATCAATAGGGAATGACGCCATTTCCGTAAGATAGCCAAACACCTGACGATAACGCAGAGCGAGACTATCAAATATACAACGGCAAGTCTCAGCATAACCTTGTGGCACGTGCTGCCCAGTCTGCTCACAATAATTCTTTATTGCTTCTACCATGGAGACAGGATTAGCAAACATTGGATCATCAGGGTTAATGATACTTTGGAAGGCAGGTTGCTTCATTGCTTCAGCCTGTAGTTCTGGGTGCGATTTAGGAGCATCGGTCCACTCCTTTCGGCAACGCTCATATATCCACATACCACAAATATTCTTCAAGAATCGTGTAGTACCTTCTATTCCGCCTTCGTTCGTAAAGTTGCGTTCGTATGATACATTATTTATTATAGCATCCTTAGTTTCTATACCCATCAACGACCAAGTTCCGCTTGAAAGGTAAGCAAACTTTTCGTTCTTGGCTGGTACCGCAGCAACAGCAGAGCCAGTATCATGACCGGCAACAGCAACAACAGGAATAGCGCCGAGTCCTGTTTCCTTTTGGACTGCATCTGTAAGCGCCCCAATAAGGTCTCCTGGGTTCACCATTCTACCAAACTTTGACTGCGTAAGTCCAAGAGAAGCCAGCAGGCGTGGGTCAAGTTGCTTTGTACGTGGATCAAGAAGTTGTGCTGTTGACGCTATGGTATATTCACACACCATATTGCCAGTGAGCATATAACTTAGGGCATCTGGTATGAAGAGTATCTTCTGAGCATGCTCAAGGGCTGAGTTACCAGCACGTTTCATGGCATACAATTGGAATATAGAGTTAAAGTTCATAAACTGTATGCCTGTAGTGTTATAAACTTTCTCCCTTGACATTACATTTTCAAGGTAATCCTCCATTGCATCAAAAGTATGAGGATCGCGGTATGCTATTGGCTGACTAACACTACCGTCTTCCGCTACGCATACAAAATCTACACCCCAAGTATCGATACCAATACTGGTAATATTAAGATTTCTTCTTTTAACTTCCTTCAGACCCTTTATTATTTCGAAATAAAGGGCATAGATATCCCAATAGAAATGCCCATTAATCTCAATAAGATTATTAGGAAAACGAGTCAGTTCTTCCAGTTCTACTTTGTCGTTGTTTATGCCTCCTATAATAGTACGTCCACTTGTGGCGCCGAGATCAACGGCAAAGAAATAATTATTCTCCATAGTAGTTTGTTTGTTTGATAGCAGTTAGTATATGGTGGATGCTGGTTAATCCATAGGCAAAGGTACATTATTTTTTTTATTTGTGCACGTATTTTGTACAAAATTTTCACATTCTGTCACTTTTTTGAATATTTTTATTAACTTTGCAACAGTAAACAGAAAAGACAACGCAGGGCCTGCAAGCAGCGAATCAGGCACGTTGGCGTTATCTTATATACCCATAAGTATGGTTCTGCTAATTACCACCGCAAGATGAAACTTCCATAATGGACACACAATTATTTTTCTTTATCAATGGTCACAATACTCCTTTCCTTGACCATTTCATGTATCTCATCACCCTAAAGACCGTTTGGATTCCCCTGTACGTTAGTCTACTTTATATTGTTTGGCGCAACTACTCATGGAGGGGCGTACTGACGATATTACTGATGGTAGGCATCGGTATGCTCATTACCGACTGGGCAAATGCTCATCTGCTACGCCCTTGGATAGGAAGACTACGCCCAAGCAACCCTGACAATCCAATATCAAGCATGGTACATATTGTCAATGGACGCAGAGGCAGTGGATGCGGGTTTCCTTCTGCTCACGCAGCCAACATTTGGTTGCTGTCCCTGCTGATGATGAGGTACTTCCGTAACGAACGCGTGACGCGCGCTGTTATAGGCACAGCGCTGCTTGTATGTTACTCTCGCGTATATCTCGGCTTCCATTATCCAGGCGATATACTCGGTGGTTTTGTGCTTGCATACATTGTTTCCTCACTTCTAATGTGGGCAAATGAGGAATTTCTACATTTTAAGAACGTAAGAGAAACACGCGATGCCTGGGTAACAGCAACCGTAGCATGGGGCACCATAGGAGTCTTCGCAGTAATAGCGTTATGCAACACATTTTAGAACACAGTGTGCAACATAGCACCTTAAGATGCTGAAAATGTAACAATAGCGACCATTTTTTTTCTAAAAAGTTCTTTGATATCATATTAATTTATTAACTTTGCACTTGATTATGCGTATTTTTATCATGTAACAATGCGCATATTACAGTTTGATACGAAAAAGATACAGAATATATGAACATACTTGAACTTAGTGAACAGGAGATAGGAAGACGCGAAAGCATGCAGGAACTGCGCAACATGGGCATTGATCCATATCCTGCAGCAGAATATCCTACAGACGCTTTCTCTACCGATATTATAGAAAACTTTGTTGATCTTCCAAAGGAAAAAGACGAGGAAGGAAATGAAGTTCCAGGAAAAGCAACAGCAGAGAACAGCCGTAACGTTTGCATCGCAGGCAGAATGATGGGCAGACGTATCATGGGCAAAGCCGCATTCGTAGAACTCCAGGACTCTAAGGGACGCATTCAGGTGTACGTTACACGTGATGACATCTGCCCAGGTGAGAACAAGGACTATTATAATAAGGTGTTCAAGAAACTGCTCGATATCGGTGATTTCATAGGTATCAAGGGTTACGTATTCCGTACGCAGACAGGTGAGATATCTGTTCATGCCAAGGAGTTAACTTTACTATCTAAGTCTCTGAAGCCATTACCTATCGTTAAGTACAAGGATGGCGTGGCATACGACAAGTTCGATGACCCAGAATTACGCTATCGTCAGCGCTACGTAGACCTCGTTGTCAACGATGGAGTGAAGGATACATTCCTCAAACGTGCCACAGTAGTACGCACCCTGCGTCGTGTACTTGACAACGCTGGTTACACTGAGGTAGAGACCCCTACCCTGCAGTCTATAGCAGGTGGCGCAAGCGCACGTCCATTCATCACTCATTTCAATGCGCTTAACATTCCTATGTACATGCGTATCGCTACGGAATTGTACCTAAAGCGACTCATCGTTGGTGGATTTGAGGGTGTTTACGAGATTGGTAAGAACTTCCGTAACGAGGGTATGGACAAAAACCACAACCCTGAGTTCACTTGCATGGAACTGTACGTATCATACAAGGACTACAATTGGATGATGTCGTTCACAGAAAAACTGCTTGAAGAGATTTGTATCGCTGTAAACGGAAAGCCTGAGACGGTAATTGACGGAAAGACAATATCATTCAAGGCTCCTTTCCGCAGACTGCCTATCCTCGATGCTATAAAAGAGAAGACCGGCTATGACCTCTCTGGCATGAGCGAGGACGAAATGCGAGAGACCGCTAAGAAACTCGGCATTGAGGTTGACGAGACCATGGGCAAGGGCAAACTTATCGACGAGATATTCGGTGAGACCTGCGAAGGTACATTCATTCAGCCTACATTCATCACTGATTATCCTGTAGAGATGTCACCTCTCACCAAGATGCATCGCAGCAAACCAGGACTTACAGAACGTTTTGAGTTGATGGTAAACGGCAAGGAACTTGCCAATGCATACTCAGAACTTAATGATCCTATAGACCAAGAGGAGCGATTCATTGACCAAATGAAACTTGCTGACAAGGGAGATGACGAGGCAATGATTATCGACTACGACTTCCTTCGTGCCCTTCAGTACGGTATGCCACCTACGAGTGGTATCGGTATAGGTATCGATCGTCTCGTAATGCTCATGACAGGCAACGCCTTCATTCAGGAAGTACTGTTCTTCCCACAGATGAAACCAGAGCCAAAGCAGCCTAAGGCAAGCAAGGACGAGTGGAAAGCAATAGGCGTTAGCGAGGAATGGATACCTCTCTTCAACAAGGCAGGATATTACCTCCTCTCTGACTTGAAGGACGTAAAGGCACAAAAACTGCAAATGGACGTTTGCGGAGTAAACAAGAAATACAAACTCGGACTAGAGAATCCGAAGGTTGACGACTTCCAGAAGTATATCGACGCCGCTAACAGTAATCTCTAACAGGCAGTGACTTTTAAGTTGTAAGTTTCAAGTCACAGTTCTGCGGATAACACAACCGACTGTTTGCGCATAACTGTGACTGCAACATAACTGACAATGACAATGTTTGACTGTGGAAAAATAGCAATTATCGGTGGCGGTAGCTGGGCGACGGCTATTGCGAAAATTGTTGTAGGCAGCACGCACCATATAGGATGGTACATGCGAAGAGATGACCGAATAGAGGACTTTAAACGCCTTGGTCATAACCCCGCATACCTCACAAGCGTACACTTCAACATGGACGAGATAACGTTCAGTTCCGACATCAACAAGATAGCCCAGGCTTACGACACTTTGGTATTCGTGACTCCGTCACCATATCTAAAGAACCACCTAAGGAAACTGAAGGTAAAACTGCACGACAAGTTCATCGTTACAGCCATCAAAGGCATCGTACCAGACGAGAACCTTGTGTGCTCAGAGTACTTCCATGAGGTGCTCGATGTACCATACGAGAACCTAGCATGCATCGGTGGTCCTAGCCATGCTGAGGAAGTAGCATTAGAACGTTTGTCCTATCTCACCGTAGGATGTTCTGATACAGACAAGGCAGACGCCTTCGCCAAAGTGCTAAGTGGGCGTTTTATCAAGACTAAGGTATCAAGCGATGTTATCGGCATAGAGTATTCATCAGTACTGAAGAATGTTTACGCCATAGCAGCCGGTATCTGTTCAGGTCTGAAATATGGTGATAACTTCCAGGCAGTGCTTATGGCAAACGCCCTACAGGAGATGTCTCGTTTCCTGAAGTGTGTGCATCCTATAGAGCGTCACATGGAAGACAGTGTCTACATCGGTGACCTGCTCGTCACAGGATATTCTAATTTCTCGCGTAACCGCACGTTCGGAACGATGATAGGAAAAGGATATTCCGTGAAATCTGCACAGATAGAAATGGAGATGATTGCCGAAGGATATTTCGGAACAAAGTGCATGAAGGAAATAAACAAACACATGCACGTGAATATGCCGATACTTGACGCTGTATATAATATACTGTATGAGCGGATAACTCCGCAGGTTGAAATAAAACTCCTTACAGATTCCTTCCGCTAGGCATCCCACATACAATATACGAAAAGAATAGATTCCATCACCAAGGGTGAGATAAGAGAATAAAGATTACGAACAAAACTAAAATCGCAAAGAATATGGGTGTTCAAATTAATCCAGAAGTGGACCAGACACAGGTGACGATACTCGTCGTTGACGACATCCCACTGAACGTATTACTTATTCAGAAAATGTTAGGCAGGTTCAAATTTAAAGTCCTTACAGCCAACAATGGACAGGCTGCGCTTGACATTATAGCAAGCCAACCTGTAGACCTCGTGTTGCTCGACCTCATGATGCCAGGAATTGACGGCTATGAAGTGCTGCGCCAACTGCGTGCTAACGATTCTACGAAACCACTTCCTGTAGTCATCCTTTCTGCATTAAACTCAAGTGACGATGTAACAAAGGGATTCCAGTTAGGTGCCAACGACTTCATTACCAAACCAATCATAATGGAGCGTCTACTCACTTGCGTAGCGACACAGGCAAACCAGATTTGGGAAAAGAAAAACTCTTAACTCCCATTAGAAGATAACACAACACCGTTAGTTTTCATTACGCTACATAAAAAACATACATTGTTGAAAGTGAATTTGCAGTAAGGTCCACCTAAACAATACAGAATATACCAGAAGACATGAATCTCCTAATCTATATAGTCTTGACATGTGCTGTTATAGGCTTGACTGTCGCTCTTAGCCGCGTCCGTTTTACCGTGCACAAGCAAAAGTTGCAGATGAAGGAATTAGAACATTCACGCGACGAGGCAATAAAAGAGTCAAAGGCAAAGGATATGTTCGTACAGAACATGAGTCATGAGGTGCGCACCCCACTTAACGCTGTTGTAGGATTCGCACAATTGCTTGCCATGCCACCAGAGTTTCTTACACAAGAGGAACGCGATGAGTATGCGCAGCACATTCAGCATAATAGTAACATGCTCACTATGCTGATAGACGACATTCTGAATATCTCAGATATTAAGAGTGGCAATTACTCCATTACACTTAACGATCATCCACTGAACGCTTTGTGTAACACTGCGCTGGCATCTGTTAAGTATAGAGTACGCTCTGACATAGAGTTACGCTACGAATCAAAAATACCTGACGACTTCACTGTGCATACTGACGCACGAAGAGTGCAGCAGATACTCATCAACTACCTTACCAACGCTATCAAGCATACACAGACTGGTTCCATTGTCTTATCTACTTCCTTAGAGGAACACCCAGGAATGGTAACATTCGCTGTAACAGATACGGGCGAAGGGGTGCCTATAGACCAAGCAAAGAACATATTCCACCGCTTTACAAAACTTAATGATTACGTACAGGGAACAGGACTCGGTCTCAACATCTGCCTTATGTTGTCAGAGAAACTACACGGTGAAGTGTTCCTTGACACATCTTACACAGGGGGTGCTCGCTTTGTGTTCTGCATGCCAATAGATGTAAAAGAAGCATAAACTTACATAGATTAGGAATAAAAATTAAGTAAGTGTTCAAAATTATTTTAATATTTAATATAGGCTATTTGGGAGCAGATGTTTTCACTGTTTAAGGGAACAATGTAAACATTGTGACCGAAAACAGGGGAAGCAGATGCCCGAAAGAGACTGTATTAAATATTGTAAATAATACAAGAAGAAACACTTTCTCATTTGCAAAAATAATTTTGAATACTTACTTACATAGACTAACATTAACGTTAGACAAGGCAAAGACCTAATGTCTACTCTTTTAAATATCGAAGAGTGTGACATTAGGTCTTTCTTTTTTTAATAACACATGCACAATATCTATCAATATGAGCAATAAATCATATTTATTCTTTGTAGAATGAAAAATAATTCTTACCTTTGCGTACGCTTGCTATAAATGACAGCAATAAATATTTAGCACACTATTATATAAAACGGGGTACACAACACCTACAGACTACCACCGTTTTCATACATAACCAAACAGAAGAAAATAACAAAATCAAAAAATTATGAGTTTGAAAATCGTTGTACTTGCCAAGCAAGTACCTGACACCAGAAACGTGGGACCCGACGCCATGACTCCTGAAGGCACGGTTAACCGCAGTGCTCTGCCTGCCGTGTTCAACCCCGACGACCTCAATGCGTTGGAACAGGCGCTCATTCTTAAAGACAAATTCCCTGGTTCTACAATCTCTGTTGTAACAATGGGACTGCCTAAATCGGCAGAAGTCATAAGAGAGGCCCTCTATCGCGGTGCTGACTGCGGATATGTCGTGACAGACAGACCTCTCGGTGGCGCTGACACCCTTGCCACATCATACACTCTTGCACAGGCTATCAAGAAAATAGGCGATTTCGATATCATCATTGGCGGACGTCAGGCTATTGATGGTGACACCGCACAGGTGGGACCACAGATAGCAGAGAAACTCGGACTGACACAGGTTACTTACGCTGAGGAGATTGTTTCTCTTGACGAAAAGGAACGTAAGACTATCATCAAGCGTCACATCGATGGTGGCGTGGAGACTGTAGAGGCTCCGTTGCCACTGGTAGTTACCGTTAATGGCAGTGCCGCACCTTGCCGTCCTCGCAACGCAAAACTCGTGATGAAATATAAGAATGCTACTGTTCCTGCAGAGCGTACACCTGAGAATAAGGAAAAGTTCGAGGAGATGATAACACGTAAGCCTTATCTGAACATTACACAGTGGGGAGCCGCTGACATTGAGTGCGACCCTAAGCAGATTGGTAAGGCTGGCTCACCTACTAACGTGAAGGCCGTAAAGAACATCGTGTTCAAGGCGAAGGAGAGCCGTACCATGACGGGATCTGACGAGGATATCAACAACCTCATTGTAGAACTGCTTAACGAGAAGATTATTGGATAAGTCGATTTTTTCGGTTATGGTTTAGTAAGTGACGATGAATGGCTTCAAAATATCCTAAAAGATATGACATAGCAACAAAAAAAAATATATAATTTACTCCGTTAAATTGTACCAAGTATTTTTTTATCATCACTAAATAAAACTAACGCAAAACAACTATGTCTGCGCAAGGGGTGTCTATACATTTTTATCTTACAATCTGTAAGTAAAGACACAGGATTTGCTTACAGTTTTCAGAGGTACCCAACAGCATTGTAATTTGGGCATGATTACATTGTAATTAAGCCTTAATTACCTTGTAATTTGGATGCAATTGCATTGTGATTTGGGCACTTTCAGATTGTAAGTTAGCGTGTATATAAAAAAGGCACTTTACTAAACGACAAATCGACAAAATAACCAAACAACAAAAATCATGAATAACGTTTTTGTATATTGCGAGATAGAGGGCACAAAGGTTAAGGATGTGTCGCTCGAACTGCTCACTAAGGGACGCAAACTGGCTAACACCCTTGGCGTAGAACTGGAATGTATCATTGCTGGCAGCGGACTTGACGGCGTAGAACAGCAGGTGATGAAGTATGGTGTTGACAAGGTTCACGTGTTCGACGCTGAAGGATTATTCCCTTATACCTCTAACCCTCACACTGCATTGGTGGTAAACCTCTTTAAGGAGGAGAAACCGCAGATATGCCTCATGGGTGCAACGGTGATTGGTCGTGACCTCGGTCCACGCGTGTCTTCTGCACTCTTCAGCGGTCTTACAGCCGACTGTACTGAACTTGAGATTGGCGACTTCGACATGAAGGTAAAGAATGAGGCTGGCGAACTGGTGACAAAGCACTACGAACAGCAACTCTACCAGATACGTCCTGCCTTCGGTGGCAACATCGTCGCTACCATCGTCAACCCTGAGCATCGCCCACAGATGGCGACTGTACGTGAGGGCGTGATGAAGAAAGAGGTGCTGGACGAGAACTACAAGGGTGAGGTAATCCGTCACGACGTAGCGAAATATGTTCCTCAGACGGAGTATGTAGTGAAAGTTTTGGACCGCCACGTTGAGGAAGCCAAGCATAACCTGAAAGGGGCTCCTATCGTAGTAGCCGGTGGTTACGGCGTAGGCTCAAAGGAAGGATTCGACCAACTCTTCGAACTGGCTAAGGAACTACACGCTGAGGTTGGCGCAAGCCGTGCAGCGGTAGACGCTGGCTGGATTGACCACGACCGTCAGATAGGACAAACAGGCGTAACGGTTAGACCAAAGGTATATATCGCCTGCGGCATATCTGGACAGATACAGCACATCGCAGGTATGCAGGACGCAGGTATTATAATATCTATCAACAACGACCCTGACGCTCCTATCAACGCCATCGCTGACTATGTAATTAACGGTACCGTGGAGGAAGTGGTGCCAAAACTCATTAAGTACTACAAGCAGAATAACAAATAACGACAATGCCAAACTTCTATACAGACAACCCTGAGATAAAGTTTCATCTCAGTCACCCACTAATTAAGCGCATCGTCGCTCTGAAAGAGCGCGACTTTGCTGATAAGGATAAGTATGACTACGCCCCAGAGAACTTTGATGACGCTATGGATTCATACAACCGCGTACTCGAACTGGCTGGCGACGTTATGGCTAACGTTGTGGCTCCTAACGCTGAGGACGTTGACGCTGAAGGTCCACACCTTGAGAATAACCGCATGATTTACGCCTCAAAGACTTACGAGAACCTTGACGCTACGGTCAAGGCTGGTCTTAACGGTGTCACCATGCCACGCCGCTACGGTGGTCTTAACTTCCCTATGGCTGTATATTCCGCTGTCAACGAGATGGTAGCGGCTGCCGACACGGGCTTTGAGAATATATGGTCTCTGCAGGATTGCATAGAGACGCTTTACGAATTTGGCGATGAAGACCAGAGACAGCGTTACGTTCCGCGTGTCTGCGCTGGCGAAACTATGTCAATGGACCTCACGGAGCCTGACGCTGGCTCTGACCTTCAGTCTGTAATGCTCAAGGCTACATACGACGAAAAGGAGGACTGCTGGCGTCTTAACGGCTGTAAGCGTTTCATTACGAATGGTGATTCTGACATACACCTCGTATTGGCACGTTCTGAAGAGGGCACACACGACGGCAGAGGACTGTCTATGTTTATATACGACAAGCGCAACGGAGGTGTTGACGTGCGCCGACTGGAGAACAAACTCGGTATTCATGGCTCTCCTACCTGCGAACTGGTTTACAAGAACGCTAAGGCAGAGTTATGCGGTTCACGCAAGATGGGACTGATAAAGTACGTCATGGGACTGATGAACGGTGCACGTCTTGGTATCGCTGGACAGAGCACGGGCGTGAGCCAGATGGCATACAACGAGGCTCTGGCTTATGCCAAAGACCGTAAGCAGTTCGGAAAAGCCATCATTGAGTTCCCGGCTGTCTACGATATGCTGGCTATTATGAAGGCTCGTCTCGATGCTGGTCGCGCGCTTCTCTACGCTACAAGCCGCTATGTCGATATGTACAAGATACTGGAAGACATTGAGCGTGAGCGTAAGGCTAACGGTGAGAAACTTACGCCTGAGGAGCGTACCGAGTGTAAGACATACTCAAAACTTGCCGATGCTTTCACTCCTGTTGCCAAGGGTATGACGTCAGAGTATGCTAACCTCAACACATACGACGGCATACAGGTACACGGTGGCTCTGGCTTCATGCTTGAATACGCCTGCCAGCGTCTGTACCGTGACGCACGCATCCTCACCATTTACGAGGGCACCACGCAGTTGCAGACGGTTGCTGCTGGTCGTTATATCACCAACGGCTTCTACGGTCAGGTCATTGCCGACATGCTGCAGTACGGTCAGGCACCTGCCGCTATCGGTTCTGAGGACTGGTGTGCGGCTGAGTTCGCACCACTGAAGGAGCGTGTAGCGAAGATGGCTGAGCGTTACAACGAGGCTGTATCTTTCGTCAACGAGCACAAAAACGATGAGTTTAAGGACTTCGCTATACGTCATCTTTACGAGATGGCAGGCGACTGCATCATGGCTCTCCTCCTTATTGGCGATGCAAGCAAGGCTCCTGAACTCTTCGGAAAGTCAGCACGTGTCTACACTCGCTACGTTGCCGCAGAGGTAGAGAAGCACTATGACTTTGTGATGAATGCTACCCCGGAAGACCTTGCGGACTATCGCAAGTAAGGAAGCGACATTAACTCATTTTGAAACATACAAGGAATAATTATGTGCTGCATCGTCATTATTAAGACGATGCGATAGCAATAAAAAATAAAAAGAGGGTGTATAAAGGGGAATACCAATGTATTCCACATATACACCCTCTTTTATTTTTGTATTAAGTAACGGCAAAATGATTTTAGAACACTTACTTACGCTTTTATCATCCAATCCACTACGTTTCCCTTAGCGGTATCGAAATTCACGCCAACCTTAGTAACGGGTTTGCCACAGAGCGCGAAACGCTGGCGATAGTCCTTTAGTTCTATCTGCGACATGGCGGCACCAGCGTCTTGGTCAAGTTTTATCTCTATGACGTAAAGGTCTGTATCGGTAAGCAATACTATGTCTACCCTACCGTGTGGCGTATGCACTTCCACATCTACAAGGTAGTCGGTCAACAACGAGAAGATGATGAAAAGCACCTGTTGGTAATGTCCTTCGTAATTGGTATTGTTACAATATGGCACAGTACCAAGGAATGTCTGAAGCAAACGCAACGCTCCCTCCATGTCACGATTATCAAGGGCCTGCGCTATACGGCGTGCAGTATTATTGGTTGACAACGTATTACGAGTGACGTACGACGGTATGAGAGCCTTGGTTAGCCCTACTTTTACCTCTTTATTGGGCACGTCAAGCGTGAAATATTTATACTTTTTATTATACGCCTTTATTGTTATATATCCACTTTGATACAACAACGGCATAATGGTCGTCATGTTTTCTGTTGGAGCGTCAAAGTCACTGGCACTGGCTTCTATACGGGTTATATCCGTAGGCTGAACACCATACTTCTTCAACATATTTATAAGGTAGATCGGTGTGCCAGAAGCAAACCAATAAGCATCAAGGTTTTTCCAAGCGAAACAGTTTAGTAAACTGAACGGATTGAATATATCTGGAGAACAAGGGGAGAAATGATAACCGTCGTAATATTCCGTTAATTGGTTTATTGTTTCTTCTTCTGTTAACTCCAAATCCTTGGATAATACCTTTATATCCTCTGACATTTTGCCAAGCAACTCTTCTTTCGTGATGCCACATATACCTGCGTAGTTATCATCCATTGACAGGTTGGTTATATTATTCAGTTCACTGAATATGCTTAGTTGTGAAAACTTGGTAATGCCTGTAAGGAATACGAAACGCAACTTGGACTCACGCATCTTCAAAGGACTATAGAAGTTACGCATAACGTTACGTAACACGTCAAGTTGCTCCTCTTCATTCGCTACGTCAAGCATAGGCGCATCATACTCATCTATTAGCACTACAACCTGTTTTTCTGTCTTTTCGTTCGCTATATCTATAAGGTCTATAAGGCGATTGTTTGCACCTTTTGATGGGTTGACAATTCCCCACTTCCTTTCTTCTTCTTCAAGACGATAACCGAGATACTCTTCTAAACGCTCTTTCTCCATGTGTTTGCCACCACTCATGTCAAAATGAAGCACAGGATATTCTGCCCATTCCGTCTCCAATCGTTCTATTTCAAGTCCTTTGAAGAGTTCTTTCTTGCCTTCGAAATAACTCTGCAAAGTTGACACTAACAGCGATTTGCCGAAACGTCGCGGACGACCTAAAAAGAAATACTTACCGTTGGTATGTGCCATACGATAGATGTATTCTGTCTTGTCTATATAAAAGAAATCCTTATTACGAATCTCTTCAAAGGTCTGTATGCCGATAGGATATAGTTTTTGTGCCATAATTTGATACGACTTATATTAATGTTGCAAAATTAGTTATTTATTTTGACATTACCAAAGAATAGTTTTCAAATTATATTTATCGCAGCATTAGCGACCAAGAGTAAAAAAATTCTGTAAGTGGGACTACTGTTTTTATCTCACTTACAGATTATTTATTGGATGATATTTTTTATAATCACACTTAAATTACCACTTCACCTACCCTATCCTATCCAGTTAAGGAAGGCAGTAATGATGCCGGTATTAAACAAGTCCACGAACATCGCACCTACTATCGGGACTATCAAGAAAGGCTTTAGAGCGTAATGATATTTATAACATACGGCACTCATGTTAGCCATGGCGTTAGGTGTCGCACCAAGTCCGAAACCGCAGATGCCTGCCACGAGGACGGCTGCGTCATAATCACGACCCAATAAACGGAAAGCAATGAAGTATGTTATCAACGCCATCATCACTACCTGTGACGTCAACATTAATATTAACGGTAGGGCTAGACTCTGCAACTCCCATAACTTCAGCGATATCATTGCCATTCCAAGGAACAATGACAGACTAATGTTGCCTACACTTACTATCTTCTCCATCTCAAGACACTTGCTGTAAGGTGTGGCCTCAACGACAACTCTTACTATCGCTGCTGTTATCAGCGCACCAAAATATGTAGGGAACGTTATACCCGTACTCTGTAACAGCCTGCTCATCATCACACCGAGCGCCATAACGATAAGTATGTAATATGTAGCGCGTGCATACTGTTGGAACTCCAGTTCGCTGGTACTCATGCGTTGTGCTCGTCCTGCTGGCGAAGCCTCATCACTCTCTATACCTGCCATTGCTGGGTCTATGTCATAATCCTTAGGTTCCAGCGCCTCTGCCTTTAGTTTCTTGCGTATCAGTCGTTCCGCCACAGGACCGCCTATCATTGAACCGGAGATAAGACCAAAGGTGGCCGCAGCCATGGAGATGGTGAGTGCACCATGCAAGCCCATACCCTCAAGCACCGAACTGAAACCACCTGCCGTACCATGACCACCCGCCATAGAGATAGAACCTGCTGCCATGCCAACGAGAGGATTAACACCTAACAGTTTTGCTATACCGAGAGGCATTATGTTCTGAAGCGTGATAACGAAGATTAGCATTAGCAACATCAGCACTAGTGCCTTGCCACCTTGTTTCAATACCTTTGGGTTTGACTGGAAACCTACTGAGGTATAGAACGCAAGCATGAAGACGTCCTTCAGCGTACCGTCAAAGGTTATCTCTATATTACAGAAAGAATATATAGCGAGCGTTATAAGTGAGAATATCAATCCACCAGAGACAGGGGAAGGTATACAGAATTTTTGCAGTACTGCCACTTTCCTTGTTAACACCATACCTAACACCAATGCTAAAGCCCCCACGCCTGTTGACTGTAGCATATCAAGAGATACTATATTGCTCATAACCTTATGTAAATATTAAAAAACTGTGCAAAGTTAGTCATTTATTTTCACAAAACGACATATTTTTCTTATTTTCGCTTACAAAATGCTAAAAAAGCGGTTCTTTTAATATTTTACCCACTTTATAGTCCTCACTGTAAGCGGCTATGCGCAGTTCTCTTTCAAAGTGAAAGGCTATGCTTCCGACGAAGGAGCATGGCAGGTCACGGCGATTATAATGTGCCACATTACGACGGAAGAAGTTTCTGAACTCATTTATAACCATCTTTTGCACCCAACACTTGTCCATATTCTCCTTAATGAACGGAGCCAGCGAGGCAAGAAAACGATTAGGCGTAGGTTCACGATACACACGCTGTATTATCGTTGCCGCTGTCAGTCCTGTCTTCCGCTCAAACTTCTCTCGCATGTCGTCGTGCCCATCTTTATATAATAGGTTTATGAAAGTCTTGCCTAGCACGGCACCACTCCCCTCATCGCCGAGGATAAAACCCATTGGCGATACGTTGGCTACTATATCATGTCCGTCATAAAGGCATGAGTTAGCCCCAGTTCCTAAGATACATGCTATTCCCTCTTCATCGCCCAGCAACGCCCTAGCGGCACCGAGCATGTCGCTGCCTACCTCTACAACGGATGCCGAGGTAAAGAGTGATTGGAGCACACCCTGCAAGAGAGGGGCTTTCTCCTTTGTGCAGCCTGCACCGTAGAAACAAACCTTCTCTATATTGTTGGCATCAGGAAAAGCATCCAAGCGCATCAGTTCATGGCTGATAATGCTTTGCATCTCTGCCTCTGTCATATAAAAAGGATTTAGTCCTTGCGTGTGGAAGAATGTTTTCTCTCCATTATGTTCCACCATCCATGTAGTCTTAGTACTACCACTATCTGCTGTCAGTATCATGCTACAAAGGTACTGACTTTCCGTGAAATACGCAACGTTTCGGCTTATTGGTTTAGGTATAGCGACACGAAAAAGGCGAGTAATAGCACCACAAGCACTACCACCCTAACGTTATCATACTTTTTTTGTATTCTCTCCGCTTTCTTATTATTCATAATCTTTGTCTTTTTTAGTATACGCCTTTATTATTACGCCACAAAGGTACAAAGACCATGTTACCAAAACATTACAACGATTTTACGTTATTGTTATGTATCACAGAAAGGGAGTCACTATTCAGTCAACCTCTTATTTCTTCAAAGTAAAGACTACGGTCAGCCCTCCGCCAGGCGTTATCTCCGCATGCACAGTGCCATGGTGGGCAAGCACCGCATTTTTCACGATAGCGAGCCCCAGTCCCGTGCCGCCCAACTTACGTGAACGTCCCTTGTCCACACGATAAAAGCGCTCGAAGATGCGCTGCAAGTGCTGTGGGGCAACGCCAGCACCGTTGTCGCTGACTGTGAACTCATAGTATGAAGCGTCCCTGCCGCCTATCGTCCGGCACGTTATAGCAAGGCGTGTGGCACCTTGAGCGTACGCTATGGCATTGTCTACAAGATTACGGAAGAGACCGTAAACAAGAGAATTGTCACCTGGCACAAGTATCAGTTCCGGCACGTCAATGTCGGGGATAATCCCCTTGTCCGCCAACTGTAGCGAGGTATCGTCCATAACACAGTCTATTACCTTGCGCACGTCCACCACCGCATCCTCCTCCTGACGCTGGTTCATGGAATCCATCTCGTCAAGCCTCGTTAGGGTTGACATATCATTGAGCAGTTTCACCATGCGCTCGCTCTGCGCGTAACATCGCTCCAGGAAATGCTGGCGTTTGTCTTGCGGCATGTCGGGGTTGGCAATGATACTCTCCAAGTAACCGTTTATGCTGGCGGTAGGCGTCTTCAGTTCGTGCGCCGCATTCTGCGTGAGTTGCCTTTTGATGCGCTCACGCTCCTGCTCCGAATGGCGCAGTTTCCAGTATAGGGATATGATGGTGTGGGATATGTCGCCCAGTTCATCGTCAGGCAACTGGCGTTCCAGTTCATGGTCCAGCGCGTCGCCCTCCTCCGCCTTTATGGCAAACTCACGAAGGTAACGTATGTGGCGCGCTATGCGAGAGGTGTTATAGTACAGCACCAGTCCCAAAAGGAACGTAAGGACTATCGTAAAATAAACATACGTGTTGTCCGCCTGCAGCGAGCGCGTTATCTCAGCGGAATAAGGCACTGCGGAGCGGATTATGATGTCGCCCACGTGGCTCACCCTGCTGGGCAGGAACGTAGCGGAATAGAAATACGTCTCGTGCGTATATACCGACGCTCGCTTTATGTCATAGCCATTACCGTGGCGCAATGCCTCCTTTACCTCCTCACGTTCCAAGTGGTTCCCCATGCGGCTCACGTTCTTCTGCTGGCTGTCGAGCAACACCTGACCGTTGCGCCTGATGAGCGTTACGCGCAGGTTGTCCATGCGGTGCTCACGCACGTAGCGGTTGAATACCACGGGGTTGATGACAGAATCGCCAAGCACCTGCATCATCTCGTAGTTATACATCTGCAATCTCGACTGCATGATGTCTATCTTATACTCCTTCTCACGTTTGAACTGATAAGCGAGAAAGCAGATGGCGAAGACCACAAAGACACCGCCTATGCTGAAGAGCAGGCTGCTTTGGAAGGACTTACTCCTCAAACGTGTAGCCATAACCGAACCTTGTCTTTATCTGTTTGCCATACTTGCCTATCTTCTTGCGCAGCCTTGTGATGTTCACGTCCACCGTTCTGTCGAGCACGTAAGTGTCGCTTGGCCAACAACGCTTCAGCAATTCCTCACGGTCAAAAACCTTGTTGGGCTTGCGCAGGAAAAGGTTCAGCAGTTCTAACTCCAGTTTCGTCAGCGCGATTTTTTCCCCGTCGAGCGACACGGTCTTAGAAGAGGTATCAACTCGCAACGTCTGATAGGTCACTATGCAGTCTTCCTCATCTTTAGTCTTATCCGCTTGGGGCTTCTCGTGCGTGCGCCTCAAAACGGCTGCCACTCTCGCTTTCAGTTCGCGTATGCTCACTGGCTTGCGCATATAGTCGTCAGCCCCGATGTTAAGTCCCTTCACCATGTTGTCCTCTGTGTCAAGGGCGGTGAGGAATATGATTGGTATACGTGCGGTATCAGGATTATTCTTCAGCATTCTCGCCATCTGAAAGCCCGACATTTCGCCCATCATGACATCGAGAAGCAACAGGTTATAATCCGTCAGCGGCATCGTCAACGCCTCTTCCGCCGAGTTAGCGATATAGACCTCGTAACCTTCATTCTCCAGATTGTATTGCAGTATCTCGCAGAGGTCCTGCTCATCATCCACAACAAGTATTTTCATATCTTTGCTACCGTTAATATTATTACGATTGCAAAGGTAGGCAAAACAATCTCTGCCGGCAAGAAAATTCCGTTAAAATTTTGTTACAAAGCGACATCGTGCGGTAGCGTACGCAGTAACTATGAACCTCACGAAATCCTAAAACATAGGCAAGTGCAGGCTACCGTATGTTGTCCCCCCAAGGGACAAATGCCATCTAAATTTTTCTAACAGTATGGGTAAAAATAAAGTATGCCGACGCAATGATAAAGGGTATGGAACAGGTGAGCAGCAGGTTGTTGGGGGCAAATGACAAGTCAAACAGTATTGCTGCGTATGCTATAAAATAAACAAGTTTGTCGATTTTTAACATCTTATCGTCTGATTGCAAGTAGAGGCGGTAGATCAATGCCGTAGCGAGAGGTACAGCAATTGTCATAATCTGAAACCACGTCAAGTTCCAATGATAGAAATAAGCATGCTGTTGTTCGCCCTCTATCATGTTTGTTATAAATCTGCCAATATTGTTTTGGCATATAACGAAGATGCTGATGAAGAAAAATACAGCACTTTTTAATATAGAATTATTTGTTTGTTCCATTGTCGTGTGTAGTTTAAGGGTTAGTATTTTTTTTACTTGTTATGGGTTTTACGATATTCTAATGGTGAACTTCCCACAGTGTTTTTGAATAACTTTATAAAGTTTGAGGTATCACTAAAGCCAAGTAAAGATGCGATTTCTTTGATATCTTTTGTATCATACGTAAGTTCGTGCTTTGCCTTTGTGATGATTTTGTTTTTAATTATCTCGTATGGAGTTTTATTACTGTGTCTTTTAACCTCTTGGTATAGTAATGCAACTGATACACCAAGCATCTCAGCGTATTTCATGACAGAATGATATTTACAGTAGTTGTTTTCTATACAATCAATAAATCTTACGAATAAGTCTTGAGATAGATGATGTTTCTCGTGAATTGGTATTTTTTTCCATGTTCCATATCTACATAACTCAACAATGAAGAGATTAATTAATGCAGTAAGTCGCTGTTCTGTATATTTGTCCTGATCGTGCCGTTCTTTATTAATTTCCTCCACTATGGTGTTCAATATAAATTCTCTGTCAGAATTAATTGTGCAGATGTTAAAACCGTCCTCAGAACAGAATAACTGATGTTTAACAAAGGCTCTCCATTCCTTCGTGAAATTCTTTAGAAAATTTTCTGGTAAGAATATAGCGTATTCATCAATGTCTTCCACTCGCTCATTAAGAAAGTTTGCCAATTGATGTGGGGAGATTAGACAAATAGAATTTGCTTCAATATGATATGGTTTTGATTCAATAAACAGGACTAACTCTTTCTTGAACCACAGTATTTGGTAATTAGAGTTTAGGTATAGACATGCATTTGCATCATCATATCTTTTTTTAAGATCTTCATGAGTTAATAATAGACATGAGTCAACAGCAGGGTCATAGATTCTTTTCTTCACAGTAAAACTCGTATTTTTATTTTTACAAAGTTATTGAAAAAAAATAGATATAACAAGCGAGTGATTATTTTTAACATTATTTTTTTTACGTAATAAGTTCAAAATTATAATTAGGGGCATCCTGTAATCAAATTTTTACAAGATGCTCCTATATATCTATTTTATGCTAATTCATTTATTCTTTATTTCATGCAAGATTTGTATGCTTTTTCTGCATTGTCACAACAGTTATCGTATTCATATATGGCCTTTGCAACTTCTAAGGTGGCAACTACCGTACCAGCAGCATTTCCCAATGCTGCGGCAACTGCCGCTATACCAATATCTAAAGTAAGACTGGTCATACAAACAGATTTGTCGCTGTCAAGTTGCTTTTGGCATTCTTTCTCTTTTGTAGTTGCTTCCTTCGTACGTGTTTTTGTAGGAGAATATGTTCTGATTAATTTATTACTTGTATTCTTACGTATCGTAATGTTTTGTATACGCTTTGTTGAATTTATAATAGGTAGAACAGTTAGTAACTGAACTTTTTCGTTGAGTTTCAATTCTGTATTGTTGATAATCTCGTCCTGCGTTAAATCGAGCCTACCAACTTTCTTTAGACGTAAGATTATATCATAGAAAGCTTCTGATTTATGTTTCTTTACAAAAGCAAGATACAGTTTTGGATCCAATTCCATTATTTCAACAGAATCCTTACTAATGTTCAGAGCTTGTTTCTCTTCCTCAGTCAAGTCTGCGTAAATGTCATGTTCTTTAATGAATGCTTGGAATGAAGTACCAATCTTATTTATAGACTCTTCGTTCAAGCCATCACCTTCACCTCCTCTGGTGGTTGCATTACCATATTTTGCTTCGTTGTAAAGATTCTCTTGCCCTCGGGCATACTCATGCAGGTCTACAGTAATGTTGGTTTTGACGTTAGATGTAGGAATACCTTGTTCTTCTGTTTCTGATGAACATGATACGAGGAAAGGAACAAATAGCAATAGTGTCTTTCCTATGAAATTAAATTTCTTTTTCATAAGAATGAATTTGATTGTTAATAGAATATGTTTGTTGTTTAATATATTGTTGTGCAGTATATTTGATGTATGCAATATCTTCTGACGGAATTTTTATCGGCATGTGGATGATTTTTGTCGATATTTGTAGCGCATCGTTCACCTGATTTGTTTCTTTGTAGACTTCTGCCATATAATGCAATGGGATAAAGCGGTTTGGACACATATAATGCGCTTTTCCAAGATAATGTAAAGCCTTAGCATATTTTGAATCTGCATAATATAGAAGTCCTATATTAAGGGTTACATCATAATCTGCCCATGATTTGTCACATCTCTTTAGTAAACTCAAAGCAGTAGAATATTCTCCTTCTTCTATTGCACGTATGGCACAATTATAGGTAAAATATGGCTCACCCGTAAAACCCTGTGTCTACCCAAAGATCATAGACAATCTATAGAGAAAGAAGTCAAGATCTACAACCC
>CAKQSF010000002.1 GCA_934272845.1 uncultured Prevotella sp.
CAACCCACATCCATACTACGTAGTACATAAGATTGCCAGATAGACAGTAGACGAGCACATGACTATATGTTAGCCTTCCAGCCAACCCACATCCATACTACGTAGTACATAAGATTGAAAGTAGATGAGCACATGACTCATTAATAGCCTGGAAGGCTGTACTATGAGTAACTGTGGGCACCGCCCACGGAATTTGTCTGCGAAAGATAGAACTGCCTGGAAGGCAGTACATCGTGGGATATGTATCCTTAAACCCTTAACCCGTAATGTAACAATGACACTTACAAAAACAGAATGTTCCGCCCTTCGCGGCATAGCCATATTAGGCATCTTCATGCATAACTTCCTCCATTGGCTCGGACCAATGGTGAAGGAGAACGAATACCAGTATCATCAAGATAATGTGGACCGTCTCATTGCCATGCTCGTAACTCCGTCCGCAGATCTGCCACTGCAGTTGTTCTCTTTCTTCGGACACTATGGAGTGCCAGTATTCCTCTTTCTCAGCGGTTACGGACTGGTGATGAAATATGAGAGTGAAGGGGCGAAAGCAATATCCACATGGCCTTTCGTGAAAAAGCACTTCATGAAACTATTCCCCATGATGCTACTGGGCTTTACCGTCTTCACCATGGTAGACTGGATAACACCGATGCGCCACCACTGGGCATGGACGGACATCATTGCGCAACTAACGATGACTATCAACCTGCTGCCAGATCCCGACAAGATAATATGGCCAGGACCATACTGGTTCTTCGGACTCATGATGCAACTATATCTGCTTTACCGCATTGCTATCTATGGTCGAGACAACAGAGTTCTCTATGTCCTTGTGGCAATCGGTTGGGCGGTGCAAGCCATTTGTTGGGCTGACCCCGAGGGCGATGCTATAAACAGAATAAGATATAACTTCATAGGTGGGGTGTTACCATTTGCTATGGGCATACTCCTTGCTCGTTTAAAGAACATTCCGGAGTTAACGCAATCACGTAGCATCATTGCTTGTATGGTGTCATTACTGTTGATAGTAGTGTTCTCCCTTGGCTTCCAAACGTGGCTATGGGTGCCATTCTTTATCGTAGTCCTACACGTTGCGGTAGTAAAACTGTTGCCTGCAGCATTGTTACAGTTCTTCAATTGGCTTGGCATACTCTCATCAGCCATATTCGTATGTCATCCTATTACTCGCAAGATATTTATACCTATAAGCAGGGGAGGGGATATCATGGACGGACTGGTGCTCTATGTAGTCACTACCATAGTGCTCGCCATGTTGTTTAAGAAGGTTTTGAATTCCAAGTTCTGGCTTTAAGGTCTTAGTGCAGCGTAGGATTACGACGTAGTTTTGGCTGTAAGTCAATTCCTAGACTAACCCGTTAGCGTAGGATTACGACGTAGTTTTGGCTGGAAGTCAATTCCTAGACTAGCCGTTAGCGTAGGATTACGACGTAGTTATGGCTGTAAGGCAATACTTATAGTAACCGTTAGCGTAGGATTACGACGTAGTTTTGGCTGGAAGCCAATACTTATAGTAACCGTGGGCATCGCCCACGGATTGGTAGAAACGTGGGAAGACTGCCTGGAAGGCAGTACATTCCAGATGAAGCACTTATTTATATAAAAAGAACAATAATAATGTCACATGTAAAATTAACATATCATATTGTATGGAGGACCAAATTCAGTCGTAGTACAATAAGTGAGAGGTACGAACGTGAATTGTACAAATATATATTAGGTATATGTACAGAGAAAAAAAGTCATTTGTATCGTATCAATTCCATGCCAGACCATGTACACATGTGCGTAGAGATACATCCAATGATAGCAGTAAGTGAGTTTGTGAAAATACTAAAGCAAGAAACCTCAAAATGGATGAAAGAACACAATGAATATTTCCCAATCTTTGAAGGCTGGGGGAATGGTTATGCCTGCTTTACTTATTCAGTGCAAGAACGTCCCAAAGTGATAGAGTATATAAGGAGTCAGAAGGAACATCATCATCGTAAGTCTTTTCGTGAAGAGTATGATGAGTGGTTAGCGGAAATGGGGCTTGATCCACGTGATGACTTGTTCTTTAAAGATTAGTTGTTTATAAAAAAGTTGGTGTACTGCCTTCCAGGCAGATGCAAATAAACTATTGCAATCCGTGGGCGGTGCCCACGGTTACTCAAAGTATAGCCTTCCAGGCTAATCATATCGTGCATATTCTTACACAAATATAACCTTCCAGGCTAATCATATCGTGCATATTCTTACA
The DNA here is from genome assembly GCA_934272845.1 of uncultured Prevotella sp. Lineage (GTDB taxonomy): Bacteria > Bacteroidota > Bacteroidia > Bacteroidales > Bacteroidaceae > Prevotella. The sequence goes on from CAKQSF010000002.1 coordinate 2,264, forward strand.
CAAATATAAATTTCCAGGCAAATCATATCGTGCATATTCTTACACAAATATAACCTTTCAGGCTAATCATATCGTGCATATTCTTACACAAATATAGCCTTCCAGGCTAATCATATCGTGCATATTCTTACACAAATATAAACTTCCAGACTAATCATATCGTGCATATTCTTACACAAATATAAACTTCCAGGCTAATAAAACATTATCTCATTCTTGATTTAAAATGAAATACTATTTAAAAGTTATCCGTCCCCATCAGTGGGTAAAGAATACATTCGTGTTCCTTCCGCTGTTCTTCGGTCGCAGTCTCATGCAGACAGACCTGTTGATAAATACCATAATAGTGTTCTTCGGTTTCTCGCTTGCAGCGTCAAGCATCTACTGCTTCAACGATGTTATCGACGTGGAGGCAGACCGCCGTCACCCAGTGAAGTGCAAACGCCCCGTGGCAAGTGGTAAGGTGAGCGAACGTATGGCGTATGCCATGATGTTCGTAATGATAGTCATGAGTATGGGAGTGTTATCGCTGTTGACACGTAATACCTTGCAGACCATGGGAGTGATACTAGGTTACTGGTTTCTTAACATGGCGTATTGCTGGCGACTGAAGCGTTACGCCATCATCGACGTGTGTATCATAGCCTTCGGCTTCGTGTTACGCATACTTGCAGGTGGCTCCGCTACCGACATCGTGCCCAGTCACTGGCTTGTGATGATGACCTTCTTGCTCACGCTGTTTCTTTCGTTTGCCAAACGTCGTGATGACGTCCTGCGTATGATGAAAACAGGCGAAGCACCACGACAGAACACCTCACGTTACAACCTCACCTTCATTAATCAGGCTATTACCATCACGGGTGGAGTCACCTTGGTATGTTATATCATGTACACCGTTTCGCCCGATGTCGTAGCCAGTTTTGGTACGCAATACCTTTATCTTACCAGTGGTTACGTCATTCTCGGTTTGTTGCGTTACATACAACTCGCTGTGGTAGACGAGAAAAGCGGTGACCCAACGAAGGTGATGCTACATGACCGCTTTACGCAACTCATAGTAGTGGCATGGTGCGTAACGTTCCTTGTTATAATATACTTTAGGTAGAAGGTGAGTTTATGGGTTAATTCTCAACTATCCAGTCTTCTATTGTTCCGCTTTCAGATGAGAAACTGCATCCGATTTTAAATAAAGTCCTTGGATCTGATATATATTCACGCGCGTAGTTCTTGTCCTTTATTTGTTTTAAAGCCTCTGATGCAGTACCGTCGAGTTTGAATTCGAAAATGTAGATGTAATGGACTGTTTCTACAATACAGTCAACACGTCCTTGACTCTGTGTCTTTTCTGTATATATGAGGTAAGTGCTCATTAGCCGTAGCAGGAGATAGAAGGTATAGTGGAAGTAACGTTCCTTTTCTCGTTCACTGTCTTTGCGTCGCATGGTGTATGGTATGCTGGAGAAAAAAGAAGTCAGTAGTACTCGGAACTGTTCTATTTCGCCGCGTTTGAGGGCTGTAATGGCAGTTAGCATCCAACTGCTGATGTTGTCGTTGGTCTTTAGATAGTTGTTTGCGAGTAATGTGACGAATCCGCGTTTTACTTCATCGTTAGGGAAGTCTAGCAAAAAACTGTTAGTGTCGATGTCGTAATCTTTTATGGTGAGATAACCACTTTGGAATATCATAGGTAGCGGTTTCTCAGCGTCTGCGCGGTAGTCGGTAAACTGGTCGGGTGTGTAGTATTTCCCGGTTAGTTCATTGATGTTCTCGTCAAAATGTTGCAACAGACGAACAAGAGATGTCGGTGTGCCAGTTCGAAACCAATAATCCTGTATGCGTTTACCGTAGAATGCGTTTAGCAAACTGAACGGATTGTAAACTCCGTGTAACCTGTCAGAGAAGTGATACCCGTCATACTGCTTCTTTAGTCTTTGTGCCATTTCGTCTACATTGCAGTTGTAGAACTGCGACAACTCCTGTATAGGCTCCTGAAAATATTCGAACAATTCGTTTTGTGTGATGCCGCAAATAGAATCGTATTGTGAAAGCATACTGATGTCGTTGGGTTGATTAAAACCACTGAATACGCTTACTTGTGAGAACTTAGTTATGCCCATAAGCATCACAAATTGCAGATGTTCGTCCGCAGCCTTGAATGTGGTGTAGAAACCACGAAGTAACTCACGGTTATATTGTTCTAGACTAATCTGTTCGCCAGAACGTTTTACTGTAATGTTTGTTGACATAACGTCAAGTAAAGGCTTGTCATACTCGTCTATCAACACTACCGCACGGTTACCAGTCTGTTCATGTGCCGCTTCCAGAACTGTTTGGAATCGTAGGCTGTAATCCTCCTTCGTGTGTGTGTTTTGTATATTATAGTCATGTTCCCAACGTGAAATGTATGAGTCCAATAGACGGTTGAGCGTTTCTTTCTCCATATAATTGGTACCTAACCCGAAGTCTATGTGAAATACGGGATAACTCTTCCATTCCGTCTCATTCCTCTCTATATCGAGACCTCGGAAAAGGTCTTTTCTCCCGAGAAAGTAGTATTTCAGTGTTGACATGAGAAGACTCTTTCCGAAACGTCGGGGGCGTCCCAAAAAGAAAATCTTTCCTTCATGGGTAAGGGTGTATATCATGCTGGTTTTGTCAACATATACGTATCCGCCTTCGCGGATGCTCTGAAAGTCTTGTATTCCTATTGGGTATTTCATACTAATTATATAATAATGTGTTGCAAAAGTAAGCAAAATAATTGTAATGGCAAAATATTATTATCGGAAACTGTATCAGGGGAAAGGCAAATATTATGTGAAGAAATGTAACTGTTCTGTGGTGATTTAAGGGTTGTTATATGTGAAGTATAGATAAAATTAGCCTGGAAGGCTATACTATGAGTAACCGTGGGCGAAGCCTACGGATTTTGTATAGGTAGTGAAATATCAGCCTGGAAGGCTGTACACTACCAACAATGTATAGCCTTCCAGGCTGAGAATAGGAGAGTATCTAAAATCCGTGGGCGGTGCCCACAGTTACTCATAGTATTGGCTTCTTGCTAAGGCAAGCGGCAAAGCCGAGTTCAGCCAAAGAAAGTATAACTCTTCTATGCCCCAAAAACGTGCATATTGGTGAAGACATTAATAGACGTAACCATAACTGAACAGTTACGAAGAAATATCTAATACTTAAAAAAGGTTAACGGTACACGTATTATCAAGTGGTTTATGCGTATTAATAAAAAAAATATATAAATTTGCAATGAAAAATCAAATCATCTGCAAGTAAACAATAGATTATATTATTCACTAACTTAATTACAACATTATGAAACTAAAAACATTACTTCTTATTTCAGGAGGTGCGCTTGCGGCTTCATCAGCCAATGCAGCGTTGAATGTTACTGAGCGTCAGTTGGTGCTTTCAGATCCAGCGAAGGCAGATTTGAAAATTGACGGTGCTACAAATTTCTACCTCTATAACCCTGGAACACAGGGATTTGCTCTCGGAGCAAACAATTATAACACACGTGCTTCTGTAAGCCAGGCTGAGGGATATGTGTGGAAAGCGGCTCTTGAGGATGCTGATAATAATTATGTTTCTCTTAACGACTCTGTAGAGCGTGATAACAGTAATAAGCCTTGTACATGGGGCTGGCGTAAGATGTTTACCGACAATGCCCAGGCTGTATACGTTGACAACAACAACGGTGCTAACGCTAACACTTGGCAGATAATTGCTAATGGTGATGGTTCGTTCCGTATAACCAATACTGCTGTTCTTGGTGAAAATGCAGAGACTCTCTATCTTGGAGCATTGACAGGCGAGACGGTATGTAACCTTTATGCTGATGGTACAGAGGGCGCAAACCTCGATTGGTATGCTGTTTCTGTGGATGATTATAAGAAGTTGGTAGAGGCACGTGGTACTGTAATAGAGAAGTTTAATGCTTCTGTACCTCTTCTCGCTATGCTGAAAGAGGCAGATGCAGCAGGAGTGCCTAACCTTGCACAGTATGAGGCAATTTATGCTAATGAGGAATCTACTGTAGAGGAACTCAGTGAGGCGGTTGTTGCTGTTAAGAAGGCCATAACAGACTACCTCGCAAGCCAGGCAACGGCAGAAGAGCCTGTTGATCTCTCTGCTAATATTGTCAACGGTACATTCGACACTGTAGGTGACTTTACAGGTTGGAGTGGTAGTTCATTCGGTGCTGGTGGCACAACAAGTACCTGTGCAGAGCGTTACAATATGAACTATGACACATGGCAGCAGATAGATAATCTGCCTAATGGTGTCTATGCGCTCACTGTTCAGGGCTACTATCGCCCAGGTTCTACTGAAGATGCTTACACTGCATTCAAAAATGGTACAAACAAGTATGCTCAGATATATGCTGCTAATATAAAGAGTGGTGAAGATGCAAAGAATGATACACTCGCTGCTCCTGTAAAGAACCCCTTTGATGGTATCACAGCAGAGGATAATTCTGTTACTGAGGACGCTCTGTTGTATACAAATACTGCTGGCGAAAACTTCTATCTGCCTAACAATATGAAGCAGGCCGTTGATTATTTCAATGCAGGCTATTATAACAATTCTGTGATGTTCCCTGTAACTGAGGGTTCTGTTAAGATTGGTGTGAAGAAGGATACGAAGGTAGGTAATACTGATTGGTCAATCTATGATAACTTCAAGATTAAGTACTACGGTAACGGTGCTGACGCATACAAGTTGTGGAATGCTGATTTTATTAAAAATGCCAAGACTTATTCTGAGAGCGATCAGATAACAAAATCTGTACTCGCAGCATATAATGAGGTGTTGGCAAACTCTGCAGCAGGTACAACGTATGAGGAGGTTATGGCCAACATGAAGGCTATTAACGATGCCCAGAAGGCTATTAGTGAGAATGCTACGGCATGGGAGAACTATTTGGAAGAAGTTGCTGCTGCGCAAATCATCGCTGATGACGAGAATTACTATGGTGATGACGTGTTTGATCTTGCTGACTATCTTGATGTAGATGCTAAGGCCATCAGAAGATCTAAGACGCTGAGCACGGAAGATATTATTGCTGAAACAGCGAAGTTGAAGGAAATGAAAGAGAATGCTATCCAGAACAGTATCAAGCCTGGTGCTGATATGACAAAACTTCTTTCTGACCCAGACTTCTCTCAAGGTGGTAAGGGCTGGACGAAGAAGGCTGCTTCTGGCGGTAACGTAGCATTTGATGCGAGGGCTAAGTGTGCCGAGGGTTGGAACAACGCTGACTTCGATATCTATCAGACAGTGGAGAAAGCTCCTGTAGGCGCATATAAGATTACAGTACAGGGCTTCTATCGCCGTGGACGTGGTGATAACGCTTGGAATCTGTATTTCAATGCAGATGGTACACAAAAGGCTGATATACCAGAGTCACCAGCATACGCATACTGTAATGATATGAAGACGCCTCTGCCTAATGTCTTCGAATATAAGGTTGCAAAGGATGCGAACTATTATACAGGTGATTTCTATACAAGTGCTGATGATTATTGCTATCCTAACAATATGGCAGACGCTGGTCTTGCATTTGACCAGGGAGCATATACCATTGAAACATCAGGAATTGTAGCAAAAGAGGGTGATGCTCTGCGCATCGGTATGAAGGGTAATACCACTCAGGAAGGTGACTCTTGGGCTATCTTTACTCGCTTCAAACTGACCTTCATGGCTGATGATGTAGATATCCTTAAGTCTTCAATAGACAAAACAATTGAAGGCGTGAAGTTGGAGCAGACAATGGGTACTGACGTGAAGGCTGAATTGACAGCCGCTATCACTGCTGCTCAGCAGGCTGCTAACGGTACGGATGGTAAGGAAATGCGTCTGAAACTCAATGATCTCCTTCAGGCTGTAAATAATGTCGATGAGTCTGTAAGTCTCTTCACTTCTCTGCAGACATCTGCTGAAGACTTCTCTACATTCCTTGGTACTGTGGAGGGATATCCAGAACTTGTGGCTGAGGCTAACACGTATGTAGAGTCTCTTGATATCGAGAATATGACAGATGCAGAGGCTAATGCTGCTATCACAAAGATTGCTGAATACAGACATCAACTCTCTCTGCCTGTAGGATGGGAGAATGCTACAGACGATGCTCCTGTTGATATGACATCACTTCTCGCTTCACCAAGTTTCGAGAAGGAAGGTGTTAACTCAATCGCTGGATGGCAGAATACTACTGGCTACAACTTTGGTAATAACGATACTCAGAAGGCTGCTCTCGCCCTTGAGTTCTATGATAAGAACTTCGACTTGTATCAGGATGTAGAGGTGCCTAACGGTACATATCAGGTAACTGCAATGGCATTCAACCGTGCTGGTGGTCTTGCCGCAGACGTTACTGCCGTAACAGAGGGTACTGCTTCTAAGGCTCTGCTCTATGCTAAGTCAGGTGAGAATGAGGTAACAAAGCCTATCGAGCACATCGCTACAGTAGAAAACTTCGGTGCTTCTTCAGAGAAACTCGGTCAGGGTGATGAGTCAACCTTTACAGGAGCCGATGGTAATACTTACAATGTACCTAATGACATGGTTTCTTCTGTTGCTTACTTCGGTCAGGGCAGATACTACAACGGTGTTACTATCAAGGTAACAGACGGTAAACTCCGTCTAGGTATCCGTCAGGCTGACAAGGTTTCTGGCTCATGGGTAATCATGGACGACTTCAAACTTACATACTTCGGTACTGACAGTAAGAAGGAAGAGGGTGGCTTCACTGACGTTGACGCTATAGAACTCGCTCCTGAGGTTGCCAAGGTTGAGGTTTACTCTGTAAACGGTATGAAACTCAACGCTATGCAGAAGGGCGTTAATATCCTCGTTATTACAGACAAGGACGGTAACGTTACAACAAAGACTGTTATCAAGTAAGTAGATAGACTTGAACAAGCGTATTATTTTATAATGAAAAGACAATCGGTTATGCGTCTATGACTCATAATGAATGATAACTAAAACTGGAGTAGGCTCTTAAAGAAAAGAGTCTACCCCGGTTTTTCTACATTTAAATACAAATTTAAGGACGGTAATTAATAGAACGTTTTTCCCTTAATACCGTAGAAAACACACTGAGTGCCATGATATATTTAGGCACACATTCAAATACTAACGAAAATATCCAGCCGCAGCACAGATAACAAAAATGCGGTGACAACATATACTACTATTTAGACAACAATAATATAAAAACATAATACTAACCTGCTATGAGAAAAAAACATGCTAAGGAAAGCAAGGTGTTAAGCGCATGGGGAAAGAACAAAACCATGCATTTACTTGCTGCTTGTGGACTCCTCTTGGGTGCTGGTATGATGCAGTCCTGTGATAAGGATAATCTTACTGGACAGCCAGAGTGGTTGGGTAACTCTATTTATGAGCGTCTACAGGAAGGCATTACGGTGAGTGACGGTTCTACAAAATCGTTCACAACCATGTTGCGCCTTATTGATGACCTCGGCTACACCACCACTCTGTCAAAGACTGGTTCCAAGACATTGTTCGCTACGCCTGACGATGTGTACGACCAGTGGTTTAAGGACAACAACCTTACCTACGACCAACTGACTACGGCACAGAAGAAGGCTCTCTTTAATGGTGCCATGATTAACAATGCTTATTTGCTTGAACTCATGTCAAGCGTAAGTGGTAATCCGCCACAGGAAGGACTCTGCGTACGTAGGGAAACGGCTGCAACTATCTATGACTCTATCCCTGTTTATCGACTTGCCGATATGCCAGTGAACCCATTGGCTGATGAGGAAAAGGACGCATGGGCACACTTGCGCTCAAAGGGACAGGATGTCAGAATGTTTAAGGATGCTACATCGTCTACCATGATGCACTTCTTGCCACAGTTCTTGAGTAAGAGCCGCATTACCGACAATGACCTCTCTATCATTACCAATGGCGTTGCGGCTAATACGCAAGAGTCATGGATTAATGGTAAGCAGGTAATCAGCGCTGAGCAGACGTGTAAGAATGGTTATGTCTATGTCATCAATGGTGTCATGGAGGGTAACAAGAACATGGCAGAGATTGTGAACAGTGAACCTGATATGTCAATGTGGGCAAGTTTCTTAAAGAGATGGAGTTGCCCAGTAGCAGTTACTGGTAATAACCTGAGAGAATATCAGACCCTCTTTAATGCACAGGATACTGTTTATAACCTGCGTTACTTTAATGCTGACGGAGGACATAAACTTGTTGATATTCCTAACTCTGATATGTCACTGCTTGAAACTGATGTTCTTGCTTTTGATCCAGGTTGGAACAGATACATATATCAGAATACACAAGGAAAGGACTACCACTATGACGGTGGCGCTTTGTTCGTGCCTACTAATGAAGCACTCAACAACTGGTGGAATGGTGATGAGGGAAGAGGATTGCGTGAACAGTACGGTACGTGGGAGAATGTGCCTATCGGTACACTCGCAAAACTTGTCAATGTGAACATGCAGGAATCTTTCATAGAGTCTGTGCCTTCAAAGTTTGGGGCTGTGCTTGATGACGGTAAGCAGAATGCACTTGGTATTGATGTTTCAAATGTGGTAAGAAGTTACATGGGTAGTAACGGTGTGGTATATCTCGTAAATAAGGTATTCGCACCTGTGATGTACCGTTCTGTAATGGCACCAGCATTGCACCAGAGTTCTACTGTTACTGCTTTAGGTTACAGTATGTTGACAGGTAACTATCCTGCTAAATCAGGTAGTGGTATGTCTGTTGTTAATGCTATGGACTACACACCATACCTGAATGCTATGGACTCACGTTTCACTATTATGTTGCCACTGCTTGGACAGACTTCTGTCGGCACATCAACAACGGCACAGGCGTCAAAGGTGGTACGCTACATAGACCCATGTTCTTATGGACTGGCACAGCAGAACCTCTTTGAATTCTCTTTCGTCAATAATATGATAAAGGGCACGTCATATAAGTGTACTATAGATGAGAATGGTGTGATTACTTTGGCTTCAGGAAACCCTAAGACTCTGACTTATGATGTTATTCAGAATCGTCTGTATGACTTAATGGATAATAACATAATCGTACATGATATGGAAAAGGGTGAATCTAAGGTTTCTGATGATCGTCTTTATTACAATACGAAAGCGGGTAGCATCGTGAAAATATACAAACACAATGGTGCTACAAACTTTGAGGGCGGTTACCAAATGGACTATGGACAGACTGTCAGCGTAAGCACTGAGCATACTTATGATATGACACCTTCTAATGGTAACGGCGTAACGTATTTCGGTGCTTCAGGCGAGAGTGACAATATGATAGACATGCCGCTTACTTCTACAAAGTCTGTATATCAGACATTGAAAGAAGAAAGTGAAAAGGAGGGGAGTAAGTGTACTCTGTTCTACACATTGCTAAGTTCCGACCAGACGTCAAGTGGTGATGGTAGCCTAATATTGAAGAAAGATGGTTCATACTCATGTGCTGGAAACGAGAATATGAATATCTCCGTATTTGATAACTACAATTACACGGTATATGTTCCAGAGGATAAATATATTCAGGAACTTATTGATGGTGGTTATCTGCCAACATGGGAGGATTATGATAATGCAAGCGATGCAACAGTAAAGAAGGATATTGCTAACAGAATACATGATTTCTTGCGCTATCATATTCAGGATAGAGCAGTATGTATCGGTGGTGAGAAGTTTACTAACGAAAACTTTGAGTCTGCAAAACTTAACCCTAAGAATAATCGTTACTACTCTTTTAAGGTTTCGGCAGATAATAATAACTATACTGTGACAGACCAATTAGGTGAAGAACGACATGTTTTGAAGAATGAATCAAATCATGAGTTCTATAATAAAGTATGCCGTGAGTATTGGATAAGTGGAACACCAGGATCGGAGAAGGCAAACTTGCAGTCTTCATCTAATGCGGTGGTACACATGATTGACGGTGTGTTGCTTTATGAGCGCCTGTCCAAATGGAAGAAATAACAACCCCAAAATATAATGACATGGAAAAGAATATAATATATAAGGTATGTCATCAGTGCCGGGCTGCGCTATTGGTTTGCGTTATGCTTCTGTGCAGCGTTGCTGCTATGGCACAGATTACGTCTGTACATGGTACTGTAAGTGATGATTTCGGTCCACTTATGGGGGCTGCGGTATGCGAAATAGACGGTGGCGGACGTATCATAGAATCAACCGTAACCGATATGAATGGTAACTTCACCATGAAGGTAAAAAATGCAAAGGATAAGTTGCGTATATCTTTTGTGGGATTGAAGACGCAGACGTTCAAGTTTGATAAGTCTACTTTCGACGTAAAGATGGAGTCTGCAACTACATTGCAGGAAGTTACTGTAAAGTCAAAGAGACGTATGCAGGGTAACTCTCTGCCTATTCCTGAGCGTGAGGTGTCTTTCGCACGACAGTCTATTGACGCTAAGGAATTCGAAGGACTTGGTATTACCTCTGTTGACGAAGCATTGCAGGGACGTATCGCTGGTCTTGACATCGTGGCTAACTCTGGTAACCTCGGTGCTGGTTCTACCATGAAACTGCGTAACTCTTCTTCTCTCTCTGGTTTGACAAACGAACAGCCACTGATTGTTGTGGATGGTAATGTGCGTGACGATCTGGATTTGTCTAACTTTGATGCTTCAACTGCCAATGAAGAGAAGTTCTCTGAATTGCTTAATGTGAACACTGAGGATATTGCATCTATCAACGTTATTAAGGATGGTGCTGGTGCTGCTATCTATGGTTCACAGGGTGGTAACGGTGTTATCGAAATCGTAACAAAGCGTGGTGCTAAGGGTAAACCAAAACTCTCTTATACTTTCAAACTTACGGGTAAGTATCAGCCTAAGGGCATTGATTTGCTTAATGGTGATGACTATACTATGTTGTTGAAGGAGTCCTACTTCAACCCACAGCAGAACGATGCCGCTGGTAGCATTCCTGAAATCAACTATCTTGGTATCAGCAACTGGAAAGAAGCAAACCAGTATGATGACAATACCGACTGGCGTGACGCTGTGACGCAGGTAGGTTTCCTGCAGAACCATTACATCACAATCTCTGGTGGTGGTGAGAAGGCACTCTTCCGTATCTCTGGTGGTTTTGACCATGAGACAGGTTCTGTCATTGCGCAGAAGATGAATCGTTTCTCTACACGTGTGAACCTTGACTATAATGTCAGCGAGCGTATCCGTGTGCAGACGAACTTCGCTATGACTTACACGAAGAACAATATGAACTCTGACAACCTTCTTGCTATAGCATATAAGAAGATGCCTAACATGAGTATCTATGAGGAGGATCAGTATGGTAATGATACTGAGACATATTATAATATGTTGCAGAGTGGTCTCTATATGGGTAGCGAGGTGTTCAAGGACGACCAACGTAAGTATGTGAACCCTGTTGCCAGTGCATATCTTGCGAAGAATATAGCTACGAACTATGACCTTAACCCAGAACTGGTCTTGAACTATGAACTTCTCGGACTGGATGATGATCATGACCGCTTGACTTGGAAGGGACAGGTTTATATGCGTATCTCTAACCGCTATGCGGATAAGTTCTATCCTCAGGAACTCGTGTCTACATCATGGGGAGCTGGCGTGAATACTGCGTTCAATGAAAGTAAGAAGGACGTTTCACTCACTACTAAGCATACACTTACCTACATTCCTGCTTTCAAAAATAAGGATCACTCAGTACTGGCTTTAGCACGTATGGAGTTGTCAACATGGAGTGGTAATGGACAGAACACCAAGGTTAAAGGATTGCCTTCTGGGGGCATAGAGAGTGCATACGCAGGTGGTGTGAATGATGGACTGTCTTCTTGGTACTCAGAAGGTAAGTCACTCTTCTTCACTCTCTCTGCTCACTATGCTTACAAGAGTCGCTATATGGCTGACGTAACACTGCGTGCGGACGGTACTACTAAGTTTGGACCTGACAACAGATGGGGCTATTTCCCATCAGTATCATTGCGTTGGAATGTTATAGACGAACCTTTCATGGAGCATTTCCGTTCATGGCTCTCTATGTTCTCTATCCGTCCAAGTTGGGCGTATATGGGTGTTGCGCCAAATCAGGATTACCTCTATACTTCAAAGTATGGCTCTGCATCAATGTATTACAATATGTCTGCCATGACTCCTATCAACTTGAAGTTGTTGAACCTCAAGTGGCAGAAGTCTACAAAGTATAACCTCGGTTTCGACTTTGGCTTCTTGAACGATAAAATTAATCTTACGTTCGAGATGTATAATGAGACAATATCTGACATCTTAATGCCTAACTTCCGTATACCTTCAAGCACAGGTTATGCTTCTGTTGCATATCGTAACGATGGTAAGATGCGTAACACTGGTTGGGAGTTCCATATCAATACTAATAAACTGGTTAATGCTGGCAAGTTCACCATGGACATGAACGCCAACTTCTCTAACAGTAAGAGCCGCATACTTGAAATGGATGAGACACTGTTGAAGAACAAGAATACTACATTCAACTTCGAGAACAACCAGATAATGGAGCGTGTTCAGTTGATGAACCCTAACAACTCTATCTATGGCTTCCGTTACAAGGGTGTTTACCAGTATCAGTATGATACGTTCAAGGCTCTCTCTCAGGAAGACCAAGAGAAGTTTATCGCTGATGGAAAAACTGCTCCTGTAGCACTTACCGCTGATGGCAAAATTATACGCGACGGTAACGGAGACCCAATCCGCATGATGTTTGGTTATTCAAACGATGGTTCTGGTGTAAACAGTGGTGCTGGTTATAAGTTCTATGGTGGTGATGCTATATACGAGGATGTAAATAATGATGGTCAGATAAATGCACTTGATATTGTTTACCTTGGTTCTTCACTTCCAAAACTCGTTGGTGGTTTCGGCTTCTCATTTAACTATGGCGCATGGCGTCTGAGCACACAGTTCTCTTATCGTCTTGGCTTCAAGATTATCAACCGTGCACGCTTGACAGCGGAGGCTATGATAAACAATGACAACCAGAGTCAGGCTGTTAACTATCGTTGGCGTAAAGAGGGAGACGTAACATCTATCCCACGTGCTATGTATGGTGCTACAACAAACTATAACACGCTTATAAGCGACCGCTTCGTAGAGGATGGTGACTATCTCCGTATGACATACGCACAGTTGTCATATTCTCTCAGCAAGAAGGTGCTTAAGAATATGGGCGTAGGTCTTAATAAGGTAAGTTTCTATGTAAGTGCCAATAACCCACTTATCATAACCAAGTACACTGGTGTTGACCCAGACGTTAGTGCAGGTGGTACATCACCAGCCATTGATAGTGGTCAGACACCACGTGCAAAGTCTTATACTTTTGGTATGACAGTGGACTTCTAAACAATGTATTGGTATTTGACCGAGTAACGATAAAAACTGAATACAATGAAATACAACAAACTATATAATAAGGTTAAGACATTGGCAATGGTGGCAGCCGTTGCTCCGATAGGGGCGGGCATGATGTCAAGTTGTGGTGACTTCTTAGAGGTGGAGCCACAGAATGTTATTACCTTGGATCAGTTCTGGAACGATGCTAACGACGTTGAGAATGTTATTGCTGGTTGCTATTCTAGGATGTCTGACTATGGATTCCTTAGCAGGGCAATGATATGGGGTGAGTTCCGTTCAGAGAATGTTATCAATAATGGACCTATCAATAGTGATGTCAACCTAGAGCGTATTCTGAAGGAGAACATCATGGCTAACAACGCTTATACTGATTGGACAGATTACTATAAAGTTATCAATGACTGTAACACCATTATGGAGTACGCTCCAAAGGTGGCAGAGAAGGATCCGTCTTATACACAGAGTCAGTTGAAGGCCGACCTTGCTGAGGCTACTGCGATACGCTCATTGTGTTACTTCTATCTGATACGTACTTTCCGTGATGTGCCATACTATGAGACTGCTTACCTTGATGATAATCAGGAATTAGATTTGCCAGCTACATCTTTTAATGAAATTCTTGATAAGTTGATTAACTCACTGGAGAGTGTTCAAGGAGATATCATTAGCAAGTATCCACTTGAGTCAACAAGTGATGCATGGGTATCAGTGTACGACTATTATCGTATCACACGTCCTGGAGTATGGGCTATGCTTTGTGAGATGTACTTGTGGAAGAAGGATTATCAGAATTGCGTTAAGTATGCTGATATGATAATCGACTACAAGAAGAATCAGGCAATTAAAGACTTTAGATATTCAGAAACTGATTTTAAGAACACTAATGGCTTCCCATTGGTTACGGATCGTTATGCTGGTTCTACCTATTATGGTAATGCCTATAGTAGTTTGTTCCTAAAGTATTCTTCTAGTTGGTGTTTGGAAAGTATCTTTGAGATTGCTTTCGTGCAAGGCAGTGGTAGTTCACGCAAGTCTAATGTCGCTGCGGGTAACTTCTATGGTGGTGTTGGTCGTGAACCTTGGGTGGTTTATACAACTTGGGTTGGTGATGACGAGAAGAATGGCACTTACAAAGTCTTTGATAAGGCAAATAAGGGACTTGACGCTCGTGCATATGAAAACATGAATGTTAATGGAACGTATGTAAACAAGTTGACATGTAATGGTGGAGGTGGAATACGATTTACTATGGAGGCTGCTGACGATCCATGGAAGAAAGCCGTATATCCAGGCCAGTATCCAGTGGAAGGTAATAACAAGGACTCTCGTAACAAGTGTAATTGGATAGTGTATCGTCTTACAGACATAATGCTGATGAAGGCGGAGGCACTGACACAGATGATGTCAGACGGTAGTGAGACATTGCAGGGAGCAGACTTACAGTATCGTGATGCTGCCTTCAACCTCGTTAATGCCGTAAATAAACGCTCATTGATGCAGCAGGAACCAAAAGATACACTTGTTAGAGATAATTATCCATCAAAGGCTACTATTACGAACCTTGTCTACGAAGAGCGTAACAGAGAGTTGATGTTTGAAGGTAAGAGATTCTATGATCTCGTACGTCGTTCACAACGTGATGGTAATACGGATTACCTATGTGAGCAGGTATCAAACAAGAGCGTGGATTTGAGATCAACAATCATCAGTAAACTATCAAAGATGGATGCTATTTATTGGCCTTATAACTTGAATGAGTGCAAGGCTAACAAGAATCTTAAGCAGAACCCTGCGTTCGGTACAGGAGAGAATAGCAGTTATGAAACAAACAAATAAAAACATGATACGACAATGAAGAAATTATCATTAAATATATTGCTTTTATTAGGTATCTTCGCTTTTGCTATCCCTTCATTGCAGTCATGTAATGATGATCCGGATGAGTCAAACTTCTATAGTTTTACTGGTCAGATGGCAAGTGAGTACCTTACGGAGAATCCACAGTACAGCCAGTTTGCCAGTATCGTAACAAGGGCTGGACTCATGGATCAGTTGTCGGCTTACGGTCATTATACCTGTTTCGTCCCAACCAATGATGCTATTAATGCATATCTGGCAAAGGAAGGCAAGACAATGGAGACCCTGACTACGGAAGAGTGTGATACACTTGCACGTACGCATCTTGTAAATGTAATCTATTCAGTTTCTGAGATGGGTGGTGAGAGCAGTACTAGTGTATTGCCAACTCAGAACCTCATGCACCGTAACTTGCAGGTTACTCATGATACAGACGAGAATGGTCGTTCTATTGTTGTCATAAATGGTAACTCTAGAGTCTTCTTTGAACATCAGGATGACTCAGTAGAGAATGGTATCATGCAACCAGTAAGTGCTGTGATAGAGAATTCAACACTCTCAGTTTCTTCACTTCTTGCTGATAACCCAGAGATATCACTCTTCTATGAGGCACTGAAAGCAACGAAACTGGATGAAGCACTTGAGCCATATAAAGACAATGATTATGACCCAAAGAACTACTATGGAATAACAGGTAGTAATGCTTCTAACGGTACTATCCAGTACACCACTGGTGGTAACATTAAAGAGGTGGCGTGCTTGCCAGACCAAAAACTCTATGGTTTCACTGCTTTTGTCTTCAAGAATGAGATGATGAAGAGAACATATCATGTGGAGACTCTGCAGCAGTTGTATAATTTGGCATGCAGCATCTATGATGAAGTATACCCAGAGGACAAGGACAGTGAGTCACACGCTTTTGATCATCTTTCAGACCCAAAGAACCCACTGTATCGTTTCATGGCGTATCACCTTCTTGATCGTAACGTACAGGGTTACAACTATCTCACGGTACGTGACGATGTAGGTGTGGACAAGTCAATAGCAAATACAACAGATTGGTACACCACGATGTTGCCTCATTCTATGATAAAGGTAGAGCGTCTTAACGTAGCAAAATGGATGGGTTACGGAGATGTGCAGGGCGATCGTTACATCAACCGTTATTATGATGATAACCACTCAGTAAAAGGTGTACATGTACAACCTTCTGTTGATGGTGATTACATCACTGATGGAAATAACGGTGTATATTTCTACATTGATGATATTCTGAAGTATGATTCTGAGGTACGTGATGTAGTGCAGAATACACGTATTCGTATGGACTTCTCTACAATCTTCCCAGAGATAATGTCAAACAACATACGTATGAATGGTGATTACCTGAAGTATGATAACCAAAGTATCTATGATGATACGTATAAGTATGGTAAGAACTACTACTTCCCAAAGGGGTATCTGAAGAACGTAGAGTTCAATGATAACAATACTAACGGTCACTTTGTATATCGTCGCCCACGTAGTAACTATTATTCTATGCATGGTGATGAGATGATTGCCAACGGTGTGTTCGACCTAACATTCGTTCTACCTCCAGTGCCATTTGAAAGTGACTGGCAGATACGTCTAGGTTTTGCTCCTATGGATGCGTCGCAGGGTGCTTCACGTGGTATCTTCCAGATATACTTTGATGGTAAGGCACAGGGTATCCCTCTTAATATGGATGAACGTATTAGTGCAGCCTCTGTATATGGTAATGACGGTTCATTCCCAAAATATCTTGAAATAAGGGATGATGCAGAAAAACGTGCTGCGGACTTCAAGATACTTAAGAACAAAGGTTATTACCGTGGTCCTTACTCAATCTATCATGATGCAAACAACAACGTGAATACAGGTGAGCGTTTTGCTGCTCAGCCTTCAACCGTGCGTAAAGTGCTTTGTACAGTACATATCAAACCTGGTGAAGACCATAAACTTCGTATTCGTAACGTGTCAACGTTCCGTGCTAAGGAGAAAGAGGCAATGCTTGACTATTTGGAACTCGTACCAAAGAGTGTTTACGGTGTAACAGATGGTGCAAATGCAGAGGACGACCTCTAAAATATTATAAACGTTGTACAACAAAAGTATAACCTTTTTAAGAATATCAATATGAAATTGAAAAATATAAAAATAGCGGCAGCATTGATGCTCCTTGGTGCGGCAACAGCGTGTACCGATACTTGGGACGATCACTATGCAGAGAAAGTCTATGGAGAAGGCTCGCTGATGGAGGCTATCAGTAATGACCCGAACCTTAGTAATTTCAAGGCAGTATTGCAGGCAACTGGATATGATGCCGCCCTTGGTGGTAGCCAGGTGTTTACTGTATTCGCACCAACGAATGATAAGTTCACCGAGGCTGACAGAGATGCTGTCATTGCGCAGTACAACCAGTATAAAGCGCAGGGCATAAAGGATGCTAAAAACCTTGCGATAAAAGAGTTTATACAGAACCATATTGCTCTTTATAACTACTCACTATCAAAGGCTGCACAAGATACCGCAATAACAATGATGAACGGTAAGCGCGTAAGTCTTAATGCTTCTGCATTTGAAGGGCAGAGTTTCGTGAGGTCAAATGTACAGACAGGCAATGGTGTGCTTTTCACCATTGCCGGTCAGGCAAAATATAATCCAAATATCTTTGAGTATCTAGAAAAGGACGCTGACCTTGACAGTGTAAAGAACTTTATCTATAAGTATAATGAAGATAAGTTCATGGCAGCGTTGAGTGTACCAGGTGAGATTATTGATGGTAAGATACAGTATCTTGACTCAGTAACAGTAACCAAGAACGACCTCCTCTCAAGGTTCAGTAATGGTCTGTATGCAGAAATCAATGATGAGGATAGTACATACATGTTCCTTGCGCCAACCAATGAGGAGTGGGACAAACAGTTGCAGAAAAATAAGCAAATGTTTGTTTACGACAGGCAGGTAGCCGAGAAGGATTCCTTTGAATATATGTTCCCACGTTTGCAGATTATCCGTGGTTCTTTCTTCAGTGCAAATGAGAATCGTAATCTCATGAAGCAAGAAGCCTCAATGGACTCCGTTAATGCGACAACAGCCTATTCTTATAAGTACCGCCAGATGCTTTATGGTTCATATGACAAGCGTATCAATACCTTTATGAAGCCATTCTCTGCCAACGGTATATTCGCTGGAACACAGGATGTAACACTTAGTAACGGTATGATAAAGAAGTCTGATAATTGGCCAATCAAGCGTAGTCAAACATTCCTGTACGATATCGTCATGGAGTGTGAAAACAGTAGCACGATTGACAGTCTTAATACAGTAACTTCTTCTCGTCCAAATGGTAATACCGTAGCAAAGTATATTACTGTAGAATCAGGCAATAAGTTCTATAAAAAAGTATCAGGCCATGGATATTTGGAGTTGTCAACAACTGGTAATGCCAATTTCACTCAAGCGTTGTTTAATATAAACAATGTGTTGTCTAATGTTCCGTATGATGTTTATGTAGTTGTAGCACCAGCGGAAGCAGGCGATACCCTCGCGTCAGAAAACGAGCGCAAGCCTTCAAAGTTCGAGGTATCATTACAATGTCATGGACTTGATGGTAATGGATACTACATGAAAAATAATGGTACATTTACGACAGAATATGCTGTTGCAAATTATAGTGGAAATCCAGCGGACGTTGATCAATTAGAGGAGAACTGTTATGTTATAGATCTTCAGGCGAAGGATGGAGTGAGTGTAGACTCAATTTATGTAGGTCGTTTCACGTTCCCTACATGTTCATACGATGTTCCTGATGCTCAGGTTCAGATGCTTATTGATGGCACAACAACCAATACTGAGGCTAATAGAAGGCATACACATACGAAAACGCTCCGTTTGGACTGCATAGTCTTCAAACCAGTAGAGCAGGAATAACCTTATACTAACCAATTAATAAAAAATACTATATGAAACGACATATATTAACAGGAATGGCATTGCTTATGGCTTTTCCGCTCTATGTTTCCGCACAGGAAGAGTTGGATGAGGAGCAGGTAGCCACCCCACGTAAGGTTGTCAAGGCACAGGGAAAGAAATACAAGACCCGTACAGTAAAAGGTTATGTGCTTGATGCAGCGACAGGTGCTCCTGTAAGCGGTGCTATTGTAAAGGCAGCAGGTGTGCAGGGATACAGTGCGTTGACAAATGACCAAGGCCAGTACACACTGAATGTGCCTGTATTCACATCTTCCGTGTATATTACCTATCCAGATTATAACGCAGTATCACTAGGCCTGGCTAAAGGTGATGATCAAAAGACAGTGAAACTTTACAGCACAGTCTTCGCTGCTGATTATTTCGAGAATGTAAATGTTACGGTAGACAAGTCTGCTAATGATTTCCATTACAGTAGCGCACCAAACATTAAGGAAGAAGTACAGAAGCAGTTGGGAGCATACGCCTATACAACATCACGCAGCGGTATGCCAGGTGTCGGTGCAGTGACATTTATACAGGGTCTTAACTCTATTAATGTTAATGCACAGCCATTGGTAGTTATTGATGGCGTTGTTGTAGACCAGCAATACGACAATCAACTGTTGCATGACGGTTTCTATAATGACATTCTTACCTCTATCAATACTGCAGATATAGCAGACGTAAAGATACTTCGTAATGGTACAGCCCTCTACGGTGCACGCGGTGCAAATGGTGTGATAGAGATTACAACACGTCGCTCACACAGCATGGCAACACGTATCACTGCAAGTGTTTCTGCAGGTGTAACGTTTGAACCAAAATATTACAGCATGATGAATGCTGAGCAGTATCGTGGCTACGCTTCTGAACTGTTGAAAGGTACGGGAACAGACATTACGTCGTTCAAGTTCCTTAACACCGATCCTACGTATTATTACTACAATCAGTATCATAACAATACCGATTGGAAAGACTATGTTTACCGTACTGCAATGACCCAGAATTACGGTATCAATGTAGAAGGTGGTGATGAAGTAGCGAAGTACAACCTCTCCGTAGGTTATATTTCAAACCAAAGCACGTTGAAGTATAACGACATGGATCGCCTTAACGTGCGTTTCAATACCGATATCTCCCTGACACAGAAGTTCGATGTACGTTTTGACGCATCATTCAGCAACCAGACACGTAACATTCGTAATGATGGCGCACCAGCAGGTTACGATGAAGGTACACCAACCGCCCCTTCATTCCTCGCATACGTTAAGTCACCATTCCTCAGTCCATACTCTTATGGTAATGGCAAACTCAGTGACACTACGTTCGATGTAGCAGACGAATCATACCTTGACGAGGCTCTTGCTAACAAAAGTGGTTATAACTACCAACTCGGTAACCCAGCAGCCATCAATGAATATGCAGATGCAGACAATAAGAACCGCTTTGAAAACTCATTGCTTAATATCTCTGTAACGCCACAGTACTCATTCAGAGATAACCTCGTGCTCAGCGAACACTTTAGTTACAACTTGGTAAACACCAATGAGAAGTATTATCTTCCGATAAATGGTTTGCCATCTTACTATGTAGCGAGCGTTTCTGATATTCGTAATAATGAGGTACGTTCACTTGCATCAAAGCAGAACTCCGTTCAGAGTGACACTCGCCTTAGTTGGAACAATCGTTACAATGCCCATGACGTGTCAGTCTTTGGTGGTGCACGTTTGAACTTCGAGTCATTCACTCATAGTTCACAGTTGGGTTATGACACAGGTAGTGATAAAACACCATTCATGAGTTCATCACTCAAGAATGCACAGGGTACAGGTTATGAGCGTTCATGGCGCACACTCGACTGGTACGTACAGGGTAACTATAACTACCTTGGTCGCTACTATGCACAGTTGAACCTCACCGCAACAGGATCATCACGTTTTGGTAAAGAAGCCGATGGCGGACTGAAAGCATTCGGCACACGTTGGGGAATCTTCCCATCCGTACAGTTAGGTTGGGTAGTAACCAATGAACCTTGGATGACATCAGTACCAGGACTTGACTACCTTAAGTTGACCGCAGGTTATGACGTTAGTGGTAATGACAACATTGACATCAATGCTGCGCAGAGTTACTTTGCCGCATCACTTTATCTTAACACCATCTCAGGCCTTTCATTCACAGGAATAGGTAATACAAAGATAAAGTGGGAGACAACAAAGCGTTTCAATGCTGGTCTTGAGGCACGTTTTATTGATAACCGTCTCTCTCTCGGCGTAAACTTCTTCCATAGCACCACGTCAGACCTTCTCTCTTTGCAGAACCTTGGTTTCCTCTCAGGCCTTCAGACAAACTGGGCTAACTCAGGTAAGATGACCAATACAGGTATGGACTTGACACTTGCAGGTAAGATTATCGCAGGCAAGGACCTTACTTGGTCAATGGGAGTAAGCATGGGTACATATAAGAACAAGGTGACAGAATTGCCAAACGATAATGAGGCGATTGTCGCAAAGTATTACGGTGCAAATATCCTGACAAAGACTGGAAGTCCTGCAAATCTCTTCCTTGGTTACAAAACAAACGGTGTGTACTCAACTACAGAGCAGGCAGATGCTGCAGGACTCTATGTACTTGATGATAATGGTGTAACTCATAACCAATTTGGCGCAGGTGACGTCATCTTCCAGGACGTAGACGGTAACAAGGAAATCAACGATAAGGATATGGTAGTAATAGGCGATCCAAATCCTGACATCTACGGCAATATCTTTACGTCAGTAGGTTACAAGCGTTTCCGTCTTGATGTAAATTTCAACTACTGTGTAGGTAATGACGTTTACAACTATATGCGTCAGCAATTGGAGAGTGGCAGTCGCTTCATGAATCAGACTACTGCTATGACCCAGCGTTGGATGGCAGAGGGACAAGTAACCAGCATGCCAAAGGCATCATTCGATGACCCTATGGGTAATTCACGTTTCAGTGACCGTTGGATAGAAGACGGTTCATATTTGAAACTTAAGAGCGTAACCCTCAGTTACAAGTTGCCAATGAACTCTACATTCCTTCAGGGTCTTGAGTTCTGGGTACAAGGCAACAATCTCTTCACAGTTACCCAATATCTCGGTACCGACCCAGAGTTCTCAAGTACATCGACAGTTATTGGTCAAGGCATAGACCTCGGTCGTCTTGGTCAAAGCCGCAGTGTTATAGCCGGTGTAAAGATTAACCTCTAAACGACAAAACAACTATAATAATATGAAACGTATATATATAATAGCAGTAGCGATATGCACGATGATGTCATTCGTCTCATGCTCCGATTTCTTCAATGAGGACAATGAGTATATCATCAACGCGGACCAAGACCACCTTAACAACGCTACAGATACAATATACTCCGTTGTCGGCATATTGAACAAGTTGCAGGCCATTGCTGATCGTACCGTTCTGTTAGGAGAGGCACGCGGTGATTTAGTTGATGTCACCGATGCCACTTCCAGTGATTTGCGTGATGTAGCAAGTTTCAATATAGGCGATGGCAACCAGTATAATGTTCCGAGAGATTACTATGCCATCATCAACAACTGTAACTACTTTATTGCCAAAGTAGATACAGCGATGAAAAACAACCGTAACGAGAACGTCTTCAAGAAGGAATACGCAGCGGTAAAAGCCATCCGTGCATGGACATACCTTCAGTTGGTTATCAATTATGGCAAGGTACCATTTGTTACCACACCAATTCTTACGAAGGAGCAAGCGGAACTAACATATCCTACAAAGGATATTCAGGGCATCTGTGATTACTTCCTTAACGAGGATGGTCTGCAGGCTATGGTAGATCAAGAATACCCTAACTATGGTGATATCAAGAGCATTGCTTCACCTTTGTTCTTTATACCGATGCGCTTAATCCTTGGTGATTTAAGTCTTTGGGGAGGACGTTATCTTGATGCTGCAAAGTATTACTATGGCTACATAGACAAGCGTAACGGCAATAATAGTTCATATCCATTAGGAACAAGCGGTGCATTTTGGCATGACGCTAATTGGTCATTCCCAGGTAATTATAATCAATTTGTGGAGGAAAATATGCCTAATGCAGAAATTATAACCATAATCCCTATGGACTCAATCCCTTCAGAGGGCTATTATAGTCAGTTGCGTAATGTGTTTAATACCAACAGTGACAATGACTACAAGGCAAGCCTTGTAGCGTCTAAATCTCTGAAAGACCTTTCTGCTGAGCAGACATATACCTATTTTGATAATGAAAATGGTAAATATCTGTTGGCTCCAAAGAGTATGAGTCCAAGCATAAGTAGAGGTGACCTTCGTCTCAACAACTTCTGTAGAGTTAATGAAAACGCAGTGGATGCAGATGGTAATACATATACAAGTCAGAATATAACGAAGTACAATACGCGTAATATGCGCGTTTACCGTCGTTCACTCGTTTACCTTCGTCTTGCAGAAGCACTCAACTGCGCAGGATATCCACGTTACGCATACCATATTCTGCGTACAGGTGTGAACAAGGAGATAGTTTCAGACAGTATCGGTCACTATCTTCCACAGGCAGACTCACTAATGCTCGCTACAGAGTTCCCATTCCCTGCAGCACGTTACGTAATCTATAAGGCAGATAACCCATATTCAAATGCCAATACCTTCGGTATCCATTCACATGGTAGTGGTTATTATGACTGGAGTGGTGATACAAAGATAGACCGCATGCCTTTCAATACTGCGTATGCAAGTGCAGATGGCAAGGATACCCAAGACCAAATAAAGTGGCAGCAGGCACAGGTAGAGAAGATGATCATTGACGAAGAAGGACTAGAATTAGCCTTTGAAGGATACCGTTTCTATGACCTAATGCGTGTAGCGTTAAGAAACAATGACCCATCACTTCTCGCAGACAAGGTAGCCTCACGCAGCGGTGTCGTTGATATGTCATTAAAGGCAAAACTTGAAGACACCAATAACTGGTTCATGAAGTGGAACGGTCGTATAGGAACATTCTTAAAGTAATAGTGTATAGAAAAAGATGAATAGAATATTCATACTTACAACTCTCTTTATTCTTCCCGTCACGGGGGAGAATAAAGGGAGTTTCTTGTTTGCCCAGCGTGTGCCAACTGCTACTTGCATGATGTTGGGGGGAGCGTATGATGCGGTACCAGTACCTTTCAGTGTAGCAACAGACATCAGCCAGTGTGCCATTCCCCAAGCACCAATACTCTGGGGCATGGACACAGCATGGGATAGCGAGGACAATGTAACCAGAGGCACTAACTATATAACCAAAGACGTAATGACCATTGGTAGAGTGTCATTCCAACCCAGTGATCTCGTAGATGCCGAAGGCAACCTTTCCACAGCCCAGCAATCAGCCTTGCAGTCGCGCCTAAACCACATAGCCATAAGTGGAGTGCGTAGCGTAATCCTTAACTGTGACCACGAAGCCCTTAATAAAACTAATTATTATGGCAAGCCACAAGAGTGGTATAATGTCATCAAGGCGACAGTAAAGTATATACGTGCCAAAGGCTTCACCGTGCTGACCATCTCCCCCTTCAATGAGCCAGACTATACCTCATGGGGCGAAGGCAGCATGGCAGACTTCCGTAACATCAGCAAACTCATCAGTGAAGACAACTATTTCAAGGGCATCCGCATATCAGCCGGTAACACGCTAAATTGTGACCAGGCTTTGACATGGTATAACTATATGAAGCCATACGTTACCGAAGGTAATACGCACCAACTAGCAGGTACCTTTGATAGTTACGCCAACTTCTGGCAGAAGGTGCGCAGTGATGGTAACTACGCCACAGCCGACGAACTGCACAACGTAGGTGAGGCCTTCATCGGAGCCCACTATGGCATGCAGAGCGGAGTATGGTGGGGCTGGGATGGCGCCGCTCGAGGCGAGTACTGCAAAGCAGCATATACAGGTAAGGAAATAGCCTATGCCGAAAACCGTGGAGCATGGACAGCCGCTACAGTATATAAGCGGAATAATGATAGAGTAGATGCCTTTATCGGTTCGTCAGAACGCCAGGCTACAACATCCTCCTATGAGTTCGTGTCAACCGACAGACCATTGTACTTTGACGGCTACGGACCAGTGTACAGTTATTCCATGACCATCCCCGGAGGTACAGGGTACCAGAAAGGACAGACCAATGCAGAGCGCATGATACAGATAACCAGTGGCGAAGACGTTCCGTTAGATAATATTCTAGGCGGTACCTTTGCCATAATGAACGTCAATTCGTCAATGTGTCTCGGCTTCTACAATGGCGCAAAGGGAAACGGTCTCAACATTACCCAGATGGCATACACGTCATCTACCGCTGCCACCCACCAGCGTTGGACTGTAGAACCAGTTAAGACCACTGTTGGAGGAGACTACAGTTACTTCGTGCTTCGCAACGTGCGTGACAATACGCAGGTTATGGACGTAAAAGACTGGAGCACTTCAGAGGGTGGCGAGGTGATAGGTTACACAGGAGATATCGGCTCAAACGAACAGTGGTTCGCAGAATATGCCGGCAGTGGCAATTGGTATCTGCGTTCACGCCACAGTGGACTCTACCTTGAGATAAGAAACTCCTCAAAGTATAAAAATGCCTATCTGCAACAGGCAGGGTTTACTGGCAATGCCAACCAGCAATGGCGTTTCATTCCGTACAATGCCAAGTTGGAACAGACTGCACCTAAAGCACCAGCACAACCAAACGTTACAGTGCAGACAGCCTCAGTAAAGTTACAGTGGACAGCGAACAGCGAGACAGACATGGCAGGCTACATGGTGCTCCGTGCTCTTGCCAGTGCCGACGCCAATGACGCTGCATCGTGGGATGTAATAGGACGTATGGTTGCAACCACCGAGTTTGTAGACAATACTGCGGAGGCAGGCATGGAATACGTCTACAAGATAAAAGCCGTGGACAAAAGCCGCAACCAGTCTGAAGCATCACCAGTGGTAAAGGTTGCAGTACCGTCAAAAAATGTTGGTAAGACACTCGTCACACGTTACGCCTTTGACGAAAATACTCAAGACGCAACAGAGAACATGAACGATGCTGTGGCAGAAGGAACCGTGGCATACACCATCAATGGAGTGAAAGATAATGTGAACTCTATAGTGCTTGACGGAACATCATACATGTTGCTACCTCCAACAGTGTCACACCATGCGGAGATGACAGTAAGCATGTGGGCAAAGGTAGGAGAGAGTACCACGGCATGGCAACGCCTCTTTGACTTTGGTAATAGCACCGAGCAATACTTCTTCCTTACTCCAAACAATGGTTCAGAAATGAGAGTGGTGATGAAGAATGGTGGAGCCGAACAAATACTCTCCGCTCCGAAGCCATCTTCAGGTTGGCATCACTTTGCCGTAACGCTTTCAGCAGAGTCTGTAACGCTATACCAAGATGGTGAGGCAGTAGCAACAAGCAGTAATATCACGCTTCGACCTACAGACTTTATGCCAGTCCGCAACTATATCGGTCGTAGCCAGTTCGCTGTAGATCCATTGTGGAAAGGAAGTATAGGTGATGTCCGTATATACAATGTAGCCCTTGACAATGCAGATGTAAAAACCGTTATGAATGGTGGCGACCCAACGGGAGTACAGCATGTAGAGAAGGCGACAGACACTAACGATGGCGTACTTTATAACCTTGCTGGACAAAAGGTAAACAAGAACTCACACGAAAGTGGCATCTATATAGATAACGGTCGTAAGGTTCTCAGATAAAAATAAATACGAAATAGGTGTTCATTGTCGTTCGTGCGTATAAAAGAATATGATATAATGCTCATGAACGGCTTTGAACATCTATGTTTTTATACATACCTGCTGTGCCAGAAGCAAATATTATCAACAAGAATATACTTTTACTAACATGAATAAACTTCTACTAACATGAATAAACTTCTACTAACATTACTAACTTCAGCCCTTGCCATGCAAGCAATGGCACAATCCCCAAAGGTAACAACCGATAAGCGGTTCGCACGAGGTTCCACCGTAGCATACTGTAGGGCAACATTTGTATATAATGGTTCACCAATAGTAAAACGTGGCTTCTGCTGGAGTGCAGACACCAAGGAACCAACAATCGATGACAACGTCAGCAAGAAGGTTCTTACAAACAACGGCCAGATATTCTGCCTGACCGACCTTCAGCCAGCAACAAAATATTATGCACGTGCCTATGCCGTAGCCTCTGACGGTAGCGTAGGTTATGGTAATGTGATAAAGATTGTAACATTACCCAAGGGCACAATAACGTGGCAGTATGACAATGGTGCCGATGCTGCTGCCAATGAGAGAATAAACGCTGCCGTAGGGGCATGTGTAGATTACTGGAACAACCATACCAGCATCACTGGGCTGAACCTCAACGTTCATTATGGTGCCCAGACGCCGACTGCTGACTGCTCTTACGGTGGTTGGATGCGTGTAGGTCCAAACTCCTCTTATCAGCGCACAGGAACAATAATGCACGAGGCACTCCACGCCATAGGTGTAGGAACACACAGCGTATGGAACGGCAGTGGCACACCGCTGCGCGCAGGCAACGGTACAGGTCAGTGGCTTGGCGACCGTGCAACAGAACTCATACGCTTTTGGGACGATAACAATACAGCCATAGTCAATGGAGACCAAACCCATATCTGGCCATATGGCATTAATGGAGCACATGAAGACAATGGCACAGAGGTGCTTTATACCATAACAAGTCTTTTGGCACAGGCGGTAGGCGAAGACGGACTGCCCGCCACAAGTTCCAGAGCCTTCGGAGCACCATATTACTCTTTTGATCAAGAGGACGATGTAAAATACTACATCAAGAGCGAAAGCGAAACCTGCGGACTCTATAACTCTTTCCTCGTAGAAGATGCCAACCACACTTTGAAGTGGAAGACGATGACGGCCACAGAGGCAGAGAAGAATGATGCTGCAGCGTGGTATGTTACATTCACGCCAGACAACCAGTATTATCAGTTGCGTAATGCTGCTACGGGGTACTATGTGACATATTCTACTTCTGGTACAAATGGAATAAAAACCATTAACCGTACGACACCTACCTCTGCCGAGGATTTCCACCTTATGCGTTCACGCATAGACATCAAGACCAATGCAGGCACCGTGGTGACACCACAGCGCGGCTATTGGATAATCCATCCCGAAAACAATACTCAGACCCCACAATGCTTGGCAGGAGCCGCCAATAGTAATGTAACGACACAGTCGCTTGACCTTAGCGATAATAAACAAGTACAGCGCTGGCTTCTGCTCACAAAGAACGAGGTAGAGGTTTTTGACAATAGTGCGGTAATCGTGGCAAAAGATGAATTCAATAAGAATAAGTCACTTGTAGAATCATGGATGCAGACCCCACACAAGGAAGTCGTAGCAGGAGCAGACGCTGCAATGAACGCTACTCTTTCTGATTTAGAAAGCAAGTGTAATGCGTCAACAATTCCATCTGAAATACAAGAATATGCCGCTGAGTTGCTCACATCAGCCAAGACATATCTCAGTAGGGTTCAGATAACAGACAAAGAGAAACTCTTCGATCTCACACCGTTGATAAAGAACCCAACATTCGACAATGGTACTACTGGTTGGTATGTCGGTGCGGGTGGCACGCATAACTATGGCGAGGTAGAATTCTATCAAAAAGTGGTCATCACATACCAAATACTGAAGTCAATGCCAAAGGGAACATACAAGATGAAGGTGCAAGGCTTCCAGCGTCCTGGTTCATATACAGACGTGTACAATGCTTATACCAGTGGTACGGACAATGTTAAGATAGGTATGTGGTTCAATGAAAACAGTGCCGAAAAGGTTCTACTCAAGAACATCATGGCAGAGCGTAGCAACAGTTCGCTGCATGGGAGTGACAAGAAAATGACCGATGGAACATACATTCCTAACGACATGGCATCAGCCGCAGCCCACTTTGCCGCTGGCGCGTATGACAATGAGATGATATCATACGTACCAACAGAAGGAAACCTTACTTTGAACCTACGTGGCGGTAACGGTGATGCCTCTTTCTGGACCTGTTACGACAATTTCCGTCTCTATTATCTAGGTGCCGCAACCCTCGATGATATTACGGCAGCACCAATGATTGTGGAAAATAAAAAAGAGAGTGTTTCTACCGAGGTGTACACCATAGACGGTAAGGCTACAGGCAAGACTTTACAGGAACTGCCTGCAGGCATATACATTCAGAACCACAAGAAAGTAGTTAAGAACTAAAAACAATATATCTATGAAGAAACGATTTGTTAGCGTTGCTGCCTCTTTGTTGGCATCATTGGCAGTGATAGCCAATACAACAACGAGTACAGAGCAAGTTACCGAAGCCGTGACCGTTAGTGATAATGTAGACTATGTTATCACCGATGCAACGCCATTTGGTACCGATGGTAAAGTCGATATTACCAATACAGAGCATGCAGTAGTAATAATACAGAATGTACGTCCAAGTGTAGTAATCAGTAAGTGGCTTAAGAACCACATATATATTAACGGAAAACAAGCGGTAAACAACAACAACTGTCAGGTGAAGATGTATGCACAGGGTGCAATCATTATGCCTTATGCCAGTAACATCAAGCCACTCACCGTCTACTCCGAGCAGAATTTTGGTGGAACCTCAGTCAATGACTTCGGACTAGAGAATGACGGTGGCTACATGAACACCCTTACAGATGCAAAACTTAATAACAAGATACGCAGTTTTAAGTTGAAGAGAGGTTATATGGTGACCTTCTCTACCCGTGCGAGCGGTAGAGGTTACAGCCGTTGTTTTATCGCAGACAAAGAAGATCTCGAGATAGCAACGCTACCAACCGTGCTTGACCAGCGTATCACCTCATACCGTGTTTTTCAGTGGTATGACGCGCAGAAGAAAGGACTAGCGAGTGATACGCGTGAGGCTGAGAACAAACTCATTAGTTCTTCCTGGTGTTATGACTGGGGCACAGGCGTAAACCGTCTGCCAGACACAGAGTGTATACCAAACCATATCTATGAGGATTGGCCTTCATCAGCAGCCTGCGGTAGTGTGACTTATGCTTGTCACATGAAGACAAATAATGAACCAGGCAACAAATCTGACGACCATCCGCAGACGGTAGAGACCGTCCTCGGCAACTGGGAGAACCTTATGCGTACCGGATTGCGCCTGTGTTCAGAAAGTTCACATGACGGAAGTTTGAGCCATTTGCAAGCGTTTATAGACTCAATAGACGCACGTGGCTGGCGTTGTGACGTTGTAGACCTGCACTGCTATTGGCCAAGTAGCAATTTCAATAACTGGGCTTACTGGTACAATCGTTTCGGACAACGTCCTATCTGGATCTCAGAATGGGTATGGGGAGCATCATGGAACAATAATGGTATCTTCGCAACCGACCGTACATATTCAACAGCAAACCAACAAAAGAACGCAGATGAACTAAAGAAGATAATACCTTGGCTCAATGCATCACCGTACGTAGAGCGTTATGCGTATTGGAATAGTGAGGCAGATTGTTCAAAGATAATCAAGGATGGTGCCTTGTCTATAGCAGGAGAGTATTATGCTAGTGTAGAGTCAGGTATGGCTTACAACCGCCAATACGAGAAGATTCCGGCTTTACCTCCACAGAAAGACCCATCTGCGTTGGCGATAGAATATAGTGCGGATGATAAAAACGTATCGCTTTCATGGCATGACTATAATGGTGAGTATAACCAGTCAATGGACGTTCAGTGCAAGGCAGTAGGCTCATCAATATGGAAAACCGTTAAGACTGTTGACCAGTTGGAAGATGCAGCAGATTATAACGTTAAGATAGAGGGAACGGACGGTAATAAGTATCGTATACGTATTAAGGACCTGACAGGCAAGGACCGCCTTACAAATGAGGTTATAGCAGTAAACGAGAACCTTACGTTCGGTGATGGTGTGACAATAGTTGAGAATGGAACCGCAACGACAAAGTATCTAGGTGGTAATATGTTAGTGAACGGTTCTTTCGACTTTGGATTTGCAGATTGGACAAACGCTGCAGGCACACCGCTCGCTACACCATATTATCAGGTGGTAAAGAAAGGCGGCGTTGATGGTGGTAAATACCTACAGTGTTACGGTGGTAGCGATTCTAAAACTTCAGAGCAGTCAATTGTCAGAAAGATTACTTTGGAAGAAAACGCAAGTTACTACGTAGCAGCGTCAGGTTGCAATACAAATTCTGACAATCAGCGCATACTGACGGGCAGTGAAAGTTTCGCTCTCACGCAGCGTGTGGCATTGCCGACTGCCAGTGAGTGGGGTAATGTAGGTGCATCGTTTACCACAAAAACAGAAAATGTGTTATACATACAGATGCTAAAACTGGGTGGCACAGCGATGTTAGACAATATTATAGTGTCACGTCTTTTCGATACGGAAGAAGAAGCACTCGAGGATGCAAAGCAGTGGGAGGCAAAGCGCTTTGAAGCATTCAAGGCATATAACACCACCATGCCAAAACTTAACGACCTTATGCAGGCGTATATGGATGAGTCAGGAGTCAATGCCAATGAGATGGAGAGCATGATACAGAGTGGTCTGAAGTGTCTTGCTACCAGAAATGTCGTGGATTCACTTGCAGCAAACGTAAAACTTATTGTAGATAACAATCTCGTGAATGCTGATGTTATCAGTGAAAAATATGCAGCATTAAAGGATTTTACGTACACAGACGTGAATACCTATCTCGAAGACTTGTCTGCTATAAAGACAATGGTTGCTGAGGCTTTGCCTTCAACGCTTGTTACAGATAAGGTGCAAAACCCAAGTTTTACATCAACCTTAAACTGGAATGTGAAGACAGGTACATACACCGAGGGTGACCAGCGCACCAATACCGTGTCAGGCAAGACCTGTTGGAACGCATGGTGGAGCATCAGTGCAACAGGCAATGCCGATAAGACGATGGAAGTAAATCAGGTGTTAGATGGACTTTCTGCAGGACTCTATGCTCTTGAGTGTAAGGCAGCGACCCAACATCTGTGTGAGAATGACCAGCGTGCTTTTGTAGTTTCAGGTACAGATATCATCTACTCTCAGCCATTGCAGTATGGATTACTTGACCTTCCAAACTTTAGTGAGGCAGAACAGTGGAACACCGTTACCACTCCTTATGTATATGTAGCCAATAATGGAAGTCTGACTATTGGTTTTAAAGGCTCAAAGAATGGTACCATTGACAATCAATGGAAGAAGTATGGTTCAGCAAACAGCACAGGCGATAACCGTGAAGGATGGTGGTGCGCCACAGATTTTACCTTGCGATATGTTCAGGCAACACAGGCCACAGTAGATGAAAGTGGTTGGGGAACTATATGCACGCCTGCTTCCATAGTTTTACCAGATGATGTTACCTTATATAGCGTTGCGGGTATCACTGCTGATAAGCGATATATAGGTCTGAAAAAAGTAACAGGAGAGACAGAGCCAGGCAGACCTTATATATATAAGTATAAGCCAGGAGAGAATTTTGTCTTAGTTCAAAATGGTAGTTCAGTAACGACTTCAGACATTATTGATAATGGACTTTGGGGAAATTTGACAAGCAGAAGTCGTTATCCAATAGGGGCTTTAGTGTTGACTAACGGTAAATGGGTAAAGATAGAAGAAAGAAGTCAGATAACACCATTTAGTGCATACATAAGAAATGTGGATAATGTACCAGTTCTTACTGATGGTTGGGACGGTATAATGCTTCCAACTTCAGGACTAGTTTCTCCCGACGGAATAGAGCGGATACAAATAGATGCTATTGCTAATAGTACGAAAAACTACAATCTTTCAGGTCAAAGAGTAAACAACGATGCCAAAGGTGTCATAGTAACAGAAACCGGTAAGAAGGTAGTAAGATAGTATATAATAACATAAAAGACAAGAAACGAGTGCCATGCCCTATATTGAGGCATGGCACTCGTTTTGCTTTATTAATGCGAATAATGGCAGAAAAGTGCGCTTTTGTATGTGTGTGCGCAAACAAACGTTGATATAAGTCAATTATATTGCAAAAAGATGAAGATTTATTTAAAATTGTTTGCGCACACAGGAAAAACGTAGTACCTTTGCAATGTCAAAAGGAACAAAGGTTCTTAAGACAATAAAAAGAGTTATCAAAAAGATTGCGAGATAGGATATCAAAAAGATTGTGAAGATAGTTTAGGTTAGTAAATCTTAGTGAAGATAGGTGAAAAGAAATGCTTTTGCGTCGTGAGTCGCAGGTAAAAGAGATTGATTAAAAAGGATAACACAAAAGTTTGACAATGTCGAAGGGATAAGGTAAACGGTTAAAACCGTTCCTCCCCTGCAGACGGTCAGATTTCATGATAGAATATTGTTTAGGTTAGTAGAAATAATAGATTTAGGTTTTAGTTATTAGGTTAGAAAAGATTGTTTAACAGTATGGATGACATAGAAAGACCGTGAGGCTTTTCTTTGATCGAAAACAAAACATAGTTAAACATACTTTTAAAAGCACTGCCGCTCGTGAAGAGTAGCAGTGCTTTTTTTTTTGATAGAGAAAATTTGTCTATTTCATAAATAATATGTAATTTTGCCATTGTTTTTACGGAGAGTGACATTTAGATTGTCACATTAAATTAAGATTAAAAAGGATAATAAAACATGAGGTTAGTTGATAAAAGACCAGACTATAACCCTTCAAGGGTGTCTGTGGTATTGGCGGCATTGTATAATTTGGTGCTGGTTTATGTAGCATATTTTGTGTGCCGCATATTCTATGTTGTAGCCAACTGGAACGCTTTTGGTAGTGATTTGGGCAACCTTTCACTGTGGGAGTTACTGAAAGGAAGTTTTCTCTTTGATACTTCAGCAATTATTTATACCAATTCCCTTTACATCGTACTAATGTTTCTGCCTCTGCATCTTAAAGAAACAGCAATGTGGCAGAAAGTAACTCGGTGGTTGTACTATGTCGTCAACGCATTAGCGGTAATAATAAACCTCTGTGATGCGGTGTATTTTACATATACCGGCCGCAGAACCACATCAACAGTAGTCCATGAATTCTCTAACGAGACCAACCTATGGTCCATCATAGGTATATCAATTATCAATTATTGGTATCTCGTTTTAATAGGTGTTATACTAATTTTCTGCCTTGTCTTTTTCTATATTACTCCAGCATCGTTTAAGGTGGAGCGTGAAAGAAAGGCCATGGTAAGGTATTATGCAATGCAAGTGTTATGCTTCTTGGTTTGCGTTCCCTGTTGTGTAGCAGGCATGAGAGGAGGTTTTACCACAGCAGTACGCCCTATAACGCTCAGTAATGCAAACCAATACGTAAACCGTCCAACGGAGGCAGCAATAGTACTCAATACGCCATTCTCACTTATTAGATCAACAGGCAAGAATGTTTTTTATAATCCAAACTACTTCACAGAAAAACAACTTGATAAGATTTATTCCCCAATACACAATGCAGGGAAGCCATTCACAAACCAAGTGGCGGTGAAACGTAACGTGGTGGTGCTGATAGTTGAAAGTTTCGGAAGGGAATACATTGCCGAGTATAATGACCTTTATAAGGTTGACAACTACAAAGGTTATGCTCCATTCATGGATTCCATGGTCAGGAAGTCACTGACCTTTGACTATACTTTCGCCAATGGCAGAAAGAGTATAGACGGAATGCCATCAATACTTTCAGGTATACCACATTTTCTAGAACCTTTTTTCCTTACCCCAGCATCGCTGAATACCGTCAGTGGACTTGCTGGTGAGTTAGGGAAGTGTGGTTATTCATCTGCTTTCTTTCATGGTGCGGAGAATGGTAGCATGGGCTTTGAAGCATTTGCTAAGACAACAGGCTTCCAAAAATACTATGGACGTACAGAGTTTAATGAAGATAAGCGTTTTGATGGCGATAAAGACTTTGACGGAACGTGGGCTATATGGGACGAGCCGTTCTTGCAGTTCTATGCAAAGAAGATGACAGAGATGAAGCAACCATTCGTTACTGCCGTTTTCACCGCCTCCAGCCACCATCCGTATGTTATACCAGAGAAGTACAACAAGAGGTTCGATATACTTTGGGAGCGTGACAATCCTATACATAAATGTATAAGATATACGGACATGGCACTTCGTAAGTTCTTCGAGACTGCAAAGAAACAGCCATGGTATAAGAACACAATATTTGTGATAACGTCCGACCATACCAACATCTATGACCATCAAGAGTATGGGACAGACCTCGGACTCTTTGGCGCTCCAATACTTATCTATGACCCATTGGGCGACATAGAGCCAGGTCGTAGACATTGCGTTGCACAGCAAACGGACATTATGCCTACCGTGCTCAGTTACTTAGGCTATAGCAATCCGTATCTGTCTTTTGGCGTAGACCTTCTTACTGCCAATGATGCAGACACATGGGCGGTAAACTTCAGTAACGGAATATATCAGTTCGTGAAAGGTGATTACGTGATACAGTTTGACGGTAGATATATAACAGGTGCGTTTAACTATAAGGAAGATTGGTTCATGCTGAAGAACTTAAAGAATAACCCAGCGTTGAAACCGCAATTCCAAAGCATGGAAAAACAATTGAAGGGCATCATACAGAGTTATATGACACGTATGATTGACGACCGATTGGTGCCTGACGGGGCAAAGAAAAAGTAAGAGTTCCAAGTAAAAGGATAGCAGTTTAAGTAAGTGTTTATTATTGTAGATAATACAAGAATAAACACTTATTCATTTGTAAAAATAATTTTGAATACTTACTTATGATAAAAAATTTGGTATACGACTTTGGTAAGGTACTCGTAGACTATGACTATTTCGTAGTTCTTGACGAACTCTTTGCCACACATGAGCAAGCGGAGGACTTCTACCGTCACCTAATGGACGATGGCTGGAATGAGCGTCTTGACCGTGAGGAACGCAGTTTTGAACAAATTATTCGTGATATGCAGCAGGCCATGCCGCAGTACGAGAAAGAGATTCAAGGCTTTGGCGACCGCTATACGGAGTTTGTGCTAGGGGAAATGGAAGGTATGCGCTCTTTGCTCTCAAGGCTAAAGGAACAGGGATATAAACTGTATGGACTGACAAACTGGTGCAGCAAGGTACACATAACAATGACGCAGTACCCTATATTCCAATTGCTTGACGGTAGATTAATATCCTCAGAGGAACACCTCGTAAAGCCGGAGCAAGCCATTTATGAGCGTATCTGTCGCAAGTTCAACCTGAAGGCAGAGGAATGTGTCTTCGCTGACGATAAGATAGAGAACGTAGAGGCAGCGAAAGCATACGGCATGCAGGGCATATGGTTTAAGGATACCAAGCAGTATGAGGTGGAACTAAAGAATATTTTGGCGTGTACAAGATAATAGATTTGCGCAAGCCTTTGCATAGATGTGTTCTCAGTTGTGTACATCATTGCAGGAATAAGATATAAACACAAAAGGGCGAAGTTAGCATATTCATGTTAACTTCGCCCTTTTAATAATTTATACATCAGTGGAGTGTAGGCTTACTAATAGATAGACGTACGCTTCTATTACTTTACTTTGATGCTTATAGCCTTGAGTTGTTGCCATCCCGCTTTGTCTGTTACACGTATCATGAAGTGATAATCACCAGGGTCAATGTCCTTTGGGATGGCAATATCCACTTTTGCCTCATACGATTTCAAGCCCGATGGGATAGATTGATCCTGATTATACACCCAAGGATTCACCGGACTCTTCTTCGCGTCGAGTGGACAGTCACCAGCAGAAGTGGAATGAGAATGATGATCAAAGTTGTTGTGTATTTCTATATTAAAGTTACCGAGTTCTACATTGTCAGTGAACGTATAGCGAAACGCAATGATGTCGCCCCGCATATATTGCTGACAGTCGATAGGGTTGGGCACATCCCCATCCATAATGGTGGGCTTCTCTTGATCGGTGGCCTTTGAGTCAGTGTCATCGTCGTTTGAGCATGATGTCAAACTAACAGTTATACCCATGGCTGTTGCTACCAAAAATATGTATAAATAAGAAATGGAACTTCTTTTCATGGTTCTTGTTTGTCTTGAAATGAGAATCTTGGCTTGGCACAAAAGTGCCAAAGCCAAGTAGTTGTTATACTAATTTCGTAATACGTTAATAACTTTATTCCCTTGTAATCTGAATACCTTCAGCCTCTTCTGTAGTAGAGTTACCGTTAGCATCGGTTACTGTAAAGTGAATGTGATATTCCCCTTCAGGAGCATCATTAGGAATCAATGGATGTTCATGGAAGAGCGCAGAGGTCTGTCCGAGATACTTCTCATCTGTGTAAGTGTAAACCTTCTCGTATTTAGTTGCGGTGTTATGAAATTCCACTTCAATCTTTGCTATCTTATGAGGTGCCTCTATTTGTGCCTCCAAGTGCATCTTCTTACCTATCACAGCCTTGTGACAGTCTTCTTCGCCAATCTCCTTGAAGGTTATGGAAGGAGCTGTTTCGTCAAGTGCCTTAATCGTCAAGTCAGACGTAAAGGTCGTACTCTGACCGAGTTTATCTGTCACAACAAAGGTAACCTTGTAATCTCCAGCAACAGCATCGGCAGGTATGTCAAGATGTTCGTGGAATGTAGCGTTCTTCACATCGATGTACTTGCCTTCGGTGTATGACTGAGTTACAATAGTAGTCTTACCATCAGCGGTGGCTATAGTTACGTTTATGCGTGCTATTAAGCCTTCAGCCTCCAAGTCACCCTCTAAATGAAGGTCCTTGCCAGCGGTGGCTTCTTTAGAGTTTTCCTCGCCAACCTCGGCAAGAGTTGCTACAGGTTTGGCAACAGATACTAATGGATCATCATCGCTGTTGCAAGATGAAAGAACTAAACTAAAAGCACAAAACAGCACAGTGGCTGATAAAATAAATATCTTTTTCATTGTTGTTAATCTTTTAATAAAATGTTTTGTTAAAAACTCCAGGATACCATTGCCGAGAAATTTCTTCCAGGTTCTGGTACACCAATGAGTCTGTAATAACTGGTATGGTCATAGTAATGCTTGCCAAGTAAGTTTTCTCCGCGAAGAGTCAGTTCCAGTAAGTTTCCAGCCAACAAGAGATTCTTCCCTATACTGGCATTTAGTAGTTGATGCCCATCGGTCTTTTCCTCAGGAGGAACAATCCTATTCTGTGAGCCTACCACTTGCCATTCCAGAGCAATGAATCCAGATTTGTTAGAATCTTGCCTCTGTAAGAGATAGCGCAGTTCTGTGCGAAGTGACCATGGAGTAGAGAACGGAAGGCCATATCCTTTTTTCTCTCCATTGAGTTGACGCGCATATAGATACTCGCCGTCTACGTTCAACAGCAAACAAGGTTGTATCTTCCACGAAGCATTACCCTCAAAACCCCATCTCAACACCTTGGCTTGTGTATAATAGTAGAGTTGTAAGCCCTCTTTGTACTGCGGTGTAGGATTGAGATAGATATAGTTAGGGAAATAGTTAAGATACGGAGTCAGTTGCACTGCAAGTACACCATTGTCGAAAATGACTCCTGCATCCATCTGATAACTTTCTTCTGGCGTCAGGTTTGCATTGCCTTTCTCGTATCGGAATAGATTGTAATTCACGCCATCCATTCCCAATTCCTTGGCTATTGGCATACGGAAGCTCTTGCCTATATTGAATTTGAATAGCCAGTTGCCTACCGATTGGTTTACACCCACGGACCAAGTAAAACTATTGAAACTACGTTTTATATTGGCGGAACGTTCCATGAAGACAGAGTCGCCGTGTTGTACAAAGCCATTCATAGAATAATCATGGGTAGATGTCTTGACAGGTGTTTTATACCAATCATGATAATTGTGGATATTCACGTTGCCATGGTCAATTCTTACCCCTGCTGTCAAACAGAGATTATCCTTTATTTTCCACCTATCCAAAGCAAAGCCGCCAAACGTCGATAGTTCAAAGTCAGGTAATATAAATCCCCATCCGCCTCTACGGTTATGCTGATGCTCCGCGTTTGCTCCCATTTGCAGTTCATGACTGCCTATTCGCAGCATTGCTTTCACATTAGCAGAGAACGTTTGTTTAGTAAAACTCCTCTCTAATGTGTTAGGAGGTATCGGCATATATCCGTGCGATACAGGTTCAGAAAGTTCTTGCTGGTGGTTATTCTGGTAGGCGAAGTCGCCTTCCAGTGTACCACCACTCCAACTCCAGTCAGTATGATTAGACACCAAAAGGTGGTTTATTGTATGATAAGGCAGGTCAATGTCACGATACGAACTATCGTAGTCGATGCCCGACAATCTTACCTCCAAACCATGTGCATTAGCAAAGAACCCCGCTTTCGTGTTTACGTCAGCAATGCGAAAAGAAGTGTTCCATCTATTTCCTGCATAGCCGAGCATTACGTTTCCGTCCAGCTCACGTCCCGCAGTGTTACGAAGACGTTGGTCTTTTAGTTTAATCCAGTATGAGTAATACTCTATGCTGTCGGTAGGAACCTTGTAATCAGCATAATCTACCCATGTGGCGTTGACCTTATACCATAACTTTTCGTTTCTGCCCATCAAACGAATAGAGGAGCCAATAGACTCATTGTAGGTTCTTCCGAAGAGATATACTTGTCCTGCAAACTTTTTTATTGGCACAGTATTACTCTTCAGGTTGATGACTCCACCTATGGCATCAGAACCATACATGAGTGAAGCAGGTCCCTTAATAACTTCGGCTTGGTCAATAGCATACTGGTCTATCTCCATCCCATGGTCGTCTCCCCATTGTTGCCCCTCATGCTTGATGCCATTTTCCGTCACCAATACACGATTGAATCCTAAGCCACGAATCATCGGTTTCGACTCTCCAGAGCCTACATTCATAGCCTGCACACCTGGCAGTTTACTAAGTGTCTGCATTAGTGACCCGTTGAAATTCTCTTCAATAAATTGTTTGTTTGCCCTAACCACGTTGAGGGCATATCTCATCTGTAATTCTTTATTAGAACTTCCGCTTACTATCACTTCATTTAGGGATACACCTTCCCCTGTCATTTGTTTTTTTCTGTCTTGCGGAACTGCACCCATCACCGAATCATTAGGCAATGAATATGTCACCGCATTTGACGTAAACGCATGACTGAAATTGACGAAAAGAGGAAGCATAACGAGTGTTAACTTCTTTTTCTTCATCATAAATCATTTAGAAAAAATCGGCAGACAAGGTCACACAGACATTGGAAACGTCCATAGATAAGTGACTATAGCCGATTCTCTTTTTTGAATAATAAATAAAAAAACTACAAAGAGAGAAGTACAGGAGGTCCACGTGTGGTGTAAATATTGCCTTCACGTGTCTTGACAAATGAGCAAGAAACAACAAAGGCAATGTGAACGATAGCGATAAACGCCGCTATCTTGATAATAGTAGGTACCACGTATGGCAGATTGTGCAACTGGCATAGCAGACAATCATGTGTAAAAGAACTTCCAGCAGTAATGTGTCCATCGTGGTGAATGTGATGTGCGCAATCGTAGCAATAGGATATAGCGTTTCCTTCCTCCTCCGTGTGGTGGTGGAAGGTAACGGCGAGCATCATTGGTAGGTACACCAACATCAGCAGCCATGCAAGCCTTATTCTCCTCTTTTTAAGATTACGCATTATCTTAAATAGTTTTTATGGGTATGCAGTGTTTTAGTGATGGTAAAAAAATAACTTATACCACATAGCAGTTGCAAAGGTAATATGTTTTCTTAATAAAACAACGAAATGAAAACAATTCTTAAGTTAAGAAGTCTAAAAGCAAAATATAGTAATATTAAAAAAATAACTTATTCAATTTTTATAATGTTAAAGTAATGTTTTCTTGCGCATTTTTTATCTCATCTTGCTGGCTATTTTGTGGCTATTCATCAGTCACGATGCTCGCATCGCTCCATCTTCATATCCCCAAAATATCTCAGCAATCTGAGGTAAAAACTGCGTAAGTTATTTTTCAATATTACATAACGCCCAAACTCCGTATTGGAATCTGGGCGTTACATAGTGTATTAATAATGTTCGTTTAAAAAGCAGTTTTATCGTATGTCACGTTCTTGCTCCTAACGTTAAAGCAGTTGCTACTCTTGTTAATGAATTTATATACAAGTCCCACTTTAAGGTTGTTCAAGAAGATGTCATGTATCGGCAGTCGTGCGTCACCCTTAATCTCGTAAATAGCATCGGTGCGCTTCAGTTCGCAGTCCTCCATATATATGTCATGAATGTCTGTGATGCGAGTTTCGTATGTAGGCACGAGCGTCTTCCATTGGTACAGCACGTCCGTATCAATCTCAAACATACGTCCAGCGCACGTACCCTTACAGTTCTTCATGTAAATATGGTGTATGAAACCACCGCGGCGATGATTTGTCTTCAGGTACATCATACGGAAAACACTATCTGTAGCCTCACAATTCTCCATGTAGATATTACGCACGCCACCACTCATCTCGCTGCCGATGCCCAGGAAACAATGCCCTTTAACAACCTTACAGTTGCGTACCACCACGTTCTCCGTTGGCTGGTTAATGCGCCATGCGTCGCGGTTTCGTCCCGACTTGATAACGATAGCGTCATCGCCCTGGTCAAACTGACAGTTCTCTATCAGCACATTCTTAGTCATTTCGAGGTCAATGCCGTCATTGTTATGGTTATGAGCATACACCTTCAGGTTGCGTGCTATGCCACCATCGCAGAGAAAGAGGTGGATAGTCCAGAACGGAGAGCCGTTGATGCTAAAGTTGTCGAGCAACACATTACGGCATCTGTTGAAGTGAATAAGGTGCGGACGCATATTGTTCTGTCCCACCGCCATCTGTCTTTGCTCAACAGGCACGTCGGTAGAGCCCCAAGTGTAGAGTTGCTTAGAAGCCTCAAGGTGCTCCTTGGGACGTTTGAACCACGGTGACCACCCCTTAATGCGTGGCTGTAACTTACCTTTACCCGTAATAGCGATGTTCTCGCAGTTGAAAGCATAGACGAGTGGCGAGTAGTTAAAACACTCCAGTCCCTCCCATGAAGTCTGCACGGCAGGCAGATAGTCCTTATAGTTGTCAGAGAAAACAAGTACTGCTCCCTCTTCAAGGTGCAGGTTCACGTTGCTCATAAAGTGAATAGGCCCAGTGAGCCATTCGCCCTTAGGCACCACCACTGTGCCGCCACCAGCCTTGTTACACGCCTTAATGGCTTTGTCTATAGCCTTTGTGTTGCTATACTCACCGCCAGCCTTTGCACCATATTTAGTGATGACGAATGATTTAGCAGGAAAGACATATTCCTTGATGGCTTCCATCTGGAATGGTGCAGTCACGTTGTGTTCCACGTACTGCGCTTCTTTCTGCTTAGCAGCCGAGGCGTAGAGAGACGCTGCGGCACAGAGCAGAGAGAGTAAAAACGTTTTTGTTTGCATTAGTTTAGTTAGTTTTTGGTTATAATTATAAAATGATGTGTGTTTTTATGTAACAGGTTATGTACTGCCTTCCAAGCAGCGAACTATGTTCGTAGTTAATATCCATGGGCTGTGCCCATGGTTACTCATAGTATTGGCTTCCAGCCAAATCCTCGTGATAGAGTGTTTTTTAAAAGCATCCCTTCAGGAACATCGTTACCTGTTCTGCAAACGCCTTCATGCCAGCAACAGAAGGATGTCCCTGCTGCTTGTTGATGTCCTTTAGGTCAAGACATGAGATGCCATAATGCTTGCAGATGGTGTGTACAGACTCGTTAATGTCCTGGCGCAGTTCGCTGTTCAGTATGAAGACGATGCGAGCGGTGGGGTAGTTCGCCTTAAGGTCATGCAACAGTTTTGCCATAGCCGGGCGGAAAGAATAAAGTTCTTGTTTAGTCCAGTTGCCGTAAACATATTCGCCCACGGGTGCTCCAGCCCAACTGTCGTTAGTAGCACCACACACGAGAATAAGGTCAGGTTCACCAAGTTTGTTGCTACGAGTGATGAAGGCGCGGTCGGAGTAATCCTGGTGCACCCCATTCTTGTCCTTATATCCCGTGTAACAAATAGTAGAACCAGAGAAAGAATTGTTACGCTCCAGAGTGCCGTTTACATTCTTTATAACCTGATGCCACCAAGTTTGTTCTACGGTACGCACATCGTTGCCCTTGTGCAGTTCCTTGTTCTCTGGACGAAAATACCAAATAGCGTTAGTGTCTGGCGTGAGATACCCCTCATATGTAGAGTAACTGTCGCCCAAGATGGAGATGTGTAGCCCAGAACTTTTGTCGCCAGCATAAGCCAAGGCAACAGAGAAAATGAGTGAAAGAGTAAGAAATAAATGTTTCATGGAACTTAGTCGTTTAGTCGTTTAGTTGTTTGGTGGTTTGGTTGTTTGTAACCATTTAGCAATTGTTAGTATAGGATAATTGCCCCATTAGGGGCTATATATGGTAGCCAGCCATGCCAATGGCTGGTATTATGGTTATTCCCAGCATTAACCGCGCCTTTAGGTGCGGTATAAACTATTTGTTGCACACCTAAAGGCGTGCCTGCCAACTCACTTGACATACCAGCCATTAACATGGCTGGCTACCGTATTTTACTCCTAGCGGAGTAGAACAAAGTTACTGTATTACCGCTACAGTGGTTTAGTCGTTTGGTGGTTTAGTTGTGAAACCAATCATCCAAAGCGTTAGAAAACCAATCTGTGGTAATCACAATTCTTGATTTTTAATTTAACCCAACTTACAATCTGAAAGCAACCAAATCACTTTGTAATCAGATAGTGTTTACAGTGTAATTAAGCCCAAATTACAAGGTAATCAGGCCCAAATTGCGATGAAGTGAGATGCTGACAAAAAATGTAAGTAAAAACACGTGTTTTGCTTACGAATCGTAATCATTTTTTATAACGATAACTTTAGGCTCAGCAATAGGTTGCAGCGTGCGCAAAATCTGTTCTTTAGCGTTACGTCGAGCGTTGTTGAGCGTTTCCTCCGTAAGGCAACGCTTGAGCATAGTCTGTCGCGCCTTCTCGTACATAGCCTTGCGGTCAGCGTTGCTCCATTTGCCAGTCTCAAAGAAAGAGCGCGTCCGTGCCTCGTCGATAAAGTTGTAGT
The DNA here is from genome assembly GCA_934272845.1 of uncultured Prevotella sp. Taxonomy (GTDB): domain Bacteria; phylum Bacteroidota; class Bacteroidia; order Bacteroidales; family Bacteroidaceae; genus Prevotella. The sequence continues at coordinate 46,733 of CAKQSF010000002.1, forward strand.
CAAGCAACTTAACGTCAGGTAAGGTCATGTATATGGTGTCGCCTTCAGTCTTAATCCAATCCTCAGAACAGTCGCGGAAGTCGATGCCGATGCGCAGAGTGCCGTAGTATATGCGTACCAACTCATCGTCAGAGAAAAAACCTGTGCGCATGGTGTCAACAATTTCTTCGTCATTAATGGCGAGAAACTCCCATTGCCCGATAGCCTTGACGTGTTCTATAATAGTAGGAGTACAGTCAATGGTGTCGTCAGTACCAAAAGAAAGCGTATCGTCTTTGGCAGAATGAAGCAACCAGGTGACAGCACCAATAGCAGCAATGATAACAATGCCCACCGCGGTGAGGGTGAAGCGGTTCATGCCGTTATTCAGTCTTTCTAATAATCGTATTATGTTTGCCATCGTCTCTGAATGAAATAGTAATATCTTGTTCCTTAAATCCCATAGCCTCAATGATAGGAATGAGTTGTCGTGCAGCACTTTCTCGCGACAAGGCAATCAGGTTCATTGCAGGAATGTCACGCTCTATAGCCGCACGTCCCTGCTTTTCGTAAGACTGCAGTTCCTCGTCAGAGAAGCGACTGCGTGTCAGAGCCACGTACTGCTTAATGCCATCGTGGTCAATGTGTGTCTCGGTTATTACGATGTCAGGCTGAGGCAAGAAAACCTCAATCTTGTCACCGTAGCGCTGAAAGGCCTCATTAGAGAGCCTGGTGAGGTCAATGCTCGCCTTGATGGTAGCGTAAAGCGGAATAGCAACCTTACGTTTACCAGCAGGAACATTAAGCGAAATCTGTTTGCCCAGCACCGTGCCCGAGAGTTTCATAGCGTCATCATGCGTTATAATCTTGTGCACCTTCACCTCGGCAGTATGCAGACGTGAGCAACTCTGCATGCGGTTAAGCATGAGAGCGATGGTGTCTATGCGCACGGTGTCTTGATGTAGAGAATCAGAAGCCGTCCCGCAACTGCGCACAGACAATGTCGTGACAATGGCAATAAGTATGATTGCCACTGCGCAAGTTATTATAATCTTACTCTTCTTCATGTAGGTGCAAAGGTAACGAAAAGCCACCAAATAAGCCAAGAAAAGTAATTAAAAATATATAATTGTCACGATAGAGTGAAATAATAGGTGTATTGGTAGGCTTATTTCAGAAAAAAACATTAACTTTGTACACAAAAATAAAGAAAGGAAAAATAATATGCAGAAACCAGAAATGACGACATCGACAGATGAAAAGAAGTCACTAAACTTCATAGAACAGAAGATTGAGGCCGACCTTGCGGCAGGCAAAAACGGAGGACGTGTACAGACACGTTTCCCACCAGAGCCTAATGGCTATCTGCACATAGGTCATGCTAAGGCTATAGCGATGGACTTCGGTGTGGCACAGAAATACGGTGGCGTATGTAACCTGCGTTTTGACGATACCAACCCGCAGAAAGAGGATGATGAGTACGTTGAGGCTATCAAGAAAGATATACAATGGCTGGGCTATAAATGGGGCAAGATATGCTATGCCTCAGACTACTTTCAGCAGTTGTGGGACTTTGCCGTGGCACTCATCAAGCAAGGCAAGGCATACGTTGACGAACAGACAGCAGAGCAGATAGCAGAGCAGAAAGGTACGCCAACAACGCCAGGACAGAACTCACCTTACCGTGACAGACCAGTAGAGGAGAACCTCCGTCTCTTTGAGGAGATGAACTCTGGACGCATGGAGCCAGGAAAGATGGTGCTGAGAGCCAAGATAGACATGGCTAACCCTAATATGCACTTCCGCGACCCAATCATGTACCGTGTGATGAACATACCACATTACCGTACAGGCAACAAGTGGAACGCATACCCAATGTATGACTTTACACACGGACAGTCAGACTATTTTGAGGGCGTGACGCACTCTCTCTGCACATTGGAGTTTGTGGTACACCGTCCATTGTACGACCTCTTCATCGACTGGTTGAAGGAAACAAAGGGCGAAGCAGACAATATGGACGACAACCGTCCACGCCAGACAGAGTTCAATAAGTTGAACCTCTCTTATACACTGATGTCAAAGCGTAACCTGCTGTTGCTTGTGAAGGAAGGACTCGTAAGCGGATGGGACGACCCACGTATGCCAACAATATGCGGATTCCGTCGTCATGGATATTCTCCAGAATCAATAAACAACTTCATAAAGAAGATAGGTTATACCACGTTCGACGCACTTAACGAGATAGCCCTGCTCGAGAGTTCGGTTCGTGAAGACCTTAACACAAGAGCAGACCGTGTGGCTGCGGTGCTCAACCCATTGAAACTCGTTATCACGAACTATCCGGAAGGCAAGACTGAGCAGATGACTGCCATCAACAATCCAGAAGACCCTAACAGCGGAACGCACGAGATAACCTTCTCACGTGAACTGTGGATAGAGCGTGACGACTTCATGGAAGATGCTCCTAAGAAGTTCTTCCGCCTTGGCCCAGGTAAGGAGGTACGCCTGAAGAACGGTTATATCATCAAGTGTCCAGAAGAAAACTTCTGCAAGAAAGATGCTGACGGCAACATCGTAGAGGTATATGCAGAGTACGACCCTGAGACAAAGAGCGGTATGCCAGGTGCTGACCGTAAGATAAAGGGTAAGACACTGCACTGGGTAAGCGTAAACCACTGTCGCCAGTGTGAGGTGCGTCTTTACGACAGACTGTGGATGGTAGAGAATCCACGTGACGAGAAAGCCCGATTGGTAAAAGAAGAAGGCCTGTCAGACCTTGAGGCAATGAAGCGCATGATGAACCCAGATTCGCTGAAAGTGCTGACCAACTGCTACATAGAAGAGTGGGCGGCAGACAAGAAACCTGGAGACTACTTGCAGTTCCAGCGTATAGGTTACTTTATGCCAGACCCTGACACAACGGCAGAGAAGCCTGTTTACAACCGCACAGTAGGTCTGAAAGACAACTGGAAGAAATAAGTTACTAAGTAATGTTGAAAAAATAACTTACGCAGTTTTTATCTCAGATTGCTGAGATAAAAACTGCGTAAGAAAACATTACTCTAACAAATATAAAAATTGAATAAGTTATTTTTTTAACATTACTAGAAGATAGGCTTATGTCATCGAACGATTTTAATAAGTACACCAATTCACCAGAGTTCAAGGAACTCCTTGAAAACTACGAAAGTAGTGCTAACTCTGGTGGGTTGGCGTATTTTGATTGTGACGACCTTATTGATATTGCAGAGTATTATCATAAGAACGGAGAGTTAGAAAAAGCAGAGAATGCTGCTTTATATTGCCGTAAACTCTATCCAGAAGAGGCGGCACCGCTGTTGTTCTGTGCAAGGATGGCATTGATAGACTATCAAGATGTGGATAGGGCTAAGACTATCATGGCAGACCTGCATGAGGAAGAGGAAAGCATAGATAGCGTGTATGTAAAGGCAGAGATAATGCTTAGCGAAGGTGATGCGCGTGCAACAGATGAGTATCTGCAGGAGAAATACGCCCAGTTTATTGATAGTAGAAACAACGCAGGGGGCGTAGATGATGAAGACGATAGTGATGAGGATGCAGACGAAGAACCCGACTTTGCGCTCGACGTGGCAATGATGTACTGTGACCATTTCTATTTCGAATTGTCAGAACGCTGGTTAAAGAAAGCACGTGTACCAGAAGACGATTTAGCATTTGAGTATTATGACACTTGGTCAAGAATATATATAGCCAGCGGCAGGTTAGAAGAGGCTGTGGATTCAATGAATAAGCAGATAGACGTAGACTCATTTAATGTGACTGTATGGCTTATGCTAAGTGATGTGCAATACCAGTTAGCGCGTTATCAAGACGCACTGCAGAGTGCGGAGTATGCTATGGCAATCGCTCCAAGGGATGCGTATCCATATCTCACGCGTGGCAATAGCCTCTATGCGATGAACAGACTGGAAGAAGCCGAACAGAGTTTTGAACGCTATGCAGAACTCGCACCAGACGAGGTGGGCGCAGACTTGTTGCTCGCTACTACCAAGTTCTGCCGTAAGGATAATGACGGAGCATATGCACATGCCAAGAAGGTATTTCAAAATATAGAAAGATTTCCACCATTTCAGCAGGCAGAAGCATTGCGCACGTGTGCAACTATTGCAGCAAAGGTGGCAGATATGGGACTGGCAGAGCAGTGTTGCGAATACATGCAGAAGTTAGGAATGCCTGAAGAAGAAATAGAGATAATGAGGGGATCTATATGCATGGAGGTAATGGACCTGCAAAGAGCCGTGGCGCACTTCAACAAGGCGGTGACAAAGACAGATTATGACTCTAAAGTAGTAGCACGTATAGGCATAATATGTTATGAGACAGGATCTGTGCCGTATGCTTATAACTTGCTGAAGGACGTTGTAGAATTAGATGGAGGCGATGGCTATGAGAATGTTCCGCCTCGTTCTCTCGCCTTTCTTGCTGGCGCATGCCGTGCGTTGAACAAACGTGAAGAGTACTTGCATTACCTTGAATATGCTGTAAAGATAATGCCTTTAGAGGCTTCGAGCGTACTTGGAGACTACTTCCCACTTGGTACGGAGCCAAGCCAGTATCTTGAAATAGAGAAGAAAAGGATGGGGGAGGGGACACAAAACGAGTAAACACCCCAAACGACTAAACGGCCGACCACCAAACGGCCAACCCACAAAAACGAAAAAACAACCAAACGACCAAACAATAAGAAATAATGTTAGAGGAATTATTATCAAATTTCGGCTATAACACAGTGTTCTGGGGCATGCTTCTCGAGAGTACTGTGATACCAGTGCCGTCTGAAATATTTGTGCCACCAGCAGCGTATCAGGCTGCTGCGGGATTACTAAATATCTGGATGGTTATACTTATAGCCACGCTCGGTGCAGATTGCGGAGCAGTAATAAACTATGCAGCGGCTTATTATCTTGGCAGACCTATAATATATAGTTTTGCCAACAGTCGTTGGGGAAAGTTATGTATGCTTAATCAGAAGAAGATAGAGAAGGCAGAGAAGTACTTTGATGATCATGGGGCGGTGGCAACGCTGACTGGACGACTGGTACCAGTAATACGACAACTTATCTCTGTGCCAGCCGGACTAGCAAAGATGAACTTCTGGCACTTCCTGCTTTACACCACAATAGGTGCGGGAGTGTGGAACAGTATATTGGCTGCGATAGGTTATTATTTGCACTCCGTGGTGCCATATGACCAACTAAACGCCAAGGTAGATGAGTATTCTGCGTACATAAAGTATGGAATACTTATAATATTGGTAATCGTTGCCATACTCTTCTTTATAAAGAAATATAGTGGTAAAAAGTAAAAAGGAAACAATCGCAAAAGTGATGCAAAGCACAATTACATCAAAAAATGACGTAAATCAATTAAAAAAGAAAAGAAAAATGAGTTTTTCTTAAAAATAGTTGACTAAATGTTTGCATCAATCAACAAAATGTTGTAACTTTGCAACCGTTATCCTGAATACAATCTTTTTACCTTAAGGAAAGCTAATACCTATTGAGATTGGAACTCTTACATTGTGAAATGTGAGAGTTTCGTTTTTTTTATATGCTATGCACATGTAAATCTAGGACGAAGATGTATCCAAACATGACATTTGTTTATGAATTTTTATGTGTCCTTTGTGTTGTGATAAGAATTGTGTTATTGTGTGTTTTGTGAGTTGTAGTGTAATTGTATTGCAACAGAGTTGCGAAAAAAAGGTAACATATTCTTGCTCAATCAACTAAAATTTATTAACTTTGCAACCGTTATATGCCTGCGTTATTATATAATGTGTACGGCATACAAAAGAAAATCTATAAACAAACATATACAGATGAATATTTCATACAAATGGCTCAAGGAGTATGTAGACTTCGATTTGACAGCAGAGGAAGTGTGCGCAGCACTTACAAGCACAGGTCTTGAGGTTGACGCTCTTGAAGAAGTGCAGGCCATAAAGGGTGGTCTGAAAGGGCTTTATGTAGGTAAGGTGCTTACCTGCGAACCACATCCAGACTCAGACCATATGCATGTATGCACAGTGGATTTGGGCAAGGAAGAACCATCACAAATAGTTTGTGGTGCGCCTAACGTTGCTGCTGGTCAGAAGGTTATTGTTGCTGACCTCGGATGCGTGCTCTATGATGGTGACAAAGAATTTGTTATCAAAAAATCAAAACTACGTGGTGTGCAGTCTAACGGCATGATTTGTGCTGAGGACGAAATAGGAATAGGTAACGATCACTCTGGAATTATAGTCCTTCCTGAGGATGCTGTGGTAGGAACACCTGCTGCTGAATATTATAACGTAGAGAGCGACTGGCTCATAGAGATTGATATCACCGCTAACCGTGCTGATGCTCTGTCACATTATGGTGTTGCCCGTGACCTTTACGCATGGCTCGTGCAGAATGGTTATAAGACAAGTTTACACCGTCCATCATGCGATGCGTTCGCTGTAGATAATAATGACCTTCCTGTAGACGTAGAGATTGAAAATACAGAGGCTTGTCGTCGCTATGCTTGCGTAAGCGTTACTGGATGTGAGGTTAAGGAATCTCCAGAATGGCTGAAGAATAAACTTAATATTATCGGATTGCGTCCTATCAACAATATCGTTGATATAACAAACTATATCATGATGGCTTACGGACAGCCACTGCACTGTTTCGATGCAGACATGATAACTGGCCATAAGATAATAGTAAAAGACCAAAACGAAGGCAAAAAGTTCGTTACTCTCGATGGGGAAGAACATATCCTTGGTGAGCACGATCTCGCTATCTGTAATACAGAAGAGCCAATGTGTATTGCTGGAGTATTCGGTGGTAAAGGCTCAGGAACATACGAGAATACAAAGAACGTTGTGTTAGAATCTGCGTATTTCCATCCTACATGGATTCGTAAGTCTGCACGTCGCCACGGTCTTTCAACTGATGCTTCCTTCCGCTTTGAACGTGGCATAGATCCTAATGGAACTATTTATGCACTGAAGCAGGCTGCTATCCTCTGTAAGGAATTGGCTGGAGCAAAGGTAAGCATGGAGATTAAGGATGTATATCCTAATCCGATAGAGAATCCAACAATGCGCTTGGATTACGAGTATGTAGACAGACTAATAGGCAAGAAGATTGGTAACGATACCATTAAGAGTATATTGAATTCACTCGAAATCGTTATTAACGCAGAAGACGAGAAGGGGGTTGATATTACTGTTCCTGCATATCGTGTGGATGTACAGCGTCCATGTGATGTGGTTGAGGATATTCTTCGTATCTACGGTTACAACAATGTAGAGATACCTACGCAGTTGAAGTCATCACTCGTTGTGAAAGGATTTGAAGATCAGCGCCATAAACTCATGAACCTTGTTGCGGAACAACTTGTTGGTGCAGGATTTAATGAAATCCTTAATAACTCACTTACAAAGGGTGCATACTATAAGGATTTGGAGTCTTATCCTGCGGACAAACTTGTTACCATAGTAAATCCTTTGTCTTCAGACCTTAACGTGATGCGTCAGACTCTGCTCTTCGGTGGTCTTGAGAGCATTATGCGTAATGCTAACCGTCGCATGTCGAACCTGCGATTCTTCGAGTTTGGTAACTGTTATCACCATGATAACGCCAAGCGTGATGATGAAAACCCAATGAAGGCATATACGGAAGAAGCACATCTCGGTCTGTGGCTTACAGGTAAACGCGTAGAGGGATCATGGATACATCCTGATGAGAATACAACGTTCTATGAGTTGCGCGCTCACGTAGACAATATACTTCGCCGTATAGGAATGCCACAAGGCATGCTTGTTGCGGAGAAATCACAGAATGATATCTTTGCGGCTGGTATAACATTGAAGAACCGTGGCGGAAAGGTATTCGTAGAGATGGGTATCGTTAGCAAGAAGATACAGAAACAAGCGGACATTGATCATGAGGTGTTCTTTGCTGATGTTAACTGGACACAGGTAACAAATGCAGTGAAGAAGGCTGAGGTGAACTTTACAGAAGTACCTAAGTACCCTGCTGTAAGTCGTGACCTCGCATTACTGCTCGATAAGAACGTCGAGTTTGCTGAGGTTGAGCGAATAGCACGCCAGACTGAGAAGAAACATCTGAAGAAGGTAGAACTGTTTGATGTATATGAAGGAGACAAACTGCCTGAGGGCAAGAAGTCATATGCTGTAAACTTTATTCTACAGGATACTGAGAAGACTATGGGTGATAAACAGATTGACGCTATCATGAACAAACTCATAGCAAATCTCAAAAAGCAATTAAATGCAGAACTTAGATAATACTGTTGCATAAGTTAAAACTATAGCATAAATAAGGAATATTCTCCACACCATGTTGGCGTGGAGAATACTTAAGAGAAACTAAGTAGAGAATACATTTTAAAAACTAATAAACAACAATATAAAAATATAATAAACCAATGGGTAGAGCATTTGAATATCGTAAAGCCACCAAACTGAAGCGTTGGGGCCACATGGCAAAGACATTTACACGCCTTGGCAAGCAGATTGCCATCGCCGTAAAGGCTGGCGGTCCAGATCCTGAGACCAACCCTACACTGCGTTCTATTATCGCTACATGTAAGCGTGAGAATATGCCGAAGGATAACATTGAGCGTGCTATTAAGAACGCACTCGGCAAGGACCAGTCTGATTATAAGGAAGTAACATACGAGGGATATGGCCCTCACGGTATCGCTGTGTTTGTTGATACCCTTACTGATAATACAACACGTACCGTGGCTGATGTTCGTTCTGTATTCAATAAATTCTCTGGTAACCTCGGTACAACTGGTTCTCTTTCTTTCCTCTTCGACCACAAGTGTGTGTTCACATTCAAGAAGAAAGATGATATCGACATGGATGATCTCATACTTGAACTTATAGACCTTAACGTTGACGATGAGTTCGATGAGAACTATGATGAGGATAAGGACGAGACAACAATCTCTATCTACGGTGATCCTAAGTCATACGCACAGATACAGCACTTCCTTGAGGACAAGGGCTTCGAGGAAATTGGTGGAGAATTTACTTACATACCTAACGACCTCAAGGACGTTGATGATGAGCAGCGCGCTACAATCGACAAGATGGTAGAAAAACTTGAGGAATTTGACGATGTGCAGACTGTTTACACTAACATGAAGCCTGCTGAAGAATAAAATTAATGAAAAGTATAACCCCATCGTCAGTGTGCTACCAGCATGCGGATGATGGGGAATTTTTTATTATAGGGTGGTGGTTAATGAACTGCTCTATATAATTACCAACTAACTATCTATTATCTCTATGAAGAAAATTATCAGTCTATTGCTTGCTTTGATAGCGGTAATGTCAGTGAAGGCACAGGGGTGGGATGAGGCTTTATACAAACAGATAGAGAGCCGCATTGTAGCACCTACGTTTAAGGCTAAGAATTACCCTATTACTAAGTATGGAGCATCGGTAAAGAATGATGCTGCTAAGAACCAAAAGGCTATTAATGCTGCCATTGCTGCATGTTCAAAGAACGGTGGCGGTACTGTCGTTGTACCTGCCGGAACATGGAACACAGGTGCAATAAGAATGCAGTCAAACGTTAATCTACGTTTGGAAAAAGGGGCCGTAGTACTTTTTGCATATAACCCAGACCTTTACCCATTGGTTAAAACACGTTGGGAAGGTCTTGATATTATGAACTATTCTCCTTGTGTCTATGCTTATCAGGCGGAGAATATCGCTATCAGTGGTGAGGGAACTCTTGACGGTGCAGGCGAGAATGATACCTGGTGGCAGTGGTGTGGAGCCAAGAAATATGGCTTCGTGGAAGGCAAGACACCTCAGGCACAGTCAATGCCTTGGTTTGGTGACGACCGCTTCGGTAAGGACGAACAGGGCAATGTGCTTTCTAATCGTAACACACTGTTGCAGATGTCTGATAATGGAGTGCCTACAGAAGAGCGCGTGTTCGGTAAGGGACACGGAATGCGTCCGCAACTTGTTAACTTCTATGAATGTAAGAATGTACTCATAGAGGATGTTACAATGTTACGTTCACCATTCTGGGTAATACACCCTACACTTTCAAAGAACATTACTGTTCGCTGGGTTAAGATTATAAACGATGGTCCTAACGGAGATGGATGCGACCCAGAGTCATGTGAAGATGTACTCATTGAGAACTGTTATTTCAAGACTGGAGATGACTGTATCGCCATAAAGAGTGGACGTAATGCTGATGGTCGACGTACACCAGCACCTTCTCAGAACATCATCGTACGTGGATGTACCATGGCAGATGGTCATGGTGGCGTGGTTATAGGTTCAGAGATAAGCGCAGGCGTGAAGAATGTCTTTGCTCATGACTGTAAGATGGACTCTCCAAACCTTGATCGTGTGCTGCGCATAAAGACAAATACATGCCGTGGTGGTGTGACTGAGAATATATGTATGCGTAACGTAGAGGTAGGTCAGTGTCGTGAGGCAGTGCTGCGTATCAATCTTGTTTACGAGCCAAAGGAGCGTGCAAAGCGTGGTTTTATACCAACGGTACACAACGTTTATATGGAGAATGTGACCTGCCAGAAGTCAAAATATGGCGTGCTGCTCAATGGGCTTGATGATGCTGATAATATCTACGACATTAATATAAAGAACTGTACATTCAATGGCGTAACAGACGAGAAAGTACGTCGCACAGGTAAAAGTCATAATATCAACTTCGATGGACTCCGCATCAATGGGGAATTGGTGCTTTCACAGCCCCCTTTTGAGCATTACTCCGAGTGGATAGCTTGGAGTGAAATGCAGAGAGTGCCACAGTCATACTATCTTGACTTTACAGACCCAAAGAAAAGACCTAACGGAAAGTGGAGTTATGTTATGGGAATTGAGTTGGAGGGCATCATGGATGCTTATCAAGCGTATCTCAATCCTATCTTCAAGGATTATGTTACATCATATCCTGAGAAGATGATAACTGAACAGGGGGCTATCACAGGCTATAAGTACGAGGACTTTAACCTTGACAATGTGCGTACAGCGCGCTTCATACTGCGCAGTAATCGACTCTTCCCTCATAAGGGATCTGATATTGCTTTGCAGACACTCTTCAAGCAGTTGGAGAATCAACCACGTACGAAAGAGGGAGTATGGTGGCACAAGGCTATCTATGCTAACCAGGTATGGCTTGATGGTATCTTCATGGGACTGCCTTTCTATACTCTCGGGGCTGAGGAACTGCGTGGCGCAAAGAAAGCAACAAAGTACTATGATGATGCTGTAGACCAAATAAGCAAGACCTTTAAGCGTACCTATGACGCCAAGACGGGACTGTGGAAACACGCGTGGGATGAGACACACACCATGTTTTGGGCTGACAAGGAGACTGGTCTCTCACAACATACATGGGCAAGAGCAATGGGATGGTTTACTATGGCAATGGTAGAGATACTCGATGCACTGCCTGAGAACTATGCTAGACGTGGCGAGGTGATAGAGATGTTGCAACAGGCAATGACGGCTGTCGTAAAGTATCAAGATAAGAAGACTGGTCTGTGGTATGATGTTATGGACGTAAAGGATGACCGTAACTATCTTGAGGCAACGGCATCAAGCATGTTTGCCTACTGCCTTCTGAAAGGGGCTCGCCTTGGTTATCTTCCTACCAACGACAATTGGGCGGCTGGAGTAAAGCAATATCCACTCTGTGAGGCTGCTAAGGCCGCTGGCGCTGACAAAATAGATTTCAAGGCTATGGGCGTAAAGGCGTATAATGGTATCATTAATAACTTTATAAAGGTTAATGATGACAAGACAATATCACTCACTCGCTGCTGCGCAGTGAGCGGGCTTGGTCCGCAGAAGAGTCCTAACCGTGACGGTTCTTTCGACTATTACATGTCAGAGCCAATACGTGACAATGATGCCAAGGGCATTGGTCCATTCATCTGGGCTTCACTTGAGATGGAGCGTGACGGCTTTAAGGCTGGTTATTAAAAAATAAGAACAGGGCGGATGCTTGTATCATTTACAGCAAGGAAATAGATGATTCAGGTTACCGCCCTGTCTGTTTATACATATCTGAGTCCACTTGAAAAAGTCAGAGCACTATCAATCTGAAAGTTGAACTGCAAGGAACAGCCTAAAAAGGCTTCTTTCGTGCTATAAAATTCATACAGAAGAGCCTTTTAAATGCTTTTTAGTTTTAAACTTTAAGCATTTTGAGGTACCCCCTCTGTTTTGATGGCACTTTTTCAAGTTGACTCATATTTACTTTATAGGGTGGTTCTGTAAATTACCTTTGTTATATTTCGAGGCTTTTTTGCATAAGATAAACTACAGCTCTGCAATTTGGAAGTGAACTTTCCTTGCACTTGTTTGTATTATCTTTCGAGATCAAAGTATAAGTAAGCGGATGTTGCTCTTCCCCGACAAATGGGGGAGAAGCGAAGGGGGTATAAATACCATTGAAGTGTAGCGTGCTACTCGCCTGAACGCATTTACACTTTGAACTGATAAGAGTCCGAAAGATGACGAAACGTCATTATACTAATTCACTTTCACATAAGTAAGTGTTCAAAATTATTTCTATATTTAGTAATGTTAAAAAAATAACTTATTCAATTTTTATATTGTTAGAGAAATGTTTTCTTACGCAGTTTTTATCTCATCTTGCTGGCTATTTTGTGGCTATTCATCAGTCACGATGCTCGCATTCTTCGCTAGGCTCAGGCGTTTCACGGAGTTCTCTATCTTCATATTCCCAAAATATCTCAGCAATCTGAGATAAAAACTGCGTAAGTTATTTTTTCAACGTTACTTAATATAATTTCAGAAATAAAAATGTTCACTTACTGATATATATAAATAATTTTGAATACTTACTTAACGGTGGTAATTTATAGAACAGCCCAATAAACAAACTATCCATAGACCCTTTATTGTTATGAATAAAAACTACTTTAAGACCGTTTTACTTTCCCTCTTTGCTACAGTAGCGTTGGGAGCAAGTGCGTCAAGAGCAATAAGTTTGCCAAGACTGGTAACGCTACAGGATGGAAAACAGGTAACGGTGAAACTCGTAGGTGATGAAAGCCTGCATTTCCTTGTTACTGAAAAAGGAGAGATAGTTGTACAGGAAGGTGACACTTACCGACTAGCAGCCCCATTTGAGGTGGAGAATTTAAGGGCAAAATCAGCAAACATAATCGCTGCAAGTAAGGCAAGGCAGTCGCGTATAGATAAAGGACTCTCTATAGATGAAGAGGGTATATACGACAATAGACCTTTTCCGCATAAGGGAACACCTCGTGTTCTCACAATAATGGTAGAGTTCCCAGATTATCAGTTTGAATATACTAAGGAACAGACGGAGAAACTTTTTAATGGAACCGAATACAATAAAAGTAAAAGGTTTACTAGTTACAGTTCTGTTGCGCAGTATTTTGACGATAGTAGCAATGGACAGTTCCGTCCGCAGTTTGATGTTGTAGGTCCGTACAAGTTGGATAAGAACGCCAAGTATTATGGTAAAGGTGATGATAATTCAACAGAACTGTTACTTGATGCGTGCGCTGCAGCGTATAAAGACGGTGTAGACTTTAGTAAATATGACAGCAATGATGATGGATATGTTGACTTGGTATATGTCTATTTTGCTGGTTATGGAGCAAACTGGGGAGCCGACAACGATTATTTCTGGCCAAAAGCAGGATATAACTCAGCATTGACAACGCGATATAATGGTAAGCGTTTAATGAGGTTTGCGTTCAATCAAGAACTCTTTGGATTTCCTGGAGTAGAGACAATGTTTAGACTTGATCGTGTACCGCAGTGTGGTATTGGCGTTATGGTCCATGAGTTTAGCCACTGTCTTGGTCTCCCAGATTTTTATCCAACCAAACAATGGATTACGGATAAAGGAGTGTATGATGTCTCAAAATATGATAATCAGTCTATGGAGGAATGGGACTTAATGGATAATGGTGCCAACCTCAATAATGGTTATGACCCTATTCCTTACTCTGCATGGGAGCGGGAGTTAATGGGATGGACAGAAAAGATGCCAATATTAAGTACTAGGCAGGATGTAACACTACTTCCGTTACAAGACGGTGGCAATGGGGTAAGGATAGTCAATGACAGCGACCCATTGAACAATGAGTCATGGATACTCGAGAATATCCCCTCAAGCCGCAGTACAGGTTGGTACAGAAGTGTACCGGCAGGTGGTATGATTGTTACGCATATAGATTATGAGAAAAATTATTTTAGTTACTTGACTTGTCCTAATAATGTTGTAGGACATCCAAGAATAACTATTCTTCCCGCTGACGGAAAACTGCTCAGTGGTTACAGAAGTTCATTGCCTGAGTCTGACCCTAATTACATGGACTATAACGAACTGTCGGAGGACTTAGAAGGTGACCCATACCCATTGGATAGTGCTGAGCCTACAGTTAATAGTCTGACGGATTACAAGGCTTACAGAGGTACAATGAACAAGCCCATCACAGCCATTACGCGCAATGATGACGGTAGTGTGTCCTTCAAGTTTATGAGAGGAAAGTTGATTATGGGCGATGCCAATGGTGATGGTCTTGTGACAGTGGCTGATGCTAATGCCGTAGTGAATAACTTTTTGGGTACAAGCAGTGCTGACATAGATGTAGAGGCAGCCGATGTGAATGAAGATGGGGAAATAACAGTGAGCGATGCAAATGCTATCGTAAACAAATATTTGGAGGCTGAATAAACGTAAGAAATCAATCCCTTCACGTTTGAACCACACTGGTGTAACGTGAGGTGATTGATTTTTTTTTGTGTAAGTCTACATATGCTTAACCTTCATTAATATATGAGTCCACTTGAAAAAATCTGAGCACAATCAATCTGAAAGTTGAACAGCAAAAAGAATCATAAAACAGGTTCTTTCCTACTATAAAATTCATACAGAAGGGTTCTTCTTATGGTTTTTAGTTTTAAACTGTAAGCATTTTGGGTACCCATCTGTTTTGATGGCATTTTTTCAAGTTGGCTCATATATTGATTTGTGCATAATTCATAAATTCTGGATAAAGGAATTTATTATGAATTCAATATGACTTATAATGTGCTTGTAAAAAAATAATATGTCATGATTTCTCAGAAAACATTACATTCTTTTGGGTTCAACTATCTTATTTAGTGACGGTGAAAAAATAAATTGTACCAAGTTATTTTTTTACCGTCACTTACACAAAAAAGCATCCCTTGCAATGATGCAAAGGATGCCTAACAAATTAAAATCAATTATATATAACCTTATGATAAGATTATTCGCCCTTAACGGCTGCTACACCAGGGAGTACCTTGCCCTCGATAGCCTCGAGCAGTGCACCACCACCAGTAGAGATGTAAGATACCTTGTCGGTGAGCCCGAACTTGGTGCAGCATGCAACTGAGTCACCACCACCGATGAGTGAGAATGCACCCTCTGCT
Source organism: uncultured Prevotella sp. (assembly GCA_934272845.1). Classification (GTDB taxonomy): domain Bacteria; phylum Bacteroidota; class Bacteroidia; order Bacteroidales; family Bacteroidaceae; genus Prevotella. The sequence goes on from CAKQSF010000002.1 coordinate 62,223, forward strand.
GTAGCCTGAGCAATAGCGTCGCCGATAGCACGTGAGCCAGCGCAGAAGTCGTCGCACTCGAACACGCCTGCAGGACCGTTCCAAAGGATTGTCTTAGCACCCTTTATAGCCTCAGCAAACTTCTTCTGAGCCTCTGGTCCAGCATCGAGACCTTCCATACCAGCAGGGATGGCGTCTGATGGATAAACCTCAATCTTAGCACCTTCCTTAACGGTCATTGTACCGAAGTCGAGACCGTCGCAGCATACAGCGTCAGGAGCCATAACGAGTTCTACGCCCTTCTCCTTAGCGAGTTTCTCTACGTTGAGAGCAACGTCGAGTTTGTCCATCTCAACGATAGAGTCACCAATCTCACCGTTGTGAGCCTTAGAGAAAGTATATGTCATACCACCGCAAAGGATGAGTTTATCAGCCTTGCCAAGGAGGTTCTCAATGATACCAATCTTAGAAGATACCTTTGAACCACCCATGATAGCAACGAATGGACGCTTGATGTTACCAAGTACAGCGTCAACGGCTGCTACCTCTTTCTCCATAAGGAGACCGAGCATGCGGTTGTCTGCGTCGAAGTAATCAGCGATAACAGCGGTAGAAGCGTGCTTACGGTGTGCAGTACCGAAGGCATCCATTACCCAGCAGTCAGCGTAAGAAGCAAGTTTCTTTGCAAACTCCTTCTGTGAAGCCTTCATTGCCTTCTTTGCCTCGTCGTACTCAGGAGTACCTTTCTCAACGCCTACAGGCTTGCCTTCCTCTTCAGGATAATAACGCAGGTTCTCAAGGAGGAGCACCTCGCCTGGCTTGAGGGCAGCAGCCTCTGCGTCTGCCTTCTGACAGTCAGGAGCAAACTTTACAGGTGTACCGAGAGCAGCAGATACTGCATCAACAATCTGACCGAGTGAGAGTTCTGGCTTTACCTTACCCTTTGGCTTACCCATGTGTGACATAATGATGAGTGAACCACCCTTCTCAAGTATGAGTTTAAGAGTTGGGAGAGCACCCTTGATACGAGTGTCGTCAGTAATTTTGCCGTCCTTGAGAGGCACGTTGAAATCTACGCGTACGATGGCTTTCTTGCCAGCGAAATTGTAATCGTTGATCTTCATTGTTGTATTGTTTTTGTTATTTAGAAATTGTACTTCTTTAACATACTGCTTCCTTGCAGTCCACTTGCAAAGGTACAAAGTTTTTCGGAATTACATTAAACATTATCGCATATTTTTCGTTTTACAATCGTTTTTCCGTCTTTATGTAAAGTGGAGTTTGCATTTTTCCTATCAAATAGTTGGCGGGACTATGTTTTTTTTGTAATTTTGCATTTTAGGGGATTAGTGGTTTTGTGCTAACGACTAAACCCACCAAACAACAAAAACAACCAAACAACCAATGATTAACTATGATTTAAGCAAAATAACTACTGTCATATTTGATGTTGACGGTGTTCTATCCACAAGCACCATACCGATGAGTGCTGAGGGCAACCCTATGCGTAGCGTAAACATAAAGGACGGGTACGCTATTCAGTTGGCTATTAAGCAGGGTCTACGCCTCGCCATTATCACGGGGGGTAAGGATGATGCGATTCAGATGCGATACTCTAAGTTGGGCATGAAGGATATCTTCATGGCATGCGGAGTTAAGATAGAGGTGTTACGTAGATATATGGCGGAGCATAACCTAAAGAAGGATGAGGTGTTGTACATTGGTGATGATATCCCCGACTATGAAGTGATGCATGAGGTAGGATGTCCTTGTTGTCCGAAGGATGCTTGCTCTGATATTAAAGATATAAGCACATACATAAGTCCTTATGACGGAGGCATGGGGTGCGCAAGGGATATCCTTGAACAGATAATGAGAGCACAAGGGTTGTGGTTGAATAATGAAAAAGCCTTTGGATGGTAGCCAAACGACTAAACAACCAAACGACTAAACGACTAAACTACATGACATACATATACGAACATAAAGACAAGGTACGTGACTATGAGTGCGACCTTCAGGGTATTGTTAACAATGCCAACTATCAACATTATACGGAGCATGCGCGCCATGAGTTCTTGCTATCAAAAGGCATTAGTTTTGCAGAACTGCACGAACAAGGCGTAGACTGCGTGGTTTCGGGAATAGAAATGCGTTTTAAGGCACCACTGAGGAGTCGTGACGAATACGCAGTGCGAATTAACGTTAAGAAGGAGGGTATAAGGTATATCTTTCTACAGGATATTTACAGACTGTCTGACGAAAAATTGTGTCTGAAAGCAAAGGTGGAGGCTGTATGCGTGGTTAATGGAAAACTGGGAGACTATGAAATGTTAGCCCACCTCCTAATCTCACCCACAGCCCCTCTCCAAACCTCCCCCAACAGGGGAGGAAGAGATACGTAAATAATTCTTCCTCGGGTGGTTCTATAACCTTGGAAACATTTTTACATACTTATATATTACTCATACACCAAAATAAGAACTCTCAAACGATAGCCCTATAACACTCGTCACACATTTTTCCTCCCTCGTGGGGGGAAGGGTGGGGGGCAGAGTGGGAGGGAGCCATATTATGCAACTACTTAAGGAATTATATAAGGAATGGCACGGCACGGAGCCTGCCAAGATGGAGAAACTGCCGGGCGCCGGGAGCAATAGGGACTATTACCGCATGACGGATGCTGAAGGCAATAGCGTGATAGGATGTAAAGGAACATCGAAGGAAGAAAACCATGCGTTCTTGTCTATAGCACGTCACTTCGAGAAACGCAAACTGCCAGTTCCGCATATCATTGCACAAAGTGCGGACGAGATGCGTTATATTCAGGAAGACCTTGGTTCATTGTCTCTCTTTGACGCTATTAAGGGCGGGCGTGACGCTGGAGGACGCTATACTCTGAAGGAGCGTGAACTGCTGAAACGTACTATTCGCCAACTGCCAAACCTACAGATTCGCGGTGCGAGAGGTATGGATTTCAGCGTTTGTTATCCACAACCAGAGTTTGATACTGAGGGCGTCCTGTTTGACCTTAATTACTTTAAATATTGTTTTCTCAAGGCTACGGGACTTGATTTTCATGAACTGAAACTTGAGGCTAACTTTCGTTTGCTCTCTAAAGACTTAACAAGTGAGAGCGGAAATAATGATTATGACACTGCGAAAACAGAGGGATTTCTGTACCGTGACTTTCAGGCAAGAAACGTAATGCTTGACAATGACGGCAATCCTTTCTTCATAGATTTTCAGGGAGGCAGAAAGGGGCCTGTATATTATGATGTTGCATCTTTCCTGTGGCAGGCGTCAGCGCATTACAGTGATGGACTGCGTGAGGAACTGATTAAGGAGTATTATGATGCACTTAAACTCTATACAGAGGTTCCTTCGTTCAAATATTTCAACGAAAGACTGCAATTATTTGTTTTGTTCCGCACGCTACAGGTACTTGGAGCATATGGGTTCAGAGGGTATTTTGAACGCAAAGCGCACTTCATTCAGAGCATACCACCAGCCATCCAGAATGTGCGCCAACTGATAGAACGTAATGATTTTCCTTACCCATACCTCATGGACGTCCTGAAACGCTTGACGGAAATGCCACAATTTGCAGTTGAACAGGAGATGCCTGCAGAGCGTAAAGATGGTTTCCGTACAACTGATACGAACCCATACAAGGCTGTTCCTGCTGATGGTAAGGCTACTTTCTCTAAGTATGACGGCAAGGGACCATTGGTAGTGAAGGTGTTCTCGTTCTCTTTCCATAAGGGAATACCAGCCGATGACTCTGGCAACGGTGGTGGATACGTGTTCGATTGCCGCAGTACACATAATCCAGGACGTTACGAACCATACAAAAAATTAACAGGACTTGACGAGCCTGTAATACGTTTCCTTGAGGATGATGGTGAGATTCTTACTTTCCTGGAGTCGGTTTATAAACTGGCAGACGCCCACGTGGCACGCTACATACAGCGTGGATTTACCTCATTGATGTTTTCTTTCGGTTGTACTGGCGGTCAGCATCGTTCCGTTTACTCTGCCCAGCACCTAGCAGAACACCTAAGTAGGAAGTTTGGCATTGAGGTAAGGCTGGTACATAGGGAACAGAAAATAGAGCAAACGTTTCCTGCCAAGAAATAAAGAATGTAGAATATAAGTAAGTGTTCAAAATTATTTTTATATTTAATATAGCCTATTTGGATGCAGATGTTTTCTCTGTTTGAGGGTTTCTGTCCCCCGGTAACGGGGGAACCGAAGGGGGTTAATGTTAATCATTGTGACAGAAAACTGAGGAAGCAGATGCGCTAAAGAGACGGTATAAAATATAATTTCAGAAATAAAAATGTTCACTTACTGATATATATAAATAATTTTGAATACTTACTTAGAATATAGACTGAAGAATGAGAGTTACTTGGGGCTGTTTGTAAAATACGCTTAGTGTTCACTAATATCAGTAACTCTCATTCTTTATGTAACTATTAAGTTCACCACAGGGGCCTTCCCCTGAGCAAAACAGGAAATAACATTTCCATCTCTGCGCTACAGATTCGCCTGAAAGTAGAACACTAGACAGACTCAATCGCAAGTTCTCTGTAACGCAGGGATGATACATGTTATATAGAAGCGATAATAGAAGAAAATGGTAAATTGGGGAAATAGAGTAAACAAGGCTTAATCGCACTGCAATTAAGCCATAGTCACCGTGTTATTAAGCCCTAATTACAAGGTAAAAGGATAGCGATTGCGAGGTGATTTGCACTCACAACTTTGTGAAGTTTATAATATCTTGATTTCCTGATAGATAATGTTATATTATATTTACCTCGTAAAAATGGTAAATTTGGGAAATGTAAAAAACTACACAAACATAAATTCTCGTGTACTTTATTATTCTTCATGAATTATTCATAATCAATTTTCTCCAAGAACAAAGCGTTACCAGGCATTGACTCGCCCGCTTGCGTGCGTTTCTTGCCTTCAATAACCTGGCGAAACTCCTCTATGGTCATGCGATGACGCCCTACTTCAACTAAGGTTCCAACGACAGCACGTACCATATTGCGCAGAAAACGGTTGGCTTTTATACGGAAATACCACTCTGTCACTTTCTCTTTGTCACCAAGCGACAAGGGGGCTACAGGCGATACTTGACCATTCGGTATCGGAATCCAGCGTGCTTCCATAACATCACACAAAGTGGTCTTTACGTCTGTATGACTCTTACAGAAGCATGCAAAGTCTTTATACTCCAAAAGCAACGCTGCAGCCTCATTCATTCGGTCGAAATCAAGGTTGAAATGCGTCTGCCATACATACTGACGTGAGAACGGTGAACGCTCCGTAGAAACGTAATAATGATATGTTCGCGCTGTTGCGGAGAAGCGTGCGTGCATGTCATCAGCCACGCTTTCTACCTTGTAAATATGTATGTCAGGTGGCAACATTCGGTTAAGGCGGAACTCTAAGGTTGAGTTTGAACCATTCTTGCATACAAAATCAGGTAACTCCGCATCGAAATGTGCAACCATGTGGCGCGCATGCACACCAGCATCGGTACGCCCCGCTCCAATAATGTCTACAGGCTTACGTAGCAGTATGGAGAGACAACGTTCTATTTCGCCCTCCACGGATATGCCGTTAGGCTGTATTTGCCAACCATGGTAACGTGTACCATCGTATGAAAGGTGTATGAAGTAACGCATTTTTGTCGTTTAGTGGTTTGGTGGTTTAGTGGTTTGACCCTTTATTTCTTTCCTTTCTCCCTTATCTCGACCCTTCTTATCTTTCCGCTTATAGTCTTTGGCAGTTCATCCACAAATTCTACAATGCGTGGATACTTGTATGGTGCAGTTACATGTTTTACATGTTCCTGCAATTCCTTCTTCAAAGCATCATCTGCCTTTGTCTTATATTCTTCTGTCAATACGATGCTTGCCTTTATAATTTGTCCACGTATCTCATCAGGAACAGCCGTTATGGCACACTCAACCACAGCAGGATGGGTCATCAATGCTGACTCTACCTCAAATGGTCCTACCCGATACCCCGATGTCTTTATTACGTCATCAGCACGCGATACATACCACAGGTAACCGTCTTCATCATAATATACGATATCGCCCGTGTAGTACATACCGTTTTTAATACGCTTCTCTGTCATCTCATCGTTGCGATAATATCCCTTAAACAGTCCGAGAGGTTTCTTATTTTCCACGTGTATCACGAGTTCGCCATGTTCCATTGGCTTTACCCACATGCCGTGTTCGTCAACAACATCAATGTCAAACTGTGGGTTACGCACTCCCATTGAGCCAGGTTTGGGTTTCACCCATGGATAAGTTCCCACAACAAGTGTGGTCTCTGTCTGTCCGTATGCCTCGTAGATTGCTACTCCCGTAAGTTTCTCCCATTGTTCAAATACGGCAGGATTTAGTGCTTCGCCCGCCGTAGTACACCACTCAAGGGCTGACAGGTCGTAGGCTTTCACGTCCTCCCTAACAAGGTATCGATATATGGTTGGTGGAGCACAGAAAGATGTTACATGAAAGTCCTGCATCACTCTCAACAGTTCTGACGGTTTGAAATGTCCCTCGTAGTCATAGACAAAAACCGTTCCGCCTGCCAGCATCTGCCCATAGAACTTTCCCCACACAGCCTTTCCCCAGCCTGTGTCAGCCAGAGTAAGGTGTAAAGAACCCTCGTGTATGTTATGCCAGTACTTTGCCGTCACGATGTGCGCCAACGGATAAGAGAAATCGTGCATCACCATCTTTGGCTCACCCGTAGTGCCACTGGTAAAGTAAAGTAAGAAGTTATCTGTCACCTTATTCCTCGCTGGTCGCTCAAATGGTTCCGCTTCCTCTATGCCACGCCAATAGTCAAACCATCCATTGGGCACGTTAGGACCGATAGAGATGCAGTTTCGCAGCATAGGGCTGAAGCGTCTTGCTTTCTGCACGTGTTCAAGCACAATGGGATCGCCACACGCTACGATGCTGCTTATACCAGCCATGTGGCAACGGTATATAATGTCACGCTCAGTAAGCATGTGTGTTGCGGGAATTGCTACAGCGCCAATCTTATGCAATGCTATCATGGTGTACCACCACTCCACGCGTCGTTTCAGTATTAGCATTACTCTGTCGCCCCTCTCTATGCCAATCTCCTGAAGGAAAGCGGCACATCGATCCGTTGTGTTCTTTAATGCTCGGTATGTTATATGCTTCTTCTCACCACGGTCGTTTGCCCATAGTATTGCCTCTTTCTCTGGCACCTCCTCTGCATAGGCGTCAATAACGTCATAGCCGAAGTTAAAGTTTTCAGGCACATTAACCTTAAAGTTCTGTAGAAAATCCTCGTAAGAGGTAAAGTTTTCCTTATCTAAATACTTGCCTATCATGTTCTGTTTTAATTTGTTTTGTTGATTTCGCTCTTACATAGTGTTATGAGAAATTGTCGGAGTTATTTCTCATCGCTAGCATCGTTGCAAAATTATTAAAACAGTACAAGACAAGTTCTGCATTAACTTTTATTAATTCTGAAACGTCTATTATTAGTGACGAACCGCACTTACCTATCCAACCATTTGCGCACTACGGCTTTCCTTGTGCGACTTACGATGATTTCAGGTCCTGCTGTCGTTTTGAGTTTCAGTAGTGCTTTGCCGTTGACAATGTGTTCCATGCCTCCTACCTGCTCTATTGGGACGATATACTTACGGTTTACCCGCATAAAGAAATTCGGATCAAGTTGTCGTGATAGCGCGTCAAGCGACATATCAATAGGGCATGATGTACCATCGAGCAGCACGAGATACGTTGTTTTGTGTTCAGAAACTATATACTGTACGGTGGACAGGAGTATTATCCTCTCACCGTTAAATGCCTTCACAACGAATCGTTCTCTGTAGCGCCAACGAGCGTTATACATCTCCGCTCTCCCCTTATTACTACCTGGTAGGTTACGCAATGCGAGCAACTGGCACGCCTTGTTCATTGCTTCCACAAGTGCGTCATCATCGAATGGGCGTACCAGATAAGACAAACTGAAGAACGAAAAGGCCCTGTAAGCATAGTCTTCAACTGAAGAAATGAACACTACTGGTACATCATCAGGAGCATAGGCTAAAGCATCAAAGACAAGACCATCGCTTAGTTGCGTCTCCGCCACTATGATGTCCATGTCGTGATGCAGAGAAAGGTAGTCACGCCCTTGTTCCACTGACGTTATCGGTCCTACTACATCATATCCTGCCCCCATTTCTTCCAATAAATGGCGGAGTTGGTGGAATATGTATATCTCTTCTTCAAATATCAGTATCTTCATGGCGTTACACCTTATAAATATATACTCTCTATCCTATACTATCCAGAATTGCCACCCTATATATAGAATTCAGACTCATCGACCAGTCCTGCCCTAAAGGCATACTTCATAGCATCGTGGGCACAGTTAACGCCCAGTTTGCGGAAGATATTCTTTCGATGAGAGTTTATTGTGTGTATGCTTGAGAATCTCTCTGCTGCAATCTCCTTCGTGGTTTTACCTTGAGCAATGGCCTTCAGCACCTCACGCTCAGTCTGCGTAAGGTCATCCTTATGTTTCTCCTGTACCACAGCAGTCTGCAACAATACCTCGGTGGCGTGTTGCGCAATATACCTTTCGCCACGTAAGACGTATTTCAATGCCTCGCAAAGTATGTCAACAGGCAAATCCTTATATGCTACTCCTATGTGCTGCGTTTCGTAAAGCACGTAACGCAGGAAGTCTGGCGTCAACTCATCACTAAGCAACAGCCACGTCACCATAGGCGACGCCTCACTCATTATCACGAGACTCTCGCTATTTTCAAAGTCAAACAACGTGTAATCCAGTATTACTGCTGTGCGTTTCTTATCCTTCAGCAACGTGCCGAGTTTTTGTTTATTGTCCGCATGGAGTATCTCTACTCCTGTGCTTCCCACGACATTCTTTGCCAATGTTTCAACCGCGAGGGCGGTCAGAGGCTGATTGTCTGCTATTATTATTCTCTCCGCATTCATTGTTTTGTTACGTGTGTATTGATAATTACCAATCTTTTCAAGTTGCAAAGATACTACAAAATCTTGAAAAGTACAAGAAAACTTCAGTAAGAAAGAAACGAAATACTGAGAAAAATTTGGTCATCTCTAATTTATTATTTACCTTTGTAATATTAAAAGTATAACTTTTCAGTGTATCATAACCACTAACCAACAAAAATAGTAATACTATGTTAGAAGAAAAAGACCTTTTACAGTTGTCACAGAAAGGCATCAGCAAGGAGCAGATTGAAAATCAACTCCAGCAGTTTGCCACTGGTTTTCCTTTCCTAAAACTGGAGGCTGCAGCCGCTGTTGGCAAGGGCATCATTGCACCATCTGCTGAGGATGCTGACACTTACGTAAGAGAATGGGAGGCATACAAGGCTGAGGGCAAGAAAATCGTGAAGTTCGTACCTGCTTCTGGTGCTGCAAGCCGCATGTTCAAGGATATGTTCGCCTTTGTTGACGCTCCATATAACGAACCAACTACCGACTTCGAGAAGAAATACTTTGCTAATATAAAGAATTTCGCCTTCTACGATGCGCTTAACGAAGCATGTCAGAAGAATGAAGGTAAAGATATTGACACACTTCTATCTGAAGGTAACTACAAAGCCGTGGCTGCCAACATGCTGAAGACAGAGGGACTGAACTACGGTCAACTGCCTAAGGGCATGCTGCTCTTCCACAAATATGAGGATGGTGCACGCACTCCTATGGAAGAGCACTTGGTAGAAGGTGCACTCTATGCAGCATCAAATGGCGAGGCTAACGTACACTTCACCGTGAGTCATGAGCACGTGCCTTTCTTTAAACAGAAAGTGGCAGACAAGATGGAGAAGTATGAAAAGAAGTTCAATGTAAAGTATAACATCTCTTTCTCTGAGCAGAAACCTTCTACTGACACCATCGCTGTAAACCCAGACAATACGCTGTTCCGCAATAGCGACGGATCGCTCTTGTTCCGTCCAGGAGGTCACGGAGCACTCATTGAAAACCTTAACGAGATTAACGCTGACGTCATCTTTATCAAAAATATTGATAACGTGGTGCCTGACCGTCTGAAGCCTGAAACAGTTCACTGGAAACAGGTCATTGCAGGCGTATTAGTTAGCCTACAGAAGAAGGCGTTTGAATACCTAAAGGTAATAGAAAGCGGAGTATACGACCACGCTAAGTTGGAGGAGATTATACGCTTCGTACAGCACGACCTGTGCTGCCGCAAGGCCGACATAAAGGAACTGGAAGACGCAGAACTCGTCATATACCTTAAACAGAAACTCAATCGCCCTATGCGTGTATGCGGAGTAGTGAAAAATGTAGGCGAACCTGGTGGTGGTCCATTCCTTACTTACAATCAAGACGGCACCGTTTCACTGCAGATACTGGAGTCAAGCCAGATAGACAAGAGCAATGAGGAGTATATGAAGATGTTCACCAACGGCACTCACTTCAACCCCGTTGACCTCGTATGCGCCGTAAAGGACTACAAAGGCAAGGCTTTCAACCTGCCAGACTATGTGGATAAGTCAACAGGTTTCATCTCTTCTAAGAGCAAGAACGGCAAAGAACTACGTGCCCTTGAGTTGCCAGGACTATGGAATGGTGCCATGAGCGATTGGTCTACTGTATTCGTAGAGGTGCCTCTCGGTACATTTAATCCAGTAAAGACTGTCAACGACCTCTTGAGAGAGCAGCACCAGTAATCGCGCTGTCATATTGTTTAAGACAATGACACACAAAATTTTGATTATGAGCATCATGACAATGTTGACAAGTGTTTTTTCATGCCAAGCGCAAGACAAAGGCTTCACGAGTCTCTCCGTAGAGAAATATGAAGAAGCAATAAGCGATACCGCCAACGTCATACGTTTAGACGTACGTACAGAGGAGGAATTCAAGGAGGGACATATCGACAATGCCATTAACATTGATGTGCTCAAGAACGACTTTGAAAGCAAGGCTACCACTGTATTACCCAAATCGAAAATCATTGCTGTAAACTGCAGAAGCGGCAAACGTAGCAAAACTGCTGCCACTATTCTTGTAAAGAATGGATACAGAGTAATAGAACTCGATACGGGATACAACGGGTGGATTGCAGCAGGAAAGAAATAATCTTCCCCACAACACACACATACAATTATCCCTGCCAATGGTATAACATCCATTGGCAGGGATTTTTTTAAGGTAGCAACTTATAGAATCCACCAAAAAGTAAATACTATCTGTCTACAGTTATCTCACTAATAATTCTTATTCTTCAACCTCAGAGAATTGGTCCTTACCTACAGAGCACAATGGGCACTCAAAATCATCTGGCAAATCCTCGAAAGCGGTTCCTGCTGGTATACCTGCCTCAGGCACTCCTACTGCTGGATCATACTCCCAGCCACATACGTCACATACATACTTTTTCATAATGTTTCTGTATTTAAATGGTTAATAATCTTGTTTTGTTTTCTCTGATGCAAAGTTACGACTATTACTGCATACCGCAAAAGATATTAAGGAAAAGAAATGGTAAATTTCTCCCATTTTCCCTTTTTAGCCACAAATGTTCCTTTTATGACCATAAAGAACGTTAAGTATTAATCTCTTTATTTGCTCACTCAACATCAAATGTCATAAAAAAGTCGAAATGTAAGCAAAAAGCAAAGATTTCCACTAGTCTGAGAAATTGCTATTGTTATGCAAAAATATTGCTATTGTTATGCAAAAATAATGTAGTATCGACAATAAAAAGTACAATACAATGCGATGATAATACACAAGAAACATAGTATTGCAATATGTGATGTTAATAAAGTATAAAAAAGTGGAGGTGATAATGGAATATTAAAAATAATTTATACTTTTGTAATGAATATAAACGACCTATAGACCCACATCTAAGTGATAACCTAAAAAAACGGAAAAAGAATTCTGTTATAGATATATCATAATAAGCAAGACAAAATAACAAAAATCTATGATAATTTTAAGTCTTTTATCTACCGCGATATCATCAATCTTTTATGGTATAATAGCCACGGCAGTGGTTATGGTAATATATTATGTGTTGTTCAAGGCACTAGATTCAGACGTGGTGCGCAGTAAAGCATTTATTGCAGTCAGCAGTGTTTTGTCTTTGTTGCTAATTGTTCAGTTCTCTATGCTGATAGGAGCAGCCCAAGCCAAAGGTAAAGTAGATTCTGCTGAGATATACCTTCAGCAGATAACAGAGAATAAATATGGTGCAATAGATGCCAATGGCTCGCAGGCATTGCTGGATGACGTAACAAACGAATTTCCTTTAATAGGAACATATGTTGGAGTATGTAATTTTGCAGGTCATACAATGGATGATATAGCAGGCACCATGGCAGAAACCATGCGGTCATACCTTAATACCTTTATATGGCACAGGGTATGGTGGATACTGGGTTTTATAGTGGTAGCCATAATTCTGATGTTTGTGATTCCAGGAACAGGACGTAAATCCTCATACTCAGGAGGAAACATAGCAGATAATGATTATTCTACCGACATGGGTGATACCAATGATTGGGGTATATAGACTTAAAACAATAAAACTAACATAAACAAGAATAATATGGAAAACCATTTGCTTATCGGATTAGGTGGCACGGGTGGACGTGTGCTTGCCTCTTTTCGTAAACTTATGTATGAGCGCTTCAATGGGGAAGTAAAGCCAAAGGACATGTGGCTGGATTATCTCTATGTAGATTCCAGTGAGCAGGATTTGAAAATGAAAGACCCAGCCCAGTGGAGTGTTATGGGTAACAGTATAGCCTTAGGAGCCGACAGTGTGGTGAAGATACCAGCGGCTAACCTTGCTGATTACGTAAATAACAGAAATCGTTTTGCATATCTTGCACCATGGCTCGGAGACAGTAATGACTGGAAGAATATTATCAGTGACCCGAAAATCAGTGAGGGAGCGGCAGGGCAGAAGCGTCGTTTGGGACGCCTGTTGTTCGCTAATGGCGCGCCAGAGTTTAACAAGATGGTGGGTGTAAAGGCACGCAACCTCAGTTATAACCCAGAAGGCAGCAAGATAACGTATCATGTTATCGCAGGTTTGGCAGGTGGAACCGGTTCTGGCAGCGTGGTAGACGTAGTGGCACAACTGCGCCATCTTTTTCCAGACCCATTGAACAATAAAATCATACTTTATCTGCTACTGCCAGAGGAACATCCAAATCCCACGTGGGCTTCAACAAACAATTATCAGCCTAACGGATATGTAGCGTTGTCAGAACTCTCTGCCATGGATGTGGGAGCGTTCAAACCGTGGAATCTTAGCGAGCGTGACTATGAGGTGCAGCGGCTTGATTTAGAGTTGCCATTCTATTCCGCGTATCTCGTAACGGATAATAACCGAGAGAACGTGCGTTTTGACGTTGGCAAGGTAATGCCTGCCAACATAGCGGAACTTATTTATCAGAAGACCGTAGGAGTCGCTCTGAGCGACAGAAAAATAGGAGAGGGAGCGACAGAGAGTGCCGCGCATTTCTTTAATAACGTGGAAAAAGGCGAAAATCCTAAATATTCTGACTACGACAGTCCGCACAGCCATAAGTTTAACAGTTTTGGCATCAAGCGTCTCGCCATACCAGAATTGGAGATAAAGGAATACTCTGGTTACTCTTTCGCATATCAGGCTCTTCTCAAGATGCTTTATAAGAATCTGTCAAGAGAAAGCGGCTATGTGGATGAGGCTACTGTGAACGATGATTACGCATTCGTCACACAGCCAGATAATAAGAAGAAATGGTATCTTACGCGTGAGCATCTCTGCCTATCACAGCCTATAATGCCCGACCACAAGAAGGAGGGATGGTTGCCGATAGCGGATGAATACGCAAAGGTGGACAACTTCGCGAAAGATATTCTTAATAGCAATGAAATAGGACATAAGGACAAACTTATCGCCATTCGCAATAAGGCTAAAAGGTTCTACGATAAGGATTTCCGTCCGATAGCAGAGGTAGGACAAAACGGTGCCGCTGCCTTCTATGAGAAAAAGGCTCGCTTTGGTCGCGAGGCTATAGTATCATTTATCTCCAACAAGATAAATGAAGACTTGTTACAGTTATGGTCAAGCGGCGAACGCTCGTTGTTGCAGATTAGCGGTATAGTGCAGACCATAGCCAACTATCTTGAGGAAGAGAAGTCTAACCTTACACGCCTTGCCGCCGCGGCAGACGATGAGATAAAGAAGCGTGACGCCGTTATGGAGCAACTCAACGTTAGTTGGTGCGAAATGGGTCTCGGTGGAAAACTGATGGCTGCGATGGGCGGCAACAACAAGGCAGAATTGGCGCAGAAATACACCAAGGCGGTAAAGGAAAAGTACATTCTGATGACTTGGAAGGAGAGTTATGCCTTCGCGAAACTGTTGATAGACGACCTCATGCGCGCCATGCAGGTAACGAAGGGAGATGTAGATACCACCGTGTCACAGTTCAAGTCTGCCGCTGAGATAATGTTCGGCGCAATAAAGAGCCGCTGCGTGGCAGAGTCAGAAGAGGCGCAAAGCCTTAAGGGAGCCGTAATAAAGAATTATGACCCGATAAAGGTTCATGCCATAATACAAGGAGCAATATCTAATGAGAGTGACAATGAAGGCAGAATAGCCGTAATTGCTGATTCTATTATGAAAATGCTTAACCCAGAGAAGCGTAACTTCCGCGAGGTAGCAGAGAAACTGAAGGCGGGAAACATTATCGGAGTTATGGAGAACGAAGGCATGAAACTGGCAAAGACGTTCTTCGATAATGAGACAGGAAGAGATTATATACCTGGCTATGAGAAACTCATAGGCGTTAACATTATACAGAAGTTACACGATGAGTTTAGCGGAAATCCAGAAGGGCTGAAGGAGAAACTTGACAGGTTAGTCCGCCATGCCGCTATACTCAACAAGCATCTTGAGGTAGAGGTTAACAACGGTCCGGAGATAAGATCTTCTATGTTCGTTATTCTTCCTGACTATGATGCCGATGCGGCTTTCTTGGCAAATGTTGAAGAAATTATAAAATCCAAGACATCAGAAGGCCAAATAAAGGTGTCAAGAGGTGGCAATGCCAACGAGATTGTAGTAATAACACTTGAAACAAACCTTACGCCGCGCTATCTGCTGAACGTTAATGTGTTGCGGCAGAGTTATGACAGGCTCATGCACTCAAAACAAGGTGAGGTGGCACGCTTTGAGACGCAATTGGAGGATTATAATGGTTATAAGCCGTTGAATGTTGAAAAGTGTTTGAAGAAAGGCTGCTTGCCGTCGCTCTATAAGCCAACTGACGCAGAATTAGAGCAGATAAAGGCGCAGGAAGCGATAGAGAACAATGCTGCCAATAGTACTGCGACAGTTGCAAATCAAACTACTGCTGCTAACAATATCGCTACAGGCGCTGGTAACGGCATGGTTACGCCTCCGCCACCACCGATGGCAGAGTATTACGTCTATGCAAACAATCAGCAGACAGGTCCATTCACCATGCAGCAGTTGCAGCAACAGGTGGCAATGGGAATGCTGACGCAGCAGACATATGTTTGGAAAAACGGTATGCCGGGATGGGCAGCGGCTGGCTCATTACCTGAACTCGCACAGATATTCATGACTGGCACGCCTCCTCCACCACCACCAATGATGTAGAAATATATAAAGGGTGGTTCTATAAATTAGAACTGTAAGATAAAACTTCTGTAATATTATAACGTTTTGTCATCTTTCGGTCTCTTTTCGGCTCAAAGCGTAAGTTCACTCAGTCGTTATGCATAGCATAAGTCAATGGTCTTTACACCCCCTCCGCTTCGCTTCTCCCCCGTTTGTCGGGGGAGAGCAACCTTTGCTCACTTACACTATAATCTCGAAAATAGCCTCGAAATGTAACAAATCTAATTTATAGAGCCGCTCTAAAAATAACGCATGGCGGAATCTGCGCAAGTTAATTCCGCCAAACCGTAAAAGAATATACAACAAACTAAATAAAAAAGTCAAAAAAATGGAAAGACACGGTATATGTAAAAATGTGGGTGTATGCTCACGTGCGAATAAAGAACAGATAATAACAGATGACGATGCAGATTTCGTTTGTCCGGAATGTGGTGAACCACTAGAAAAGATAGAACCAAAGCCAGAGAAGGACCCTACCAACAAGAAGCCAATAATCATTGGCGCTGCCGCAGTGTTGCTCGCTGCTTGCATTGGAGGAGGAGTATATATGGGCTTTAGCGGTAAGGATACCGAGAAACCTACAACAGAAAGCGCTATTACGGACTCTACCAATGTAGACAGTGCGAAAGTAGTCAACGATACAAAGGAGGCAGACGAGAAGCAGGGTAAAACAGTTGATAAGAAAGAAAAGGACACCTCAGATAAAAAGGTTAATGTCAAGAAACCTGCTGGTCCTAAACGTTATTCTTTCGCTACATTTGACGGTACTACAATGGTGTTCAAAACATCTCATGTTATTCCTGGAACAAGTGAGGTGGCAGAACCTGGCGATAAGGTTACCGGTGTATGGGATGCTAACGGGGAGGTTAACTCAGTACGTTGGTACCATGCAGACGGTACTGCAAGCGAGGTATTGACACACGAATAAGATTCATTCTGAAAAATAGTGATATTAGGGTGGTTCTATAAATTACCACCGTTATGTGAAACTTAATTAGTACAATGACGTTTTATTATCTTTCGGTCTTTTTTCGGTTCAAAGCGTAAGGGAGCGAAAGATAATGCAAACGAGTGCAATGAAAGTTCACTTCCCAATTGCTGAGTGCAGTTTATCTTATGCAAGATAGCCTCGAAATATAACAAATCTAATTTATAGAACCACCCATTATGCGCAAAGCGTTAAACATAAAAATCGTTATTGCGATGGCAGGACTGCTGTTATGCACCCCAGCCGTGCGCAGTGAGGAATATGCCACGAAGCGATTAGCCCACATTGCAACAGAAGTTGCCCAACAAAAGCCCCAATATCCTTTGACTATAAGAAAAAACCCTTATGGTGAGGTGGAGCATATTGGTATGAAATTGTTTTCAGATGCTATGCGTCAAAAGTCCCCATCGCCAACATATGACTTTATAGAACGTTTCTTGCTTGAGGTGAATATGGCGAAAGGAGAAGAGCGAGACAGGCTGTTGATGCAAAACTTTATAACGTTTAATATTGGCAGTCCAGTTACAGCGTTGTCGTTAGATACGCTAATGGATTATGAAGAGGAGAAACTCCCGAACACACGTTACCGTTCTACTTGGAAGAAGAATGGCAAAGAAGTGCTCCAGATGATGTATGCCATGAACTGGCAAATGCTAAGCGGATGTTCAATAGATGAATTAGAAAAGAACTTTGAAAAGCGAATTCTGAGGCACAACATGCAAAAAACGGACACACTGCCACTGCGTGGAACGTATGTAATAAGTCCGTTAATAAAGAATGATTTATACGTTTCCGAAAAAGGAATGAAGGCTCCGAGTGGTAGAAAATATGTCTTTAACATAGAGAACCTATCGCGCTCGGCTGCAAATATGTTGCTAGTGGAGGAACTACCGATAAATGTAGAATTGAAAATGGCAATAAATCGTTATGACTTCATAACCGATACACTGACTGTTCCACTTCATAAATACATGAATTTCTGTATGACAGAAGAAGGCTGTAAACCTTATTTCGGACTGAAGAGCATAAAGAATAATGAAATAAAAGGAGTGTTGTTCTTCGTCAACAGTAACGGAGGCTTCATGCACATGCTCTCAGTAACGTTGCATACAGACGTGATAAAGAAGGCTAGGGGAACGATAAGGGCGAAACTCTTGCCTTATATACCATTATATAATGTAAAGAAGGAATACCTAAACCTGACAGAATATGAAACTATTGAATAGAATAATCGCAGTAATACTGATGTTATTGCCATGTTCTTTCCCCTTGGATACCATGGCTCAGATGCAGGATGCTTATGACCAAGAGAAGAAATTGATAACCAAGGTGAAGCGTGCCCCAGAAACATATGTCTTTGCCGAGGCTACATGTAAGACAGAAGAAGAGGCCATGGCTGTTGCGGAAGACCTGTTTTATCAAAATGTTAATGAATACGTGGCAAGCGAAAAGAAAATGCATGGTGCGCAAGACGTTGTGATAAATGATTTAAAAACATCGCAAAATTCTGTAACAATGCCACGAGGCTCTAATATGCATCGTGTCTTTATGTATGTAAAGAAGTCGGACATTCTAGCGGTAAAGAATCCGATTGTAATGTCAGAGAGAATAAAACAGATGGCTGCTGATGAGAAAAAGCAGGAGGAAGCGGACCAAAAAGCAGAGTTAGAGAAGAACGAGCAGATACAGGCTGATGCTGAGGCAAAGGTAAGAGCCGAGTATGAGGCAAAGGAAAAAGCAAAAGCAGAGGAAGAAATAGCGACCAAGATGCAACAGGAAAAGGAGGACTCCATACTGGCTGCACTTAAAAAACAGAATTTTCCTGAGGCGGCAACAAAACTGGCAGAGGTGAAGGATGTTACGCAACTCAATGCCGAACTAAAGAAGATGAAGCAAGCAGGAACCGTTATAGCCTATGCAAAGTATAAGGATATACCAGTAAAGACCGAATGGTACTTTGTGCTTTATGATGCTACTGGTGCAATAAAAGCATTGCTTACAGATGGTGACGAACGGCTGAACGTGATGACAGGAAGACCAGACAGCCTTAAAAACTATCCAAGGCATGCAGCGGTGGGAGTGAAGTTCAAGAAGTAATAAGGAGAAACGCAATAAAAAATCATATATTATGTGCAGATTATATAGAACATTATTAGGCATCTGTTTGTTTGTAGTGTGCTCTGTAAGCAGTATGGCTGTGAACGTAAAAGTAAATGCGGATAAGTCAATTCAGAACCTGCCCGTGGTGGCAAGGATGGAGAATAAACTGGGAGCATTGCTGACAGAGATAAACGAGGCACAAAAGGCCGACAGACCGTTGGAACTTACCGGACTTGGCTTATCGGCAACAGCCCAGAAAACTTTGAACCAACTGTGGGTGGTAGCACATTTCTATTGTTGTGACGATGAGGTGACCGACCGTCTGTGGAACTTTAAAAATAGTTACATGGTACGTAGTATTCCTCTCATTATCGTGCCCGATGCAGCAGATTCATGGGCTGATGGCACATACCAAGAGGCGGTTGTTGAGTTTGACCGTAGTGGTAACATCACAGATTTCCGTTTCTCTTTCTCTTCACGTCTTGGTGAGAGTTTCGAGAAATGTAAGGGCAACAGCGTTGAGGATGTAGAGCGCAAAGCCCAAATCCTTAAATGGTGTGACTATCTTGCAACGGCATATAACCAGCACGACATGGCGTTCATGCAAAAGATATTCTCTGACAAGGCGCTCATAATTACTGGTAGAGTGGTTACGGAGACCAATCGAGAGTTTAAGACAATGAATCAGAAGGTTGTCTTCAGCAAGCAGACCAAGAAGCAGTATCTTATAAACCTCGCAAAGTGTTTCGCCAGAAACAAGTGGATAAAAGTGGAGTTTGACGAAGTAGGCATAGGCAATTGTTCGTCAATCACGCAGTCAAACGTAAACGGAGATTTCTATGGTGTGCGACTACATCAGAAGTATAGGTCAACAAACTATAGTGATGATGGCTATGTATTTTTGTTATGGAATTTTAAGAATGAGGATGCTCCACAGATAGAGGTGCGCACTTGGCAGCCAGATGTAGTAAACGGAAAGAAAATTGATCAGGATGAGATAATCTCGCTTGGCGACTTTGAAAACGACCTGCAGGACTTCTAATTTATAGAACCACCCATATTTTTTTTAAACAGAGAAGGACCATGCAATAAAAAAAATATTTCATGATGAAGAAAAAGTATTGTCTTGCGTTGATAGCAATGGTAATGTCACTTGTTGCTAATGCCCAGAGCATAGAGTGTCGTAAGGCATCCACTACGCCTGCAGGTGAAGTGATAGGAAATTATGCCGCTATAACCTTCATGGTAACAGGCGACAAGTGGATAATAGAGCCAGTGACGAAAAAGGGAGTGGCTGACCAGCCAGTGCAACGAAGCGTTAGTGGCACCAAGACCTGCTACGAATTTCGTGTGGACGTGGCAAAGGATCATGAGCGTACCTATATAATAAGCAAGCGTGGTAGTTCCTTGCAGGAGCAGGTTGTAGCAAAGAACATACGTCGTAATACGCGCACAGTGTATGAAGTGGCTGAAATATCAGATACTCTTGACCGCATAGAACTGCAAGAGAACGGCAGGCGTGGCGTATATCCAGAGGACGGCAAGGCGTGTGTGGAGATAACAACGACCATAGATGGGCTTGACGTAGGAACGGCATGGGAGAAAAAAGAAAGCCGTACTTCGGCAGGAGCGCGTTCTGTTATTGTAGTAGTTGATATAGATAAGATAAAGGCAGTAAAGGCGCAGTTGGACTCGCTCTCTAAGGTCATGGCAGATATGGAGGCAAGAGGCGAATATCTGCAGATGGAGAGCGTTATGCAACAGCAGGAGGCAAAGGAGCAGTGGTATGCTGAGCACACAGCCATAACGCTTGGTGGCAATGGTATAAAGCCCTTATCATTGTCGTTATTAGAAGTTTCACCAAAGGAAAGAGTGCGTTATGCAGTAGTGGCAATGAAGATGTCAGAGTGCATGTCATTGATAGATGAGGCCGATGCGCTGTTTAAGTCAATGAAATATGCTGATGCAAAGAGAGTATATGCTTCAGCATTAAAGGCAAAAGACGTAACAGAAAGCCTTGTACCATCCATTAATTCACACATAATGCGTTGCGATTCATGCGTAAACTACTTCCAGCGTCTTGTGGGAGTGTTGGGCTTAATAAAAGAGCGCAAGGAGTCAGCGGACAAAGTAAGTCAGTACGACGTGGCGTCATATTATTATGCTGCCATTGAATATATGCAGATACTGTATCGCTATAACCCAATAGAATATTATAAAAAGAACATCGAAGCCCTTGAGAAGGCAGTGGGCGATATGCCTTTCCAAATAAGGTTTACTGTCGTAAAGTGGATGGCAGACAGGGTAAGCGCATCAGAAGGCGGTGCCATGGCCGATGTTGATATATGGGCATACTATGGTGACAAGGCATCAATGCCAGCAAAATACAATGACAATGAAACCTTCCGTAAGGCTCTGCGTACTAATGGTGACAAGTTCCGCCACGTAGGAGTGACGGACGAAAACGGTGTGGTAGACATGGAACTAAGGCGCAGCACGTTGCCAACAGGCTTCTTCTTTGCGCCTGTTGATGTAAAGATGAAGGCAGATGTGGTGTATCGTGACATGGAAGAAGTAATGAGCCAAGCCAAACATGAGTACAACAAACGGCAGTTTAGGCTGAAGATGTATGTAAAGAAATAGAGATAAAACAGTATCAATAACTAAACTAAATGTAGTATGAAGAAAATTATTTTCAAATTAATGCTTTGTGTGGCAGTTCTTGGCATTAGCCAGAGTGTGTCAGCCCAGTTCTCATTGAAGAGTCTTACAAAGGCGGTTACTGAGCCTGCAGAGCAGAAGACAGAATCAACAGAGGCTGCAGACACTATCAAAGACAAAATCAATGTGGCGGACATACCATCGTACACCTGTCAGAAAGTGTATGAAACAGATGAACAGGGAAATCGCTTAAAGAACGAAGATGGTACCGACAAGTACATCGTACAGTTGATAGACAAGAACGGAAACCCCGTTAGTGCAGCGGCAGCAGAGGCGCAGGTAAAGAAGATTAATAATGCAATCTTGACGATAGCAGCAAAGGTAGGTGTAGGTGCTG
The DNA here is from genome assembly GCA_934272845.1 of uncultured Prevotella sp. GTDB lineage: Bacteria > Bacteroidota > Bacteroidia > Bacteroidales > Bacteroidaceae > Prevotella. The sequence continues at coordinate 84,101 of CAKQSF010000002.1, forward strand.
CTGTGGGTGCCCTGTCAGGTAAGAAGAACGGTGCGTTGTACGGACTTGCCGCAGGCATAGGACTCAGTGTGCCCGATATTATTAACGTTGTAAAATTGAAGAAAGATTCTAACAAGCAGAAGAAGGCATTAGAACTCTACAGACAGTCATTCGATGAAGAAGGCAAACCACTGGCAGCCAGTGTAGACTCTAAGACGCTGAAAGAACTGAATATTTCAGATGATAATGCCGTATCAAAGTCTACAGCCCAGATAGAGAAAGAGATAGGATCTGATAGTTATAAGGAAATACCAAGCAACGAATCTCTTGATGCATTGCTCGGTGCAGCAACAAAGATTTAGTGCGTAAGTAAGTATTCTAAATTACTTAAGGGTGGTCTTTTAATAAGACCGCTGAGCGAAAAACAAAAGAGTTTCACAAATGGTAAATTTGGGAAACATGATAAAAAGGCCCTGATTGCAGTGTAATCAGGGCCTTTTTACATTGTAAAAGCATAGAGATTACGAGGCAATTAGGGCTTAATTACAACGTAATCTCTATGCTTTTATGTTTTTAGAACGTAAGTGCTTGTAAATTATGTGGTTCCGTGCTAAGTATGCGTAAGTGCGTGGAAATGGTAAATTTGGGAAATCCCCCTCCACTTACTTCAATAAGTCGGGGCGCAGTCGTTTAGTTCTTTCAAGTGCTTGCTCCATTTCCCACTCCTTTATCTTCGCCTCATGACCAGAGAGCAGAATATCAGGAACACGCCACCCCTTGTACTCTGCTGGTCGGGTATAGATAGGAGCAGAGAGCAGGTCGTCTTGGAAACAATCAGAAAGAGCACTCTGTTCGTCGCCGATAACGCCAGGAATAATACGCACTATGGCGTCGGCCATAACAGCGGCAGCCAGTTCTCCACCAGTGAGAACGAAGTCGCCAATGCTAATCTCGCGAGTGATAAGGTGGTCACGCACACGCTGGTCGATGCCTTTATAGTGGCCGCAGAGAATAATGATGTTACCCTTCAGCGAGAGGTCGTTGGCTATGTGTTGATCGAACTTCTCTCCGTCGGGCGATGTGTAGATAACCTCGTCATAGTCACGCTCTGCCTTCAGGGCAGAGATGCAGCGGTCGATAGGTTCGCACTGCATAACCATGCCGGCGAAACCACCGTAGGGGTAGTCGTCCACACGTTTCCATTTGTCGAGAGTGTAGTCACGAAGATTATGAAGGTGAATCTCCGCAAGGCCCTTCTTTTGAGCCCTTGCGAGGATAGATTCGTTAAAGAAACCTTCAAGCATTTCCGGTAAAACCGTAATGATGTCTATACGCATAGGTGTAAAATTGAGTTATTGATGGTGCAAAGTTAATGCTTTTTTCATTATCTGGGAAGAAAATAGGCCTTTAAGTATTACCTTTCTCATAAAAAATGGTTAACTTTGCAACGAAATGACCGAACAAGAACGCATAAATATATTAAGAAATCAGTTGCATGAACATAACTATCGATATTATGTTCAGAACCGACCTATAGTCTCTGACCAGGAGTTTGACCTCATGATGCACGAACTTCAAGACCTTGAAGCAAAGCATCCAGAGATGTATGACGCCAATTCGCCAACGATGCGAGTAGGTAGTGACATCACAAAAGAGTTTAGACAGGTGCGCCACCGTTACCCTATGCTGTCGCTCGCCAATACATATAACGAGGCAGACGTGGCAGAATGGTATAACCAGGTGAAAAAAGGACTGGAAGGGGAAGAGTTCGAAGTGTGCTGTGAGATGAAGTATGACGGACTGTCTATCTCGCTCACTTACGAGCAGGGCAGACTTGTTCAGGCCGTTACGCGAGGTGACGGTGTGCAGGGAGATGACGTGACCACAAACGTAAGAACCATACGTTCCATCCCGCTCGTATTGCAACCCGGCCTTGGCTATCCCGACAACTTCGAGATACGTGGCGAGATACTCATGCCGTGGCAGTCATTTAATCGTCTCAATGCGGAGCGCGAGGAGATAGGCGAGCAACCCTTTGCCAACCCACGCAATGCTGCTAGCGGCACATTGAAAAGCCAAGACTCTAAAGTCGTGGCGGAACGAGGGCTGGACGCATACCTGTATTATCTGCTGGGCGACGAAGTACAGGCAGAGGCACACTATGAATCACTGCAGATGGCTAGGTCATGGGGATTCAAAATAAGTGAGGGAATGAGAAAAGTGCATACCCTGCAGGAGATATATGACTTCATAAACTATTGGGATAAGGAAAGGAAGAACCTCCCAGTAGCAACAGACGGCATAGTGCTCAAGGTCAACTCACTTCGCCAACAGCGTCATCTCGGTTTCACTGCGAAATCCCCTCGTTGGGCAATAGCATATAAGTTTAAAGCAGAACGCGTATGCACACGCTTGCTTGAGGTGACGTATCAGGTAGGCAGAACAGGTGCCGTGACACCCGTGGCCAATATGGAGACGGTGCAGTTAGCAGGCACCAAGGTACATCGTGCAACGCTAAACAACGAAGACTTCATACGTTCCTTTAACCTGCACGAAGGCGATTGGGTCTACGTAGAGAAGGGAGGAGAGATAATACCGAAGATAGTAGGCGTGGCACAAGAACGACGTAGCAGCGACGCACGACCTATACAGTTTATCACCCGCTGCCCAGAGTGTGGAGCAGAACTGCGCCGCATGGAAGGCGAGGCGGTGACATACTGCCCTAATGACACAGGGTGCCCACCACAAATAAAGGGACGTATAGAGCATTTCATAGCACGAAAGGCAATGAACATTGACTCATTAGGCCCAGAAACAGTGGATGCCTATTATGAAGACGGCTTGATACACAACATTGCCGACCTTTACACTCTCACCGTTCAGCAGATAAACGCTGAAGGAACGAGAGAAAAGTCAGCACGCAAGATAATCAACGCCATAGAGCAATCGAAGCAGGTGCCGTTTGAGCGAGTAGTCTTTGCCCTTGGCATACGCTTGGTAGGCGAGACGACTGCTAAACTGCTTGCACGCCATTTTCGTAATATAGAGGCTCTGCGTACAGCCACGGTGGAGGAACTTACTTCCGTGGAAGGAGTGGGAGAGGTGATAGCCGTGAGCGTGGTGTCATACTTCCATGACGAGAAAAACATTGAGATAGTAGACCGCCTCATATCTTATGGCTTACAGATGAGTATCGGTGAGAGTCAGCAGATGGGCAATGAACTCGAAGGACAGAGCATCGTTATCAGCGGAGTATTCTCAAAACACAGTCGCGATGAATACAAGCAGATGATAGAACTGCATGGAGGCAAGAATATGTCGTCTATAAGTGGCAAGACCTCTTTTATCCTTGCTGGTGACAACATGGGGCCAAGTAAACTACAAAAGGCAGAGAAACTCGGAGTAAGGATAGTGGACGAGGATGAGTTTCTCGCCATGCTAACAACGGCAGAGGATGAAGTCGCTGCACTGCCAGATGAGGAAAAACAAGAAAAACCCGAAGAGGGAAAAAAGAAAGATGAACCAAGGCAGTTGAGTCTGTTTTGATGTGACAAAGAAAAATATGAAACTTCATATATTTAACCCAGAACATGAACATGCACTTGCGGCAGATATAGCGAACTTTACGCCGCCTCATGCAGCACGACAGTTGCGTTCCGACTTGGCGTTCTTCCCCGCTTTGTGGGCAGAGAATGGCGATGCGGTGTTAGTGGAAAATGTGGCTGCAGCGGAGAGTTCGTTCCGTAAACTGAAACTGGCGAGGCGTGCTGAGGTGCAATTCGTAACTATCACGGATATTCCTCGGTTGGTATTGTCAACAGGGGAGATAGAGGTAAAGCCATGGGGGTGGGACACTACGCTATGTACCACGTTGCGCCGAGCAGGCGTTCCCGATAGTGCACTGCCAACAGTAGAGTCTCTAACCGCTATCAGGGCGCTATCAAACCGTGCTTTGGCGGTGGAGATGCTAAAGGCATTGACCACCATTGACGGAACGACAGGAGACTCACGGGTGTGCCAAACAGAAGAAGATGTGATACAATATCTGCACAGCCACGCTAACATCGTGGTGAAAGCACCGTGGAGTTGCAGCGGAAGAGGAGTGAGATATGTAACGAAGGAAACCCTGACGGAGAACGTATCAAAGTGGATGAGCAACGTGTTGCGTCAGCAGCATAGCCTCATTGCCGAGAGAAAATGCCAGAAGGTAGCAGACTTCGCTGTGGAGTTCCATGCCAATGCCGATGGCAGCGTAACGCCATCAGGATTGTCGCTCTTCACAACAGTAAACGGAGCCTACACAGGTAACCTTCTTGACACAGAGGAAAATAAGCGTGAGATGCTCTCGCGTTACATCTCATTAGAGTTGCTTGACAGCGTGACCACCGAAGCGAGTCGACTACTTGAGAGCCATATCAATGGCGAATACGTAGGTCCGTTGGGCATAGACATGATGATAGTGGCAGGCGATGAGGACGGAGAGGCACAGTCGTTCCTGCTCAATCCTTGTATAGAGATAAACCTGCGCCGCACCATGGGGCACGCAGCCCTTGCACTATCACGCATCGGACAACGCGGAACTATGAACATAGCATTTGAAAACAAGACATACAAAGTAAAACTAAGTAAGTGTTAAAAATTATTTTAATATTTAATATAGGCTACTTTGGAGCAGATGGTTTCACTGGTTGAGGGAACAATGTGAACATTGTGACCGAAAGCAGGGGAAGCATATGCCCAAAAGAGACTGTATTAAATATTCCAAATAATAAATTAAAATACACTTACTCGTTTGTAAAAATAATTTTAAATACTTACTTAACTAACAATATTCTATGAAGAAAACCCTTTTAGCATTGCTTCTCGCGATGCCCATAGCAATGTCTGCGCAGTATAAGTCGCAGGTGTGGAGTCCTGACAATGGTGACGGAACGTACACTAACCCAGTCATCAATGCCGACTATTCTGACCCAGACGTATGCGTAGGCGCAAGCGGTGAAGACTTCTATCTTACGGCATCATCATTCAACTGCATCCCTGGTCTGCCTATACTCCATTCCAAGGACCTTGTAAACTGGGAGATAATAGGCCACGCCATAAAGAAGTTGTTGCCAGCCGACCGCTATGCTGTGCCACAACATGGTAATGGCGTATGGGCACCTTCTATACGTTACAACGAGCATAACGCCACATATTATATATATTGGGGCGACCCAGACCTCGGCGTTTTTGTCGTAACAGCCAAGGACCCAGCAGGAGAGTGGACAGAACCTAAGTGTGTTATCCCAGGAAAGGGCATGATAGACACCACTCCTCTGTGGGATGAGGATGGTAAATGCTATCTCGTTAACGGTTGGGCAAACTCACGTTGCCAGTTCAACTCAGTGCTGACAGTGCGCGAGATGTCACCCGACGGCATGAAGGCAATAGGCGATCCAGTAATAGTCTTTGACGGAAACGGCAGCAATGACCGCACCGCTGAGGGACCAAAGTTCTATAAGCGTGACGGATGGTACTGGATAATGTGTCCTGCAGGAGGCGTACCAGTAGGACATCAACTAGCAATGCGTTCAAAGTCACCATTCGGACCATACGAGAGCAAGACAGTTCTCGCAACAGGCAATACAGAAGTCAATGGCCCTCACCAAGGTGGTTGGGTGCATTTGAAGTCAGGCGAAGACTGGTTTATGCACTTTCAGGACAAAGAAGCATACGGTCGCGTAGTATGGCTTGAGCCTGTAACATGGAAGGACAACTGGCCTGTAATGGGCGAGAAGCAAGGCGTTAAGGTATACGGAAAGACCGAGAAGTACAGCGGTCAGCCTGTGTTGAAATATAAGAAACCTAACGTTGGCAAGACATATCCTGTTAATAACCCTGTAGAGAGCGACGAGTTTAATACTCCTACGTTAGGCAAGCAGTGGCAATGGCACGCTAACTACGACCAAACATTCGGTATGCCTACACCGTTCGGTTACTATCGCCTGTTCTGCCACCGCCAAAGCGCAGACTTCAAGAACCTCTGGGAAGCCGGCAACCTGCTCCTTCAGAAGACCCCTGCCGACAACTTCACGGCAACAACGAAACTCACCATGACGGCGAAGGACGAGCAGCAGTATGGTGGTCTCATAGTGATGGGTATGGATTATTCATCAATCGTGCTGCGCAGGGTTGGCGATCACTTCGAATTGCAGCAGATAACCTGTAAGCAAGCAGATAAAGGCAAACCTGAGACAATAACAACTCTCGCCACGCTGAAGCCTACAGAGGTGGACGTTAACCCTTACCAGCCATCTATCCACTGCCAACTCTATATGCGCTTGAAGGTAGAATACATCGGTGGTAAGACAAAGGCTGGCGAGAACAAGCACGAGGCTCGCGTAACATTCGCATATTCTAAGGACGGCAAGAAGTTCACACCGTGCGGTGAACCATTCACCATGCGCCAAGGAAAGTGGATAGGTGCCAAGATAGGTCTATGCGCAGCAGAGCCTGCAGGAAAGAAAGTGCGTGGCTGGGTAGACGTAGACTGGTTCCGCATCACAAAGTAAAAGATAAGTAAAACGATAAGTTTAAGTCCGCAAACAGAACTCTACATGGTTCCGTTTGCGGATTTTTTCGTAATAGGTCATCGTGCAATGAAAACTTTTATCTATCAACTTACAATCTGAAAGCATACAAATCACGTTGCAATAAGATAGTTATTACACTGCGATTTGATGCAAATCGTGCTGCAAAAGCACCCAAACCGCAGTGCCGAAAAATACAAAGAAAGATTGTAAGTAAAAAGATTCGTATTCATTATAGATTGTAAGTAAGGGGAAAAATATGAAGCATAAAACCTGAAATGTCAGAATAGTATCTTTTACCTACGACAGTTAGCCTGGCATTAACCTTGGAGAGAGGGTATAAAAAATGCACCCCCAGACGATATTTGTCGTCTGAGGGTGTTACTTGTAATTGCTTATTATTTCCAACATGACAGACAAGCGTACAGAGGAATGTTTGTCATCCAGTCTTGCTCCTTATATGGAAGCATCGAGAAGCGAATACCTTTTAGTTGCGGGTTGTTGTTGATGAATGTGCGAAGAGATTTCGATTTTACGTTTACTTCTGCTTTTACCTCTATAGGGACTACGTGGTCGTGGTGCTGTGTGAGGAAGTCTATCTCTATTGTCGAATTGTTTACAGAGTGATAATATAGCGGTAGTTCCAGCGTGTGCAGTTGCGTGAAGATATATAATTCTGTAAACGCTCCTTTATATTCAGAAAAAATGTTGTTACCAACCAACATCGATTCCGCAGAAGTCTCAGACATTGCTCCCATAAGTCCCACGTCAAGCATGAATAGCTTGAAGACGTTGATATCCTCATAGAATTTTAACGGCATTTGAGGACTGTTGACTCTTGGTACTTTATACGCTAAGCCAGCATCAATAAGCCACTGTATAGCTAGTTCAAAGTCTGTGGCTCTTGAGCTTTTCTTAATGCTTCCGTATATAAATTTTTTGTTTTCTTTTGCCAACTGCGACGGTATGCTGTCCCAGACCATATTGATTCGTGGAATCTCACGTGCTGGAGCATGTTTAGAGAAATCTCGTCGGTAGTCGTTAATTATCTGCTTCTGTATGTTTCTTATCTCTTGTAGCCCTTTCTTTTCAGTGTAAGCAAGTACGGCTGCGGGCATTCCGCCAACGTAATAATATTGGCGAAGCAAACTGATAAGTTCCGTTTCGAGTAAGTTAATGACAGGCCAGTTTGCGCTTTTTAATACAGACACCATATTGTTTTTACCCATGGCAGCCAAAAATTCAAGAAAGGTCATGGGATAAAGATGTAGTTCCTCTACCTTGCCAACGGGATATGATACACCGTTATGCAGTGAAAGCCCTAATAGAGAACCTGCTACTATGATGTGAATGTTAGGAGTATCCTCGCAGAAGAACTTTAGTACTTCAAGTGCTTTAGGACAGTCTTGAATCTCATCAAGTACAACAAGAGTGTCGTTAGGAGTAATGTCCACCTGACTTATCGCTGACAATGCCAACAATAAGTCATTGCTTGTCCCTCCTTTTTCGAATATCTCAGCCGCCTTTTTGTCACGATCAAGGCTGAAGAAAGCAAGTTTTGCGTATTCTTTCTTGCCAAAAGCTTGTAGTATATATGTTTTGCCTACCTGTCTCGCACCATTGAGTATCAGCGGCTTTCGCCCCTGCTTGTCCTTCCAAAGTAATAGTTCTTTATATATATCCCTTATCATACGTTACACTTTTTTTGACGAATATGTGTTGCAAAGGTACATTTTTTCTAACGAATAAACGATAAAACCTACATTTTTTTAAACGAATAATTAGCAAAACCTTACACTCTTTCTAACGAATGATGTAGGAAACGGTGATTTCTTATGATACTTACTTCTTCCAAAGGTTATAACCTATGGTCAGGAAAAAGTCGTCATCATCGTAGCCGTAGGTAGTACTGATGTCGTAACCGAACGTTGCGCTGTACTTACCACGACGTATTCCTGCGCCCAGACGGATGCCATCGTCAACCTTGTTGCGGTTGAAACCATAACTAAGGTATGGTCCGAAGAAGGGATAAAGAGTTAGATTCTTTGGTAAGGCGATGCGGTAACTGAGGAGAGCAGGGATAACAATGGAGTGGTTGAAATGCCAGTTCTGCAAGCGATTCATGTATTCTATACCTGTTTCAATGTAGAATGGTAGGGGAGAAACGTGAATATCGCCCGTTATTCCTGCTAAAGGGAAGATGCTGAAGTCACCAAAACCATCAGCAAAAGAGACGTTGAAGCCTGCTTTAACGTCTATGCTATACTTCGGATTGTCGTCTGTTGTCTGCGCTTTTACGAGTAATGCAGAAGACAAAGCGAGCGTGGTTATAACAAGTTTTAGTTTCATTGCTTGTTCTTTTTTATTTAATTGGCATCATGTTTTTAAGTTCTTCGTAGATGCGTTGTACAGGAAGTCCCATCACATTGTAGTAACTTCCCGTTATGCCAGTGATGCCTATGTAGCCTATCCACTCCTGAATGCCATAGGCACCAGCCTTGTCCATTGGCTTATAGGTGCGGATATAGTGCCATATCTCATCATCGGAGAGTTCCTTGAAGGTAACATTGGTACATACGGTGAAGTGCTTTTGCATTGCTGTTGTGGTGAGACAAACGCCAGTGTAGACCTGATGCGTCTTGCCACTAAGTTCGCGCAGCATACGGAAAGCGTCCTGTTCGTCAGTAGGTTTGCCCATGATGTCGTTGCCACATACCACTACGGTATCAGCGGTAAGAACGATATTATCCGTGCCTATGAGGTTGTCACGGTAGGGAATAGCCTTCTTTTGGGCTATGTATTCCGCCACTTCTTCGGCTGGAAGAGTGTCGGGGTAAGACTCGTCAATGCCTTTTATTACGAGAACATCGAACGGAACGCCGAGCCCTTGCAACAGTTCTTTGCGGCGAGGGGAGTTAGAAGAGAGAATTAGCATGGTGATATGAAACCCCACCCACTGTCCCTATCTCATGATGTGGGGGAGATACTTCTGTAGGGGTTAGCAGGGAGGGAAGATGAATTTGTAAAAAAAATGATGTTGGGTTATTATTGTAATGTTCAGAAAAGCCACTTGATAATCTTTCATTGAAATCTGTTTATATATTGGTTTTCTGCAGAATCTCAAAAAAAATCTTAGCAATCTAAATCGTAAGTTGAACAAGTTGTTTTTTGAACTTTACCTAAAAGTTATCTGTAAGCAAAACAGCCGTATAATGAAAGTGGCATTATACGGCTGTCGTTACATATTATTTACGCTTTAAGGCGTTAGCATTATTTCTTCTTTAACTTCTCAACGTAAGCGTCGATAACGGCAACTGCTGTGATGTTAACGATGTCGCGAACGCTAGAATCAAAGTCAGTGAAGTGGATAGGCTTGTTAAGACCCATCTGGATAGGACCAATAACCTCTGTCTCTGGTGAGAACTGCTGAATCAGTTTGTATGCAGAGTTAGCAGCAGTGAGGTCAGGGAATATCATAGAGTTAACCACCTCGTTGTGCAGACGGAGGAAAGGATACTTAGAATCACGACGCTCATGGTCAAGAGCCATATCGACAGTCATCTCACCATCGAGTTTCAACTCAGGGTTCTCGTCCTGCATTTCCTTTACAACCTCAGCCATCAAGCGTGACGCACCCTTCTTGTCAGCACCGAAGTTAGAGTGTGCTATCATCGCAATCTTAGGTTCATCGTTGAAGAAACGGATAGTGTCTGCGGTCAGACGTGCTATGTCTTTCAGTGTGTCTTTGTCAGGAGCCTGGTTCACAAGAGTATCAGCGATGTAGTAAGTGCCACGCTTTGAGTTCAGAATATGCATGGTACCGAAGTGGTTGTATGGCGCACGAATGCCCACAATCTCCTTCGCTGCCTTGATAGTATTAGAGAACTTGGTGTAAACGCCAGTGATGAATGCGTCAGCATCGCCAGTCTCTACCATCATCATACCGAAGTAGTTGCGCTCGAACATCTTATCGTTAGCCTCCTCGAAGGTGTAACCCTCACGGCAACGCTTGTCAGATAATACCTTAGCGTAACGCTCACGACGCTCACGCTCACGGTCATGACGCAGGTTAACAATCTCAATTCCGTCGAGGTTCAGTTCCAGTTCCTGCGCCTTCTTCTGTATCATCTCGTCGTTACCGAGCAGTATTGGTTTGCAGAGGCCTTCCTCCTTAGCCTGTACGGCAGCCTTAATCATTGTTGGGTGCAGACCCTCAGCGAATACTACACGCTGTGGATGCTTGCGCGCTGTCTCATAAAGGTTCTGGGTAACGCTTGTCTCCTGGCCCATGCGTAGGCGGAGTTCGCGCTTGTACTGATCCCAGTCTGTAATCTGCTTACGTGCGACACCGCTCTCTATAGCGGCCTTAGCAACAGCGGCAGACACCTCAGTGATAAGACGTGGGTCAACAGGTTTCGGAATGAAGTAGTCAGGACCGAAGGTAAGATTGTTAACATTATAAACCTGGTTCACAACGTCTGGTACTGGTTGTTTAGCCAAATCAGCGATAGCATGAACCGCAGCGAGTTTCATTTCTTCATTGATAGCCTTAGCGTTTACGTCAAGAGCACCGCGGAAGATGTATGGGAAACCGATAACATTGTTAATCTGGTTTGGATAATCAGAACGACCTGTTGACATCAGCACGTCTGGACGAGCCGCCATAGCGTCCTCATATGAAATCTCAGGAACAGGATTTGCACAAGCAAACACAATAGGGTTGTTTGCCATAGAGCGTATCATGTCCTGTGATAGCACGTTACCCTTAGAGAGACCAAGGAATACGTCAGCGCCACGCATAGCCTCTTCCAGTGTGTGTACGTCGCGACGGTCAGTAGCAAAGAACTTCTTTTGCTCGCTAAGGTTCTCGCGGTCAGATGTAATCACGCCCTTAGAGTCGAGCATCAATATGTTTTCGCTGCGTGCACCGAGAGAGATGTATAACTTAGTACACATGATGGCAGCGGCACCTGCACCACTTACTACGATCTTCACATCCTCAATCTTCTTGCCAGCGACCTCAAGTGCGTTGATAAGACCAGCAGATGAGATGATAGCAGTACCGTGTTGGTCGTCGTGCATTACAGGAATGTCGAGCGTTTTCTTCAGCCTGTCCTCAATATAGAAGCACTCTGGCGCCTTGATATCCTCCAGGTTGATACCACCGAAGGTAGGAGCGATCTTCTCAACAGCCTCACAGAACTTCTCAGGGTCTTTCTCTGCAACCTCAATGTCGAAGACATCGACACCGCCGTAAATCTTAAACAGAAGACCTTTACCCTCCATTACAGGCTTACCAGACATCGCACCGATGTCGCCAAGACCGAGTACTGCGGTACCATTAGATATTACTGCTACGAGATTTCCTTTGTCAGTGTACTTGTAAACTTCGTCAGGGTTCTGCTGAATCTCAAGACATGGGAAAGCAACACCTGGTGAATATGCAAGACTAAGGTCTGTCTGAGTGCGGTAAGGCTTTGTTGGCATTACCTCAATTTTACCAGGTCGGCCATTCTCATGATATTGAAGAGCCGCTTCTTTTGTAATAACTGCCATAAAATAAAAAATGTTTATGTTATTGTTTTGGTTGTTTAAATCCTTTATGTTATATGTTTTAGGGTGTTGTACTGCTTTTTCTTCGGTTCAGATAACGGTATGTGCGGTTCTTTAGTGCGTCTTCTTCGCACAGTAACATTTATCCGAACAAAGCCCGTATAGCCTCTTCCACCTTCCTTGCTGGGTGCAGGTTGATGTTAAACTGTTTGCCCTTTAAAGCGTTGATGTTACGTTTCGGGATAATTATATCGCTGAATCCGAGTTTCTCTGCTTCCTGAATACGCTGCTCTATGCGGCTGACAGGTCTCACTTCTCCACTCAGTCCTACCTCACCGCATACACACCAACCTTCGTCTATAGGCATATCGAGGTTGCTTGATATAACTGCTGCGATGACACTGAGGTCCATTGCCATGTCCGTAACTTTCAGTCCGCCCGCTATGTTGAGGAAAACGTCCTTCTGCATAAGTTTGAATCCAACTCTCTTTTCAAGCACAGCGAGGAGCATATTCAATCTTCTTTGGTCGAAACCAGTGGCGGAACGCTGTGGAGTTCCGTATGCTGCGGACGATACAAGAGCCTGAGTCTCCACGAGGAAAGGCCTCATTCCCTCCACCGCTGCACTGATAGCAATGCCGCTCATGCCCTCTCTGTCGTCGCTAAGTAATAGTTCTGACGGATTGCTGACGGGTCGTAGACCGTTTTGTTGCATCTCATATATGCCGAGTTCTGATGTAGACCCAAAGCGGTTTTTAATGCTTCGCAGTATGCGATATATGCCTTGGCGGTCGCCTTCAAACTGAATTACGGCGTCAACGATATGCTCCAGTATCTTAGGTCCTGCAATAGAGCCTTCCTTATTGATGTGACCAATCAGTATAACAGGCACTCCGCTCGCCTTAGCAAATCGTAATAGTGCGGAAGCACATTCTCTTATCTGCGTGATACTGCCTGGTGCGGAGTCTACAGTCTCCGTCTCCATGGTCTGGATGGAGTCGATAATAATGAGGTCAGGTGCGCAATTCTTAATCTGTTCGAATATTTTCTCGATGGAAGTCTCACAGAGTATCATCACCTCTTCGTTGGTTGCGCCCTCTATTCTGTCAGCCCTCATGCGCAGTTGATGTGCGCTTTCTTCACCGCTGATGTAGAGGACGTCTGTTCCTTTCATCCTCATTATGGTCTGAAGTGTCAGCGTACTCTTGCCTATGCCTGGGTCACCGCCCAGCAGAATGATGCTACCTGGCACCAGACCGCCACCAAGAACGCGGTTTAGTTCGGCATCATTCATATCTATTCGTGGCTCCGCAGTGGTTGAAATATCTTTCAGTCGCATGGCAGAACTCTTCAGAGCGTGCTGCATACTGCCGCCCATGCTGCCTCCAACCGTAGCCGCGCGTCTTGCGGCAGATACTTCTCTTGCTGCCATTCGTGCGCTTTGCTGCCCACTATCACTGCCGATCTTTATCTCGCGAAAGGTGTTCCACTGGTTGCATGATGGGCATTTGCCAATCCATTTTGCAGATTCTTGTCCACAATTTTCGCAAACGTATGCGGTCTTTTCTTTTGCCATAGGTTCATAGGTAAGGTGTGTTATAAAAACAACGCCGTTATGCTTACACGTTTGCAAAGGTACTAATTTTTATCCTTTCAATGAAACAAAATGTAGAAAAAGTAGGCTTTTTGGTTAAAAATCGTTGCTTCTTCATGTGGTTTTCGCTATTATTTGTTACCTTTGTGGCATAATGAAGAATATATTGTTTACATTGTCGTGCCTTCTTCTCTTGTCGATGGCTTTAGCCTGTGGTAATGGGGAGAAGTCTGTTGGTATGTCAAACGCTGATCGTGATGTCCTTCGCCGTGAGGATTCTGCGGCCTTTAAGGTGGGCGTTTTGCCGACGGAGGATTGTCTTCCTATTGTTGTTGCGAAGGAACTGCGTCTCTTCGATACTCTTGGTGTGTCCGTACACTTGCGTCATTACAATGCGTTGAGCGAGTGTCGCATAGCCCTTAGAGACTCATTAGTGCAGGGGGCGGTGATAGACACTGTACTGATGGCTGAGATGATAGGCAAAGGAACACCGTTATATAAGGGTATGAGGACAGAGATGCGGTGGAAATTTCTGACTGCAAAGAAAGCCAGAATAACCCGTTTGGAACAGTTGGCAGACAAGACAATCGCTGCTGATAGTCATGGGGAGGCGCACAGACTGGCAGAGGCGGCTATAGATTCGCTACAAAAGAAAGGCCAACTTGTGTTTATATTACAGGTGGAAGACTTGAATATTCGTCTGAAAATGCTGATGAATGGTAATGTAGACGCAGCGCTGCTGCCAGAACCTTTTGCCACTAAGGCGCTGGACCAAGGGGCGAACGTTATAGAAAGGGTGAAATCAAAACCTGCTGGTGTGCTGGCATTACGTAGTGATGCTATGAAACCACAGTCGCGCAAGGAACAATACAAGTTATTCTTGAAGGCGATAGATATTGCCAAAGACTCTATACAACGTTACGGAAAAGACAAATACATGCATCTGTTGATAAAATAATGATTACTTCACTATTATACAAAGGACTGTTAGCATCGGCATTTGACCAACTTGAGGGTGATTGTAATAGATATCCAGGCGAGGGGTTTGCTGATAGGCTGGACGCTATGCGTACCGAGTTTGGCTACATGAGCGACTATATGATGAAGGGATATAAGGACGAGAAGCGTGAAGAACTGTATCTCGACCTCTTACAGCGTATGAGGGGACTGGATTATGACCTCAAAATACGTGCCACGCTGAAAGAAAATCCTATGCTAAAGATGATTAGCAAGACTGGAGGCTGGGCTTATGTCACAGCGTCTGATGCAATGAATGGTATGGAAAACGCTCCCGACATCAAGGCATTCTTCTTGGCGCATGAGTTCTCTTTTTATGCACTTCTTACCTCGGGATGGTGGACTCGCAAGGATGCTGATGAATGGTCCGCCTTGCTTCTTTCTATAGATAGTCTTTATGCGGCACCGCTTGTTGCAGCGTTAGGACTCTCGGCAATGACCAATTTCTGCGTTAATAAGGCACGATGTCTTGTTAATATCTATCGAATTGCAACAGAAGAGAAACTGCGTCAGCGTGCTTTGACAGGTGCGATATTGGCAATAAGTCGTAAGGAAGGGCCTGAAGGAAAATCTGATGATATTGTAAAAGAAAAATCAGAAGTGCTCTCAGAGTTACTCGAAGTGCCAGGAACGGTGGCAGAGATTGTTAATCTGCAGATGCAATTAATGGCGTGCGCCAATGCGGAAAGTGATGCAAAGGAGATAAACAAGAATATAATGCCCGACTTAGTGAAGAATCAGCCCTTTCGTCTTACTAAGGACGGCTTCGTAGAAAAAGGCGAAGAGAACGACTGTCTTGATCCGAGTGCTGATGAAAAAATGATGGATGCGGTGAAGGCAGGTGTAGACAAGATGGTGAGTATGCAGAAGAGTGGTTCGGATATCTTCTTCTCAGGCTTCAGTGCCATGAAGCGTTTCCCGTTCTTCGTAAGTCTTCGCAACTGGTTTATGCCGTTCACTACAGAGCATCCTGCCATAGCGGAAGACATGAAACTGCTTGGTAATAGTAACTTTGTTAAGCGAATAATGGAAGGCGGTCCGTTCTGTGATTCAGATAAATACTCCTTCGTTCTTGGTTATGGCAGTGTTTATAAGCAGATGCCAGACGAAGTGAAGAAACTGATAGAAAGCGGAGAAGTAGGTCCGATAGGGATGGATATAGCAAAGACACAGCCTACGTCAGAATTCTTCCGCCTGCAATATCTTCAAGATATGTACCGTTTCTTTAAATTGAATTCCGTAGCCCGCGAACTATATAATCCGTTTGACCACGTAGCGGATTACGCCCCCTGTGTAGCAGTAAGTCATGCTTTGAACGATGATGAACGCAGATCCGTTGTATCAGTCATGTTTGATGACAAAAAAATGTGGTCAGGAGAAAACAAAATGGCATTACACCCGTTGACCGTATTATTAGAAAGTTTTGAAGAAAAAGAAGGTTATTGGGCATGTAGATATCGTGCAGAGTTAAATATGCGCCTAGAGAAGTATGCCGATGCTATGGCAGAATACACAAAGTGCCTAAAGCGAAAGCCAGAAGATCCCGCAGCCATGCGCGGCATGGCACGAGTGTGTTATGCCGAGGGTGAATACGCTAAGGCAGCGTTTTATTACGATGCGCTGCACACGCTCTTCCCTAATCGCAAGTCGTATGTGCTAAACTACATAGTCTCTATGGTCAAGGACGGCATGGCAGAGGGCGTTCTCAATGATATATATAAGTTAGAATACGAAAACCCTTCAAACGTTGCCATTAGTAATACACTCGGCTGGGTGCTGTTGAATGCCGACAAGGCGCAGCAGGCAGTGGATGTTTACGAAAGAATTTTAAAGAACGAGGATAACTATAAGGACTATGACATAGTGTTAAATGCGTTCTATGCTCTCCTCGCTACGGGTAAAGTGCAGCGAGCGGTTGACGTAATGACCACTTATAGAAAACTCGTGGGGCAGGCTGCGAATGAAAAGAATATAGATAAATTACAAAAGTCGATGGACGAAGACGCTGCTCTCCTAAAACACTATGGCATAGGTAGGGCAGAGAGAGGAATACTCTTGTCAAAGATAGTCGAGTAATTGTAATGATATTATTATCATAATGTAACAGTGAAAACGTCTGTATAATTTGGCATTGTCGAAAAAACTTCGTAACTTTGCACATTATTACAGGTAGACACATACACTTCATTTAATGAAAGTATCAATAGTAAAATATAACGCTGGCAATATCTTCAGTGTGATAAATGCCATGAAACACCTCGGTATTGAGCCGCTGTGGACGGATGATCCAGAAGAGTTAATAACCTCTGACAGGGTGATATTCCCTGGGCAGGGAGAGGCTCACAGCGCTATGGCGTACTTGCGTGAGCGTAATCTTGATAAGGTGATAGCCGGACTGAAACAGCCAGTGCTTGGCATCTGCGTTGGTCAGCAGTTGTTGTGCCAGCATAGTGAGGAAGGAAATACTGACTGTATAGGTGTCTTTCCAATACAGGTGAAACGTTTTCAGCCTAACGTGCATGAGGAAAAAGTTCCTTGCATGGGTTGGAACTCACTTGATTTGACGCTTGCCGACAATGCGCCAGTGCTGAAAACTCCACAGGGCGTAAGCCCTTTGTTTAAGGGACTGGGTGAGCAGGACTATGTATACTTCGTACATTCATACTATTGTGAACTCTGTGAGAATACCATAGCCACCGCTGACTATATACAACCTTACAGCGCAGCCCTACAGAAAGACAACTTCTTCGCTACGCAGTTCCATCCAGAGAAGAGTGGGGCAGTGGGCAGACAGATATTGAAGAACTTTATAGAGATAGACAAGTAATACCATGATAGAACTCATACCAGCCATAGACCTTATAGATGGTAAGTGCGTAAGACTCACCAAGGGCGACTATGACAGCAAGAAAGTGTATAATGAAGACCCTGTAGAACAAGCCAAGGAGTTCGAGAAACTTGGGTTTAAGAGGCTGCATATGGTAGACCTTGACGGAGCGAAGAGTAAGCATGTGGTTAATGACGCAGTGCTCAGAGCAGTGACAGAGGCTACCAATCTCGTAGTAGACTTCGGCGGAGGAATAAAGACCGAGGACGACATACAGAAGGTTTTTGATGCTGGTGCGGCAATGGTGACCGTGGGTTCTGTGGCAGTAACACACCCAGAATTGTTCCTCGGGTGGCTCGACAAGTTTGGGGCGGAGCGTATTATTCTTGGTGCTGACGTGAGAAACGGCAAGGTGAGCATCAACGGTTGGAAAGAAGATTCAAGCGAAGACCTCCTGCCATTCCTAAAAACTTATGTAGCGCACGGAGTAAAAAACGTGTTGTGCACAGAGATTTCGAAAGACGGAACACTGGCGGGACCAGCCGTTGAACTCTATAAGCGTATCATGGCAGAATATCCAGAGATGCACCTAATAGCATCAGGTGGGGTGTCATGCACAGAAGATATTATAAATCTTCAGGATGAGAATATCCCAGCCGTGGTGTTTGGTAAGGCATATTACGAAGGACGCATTGACGTTCAGCAACTGAAAACGAAAGGGCTGTTTTAGTGACTTTTTTACCGTCACTTAACTCGAAAAACAAGATAGAATTGTAATCAGGCCTTAATTACACAGTAATTAGGCCCAAATTACATTGTGATTAGGCCCAAATTACACAGTAATCAGGCCTTAATTATAATGCTATTTGTAACGGATTGAAAAACAGTGAGATACGAACGACGAAAAATAACGATAAAAATACCGTGTTAGCAAAACGAATTATACCATGTCTTGACGTGAAAAACGGAGAGACGGTGAAAGGAACAAACTTCGTAAACCTGCGCTCTGCTGGCGACCCAGTGGAGTTAGGGCGCATCTATAGTGAGGTAGGTGCCGATGAGTTAGTGTATCTTGACATAACGGCATCACACGAAGGACGTAAAACGTTCACCGATATGGTGACGCGTGTGGCTCGCGAGATAAGCATTCCGTTTACCGTTGGTGGTGGCATCAACGCCATTGAAGACGTAGATTGCATGCTCGCTGCAGGTGCCGACAAAGTGAGTGTGAACAGCGCGGCATTGCGTCGCCCAGAGTTTATTGACGAAATTGCCACGCGCTTTGGCTCACAAGTGTGCGTATGTGCAATTGATGCGCGCCTTGACGACGACGGATGGCACTGCTACGTGAACGGTGGCAGAGTGCGCGTGGAGCGCACATTGCTTGAGTGGGCTAAGGAAGTGGCAGACAGAGGAGCCGGTGAGATACTCTTTACGTCCATGAATCACGATGGCGTAAAGCAAGGCTTTGCTAACGAGGCGCTCGCTATGCTTTCAGAGAACTTGCCCATTCCTGTTATTGCCAGTGGCGGAGCAGGATGTAAGGAGCATTTTCGTGACGTGTTTAACATAGGTAAAGCAGACGCAGCCTTGGCGGCATCAGTATTCCATTTTGGTGAGATTCCTATCCCAGAACTGAAGCAATGGTTGCGCCAGCAGGGCGTAACGGTGAGATTGTAATAACCAGGCAGGGCAATAAGCCTCTGTCATTAACTACGATAAAGAAAAATGAAGGTAGATTTCGAAAAAGGTGGCGGACTGGTGCCAGCCATCATTCAGGATGCCGTAACGAAAAATGTACTGATGCTCGGATACATGAACGAGGAGTCTCTTGCTAAAACATTAGAGACAAGAAAAGTGACATTCTGGAGCCGTTCACGTAACACACTGTGGACAAAGGGCGAGACAAGCGGCAATTTCTTGGACCTCGTAGACATAAAAGTGGATTGTGACAATGATACATTGCTCGTAAAGGTGCATCCTCATGGTCCTACATGTCACACAGGAACGGATACCTGCTGGGGAGAAGAGAATAAATAAGTAAGCGAATTATCAAAACATCATAAAGAAAAATGGAAGAGAAAAATCCACTTTTGTTCCTTAGTGAACTGCAAGATTTTATCGAAAAGCGTCACGAAGAGATGCCTGAGGGTAGTTACACCACATCCTTGTTTAAGGACGGTCTTAACCGCATGGCACAGAAAGTAGGCGAGGAAGCCCTTGAACTTGTGATAGAGGCTTGCAACGGTACGGACGAACGTCTTATCTATGAGGGATCAGACATGTTGTATCACCTTATTGTGCTCCTTACATCTAAGGGCCTGCGCATAGAGGATATGGCAAAGGAACTGCAGGAAAGACATAACCCAGGCTGGCACAAGCACTAAAAGAATTTATCGGTAGAAACCACTATAAAGACATCATGCTGATAGAATATAAGAACGTAAAGGTAAGCCACGACGATGGAAACGTAGTACTCGAAGGAGTAGACTTCCATGCTGACGAGGGCGAGTTTATATATATAATAGGTAAAGTGGGATCGGGCAAAAGTTCGCTCCTGCGTACTATGTATGGTGAACTGGACGTGGATGAGGCTGACAATGCGGTTGTTCTCGAAAGGAACATGAAGCGAATAAAGAGGAAAGAGGTGCAGATGCTCAGACGAGAGATAGGCATCATCTTCCAAGACTTTAAGTTGCTTAATGACCGTTCGGTAAGGAAAAACCTAGAGTTCGTGCTGAAAGCCACAGGCTGGAAGAAACGAAAGGAAAGGGATGAACGCATCTCTAAAGTGCTGGAGTCCGTAAAAATGCAGGGTACCGAGGACAGAATGCCGCACGAACTTTCAGGAGGCGAGCAACAACGCATAGCAATAGCACGTGCATTGCTTAACGCACCGAAAGTAATTCTTGCCGATGAACCAACAGGAAACCTTGACCCTGAGACGGCGGACAGCATAATGGCGCTGTTTAGAGACATTACGTTGACGGGCACGGCAGTAGTGGTTACTACGCATAATATACCTATGCTGACAAAGTTCCAAGGGGTCGTATACCAGTGTGAAGATGGTAAACTAACTGAGGTTACGCAAGAGTATCAGCAAAAATAATTACGATGAAAGAATAAACTATACAAAGTTATTTTTTTCATTACAAAAAAAAGAAGAACAAACAAAATACCATAGCAATGAAAGTAATGAAATTCGGCGGCACATCCGTAGGCTCACCAGAGCGTATGCAGGGTGTGGCACAACTCGTAACAAGGTCTGGAGAGCCTACATTCGTGGTGCTTTCCGCTATGTCAGGAACGACAAACACTCTCATCGAGATTTCAGATTATCTCTACAAAAAGAATCCAGAGGGTGCACAAGAGGTTATCAATGCCCTTGAAAAGAAATACATGGGACACGTAGAGAACCTCTATTCTACCGACGAGATGAAGCAGAAAACCGCTGCTTTCCTTAAGAAAGAATTTGAGTATCTACGTTCTTTCACCAAGGATACATTCACTTCTTTCGAAGAGAAGATCGTAGTAGCGCAGGGAGAGGTGATGTCTACCAACATGGTGACAAATTACCTTAATGAGATTGGTGTGAAGACTGTGTTACTCAATGCACTCGATTTCATGCGTACAGACAAGAACGCTGAGCCTGATCTTACATACATCAAGGAACACCTTGCTGAGGTTATGAAGGCTAACGAGGGCTACCAGATTTACATTACACAGGGATTCGTATGCCGTAACGCATATGATGAGGTAGACAACCTGCAGCGTGGTGGTTCTGACTATACCGCTTCACTTATCGGTGCAGCACTCTTGGCTGACGAGATTCAGATATGGACCGATATCGATGGTATGCATAACAATGACCCACGTATTGTGGATAAGACCGATGCTGTACACCAACTCAACTTTGAGGAGGCTGCAGAACTGGCATACTTCGGTGCGAAAATACTGCATCCTACATGCGTGCAGCCTGCTAAGTATGCAGGTATACCAGTACGTATTAAGAACACTATGGACCCAGATGCTGACGGTACAGTTGTAGACAACGTGCTCGTACGTGGCAAAATAAAGGCTGTTGCGGCAAAGGACAATATCACTGCCATCAAGATTAAGTCTTCACGCATGCTGCTCGCTACAGGGTTCCTGCGTAAGGTGTTCGAGATTTTCGAAACTTATAATACACCTATCGACATGGTAACAACGTCAGAGGTAGGGGTAAGCGTAAGCATCGACAATGATACACACCTTAACAAGATAATGGATGAGTTGAAAAAGTACGGCACAGTTACCGTAGATAGCGACATGTGCATTATCTGTGTGGTAGGTGACTTAGATTGGAGCAACGTAGGTTTCGAGACACTTGTAACAGAGGCTATGGCTAACATACCTGTTCGTATGATATCATACGGTGGCTCAAACTACAATATCTCTTTCCTCATCCGTGAGGCAGACAAGAAGAAAGCATTGCAGAACCTTTCTGCAAAACTTTTTAATGCGTAAGTAAATAGGCTGACTTCCGCTCGCTTCAAAGAATAAACGGGTGGAAGTCAGTTGTAAAAACATACCACAACACAAATTACCTATATTCCAAAAATGGCATTTCCAATAGATAAATTCAAGGACATACAGACTCCTTTTTATTACTACGACAAGGCGCTGCTTAACGAAACGCTTGATAATATCAACGAACAGTTGAAACAGCATGATAACTATCATCTTCATTACGCAATAAAGGCCAACGCCAATATTGATGTGTTGAAGGAAATACAGAAGGCAGGTTTCGGAGTTGACTGCGTGAGCGGCGGCGAGATACAGCAAGCGCTTGATGCAGGCTTCGATGCAAGTAAGATAGTATATGCTGGCGTAGGAAAAGGGGACTGGGAGATTAATCTTGGTCTGGAAGCAGGCATATTCTGCTTCAATGTAGAGTCGTTGGAGGAACTGGTAATTATCAACGAACTGGCTGCGGCTAAGCAAAAAGTCGCTAAGGTATGCTTCCGCATTAACCCGAATGTGGGTGCCCACACTCATGCTAATATCACAACAGGACTTGCTGAGAATAAGTTCGGTATCGCGATGGAGGACATGGAGAAGGCTATCAATGCCGCAGCAGAGATGAAGAACATCGAGTTCATAGGACTGCATTTCCATATTGGTTCGCAAATATTGGAGATGGGAGACTTCGAAGCACTTGCTAATCGAGTAAACGAATTGCAAGACAGACTGGAGAAACAGGGCATTGTGGTGAAGAATATCAACGTAGGTGGAGGTCTGGGTATCTCATATGTTGACCCTGACGGAAAGCCAATACCTGACTTTAAGAAGTACTTTGACACATACGCAAACTACTTGAAGTTGCGTGACGGACAGCATGTTCACTTCGAACTTGGCCGTGCTGTTGTTGGACAGATGGGTTCTCTCATAACAAGAGTGCTCTACGTAAAGCATGCTCACGTAAAGAAGTTTGTCATAGTAGATGCAGGAATGAGCGATCTTATACGCCCTGCACTCTATGAAGCACACCATGAGATACAGAATTTGACCAGTAACGGAGCGCCAGAGACCTATGATGTGGTAGGTCCTATATGTGAGTCAAGTGATGTCTTCGGTAAGAACGAGAAACTCCCAGAGTGTCATCGTGGTGATATCATTGCGCTTCGCTCAGCCGGAGCATACGGTGAGATTATGGCATGCCAGTATAACTGTCGTAAGTTGCCAAAGGGGTACCTATTCTAAGGCAGTCCGCAAGTATATAAGAAAAACGAATTCGTGCTCGGCATTGGTCTATATGACATGCCTTGGCAGAATAAAAACATGCAGGAGCAGATACCTGCTTAATGATAATATCCATGATAATATCATTGCATATAATTATAATGACAGCGGTGTTGCTGGTGCTTGCACTGGTAACCCCGCTGTTTTCGCCCTTCTTTCGTAAAGTAAGGGAAGAGACAGTAGAGACCGATGAGGCGGGAAACGCTGCTCATTTGCCTCCTGTATCTATCGTATTGACAGACCACGACAGTTCTTTCCACTTAAAGAAAGTGTTGCCAGAACTGCTTGCGCAGAAGTATCCTGGAGACTATCAGGTAATAGTTGTAATAGACAGAAGCGATAGTAAGTCAGAGGATGTACTGAAGTTACATTCCTCAGATGAGCATCTTTACTATACAATGTTGCCTGAAACATCGCGTTATCTCAGTCGTAAAAAACTGGGTTTGACGCTTGGTATGCGTGCAGCAAAGTATGATTGGGTACTTGTAACCGATGTGCATAGTATACCATCATCAGAGCATTGGCTGGAGAACATGGCTCGTCATTGCAACGATAGCGTCAACATGGTGCTTGGCATGACCACCTATGGCGATGACTGTCCAGCGTATTACCGCTATGAACAGTTGCGAACCATGCTCTACTTCTTGCGTCAGGCGCAGGATAATACACCGTTTAGCAGTAACCAGTCATTGGTAATGCTGAGGAAAAGTGATTTCTTCGCTGCCAGCGGATTTAGGGGTAATTTGGAGTTTACACGCGCTGAGTTTGAATTCTTAGTAAATAAGTTTGGCAAGGAAGGCAAATGTGCATTGGCAATAGAACCAGAGACATGGATGCAAGCGATAAAACCATCTGCAAAGAGATGGCGGATGAGACAACTGTTTGCGCTTGATGCCATGAAGGGGATGGAGAGAACTGTGGGTTATACTGCGCTACGCAGGCTGGATTTATGGTTCATGCATGCATATAATCTGTTGACATTGCTGGCTATTATCTATTCACTCGTGATGTTACCAACACTGAATGGCATAGTATTACTCGCAGCCGCTGTGCTATTGTGGATAATATCCAATATTGAACGTGCATTCATTTATCGCCCTGTATTGCGTTATTTCAACTGTATCAGTCCGCTGATGGCAGTTCTTCAGGACTTGACGCTAGGCTGTCGCAACGTAACAATGCGCTTACGTTACGCCTTGGCCGACAAAAATGACTTCATAACGCATAAACTATAGTTTCGTTTCATAATCTAAATATTTCGTACCTTGCATATCCTTCATTACATAACAGACTTTAGTAGTGCTGCGGGACCGCAGGCATCTACGGTGCGGACGGTATTGTATGCTACCTCACAGGTGGCGAAGAATACCCTTATGACGTGTGTTCCTTTACTGGAGGATGATGTGAAAAACATGGAGGCAAGATACGGAATAAAGGTTGTCTATCCGCATTGGAGAAAAAATGGAAATCCATTTGATGCTGTATTATTCCTCATAAGTGTGGAGAAAACACTGAGGAAGAAGCGTCCTGATGTGGTGCATGTACATGGAACGTGGGACTGGCGTGCCGCAATGGTGGAGCGAATAGCCAGACAACATGGAATCATCACTACGGTATCTCCACATCGTGGAATGTCGTTGGAACTTATAGGCATAGACTTCTGGAAGGAAAAACTACCGAAACTCCTTGCTTTCCAGATATGGATGGTACGTAACTGTATGGCTGTGATAACAGACAATGAGCAGGAACGTGATGTCATAGTGTCACTCTTACATAAAAAAAGGATAGAAGTGATGCCTGCGGTGCAGAACAATGATGAAGGATATGCAACCTTAGGCAATGCTCTTATGGTAGTGTATAGAAAGTGTCTTGACACTGTCTATGGACGTAAACTTTCCAAGAAAGAACGTAATGTAGTGTCGACTGCACTGCGTGCGTTGGTGGCTGACGATGATGTTGACACGCCATTGCCAGACGTAAAGGATGTGTCCTGCCGCAGAATATACTTCTATGCCTATGACGAGGACGTTATGCAGCAGTTTATTGACGGCTGTGAGAAAATGCAGTTAAGTGTCGATTCTCCTTTAAACATGGAGACTATACCGCGTTATCGGAACCCTAAAGCAAAGAAACGTGGACCACTTAACGATGTGGAGATAAAAATAAAGACATGGCATCTGCCAGAGGATAGAATCTCAGAACGTAATGCTGTGTTGCTTATATGCAAGGCGAAGAAACTTGGTTTTGCCCAACTTACGCTGCGGCATTATACGGAACTCTATACTCTCTTTAGGTATTCGGACTTTGATGAAGACCTAGTGAGGGCAGAACTGAAACGTCTGCATGCCTTGACTTTTACGAAGAAAATGCAAAAACGGCTTGCGATGATGTTCGGATTAAAGCATGGTTACAGCATAACATAATGCCTTTTGGGGATATAGTTATAGCAAACCGTTACGCATCTATTAGTTAACCTACACAATACTTAATACTTATGCCAAATAAGAAATACGATATTGAGCACGATATGCACTATTTGCAGTTGCTGGCTAAGACGTTCCCTAATGTGCCAGCGGCTTCAACAGAGATTATAAACCTTTCTGCAATACTTAACCTTCCTAAGGGAACGGAGCACTTTTTGGCTGATATTCATGGCGAAAATGAAGCGTTTATCCATGTATTAAAGAATGCTTCAGGACGTATAAAACTAAAAGTTGACGAGATATTCGGAGAGTGTCTGCCAGCACAAGCGAAGAAAGAACTTTGTACTCTTATCTATTATCCTGAGAGAAAACTAGAACTTGTAAAGACGGATCAAGAGGATTTGGAGGAGTGGTATACCATGACTCTACATCAATTGGTACGTGTTTTCCGTGAGGTAAGTTCAAAATATACTCGCTCAAAGATAAGAAAATGCTTGCCAAAGGAATTTAGTTATATCCTTGAAGAGTTGTTACACGAGCGCACTGAGGAAGCGAACAAGGCGGCATACGTTAATGTTATTATAAAAACAATAATATCAACAGGCAGTGCTGACGACTTCATTACAGCCCTTGCCAATACTATTCAGCGTCTTGCAATAGACCAGTTGCATATCCTTGGCGATGTGTATGACCGTGGACCTGGTGCACATCTCGTCATGGATAAACTCGAAACGTACCATTCGTGGGACATACAGTGGGGTAATCACGACATATTGTGGATGGGAGCGTGTGCTGGTAATGAGGCTTGTATATGTAATGTAATACGTCTTTCACTAAGATATGCAAATCTGTTGACTCTAGAAGACGGCTATGGCATAAACCTTATGCCGCTTGCAACCTATGCCATGGAGAAGTATGGAGATGATCTTTGCACGGCATTCCAGCCCATATTAAACACTGAAAATAGCAAACGCTTTGACGAAAAGACTATTCGCTTGATGGCAATGATGCACAAAGCAATAGCCGTTCTGCAGTTTAAGGCGGAAGCACAAGTGTTCAAACGTAACCCTATATGGGACATGAACGACCGTTGTATGCTTGAGCACGTGAACTATTCTACAGGGATGTGTGATATAGAGGGTAAAGAATACAAGATGCTCGACATGAATTTCCCTACCGTTGACCCTGCTAATCCAAGTGCATTCACGCCAGAGGAAGAACAGTTGATGGAGAAACTGAAACATTCTTTCCGTGTATCAGAAAAGTTCCAGCGTCATATTCGTGCACTGTTAACGCACGGTTGTATGTATGCTATCTATAATAATAATCTTCTTTTCCACGCTTCCGTGCCACTAAATGAGGACGGATCACTGAAGGTAGTGGAGTTAATGCCTGGTGTAAGACTCTCAGGTCGCTTGCTAATGAAGCGCACAGGCATGCTTGTACGTTCTGCTTTCCAGGATGATTGCACGCCAGGCGAGAAGCAATATGCGGTAGATTACTTCCTGTACCTATGGTGTGGTAAAGACTCTTGTTTGTTTGACAAGCAGAAGATGGCAACGTTTGAGCGCTATTTTATTGCCGAAAAGGAGACTCACGTGGAGAAAAAAGGTGCTTTCTTTCGCCTGAGAGATAAAGAAGAGACCGTTGATGCCATACTTGATGCGTTCGGAGTAACGGGCGAAAACCGCCATATTATAAACGGACATGTGCCTGTTCATGTGGTAAGTGGAGAGAGTCCTATACGTGCTAACGGTAAACTCATGGTGATAGATGGTGGCTTTGCTGAGCCATATCATAAGGAAACAGGCATAGCCGGTTATACATTAGTATACCATAGCCGTGAGTTCGAATTGGTACAGCACGAACCTTTCACTAATGTAGAGGACGCAGTACGCGAAGGACGAGACATTAAGTCAAACATGCAGATTGTTGAAAACATTGGGCGCAGGTTGCTTGTAGCGGACACAGACCGTGGTAAGGAACTGCAAACACAGATTGATGATCTCAGAGAGTTATTGTATGCGTACAGGCATGGCTTTATAAAAGAGGTAAAATAATGAAGGGAAACAAGAAAACTTTGTATTGGATTCTGTCGTTATTACCCCTGCCTTGTGTTCTGCTTCTGTGGTTTCTCTATGGTTTTCCTGATTCAACAGAGATTACACGTGGTGTTTATTACACGCAGATCCTTGCCATAGTGTTAACTATAGTAGGTGTACCGGCATTGCTTAAATATGTTACGCCACAGCGATGTGGTGCTAATTACTCGGTAATGTGTCTGTCGAGGATGCTTTATCTGTGCTTGGTAACGTTGGTAGAACTGCTGTTTTACTATTATCTTTGTGCCACACCAGCGTTCTTTTATTTGTGTATCATAACTTGGTTGTCAATGTTTTTCGCTTTTCCTAAGTCAGAAACCGTTAGGGAAGACGATGCTATAAATACGAAAAAGCAATGAGAATGATGCTTACAGCCCTTGAGCCTGAGGATCTAGAGTTACTTTATACAATAGAGAATAACACCTTGCAGTGGAGCGTAAGCAGCGTTAGCGTGCCTTACAGCCGTTATTCTTTGCATGACTATATATCCAACCAAAGTAATGATATCTATGCGGATAGGCAGGTAAGACTGGTCGTTAGGGTAGGAGAGGAGCACGGTAAGGTGTCAGATATGAAAGCGATAGGTTTAGCGGACCTGTTTAATTTCTCTCCAGAGCACATGCGAGCAGAGGTTGGAATGGCAGTAGTAGCGGAGGAGTGTAATAAGGGCTATGGTACGAAGGCAATGCGGTTGCTATGTGATTATGCCTTCAATGTGCTGCATTTGCATACCCTTTATGCTATAGTACCGTGTGATAACGCCCGTTCTATAGCCATGCTTCGTGCTTGTGGCTTTAGTGACGAAAGTCTGTTGAAGGACTGGTTACGTGACGGAGATACATGGAAGGACGCCATACAGATGTTGCTTCACAATGTAAAGTAGTGGTAATTCAATAGTGAAAAATATCGTTTGCGTTGAGAGAAAATAAAAAAACGTACTAACTTCACAGTCAGTACGCTTTTAGTTATATAAATATTACAATACAATTAGATTATCTTTTCAGTAGGTTACGGAGTCTTTCATGCTCCGTAACCTTTTTATTTTTGCATTACTTACAAATGCTTTTAGT
This sequence comes from uncultured Prevotella sp., assembly GCA_934272845.1. Taxonomy (GTDB): domain Bacteria; phylum Bacteroidota; class Bacteroidia; order Bacteroidales; family Bacteroidaceae; genus Prevotella. Next base: position 113,016 of record CAKQSF010000002.1, read on the forward strand.
GTTAAACACAAGTCTTTTTTGTGTTGCTCACAAATGCTTTTAGTGTTAAACACAAGTTGTTTTTGTGTTGCTCACAAATGCTTTTAGTGTTAAACACAAGTTGTTTTTGTATTTCTCACAAATGCTTTACAGCGGCATATTGCCGTGCTTCTTAGGTGGATTGCTCTGGTTCTTGTTACGAGACATTTCCAGCGCCTGTATGATACGTGTACGAGTGTCGCATGGAGAGATAATCTCGTCGATGTAACCCAAGCGTGCTGCTGGCATAGGATTAGCGAATTTCTCGCGGTATTCCTTAGTCTTCTCAGCCCTTTCCTCTGGAGTTGCCTTGCGATAAAGGATGTTACAAGCACCCTCTGCGCCCATAACGGCAATCTCAGCGGTAGGATAAGCAAGGTTAACGTCAGCGCCAATGCACTTAGAGTTCATCACAATGTATGCGCCACCGTAAGCCTTACGTGTGATAAGAGTAATCTTTGGCACCGTAGCCTCGGCGAAAGCGTATACAATCTTCGCGCCATGGCGTATGATACCGTTGTGTTCCTGCTGCACACCAGGCAAGAATCCTGGTACATCCTCAATGGCTACGAGAGGAATGTTGAAGCAGTCGCAGAAGCGAATGAAGCGAGCAGCCTTGTCAGAAGCGTCAATATCCAGTGAGCCAGCAAGGTAGTTAGGCTGGTTAGCCACAAAACCTACTGTGCGACCTGCCATGCGTCCGAAGCCAACAACGATGTTCTTAGCAAACTCAGACTGCACCTCGAAGAAGTACTGTTGGTCACATATTGGCTCGATAATGTTGTGAATGTCGTAAGGCACGTTAGGATCTGTAGGCACAACCTCATCAAGTTCGTGGCATACACGGTTCACTTCGTCCGTTACAGGGTGTATAGGCGCGTCCTCCATGTTATTAGATGGTATGAAGCCTATGAGTTCTCTGATGGTCATAAGCGTCTCCTCGTCGTCGTCGCATATAAAGTGGCTTACGCCGCTCACGCTGTTGTGAGTCATTGCTCCGCCAAGAGTCTCCTTGTCAACGTCCTCATTTGTCACTGCCTTTACTACGTTAGGACCCGTTACAAACATCTGGCTCTGCTCCTTAACCATAAGTATAAAGTCGGTCAAAGCAGGTGAATAACAAGAGCCTCCAGCACAAGGTCCCATAATAGCAGATATCTGTGGGATAACGCCAGACGCCATAACGTTGCGGCGGAAGATATGTGCGAAGCCCGTAAGAGACTCCACACCCTCCTGAATACGCGCACCACCAGAGTCGTTAAGACCAATGATTGGCGCACCGTTCTTCAGTGCAAGGTCCTGCACCTTAGCAATCTTCTGAGCGTTAGCGGCACTCAGTGAGCCACCAAGCACGCTGAAGTCGAAGGCGTATACGAATACAATTCTGCCGTCAATCTTGCCGTAACCAGAGATAACGCCATCGCCTTCGATGCGTTTTTTCTCCATACCGAAGTCCGTGCAGCGGTGCATTACGTGCTTATCCAGTTCCACGAACGTTCCTTTATCAAGTAAAGTATCTATTCTTTCTCTTGCAGTAAGTTTCATAATAAAATAGGATTGTGTTTATTTCTCCTCGCCCTTAGTGTCGAGTTTAATTGCCACGTCGTTAGCGTTGAGGGCATCTCCGTCCTTAACAAGTACCTGTTTGATGGTACAGTCACACGCTACCTTATAGTTAGACTGCATCTTCATCGCCTCCATAGTGAAGAGAGTGTCTCCTTCCTTCACCTTGTCGCCTTCCTTAACGTGTACCTTTACTATTTTGCAAGGCATAGGAACAGTCACCGTTTCCGCCTGCACACCGTTGCTCTTATGACGCTTCATTCTCATATATTTAGCCTGAGAGTCGAGCATATCAATCTGATAAGTAGAGTAGTTAAGGTTTACGGTGTAGTGCTTTCCTGTCTCGTTCTTTACCATCTCGGCGTTGTAAGAGTTACCGTTGTAAAGGATAGAGCAGGTACCGTTCTGCAGCATAGCCACGTCAAGGTTATAAACCTTTCCGTCAATGTCAATGCTCACCTTGTTACCTTCCTTTGAAAGCAGTGTGACCTGTTGTATCTTGTCTCCTATCTGTATTTCCATTTTAGTCTGTTTTGTGTTGAATGTTACACTCTCAGCACGCCCTTCTGCAGTCCGAAAGAACGCCAACGGTTAATAGCCGAACTGTCATAACTGCTTGTGTCAGGCTTATTCTCCTCTATACCCATCAGGTAGTCGATGTAAGCGGCAATCACCGCCATCTGCTCAGAGTCGTTTTTGAAGCCCGAACGTGGGCGAAGCCACTTCTCATTGCGCTCAATGAAGTATGTATTATAGTCACCATTCTTAAAGTCGGGCACATCCATTATTCTGCGCAAGTAACGTATGTTGGTTGTCAGACCAGTGATTTTGTACTCGTACAACACACGTCGCATACGCTCTATGGCGTATTCACGTGTCACAGCCCATACAATCAGTTTACCAATCATAGGGTCATAGTGCATCGGTATCTCGTACCACTCATAAACATAAGAGTCGATACGTGTGCCGATGCCGTGTGGTTCAGTCAGCTGTTGTATCACACCAGGTGACGGCATGAAGTTATGCTCAGGGTCTTCTGCACATATACGGCACTCAATAGCGTGACCATGCTGGCGTAGTTCCTCCTGCTTAATGCTTAGAGTCTCACCAGCCGCAATGCGAATTTGTTCCTTTACGAGGTCTACACCGAGCACTTCCTCTGTGATAGGGTGCTCCACCTGCAGACGAGTGTTCATTTCGAGGAAGTAGAACTTATGGTATTTGTCAACGAGGAACTCTATTGTACCAGCACCAACGTAGCCTACAGCCTTTGCCGCAGCTACAGCCTTAGCACCCATCTCGTGGCGCAGAGTGTCGTCGATGAATGGTGATGGAGACTCTTCCACAACCTTTTGGTTACGACGTTGTACTGAGCACTCACGGTCGTAGAGGTGTATAACATTACCATGTTTGTCACCAAGAATTTGGAACTCGATGTGGTGAGGCTCTTCTACGAACTTCTCAATGTACACGGTGTCATCGCCAAAGCCAGCCATAGCCTCGCTTTTAGCGGCGTTGTACATTTCTTCCACTTCGTCCTCGCTGTGGATAAGGCGCATACCCTTACCTCCACCGCCCATAGAAGCCTTCAGCATTACGGGGAAACCAATCTCCTTAGCCACCTTCACTGCTTCTTCAGCACTCTTCAGTGGTTCCTCAGTTCCAGGTACAACGGGTACTCCCGCCGCAATCATCTTGCGGCGCGCACTAATCTTGTCGCCCATTTCCTCCATAGTTTCAGGGCGTGGACCAATGAAGATGAAGCCTTCAGCCTCGCATCGACGCGCAAACTCTGCATTCTCAGAGAGGAATCCATAGCCAGGGTGAATAGCGTCAACGTTGTGCTTGTGAGCTGCAGCAATAATGTGATCAATGTTCAGATAACTGTCGCTGCTTGCTGATTCTCCAATCCATTCTGCTTCGTTGGCAAATAACACGTGGCGTGACATACGGTCAACCGTGCTGTATACAGCAACGGAATGTATGCCCATTTCGTAGCAACTACGCATGATGCGTATTGCTATCTCACCACGATTAGCAACCAAGATTTTTCTAATCATGTATTATGTCTTTTATGATTCCGTGCGCCCGTACTCCCGCAGGCACTCCTTTCAATCTTGCAGATGGCAGGTCTTCTGACTATGTCCAAAGGTTCGGCAGTCTTCCCATCCCAGGGTTTTGGGCAAGAGCAAAAACGACTCTTGAGGTGGGACAGTGACATTGTTTGCCGCCCTCACAATAGACTCACAGCATCGGGTAATGTCGCAGATTTTCGCTGCGTTCCCATCTTAGCCCTTACGTCGTAAAATATTGTGGCGCAGGGAACCAAATGCAATTCGGGTGCAAAGTTAGTAATAAAAATATTATGGTGCAAGTTTTTTGCCTTTTTTCTGTGTTAGTTGTTCTGTTTTTCGGTTATGGCTGCTTGGTTGTTTTGTGGTTTAGTGGGTTAGTTGTTTGGTTCTTTAGTTGTTTGGTTGTTTAGTTGATTGTTTTGTTGTTTTGTTCCTTATAAGATGTTCTTCTAAACAAAAAAGGCAGGTTAGCCGTTGCTAACCTACCAGTTCATGAATATCATATATGTTCCGTCGGCATCTATTTCAAAGTCTTCGCCTGTAGCCTCATTTAGAGTACCCTGCCACATCATTGTGTATGGGTAACAATTCCATTTCAGTCCTTTGCTCACAAACTTCTTGCATGACAGGTTGAACAAACTTACCTGCTGACCAGGGTGCGAACGGAACGTTTGTTTGCCCTTAACGGCAACGAAATATCCATGGTCGGTAACCATAATGGGTTTGATGTTGAAGTGGTCCGCATAGAATCCCATCAAGAAGATGTTGCCTAAGGTGTGGTCTTCGCGTTTTCCCGTTGCGGCAAGATATACTATTGTCTCCGTCTCAGGATATGTCTTAAGCACGAAGCGTGTAGCCTTTGTAAGGTCATTAAACTCCTGTTCGTTGACAATATGCAGTCTTTCTCCTAATTGCCCTCTTATGTTGAGTGGCAATGAGTCGCCGTCTCCCACCACGGCAGTAGGCTCTATGCCCTGTTCTAGTGCCTGCATGCACGCGCCATCGCAGCACACGAGGCACTTCGCATTGTGTAGAATGTTGAGTGGCACCTCATGGGTTGGGTACTCGCCATTAGCAAGTATTACAGCCTCTACTTGCCTCCCCTCATGGGGGGAAAGAATACTGTTGATTGTTTGTGAGAGTATTGCTTCTTTCATGTGACTTTATTTCATTTTCTTTTTCCAGTTAAAGTATCCAGCCACGGCTATTACGGTGTAAAGCCCGTACAGTCCAGCCTTGAACGGAATACCTTTAACGGTGTAAAGGTAGCAACAGATGGCGTCAACAATAATCCAGAAGAACCATTGTTCTATGTATTTTCTTGACAAAGCCCATAGCCCTACGAAACTGAGTGCGTTGGTAAAGGCGTCTAACAATGGCACCGTAGAGTCCGTAAAATTGACTAATATATAGTAGGTGGCAGACCATGCTATGAGGAAGAACGCCAATATTGGCAGATACAGACGTAGCGGTGTGTGCGTGATAGGCATTTCCTCGCCCTTCTGTTGGTTTCTCTTTTTCCCGAAACGCCATACAGCCCAGCCCCATGCCGCAGCGAGAGCGTAGTAAAGGGACATACCAGCATCACCGTAAAGACCGTGCGTCCAGTATAGCCAAATATCGAGAATAGGCATTATGAAGCCTGCAAACCATAGGTATATGCTTGCCCTAAACTCCAGTATCAGATACCAGAGTCCAAGGAGCGTAGTCAATATGTCAAGCCAATATTCTGATAGAAACTCCATTGTAGGGTTGTTAAGTAAGTGTTTTAGAACTTTACTGACAGGTGTGCCATGCAGTTAAATGGTGCTGATGGCGCGAAGCCAGCCATGTAAAGGTTGTCAGTTTGGTAGGCCTCCACGGTGCCGTTGTTCATGCGGTATGCTGGTGCCGCCCAACCATTGTTGTCGTATTCCGCACTGAAGAGGTTGTAAAGAGATATGCCAATGCGCAATTCCTTCATGCCAAGAGAGTTCAGTCCCGTCTTCTTAGTGTCGAAAGAGTAGGAGAGGTCAAGGTTTGTGGTGAAGAAAGAGTCGAGTGTCATGCTCACCTGTTGGTCTACAGTGCCATCAGCGTTGTAGTTAGTATAGTACTTACAGTCGGTGTTAGTAAGGTACTGCTCTCCTACAAACTGGTTTTGTATGTTCGCCTCAAATCCCTTGTATGTAAATGTCAGTATGTTATTGAATACAGCACTTGGTGAGAACGAGGTGTGAGTGCTGCCGAGGTTCACGCTTCCCCCCTTATCAAGATAGACATTCCAGTCCTTATTACGGTTACGTGAGAAGGTGGCGTTGGCGTCCCAGCGGAACCAAGACACGGGTTTCCAAGCCGCTTCCAGTTCTATACCTGTGCGGTAACTGCGTCCGCTGTTGTCGTTGCTGGCAATCATCTCACCAATGTCGTTAAGTTTTCCTGTCAGCACATACTGGTTATTGTAGTACATGTAGTACAGGTTCACACCTGCCGAGAACTTCGTGCTGGCGTATTTGTAACCCAACTCCATGTCCTGCAACTTCTCTGCGCTGAGGTGTTGCACGTAGTTGTCTTGGTAATCGTTACGCGTAGGCTCCTTGTGTGAGATGCCGTAAGAAACGTAGAGGCGGTTGTTTGCATTAACCTGGTAGTTGAATCCGAACTTAGGATTAAAGAAATCGAAGTCGTCGTGCGCCCATAGTTCTGTGCTTGGAGCGTTCTTCCAGTGGTCACCAGGGTCTTGCATACGGTAGCCTACGTGACGGTATTGAAGGTCAACGTAAGCGTTAAGACCTTTAGTAAATTCCCATTCAGCTTTGCCGTAGATGTTAGCGTCCGTCTTCTTCGCTCTGTCGCGGTAGTACTCATAGGCAGGAGTGAGAGCGTTATCAGGGTTATCCGTCCAAGTAACGATGCCGAAGTGGTCGCCGACATACTTGTTCCATCCACCGCCAATGGTAGCCTTCAGACGCTCGTTAGGCTTATAGTTAATGGATGCAACAGTGCCGTAGAAGTCGTTTTCCATCTTCTTTTGGCGAATGTAGTTACTGGTTGAGGAATCGTAAATATCGTCCGTAGGACCATATATGGCGTTATAGTCATCCGCTTTATATTCCTCGTAATATCCGTTGCCCCTCGTATAGTGTAGTGCCACGTTAAGGTTCCATGCCTTACCGAGTATCTGGTTCCATATCAGTTGGTAGTTATACTGGCGGTAGTTGTCGGTCTGGTTGTCGTAATAATGCCTGTTGCCATCATTGTCGTAGTACTCGCCGCATGAGTTATAGCGTCTGCCATAAAGACTCTGCTCATACTTAGAGGCGTAGTTCCATGCGTGATACGTCTTCTCCTTGCCACTGTAAGTGATAAACTTCAGTACGGTGTTGTCGTTAAAGTAACCAGCCTGTACGAAGTAAGAGTTCAATGCTGTATGCGCACGCTCCAGATAACCGTGAGAACCGATGTCAGAGATGCGACCTTGCAGTCCGAAGTGGTTGCCTATGAGACCCGTGCCGAAGCGCAATGTCTCCTTATGGCTATAGTAACTGCCACCGCTGAGGTCGAGACCAATGAAAGGTTGCGCACCGATATTTTCCGTCTGCATATTGATAGTTGCGCCAAAGGCACCAGCACCGTTAGTTGAAGTGCCGCAACCACGTTGTATCTGCATGCTCTGCATACTTGACGCCAGGTCGCCCATGTTGACAAAGTACACCTGAGAAGACTCTGCATCATTAACAGGAATACCGTTTGAGGTAATGTTAATGCGTGAAGGGTCAACACCGCGCACCCTAATAGAGGTGTAGCCAATGCCGTTGCCAGCATCACTCGTAGTGGTGACAGACGGTGTGAGCGATAATAACTGAGGGATGTCTTTGCCGAAGTTCACCTTCTCTATCTGCTTTCGGTCAAAGTTAGTAAAAGCCACAGGCGTGCTTTTGTCGGCACGTGTTGAAGTTACCTGAACGTCTTGCAGCACTACAGACTTGTCGTTGTCAACAGGTTCCGTAGCATAGATGTCTGCCGCACACGTAAGTGCAGCGATACAGAGTACATTTTTTTTCATGTAAACCTTTCATTGGTGAAGACGCTTTTGTAAGTATCCCCACCTTAAACCATAATAATAACAATAATAAAAAGGGATACCATTCTCCCTACGTTGGCATTACCCACCTCAGGTTCGTTGGGTGTAATCTCAGCCATGCTAAAATTGCACAGCACCCCTTTGCTTCCACTTTGAAAGCGAGTGCAAAGTTACTGCTTTTTCTTGGGATATGCAAGGAAATACGCTGTTTCCCAAATTTACCATTTTTGTGTAGTTTTATGCGCATGATTGTAAGATGCCGATTATTAGATAGTTACGTCCTTGGAGAACGATATGTATCATTTCACGTTGTAATTAAGCCCAAATTACGATGTAATCAGGGCCTGATTACACAGTAAAAGCACCCAAATCGCAGAGCGAAAAGGGTGCTTTCGTAGAGTTTCCCAAATTTACCATTTTGGGGATAATCTTTATGTTAGTGACGGTGAAAGAATAAATTGGTATAATTTATGTCATAGATTTTTGAGATAGTTTGGAGACATGAAGAAGGATCAATGCGAGCATTGTGACTGATGGATGGCTTCAAAATATCCAAAAAGATATGACAAGGAAATAAATATCATTTATGTAATCCACTCCGCTAAATTGTACCAAGTTATTGTTTTACCGTCACTTACGTTATGAGTAGGTTGTGTGTGGACTGTGGGTTATGTCAATATGGTTCTTTTCTAACAAACTTTTTCAATAAAAAAGTTAGGAAGTAGGGGAATGTATAGAATTGTCCGTTAAAGCCAATATTCCTGTTGCATAACTTAATACCATATTTAACGTCAGGGTATTTACTGTCTTGTGCGGTTAACTTAGACAATGATTTCGTAGCATTGTCGGTAGCCTTTACCTCAATAGGGATGAGGGAATCTTTGTCACGAATAAAGAAATCCATCTTGAGTGTAGACTTCTCGTTGCGGTAGAAATAAAGGTTATACCCCAATTTAACGAGCATATCGCCAACGATGTTCTCGTATAGTGCCCCCTTGTATGTGCCATAGTTCTTGTTTACCCTAATGTCTTCTTGCGACTCCTCGTCAAGTGAGGCAACGAGCAAGCCGGTGTCCTTATAGTATATTTTGTAAGACTTCGGGTCATAATTACCTTTTAGTGGTAGAGACACTTGCGCCAGACAGTAGCAGACATTGATTATACCTGCGTCACGTAGCCACTCCACGGTACCTACATACTCACGGTTACGTGCTCCATGTGCTATTTTGCTAATTTGAAACTTCTTGTTGTCTTGTCCCAAGAATACAGATATGTGGTCATACACGTTTTTTATCTTTCCTTTGTCGAGACCTTGTGCATACTTCGTTATGTCTTCTTCGTAATCTAATAGAAGTTGACGCTGTAGTCTTAGTGTGCCACTGAAGTTGTCATTAGTAACAAATTGGTTGACAACGGCAGGCATACCGCCTATTGTCATGTATTCTCTGAACAATGTTCCCATGACTTCCATCTCCATGTTTGAGAGTGGTGTCACATTATACATCTTATCATACAAACGCTTTATGAACGCTTCGCCATACCCTTTTGCCCATAGAAATTCCTCAAAATCCATGGAGTGCATGGTGTAGTCTTCCTTGTATCCAACGCTGTTTGACTCTATCTCCTGATAGTTTATGCCCATGAGCGAGCCTGAACATATAACGTCGTATCGTCCATCAATCTTGAACGCCTTTAGACTCGTGGCGCAAGTGGGACAGTCTTGTATCTCATCGAAGAAGAAAAGTGTATTTCCTTCTTCTACTGTTATTGACGGATCGATAAGCGTAATGTTTCTTATTATGCTATTAACCTCGTATCCTTCCTCAAATATTGCTTTAAATTTCTTTTCTAATACAAAGTTTATGGCAACGATGTTTTTGTAGTTTTCCTGGGCAAAATGCATGATTGACGCCGTCTTACCAACCTGTCTTGCGCCTTTAACAATAAGGGGCATTCTTTCATTATCTTTCTTCCACTGTGTGAGATATGTGTCTATTTTTCTTTGCAATAGTTTCATAATCAATCTGTTTGTGCTGCAAAGTTGTACATAAAATCACAAAATTCCAAGGTTTTTAGTTGTAAAAATCACAAAATTCCAAGGTTTTTGGTCGTAAAAATCACAAAATTCCAAGGATAATGAGTATGGAAATCACATTTTCTCTTAAGAATGTTAGTCATCATCTAATCATTATACAGCAGTCTGCGCACTGATACGTCAGCGAAAGTCTGCGGAACGATGCACGGTTGTGGTGACCTTTGTTTGTCGGAAGTGGCTTGCAGGCAAATGGTTGTACCGTCAATAAAGTCTAAACCGTAGATGTTGAACCTTTTGTTTCCTCTCACTTGAAATTCCTGTGTCTTGCCAATGGCGGGGATAAAGAGTATTATGCGGTAGTCATTGCTGTCTTTATTGGTCGTGTTAACGTATCCTGTAATATGCTGTTCCGTCTCAAACGTTGTAGAAACGCCTGTTGGTGCTTTGGTGAATGATGTATCTTTTAACAGACATTGTAAGTCAAGAATGGTGTGTGAGGATGGTACTACGGAAGGCATGCTGTCACGTTCTTGGGAATGGCAAATGGTGATGGTACTGCAAAAAAAAGAAAATGATAGCATGAAAAATATTAGGAAGCGTCGTAACATAAGGTAAATAGTTGTAGGGTTAGTATATTATAGTGTACTGCTGATGACGTAAGTGACGTGGAAACCGCTCTGTGGTGTGTCGGCTAATGATAGCGACATATTCTGAAGAAGAAGTATTTGGCGTGACAGAGACAGTCCGATGCCGTTGCCGTTAGGTTTGGTTGTGAAGAAGGGGACGAAGATGTCGCGGCGTACATCAGGCGGTATTGGTGCGCCATCGTTACTGATAAGAATATCGTTCTTGTCATCGTGGCATATAGATATGGTCTTTGCGCCAGCCTCGATAGCATTCTTTAGTATGTTGATGAAAACCTGGCGCAACAGGTTTCGGTCGGCATTGACGGTGAATTGGGGCGAGATGTTTGTCTGCCACTGAACGTTAGGGAATGTCTTTCGTATGGAGTCAATGAACGATGATAAGGTGATTGCCTCTAACTGTGGCTTTTGTAGTTGCGTTATCTTACGGTAACTGTTGACGAAGTTAGTTAAGGCGGTGCTGGTATCGTGAATAGTCTGTATGCCTTCTTCGTATGGCGAGCCTTTCAATGCGGTAGAGTCGAGGTACGTCTGGCAGATGCTTTGTATTGGAGCCGTGGCGTTCATCACCTCGTGAGTGAGCACACGGGTGAGACGTTGCCATGCTTCTACCTCGTTGCGCATGGTGAGATTACTGATGTCTTTAACGGTATCGTTGAGAGCCTTTTGCATGGCTCGCTCGCCAAAGAATAGTCCTCGTAGCGGTAAGGCGAAGGAATAGTCATGGCAGCGCAGTGCTTCGCGCATCAGTTGTGCCCTATGGCGCAACAGGCATTGGTGGCGATAGAATAACCAAGAGGTGATGACTATAATGAGCGTGAGTATGATGGCGACGGTCATAGGGCGTGTTTAGGGTTATTGGTCAGTAGTATTTGATGAACAGGCTTTCACTTTATTGTACAGAGTCTGGCGCGTAATGCCGAGCAGTTCCGCAGCCTTACTCATGTTACCGTGGCATTTGTCAACCACTTTCTTTACGTGTTTGGACTCCACTTCACCGAGAGATTCCACTGTGATGTTGCTCGTAATAGCATCGTGAATGGTACGTTTCAGTTCGTCATTGTCCCACGGTTTAGTAACGAAGTCAGCGGCACCGCTCTTCAGTCCGCGTACTGCCAACTTTACATCAGCATAGGCTGTGATGAGTATCACAGGAGTATTGGGGTGGTGTTTCGTTATGGTGCGAAGCCAAAGAAGACCATCCTGCCCAGAGTTTACGCCAGGCGAGAAGTTCATGTCGAGCAGAACAGCGTCTATTTGCTGCTGCCTCATAGTGGAGAGAAGGCTCTCTGGCGTGGCGAGCGTGATAATACGCTGGAACATACCAGCGAGACATATCTTCAAAGCGGTAAGAACCGCCGTGTTATCGTCAACTATCAGTAGTGTGTTATACATACGTGCAAAGGTAATGTTTTTTGTGTTTAACGGCAAACATTGTGCGCATAAATTGCGGGAAAGGGCGGGAAAGTGTCAAGAAATCATACAGGTAAGTGTATGAATAATAGACAGTCGGACACTTTTCTTATAAAGAAGGCATTGTAGAAAGGGAGGGATGATGTACCTTTGCGGTATAATTCATAAATCATTAAAAATATAATCGCTATGTTACCTTTATTAAAACATAACCTAACGGCAGGTTGGCGAAACATAAAGAAATACAAGGCGCAGAACGTTATCTCTGTTCTCTGCGTTTCGGTAGGCGTACTGTGTTTTGCTGTAACGTTGTATTTTGCAAACATTATCTGGTATAATGTGGGGACATATCTCTATAATGACAATCTGTACGATGTTAAAATGCAAGATAGAGACGGTGCTTACAAGTACAACTATAGTCGTGAGGAGATACAAAAGATAAAACGTCTGCCGAGTATAGAGAGCGTGGTGTATGAGAGTGATGACATTGTTGGTGCGCTCAGTACAGGCAAGTCTGTTGGCAGGAAGACAGTAAACAGCAGCATAGTTAGTAGCGATTGGCTTTCAGTTAATAGTTTCCGTTCCTATGCTACGGGCGATATAGTGGGGGAGCAGAAGGCTGGTACCGCTGTTATCGGACGCAAACTTGCCGAGCGTCTTTATCCGAAAGCAGAACAGGCTATAGGTCGTGAGGTCGTGGTTGACGGAATGAAGTATACCATAAGCGGCGTGGTATATTCACGAACGTATATAGGTAAGGCGGACAAGGTGTTTGTTGTGAAAGACAATGCCCCAATGGTAAACATGAGAGTTATAGGGAAGAGTGGCTATACTGCTAAACAGATGCGTGATGATATCAACTCTGCCTTTTATCCAAAGTACACTTGCGACAAGAATTATAAGGAGGATAATAGAGTTATATTGCTCTTCGCAACACTGTGTGTAGTATTGCTTGGTTCAGGAATATTGGTGATGAGCGTGACGGGTTACTTAAAGATGCTGTTGCAGTTGTTTACGCTTCGTGGTAGAGAGATGGCTTTACGGCGCTGTAATGGGGCAAGTTCTTGGCAGTTATTCCAGTTGTTGTGTGACGAACTGTTTATCTCCTTTGCCTTTGTCGCAGTTGTTTCTGTGGTGCTGTCGTATGTTTTTCAATTCTATTTTGTACCATTTCTCACGGCAATAACCTTGATGGATTGGATAGATTTCATTCCTGCAATGATACATAAGATGTGCGTTTGGGTAGTGGTGTTGACGTTTTTCGTTTCGGTGTTGATAGCATGGTTAACGGTAAAAGATACGTTACGTTCACCGCTTGCTGCTGAAGTGAAGCGTAATTCATATCGTCATACGTGGTGGAACAAGGCTATGCAGGTGGTACAATACACCGTTGCAATGCTGTTGTTTGGTGTTATGGTAGCCTTGATATATTCATTTAATTCGGCATTAAATATAGAACATATCCATAACGCTCAGAGATTAGTGCAGATGTATGAATTTGGTTACATCTTATCGGTCGTTGTGATGATAGTAGGAGTGCTATGTGTTGTTATGACAGTATATTCTACCATTGCTCTTGACACCCGTGGCAGACAGAAAGAGATTGCCATACGCAAGGTGAACGGTGCGAAGAGGCGTGACATAGTTATGATGTTCGCACGTTATTACATCGTGACGTTGTCGGTATCTTTCGCTATTAGTTTTGTGTTTCTTATCCTATTAAGTATGACGGGACGCAACCAATGGTCGCTATCATATACTGCGGAATGTGTCGTTCCATACTTAGTGAGCGCGATGATGGTAGCAGGCATTACCGCAGTAACGGTGTGGAATAAGATAAACGCTATATCAAAGGTTAATCCATCAATGTTAATTAAGAAAGAATGATATGATAAAGTTAGAGAATATAACAAAGGTTTTTGGCATGGAAGATGCCATAACAACGTCGCTTAACGGTGTGAGCATTGACGTAAAGGAAGGTGAGTTTGTTGCGATAATGGGTCCTTCGGGATGTGGAAAGTCTACACTACTCAACATCATGGGACTTATTGATGTGCCGACAGGGGGAAGATACTACCTCAATGGCATGGAGGTTAGTGATTTAGACGAGAGTGATCGCACTGATGTGAGAAAGGGATTGATGGGCTTTGTGTTCCAGAGTTTTAACCTTATTGATGACCTTACCGTTAGCGAGAACGTGGAGTTGCCGTTGGTTTACATGGGTGTTCCTAAGAAAGAGCGTGAGGAAATGGTGCTAAATGTGTTGCGAAGCGTGAATATGTCACATCGTATGGGTCATCTGCCAAGCCAACTTTCAGGTGGACAACAGCAGCGTGTGGCTATTGCGAGGGCTGTGGTCAGTAAGCCGAAGATAATACTTGCTGATGAACCTACGGGTAATTTAGACTCTAAGAATGGACATGACGTGATGGAACTGCTATCGCGTCTGAACGAGGAAGGAACCACTATTGTTATGGTTACGCACTCAAAGCACGATGCGACGTATGCTGACCGCATCATAAACCTGTATGACGGACAGGTGGTAGAGAGCGTAGACGACCTGTTGTAAGTCTTTTTTCTAAGAGTGGCATCTTAATATAAGATAATAGAAGGGTAGTTTTCCTTGTTCCGTTACATAAAAAATCTCCCTATTGCAAGCCTTTGCAATAGGGAGATTTGCGTATATCTGATTCTTAGAACGTTAGTCTGAAACCGAACCTTACACCGTGTTTTGTTGCGGTAGGAAGGTTAAGATAGGTTAGACGACGCACATATTCCACAGAGAGGAGTTTGAAAATGTTCGTGATTCCAAGACGGAATTCCATGTATGGGTTCTTGGTATCCATAACATAACAGCCTGCCGGGAAGTACATAAGACGACTGTTGTCGAGATTACATGCCGCTGTTGGGTCATTACGCTCTGATAAACCTCCATATAGAATGTTGAAACCTATCAATTCGCGCCACTGCATATGCTTGATAAGCGGTATGCGATTGAAGAGTTTGCCGTTTGCATTCCATTCTAATGAGAGAGAAACGTACTTGTCGTTAAGGAACTCCATGTTGTTTATCAACTCAAATGTCTCTGGCTGCCAGATGTAAGACAGGTTAGCAGCAGGTGCTATGAGCAATGGGAATGGTACTTGACTCCACTGCATTCCGCCCTTCAAGAAGCAGTCAATCTTACCCCAACTGTTGAGCCAAAGGCGTTTGTAGATGGATGCTTCGGTTACGTTATAGTTGTAATCACCACCCATTACGCCTTTAAGACCTATTGTATGCTTCAGTTTGAATATCGGAGCATCACGGTTTGTGGGGAAGCGGCGCTGCTTAGAGTTGATGTATGACTGTCCTGGTGAGTAAACTAACTGTAGGTAAAGTTCCGTGGTACGGTACTGACCTTGTTCACCGTCAGGCAGAGGCATGCCTACATTCTCGAACTTCCAATCGCCAACGGCCCTGTTACTTTCAAACTTAATACCACCGAAGATGCCGAAGCCCCATTCCTCTTCACGTTCGAAATCGATTGTTTGACGATGGTAGTATGACATCTTCTCAACCTTGCTCCAGCGCAATGATGCGAAGACGTTATCCTTATCCACATTCTTGAACTTATCAGATGGAGAAGCAATGTCGTATGATGCTCCAACGATGATGTTACGTTTAGGATATTCTTCTGGTGAATATGCTTTCTTGTTGAAAGAGTATGTGAATGTGCCTCCCCAGTAGTTGTTCTTGGTTTTGAAGCCGTGGGCTACGTATCCTTTCAGAAAAGCGTGTGGGTTAAGGCTGGCAGTTGTCTGTGCTGATCCTCTGAGGCGGAAACCGTCAATGTCGTTTGACGATACCATAGAGTTGATAGGACCTATGTCTACCTTGCTGGGATGACCAGCCTTCGATGTTTCTACGAAGTTTTCCATTACGGCTTTCATGCCTGTTATGAGCCAACCGAATCCCTTTATGCTCTTGATGCCTTTAAGGAAATTGTCCATTCCCTCTTCACCTGTTGTCAGACCTACCTCACGATTGTCCGTCCAATAGTCGGTATTACGCATCTCTGAATATGGGTCACGCTTCTCCTTTGCCTTTCCTCGGAATATCTTTGGATCTATAGGATCGAACGAATAGTCGTTACGACGCGACACACGAGATACAAGGAAGTTTGTGTTCTTGCCTGCTATGGTCATTTCAACGAGCATATCGTTGGTAGACAGAACCCAATCACCTGAAGGTAAGCGTAGGTATTCCTGCTCTATTGCCATGTTCTTGACGAAGTTTACGTCAGAGCGTGACGGTATGCTTAGGTGTACTTTCTTTACATGTAGCGTAGAATCCTTCAATATATAGAGGTCGCCACGGAAGCCAAAGTCCTGCTGATTGTTAGGTAAGAACGACACTTGTATGCACGAATCTCCATCTACTTGCAGGGTATCGACAATGTAATACCTGTAAAAGCCTATGGCCTGTTTGCCTATTGGTGACGTGAATGGGAACTGAAGCAGGCGCACTTGATCGTCATAGATGTCTACTTCGCTAAATACTTCGTTCGCCATTGTAGTGAAGATGTCACCTGTTTCTATCAGTTCATTAACTCCGTTGGATTTTTCTGCGTCTACATAGATACGTTCTTTGGCAGGGTCCTTGCGGTAATACTTATGGAATACCTTCTCGGTAACGATGACAGGTAAAACATTTTTTCCCGTTATAGGGTTCTTTTCTACCTGGTTCTTCAGCCATGGCTTGCGCGCATAAACTCCTGAATCGAGCGATGCCTTACTGATATCATTAAGTGATATTGTTATTCTTTCATAGTTTCGGTACTGGTAAAAGTCCTTGTTGTCAAGGCTGGTCTTTTTCTTTGCTGCAATGACGCGTTTCATTAACTCTACTGCAGGGTTTTCCTTGCGTGAGTACTTTGACCTCTTTGACTTCACCATTACCTCATCCAAATACTTGGATTCTGCCTTCAACTTCACGTTAAGCACTGCGGGTGTTGATGAAGTCACTTTCATTGTTTTGGACTTGTAGCCAACGGCGGAGAAAGTAATGGTCCATCCGTCATGGCGGGCTATCTTATATACTCCATAAACATCACTGATTGCCGCTACATGGTTGCCTTTGTACGACACACTAGCGAAAGGGATGCTGTCGCCATTTTCGGCATCTATCACTGCACCTCTTATCTGAGCCTTGGCGGCTATGGCCAAAAAGCATACCACAAAAATTAGAATTATTCTCTCTACCTTTACCACTGATTGTATCACTTAATTACCTATATAATTTCTTTACACTTTATATTAGTAATGGTTTACTCATTACTTAACGCTTGCAAAGTTACACATTAATTATAAAATAAAAGAAAACTTAATGTAGTTTTTTGAGTTTATCTAGTAAAAAATGACATAAAATAACCCAAAAAGAGTAGTAATAGACCTGTTCCTTGTCTATATTCTGCTCTTTTTGGGCTCGAAATTTGTTGTGAGTTTATTTATTATTCCTCGTATTCGGTAGTGTCTTTGATTCCTGCATCGTGCAGTGCTTCGCGTCGTTCGGTACAAGTTCCGCACTTGCCACAATGTTTTTCGCCTCCTTTATAGCATGACCATGTCTCGCTGTAGTCCAGTCCAATGGCTGCACCTCGACGTGCTATGTCTGTTTTACTTATGCCTGTGTAGGGGGCGAAGATGTCTATGCCGTCGTATGTACCATTGCTTATTGCGCTGCTCATGGCGTCAACGAAGCCTGGACGGCAGTCGGGATAGATGGCATGGTCGCCAGAATGGTTGGCAAGCATTACGTGTTTCAAGCCGTTGCTCTCTGCTAACCCTGCTGCGATGGCAAGCATTATTCCATTACGGAATGGTACTACGGTAGACTTCATATTATCGTCGTTGTAGTTTCCTTCAGGTATTTCTTCGCCACCGATAAGCAGTGATGATTTGAAATACTGTTGCATGAAGTCTAATGGTATAATGATATGCTTTATGCCAAGGCGTTCGCAGTGCATCTTGGCAAAGTGTATTTCGCGCTCGTTGTGCTTGCTGCCGTAGTTGAATGTTACGGCTAGTGCTATGCGGTCTTTGTAGTCATAGAGCATGGTTACTGAGTCCATGCCGCCTGAAAGTATTATTACAGAGTCTTTCATAATAACATTTTTTATAGTCTATTAGTTGTTGAAGGTCCAGACGAGTCCTGTTCTGAACACGCTACCATTGACAGGATGGTGTGGTGTGAGGAAATAATTCTTGTTACCTGAACCTGAATTGATGTGGGTCATCATGACAAAGAAACGGCATTGTTTCAACTTGAAGTTGATGTATGCGCTGACTATTGGGTAGTTACCTATCTTTGTCTTTACTGCTTGGTTTTCTTGTACGGCATATTGTCCTAACTGTGGCAGGTATTCTTGAGCGTAATAACTGGAGAACCAATATGCATCGGCACCGAAATGTACCTTAAGTACTTTTGCTATTTTGAAGTCCAAATACAGGTTTGTCCACAGGTTAACGGTTGGGGCGGGTAGGAGTTCGCTGTCGGAACTTTTCTGTAACGTCAGTCTGTTTTCCCAATTCAATGGTCCTGCTTTGAAGTTCTGTTCAAGCATTGCGGTGAAGAGGCTGATATTTTTAGATGATTGCCTCATGTCGGCGCTGAGGTTCGTTACCGTAGAAGATGTTGGTCGTTCGTACGTTTCAGCGAGATATACGTAGTTTTGTATGTTATCATATGCCACCCTAAGTTTTGTTCGTGTTCTTGGATAGGCAAAGATGCCCTCTATATGCGTCTGCATCTGTTTGTTAAAGCCATCGTGGTCCCACCAGAAGTGTTTAGAGTGGTAATGCCTTTGCAGGAAAGTAGGGTTTGTAAGATGATAAAACGCTTTTAATGAAACGTTCACTGTGTCCTTCCAAAATGGAAATCTGATGTCACCTTCTCCGTCAATACGTAGGTCGCCAACGTCTTCTCCTACGAGAACTGTCTCTACGGTTGCCTTGTAATGTAATTTGTCTCCTGTAGTCTTTATTAACTGTCCGCCCACACTGAGGTCGTGTTCGTTGTATGACCCGTATGTGTTTGTCCCCAACTCAGGGAGGTTATAGTGCCTTAGTTCGTGTCCGACAAAGAGTTTTAGCCCCATGGGCACATACTTGTTAAGCCCTTCCATCAAGGCTACGGCGAAGCGGTTACGTATGGAGTAATACTTAATGTCATCGTATATAGAATCCCCCCATGCTTTGTCCATCTGCGCTTGATAGCGGTTGAAGTAGTAGTTGTCTGGCGTTCTATAGGCAATGTATGTTCTGTCGTTAGTGTCATAGTTCAGGGTGTGTATAAAACTGGTGACAGGAACATATATGTCTTTTACCCACGACGTATCTTTTTCCTCGTCTTTCTTTGCTTGCATTATGCTGTCGGCAGCCTGTTTCGCAAGTTCTTCTGCCTTCTTTCGCGCCTCGTCCATGACTGATTCATTAGGCAGATCGCCCACGATTACGGCGTCATCAGGTCGCCCAGAGAGTTTGCGTTGTGGTGCTTGAGAAGTTTTGTCAGTGTTTTCACTGTTTGTTGTCTTTGTTTCGTTCTCCTGCTTTGCCTTGAGTGCGAAGCGTTTTGCTTCCTTTTCTTCTTCCGTCATAGGCACTTCTTTGTGGAAACCTATGTTATATCGGTGTGACAATGTAGCGTGAAAAGCGTCGTTACGGTTCCAGTTGTCAGTCAAAATGGTTGGTATTTCGTTTGAGGAATAACTGTCTGACTGTGCTTCTGGGTGTGTGATGTATTCGTCATCGGCAATACCTCCGTTCTCGGTGTTTTTCATGTGGTCGAAGGAGAGTATCAGATGCGCCTGATATCTCTGTCCTATGTAAGAGCCCCACATGGTGTAATCGAAGTATGCACCATTCTGATTTTGGTAGTAACCACGTCCGTAGAGGTAGTCAAACTTAAATCCGAAGCCTGCCTCCTTGTTAATATTGGTAGCAAATATGGCTTTAAGGTGATCTTCGCCGTCAGTTTTGTCGCCGCAACTATTGTAATAAAGGTTTGTTATAGGCGAGAGGGTGTTAGTGAATAACAGTTCTGACGGTTTTGTTATGAAGTAGCCGTAGGGTTCGAGGAACGGCATACGAGGTGTAAAATCTCGGTCGGTTGCTATGCGCGAGATACGTGGTGAGCCGAGGTTACCTGTGGTATTATATTCTCCGTACGGCCCTTCTGTGAATATTTGGTTCATCACGAGGTGTTGCGCCGTATCTGGTGTCTGCGGTGTAACATCGCCGAATTTCTCGTCAATGGTCCATACATGCAGTCCCTTAGGTACTTTTTTATGGTTCGCTTTTAGTGAATCGAGGGCACGGTTAGGGTTGAATGTGTTATCCGTCACGGTAAACCCATCCATACTGTTGTCGTCTATCTGCGCCCATGAGGCACTGACAGAGATGAATGCCACAAGGGCTGTAAGGAGAAAATGTTTCATTTCTTGAATCGGAGCATGCACTCCGCCATCTTTATTGATACGGCTATTATTATCACTATTATGCCTTGGCGTGTCTCTACGCCCTCACCGAAAACACCGCTGTACATCAGTGCTCCCACTATAGCGGTAAGCATGAACAGAATGTTGAGCACTTGTCGTATGTAAAACACTATGTCGCGTTTCTTCTCAGGCTTGGTATGTCGTGAGGGACGAACGGCTATTGTGTCACGCTCAACAGTCTCGTTATGGGCTTCAGGCTGATTTTTCTCGTCCATTTATGTTTTTATTTTTTATCAATGCCCGTAACATTTGTTACGGGCATTGATACTATTTGGGCTTTATTATGAGTTATGGGTGGTTATATAAATTACCGCCGTTATGTAAAAACATAATTGGTACAACGATGATAATAAAGGTAATTTATAAAACCACGCTTATGTCAGAGTTACTTTACGAGATATTCCTCGATAGTCTGGAATATCTGGTCCTTGCGGTCTATCGTCTTCGTGCGGAATTTGCGTACGCCTCCTTTCTGGAAGCCATCCTTTTCCTTGTTTAAAGCCTCTGCGTCAGACAGCATGTCCTCTGCTGGGAATGCTCCACCACCGCGATCTTCTTCATAAATATAACTCATGTTGCGCATGGAGATGGCACAACGACCGTCATAGCATCTTACGATCAACTGGTAGTTAAATTTAGTTTGGTCAAGAGAAAGAGGTCTGTTCTCGAACACAAGCCATTCCTGCATTGTGGCGCCTATCTCGTGGTCAACCTTGTTAACTACTGCGACTTTACTTTTGTCGGTCATGCCATTGCTCCTGCAGAATGCTTGCATGAATGTCATCATTGAGTCGTATATCTGCTGTGCACTTTTGCCAGGCACGTTAATGGTCTTGTCCCACTGTACCTTGCCGTTAACTTCGGGGCATGCACCCTCAAGATACTTCTTGTCAATGACCTTCTTTTCCTTGTTACGGTCAAAGAGTCCGCGCTTCTCTTTCTTCACCACTTGGCCATTGGCGTTCATGGTGTACGTTTCGTCAGGTTGTGAATAGTTTCCTACAATCTGTGCGTTTGCTGTCGCAACGAATGCGAATAATGCTATTGCCAAAGTCAGTTTCTTCATAGTAGTATAAGTTTTTGTTAGGGGGCTATGATACGTAGAAGTAATATAAACCCGCAAGTATCGCTATAAGTGCTAAGGTTATTACAGTGCGAATCATGCAACCCACAAATCTTTTTACAAGGATGATGGCTATGATGATGGCCACTATACCTATTATATATTCTGTCATTACTGTTTCTTAATTATGTGAGGGCGGTTCTTCCTGTCTATACAGATAAAACTTACATTCTGTAAGCAAATGTCTATGATTTGCTTACATTTTTTATCTCGAAATATTTACGCGGTAATTAGTACCTGATTACAATGTAATTAGGGCTTAATTACATTGTAATTTGTACCAAATTACCTTGTGATTTCAATGCTTTCAGATTGTAAGTTGATACATTGCCAGATAATGGTTGTATGGAGACTACATATCCGCCTTTAGGTCTTTGTTTATAACCTCCTTAAAGTTTGGTGGTATTGGCGTGGTGAATTCCATAGGCCTGTGTGTTATCGGGTGATAAAAACACAGCATGTAGGCATGCAGGCACAGACGGTGCAGAGGGCTGTCGCCATTACCATACTTAATATCACCACACACAGGGTGCCCCATGTCGGCAGAGTGAACACGTATTTGGTTCTTACGTCCCGTTTCAAGTCTATACTCTACCAATGAGTGAAGGGTGGAGGATTTAAGCACCTGGAAGTGGGTTACGGCATATTTACCTCCGTTGTCAACAGGCGAAGAGTATGTAACATAGGCCTTGTTGTCCTTCAGCCAGTTGGCGATAGTACCAGACTGCTCCTCCATTTCTCCGCTAACAAGTGCTACGTATCGACGGTCGAAAACGATGTCGTGCCACTCATGCTCCAGAATTTGCTCTGTCTCCATATCCTTGGCATATATCATCAAGCCACTAGTGTCACGGTCAAGACGATGTACTACATGGGCACGGCATTTTTGGCGTGTACGTTTAAAATAATCGTCAAGCACGGTCTTCACGTTGAGTGACGAATGCCCCGCAGCCATAGAGAGGATGCCTGGCTTCTTTTCTATCACTACGAGATATTGATCTTCGTACACTAGGCTAAGATAACGGCTCTTGAAGGTATCGTTGCGTTTAGAGTTACTCACGCTGATACGGTCGCCAGGCGATAGAGAATAGTCAAACTGCGTAACCTGTTTGCCGTTTACCTTGATACCTCTGCCTTGCAATGTAGCCTTAATCTTGCTACGGCTGCCTGGGAGGGTGCTAAGAAGATACTCTAGGAGAGGCATCTCTTTGTCGCAGGTGTACTGTTTGTACTCTTTTAGTCTTGGATTATACATTAATTATAAGTATATATTTCACTGTCGGTTTATTAACACACGTATATGCCGCCACAGCAGAAAGCAGCGGCGGCATACATATTATTATTCATAGTTAGCGAATACTTCGCTGACTGTATTCACCTCCAACATAGATACTCCGGCAGATTTGTCAGACACACCTATATTCATATGGCCAGACAGATAAACAACCTTGTCTTCCGCTGTCACCATATTCATATTATACAGTTTACGCACGGTGTGATAGAACATCTTGTCAATCTCGTCCTTCTTAGGGAATGTAGCGATGACACCGTATGAAAGTGCAAGCCATCTCTGTAACTTGTCGTGCTTACAAATGGCAACGATAGGGTTAGGACCACGGTATGCGGCAAGGGTACGTGCATCATGACCATTCCCCGAATCGGTAAGAATACACTTAACATCCAGTTTTTTAGTCGTATCGATGGCTGCCTTGCACAGGAAGTCGCGAATGTTAGTATCAGCACCGTCAACGTCTACCTTATGTGAATAAAGAGCACGGTCGGCTTCAGCCTGCTCCGCAATGCGAGCCATAGTGCGAACCGCTTCTACTGGGTATGCACCGCTTGCTGTCTCGCCAGAGAGCATAAGAGCATCGGTATTATTAAACACGGCTGTAGCAATATCACTAACCTCGGCACGTGTAGGACGTGGATTCTTTATCATAGTGTGCAACATCTGTGTAGCCACGATAACAGGCTTCTTTTTGAATACACACTTCTTGATAATCATTCGCTGTATGCCAGGAATCTTCTCAGCAGGAATCTCTATACCAAGGTCGCCACGCGCAACCATGATGCCATAGCAGTTGTCTATAATCTCGTCGATATTGTCTACACCTTCCTGGTTTTCAATCTTAGAGATAATCTTAATATCAGAGTTGTGAGCATCCAGTATCTCCTGCACAGCGATGAGATCTTCCTTAGAACGAACAAAAGAATGGGCGATAAAGTCAATATCCTCCTCTATAGCCAGAAGTATATTTCTCTTGTCCTTCTCTGTAAGAGCAGGCAAATCAATGTGCTCACCAGGCACATTAACGCTCTTGTGCGAACCAAGAGTACCGTTATTCATAACTTCTGCAGTAATTTTCTTACCGTCATTCTCAACCACCTTCATGTCCAGTTCGCCATCGTCAAACAGTACGTCATCGCCAACTTTTACGTCTTTCACGAAGTCAGGATATGACACACAGACAGTATCATGCTCACATTCCTGTTCCGGATTGCCCACGATTGTAACTTTCTCACCAGCCTCATACGCTATAGGGGCGTCAGTTCCCGTTGTTCTTACCTCCGGACCCTTGGTATCTATCATGATACCAATATGTGGAGACACGGCTCTTACGTTGTGAATAATCTTACGCAACCCCTCAGGAGTAGCGTGAGCGGTATTCATGCGTATTACATTCGCACCAGCATCATAGAGCGATTTTATAAACTCTACCTCACATCTGAGGTCACTGACAGATGCTACAATCTTGGTCTGTTTCATATATTCCTTTTTCAGTTACTTTTAAAACACGTACTAATATCATGCAAATTTACAGTTTTTTCCTCAATAACCCAAGAAAAATGCACAAATAAGGTAATATTTTAATAAAACGCACACATTTTTTTTGAAATATTTTGTTTTTCCAAATATTAATCGTACTTTTGCAATTGTAATATGGAGATTACAATTTAACAACTCGGTTTCAACAACACAACAGCAAAACGTAACCTTAAATGGAACATACTGTGAACAGTAATATATCGCATTCTGGCATTGTTGACACTATCTATGATGAGATGGTGAGGGTGCGTATTGTGCAAAGCAGTTCCTGTTCTTCATGTAAAGTAGCGTCGTATTGTTCGTCATCCGAAAGTAAAGAAAAATTTATTGATGTGAAATGTAATAACCCTGCCCGATATAAAGTGGGGCAGAAGGTAATAGTAAGTACTGATACATCTAACGGAGCAAAGGCTGTTATCCTCGCATTTGTTATACCAGCGGTACTGTTGCTAGCCACAATTGTGGTGTGCTTACATGTAGGTATGACCGAAGGGTATGCCGCACTCATGGGCATTGCCGTGTTAGTACCTTACTATTTAGCCATATACTTCCTTAACGATACACTAAGAAAGGAGTTGACATTTACTATCACTCCCGACAGACAATAATTAATAAGAATATTATACTACCAACATATACTAACTAATACTCGGTTCCACATCAGTGGCAAAACACTGATGTGGATACCTAAGATATAAACGACTTTATCGTAAATAGAAAAAATACTAAATAACTACAAAAAACTAACAAATCATTATGAACTTTATTTTATCTGCAGTACTTACCCTTGGCATCATAGCCTTCATTGCAGCAGTCATCTTGTATGCCTGTTCAAAGAAGTTTGCCGTAAAGGAAGACCCACGTATTGCGCAGTTAGCCGAGATTCTTCCTCAGGCGAATTGTGGCGGATGTGGTTTCCCGGGTTGCTCGGGTATGGCTGATGCTCTGGTAAAAGGGGCAGACGCTGGTTCGCTGGAAGGATTAAACTGTCCTGTGGGCGGAGCGGAACTCATGACGAAAGTGGCAGACCTGCTTGGTATGGCGATTGCAAACAGCGCACCAAAGGTTGCCGTGGTAAAATGTAACGGTTGCTTCGCCAACAGACCAAGAACTTGTGAATATGATGGATTGAAGACCTGTTCTGCCATCAATGCTACCGGTTCTGGCGAGACTGCATGCGGTTATGGATGCCTCGGATGTGGCGATTGCGTGAAGGCTTGTGCGTTTGACGCTATTCATATTAATGAAGAAACAGGACTACCAGAGGTAGATGAGGACAAATGTACTTCTTGTGGCGCATGCGCAAAAGCATGTCCACGACACATAATAGAAATAAGACCTAAGGGAAAAGTTATTAAAGAAAAAGCACGCCGTGTCTATGTAGCATGCGTAAATAAGGACAAAGGCCCAGTTGCCAATAAAGCATGTAAGGTTAGTTGCATAGCCTGTGGCAAATGCGCAAAGGTATGTAAGTTCGATGCTATTACTATAGAGGGTAACGTTGCTTACATAAATCCAGAAAAATGTAAGGCATGTGGTATGTGCGTCCGTGAGTGTCCGAAGAAGGCAATACACGCTACGTGGGAACTGCCAGCACTGAAACCAAAGACAGAGGCGGTGCAAAAAACTGACGCAAACGCTGCAAAAGTACAGGTAAATAACCCAAAGACGCAAGAAATTGCCCCAAAGACGGAGGGAACAGTGGCACAACTGGGAAACGCCAGTGACGTAACTAATAACAAGGAGGCTTAACAGATGAAGATCCATACATTCAGAATAGGTGGAATACACCCAGAAGAAAATAAACTAAGCAACGATAGTGCCACTGTACAAGCACCTCTGCCCAAACAGGTTATCATACCTATGGGACAGCACATTGGTGCTCCTGCTAAGCCTATTGTTAAAAGAGGCGACAAAGTAAAGGTGGGAACAATGATTGCAGAGGCAGGTGGCTTTGTCAGTGCTAACATCTTTTCATCTGTCTCAGGCACAGTTGCAAAAGTTGATAATGCCATTGATGCGTCTGGTTACATGCGCCCTGCTGTCATTATTAATGTTGAAGGTGACGAGTGGGAAGAGTCTATTGACCGAAGCGACAAACTGGAACGACTGGAAGATCACCCAGAACTGACACCCGAAGAAATAGTAAAACGCGTAAAATACGCAGGTGTTGTAGGTATGGGTGGTGCATGTTTCCCTACACATGTGAAACTATGTCCACCTCCAGGTGCAAAGGCTGAGTGCGTTATAATAAACGGTGTGGAGTGTGAACCATATATTACGTCTGACTACCGACTGATGATGGAGAAATCAAATGAACTCATCGAAGGTGTCAAGATACTCATGGCAGCAGCCAAAGTAGAAAAGGCTTACATCGGCATCGAGGACAATAAGCCTGCTGCTATAGAACTACTCTCAAAGAGATTGGAGAATAACTCTAAGATAGAAGTAGTACCTTTGGCAAAGAAGTATCCACAGGGCGGTGAGAAACAGTTGATAGACGCAGTTATACGACGCCAAGTACCGGCACCTCCTGCTATTCCTATCAATGTGGGAGCCATCGTTCAGAACGCAGGAACAGCCGTTGCAGTGTATGAGGCTGTAATGAAACATAAGCCTCTCTTTGAACGTTATACAACTGTTACAGGTAAGAAACTGGCACACCCAGGTAACTTCCTCGTAAGAATGGGTACAACATTTGGAGAATTAATAGAACTCTGTGGAGGCCTTCCAGAAGGTGATAACAAGGTGCTTGCTGGTGGTCCGATGATGGGTAAGGCCGTTAATTCGCTGGATGTACCAGTAGGTAAAGGACAAAACTCTATCACAATTCTCACTAATGACGATGCTCACCGCAAAGCACCACAGCCATGTATCAGATGTGCAAAGTGCGTTAGCGCATGTCCTATGGGACTTGAGCCATTCCTTCTTGCAACAGGAAGCGCAATGAAGAAATGGGACATGATGGAGAAAGAGATGATAACATCATGTATAGAGTGTGGCTCATGTCAGTTTACATGTCCTGCTCACAGACCAATGCTTGACAATATACGCTATGGTAAGCAAACGGTGATGGGCATAATACGCGGAAGAGCCGCAAAGAAATAGTCAATGCATAACAGTAATAGAATCTAACTACGAAAAAAATGTCTAAACTAATAGTATCTCTCTCACCTCACGCTCATGGCAATGACTCTGTGGAGAAGAATATGTATGGCGTAGTTACAGCGCTTATTCCTGCGCTTCTCGCGTCATTCTACTTCTTCGGGCTTGGCTCAATCATTGTTTGTCTCGTGAGTGTGGCTGCCTGTCTCTTCTTTGAGTGGGCAATATGCAAGGTTTTTCTTAATAGAGAACCTTCACTCCTTGATGGTTCTGCTCTTGTAACAGGACTGCTTCTTGGCATGAATCTGCCTTCAAACTTCCCACTGTGGATGATTATTGTAGGTGCATTGATTGCCATTGGCGTTGGTAAAATGACCTTCGGTGGACTGGGACAAAATCCTTTTAATCCTGCTCTTGTAGGTCGTTGCTTCCTTCTTGTCAGTTTCCCTACAGCCATGACTTCATGGCCTAAGTTGTCACAGTGGACCGCTTACACCGATGCAGAGACGGGTGCAACACCTCTTGCACTGATGAAACAGGCAATAAAAGGAAATGCTGATGCACTTAAAGAACTTCCTTCAGCATGGGATATGTTCTTGGGTAACGTAACAACAGGTGCTGGTACAATAGGTGAGATATGTGCTTTTGCACTTCTCCTTGGACTTGCATATATGTTATGGAAGAAGATAATCACATGGCATATACCTGTCAGCATAATCGGAACAGTATTTGTTATTGCAGGACTTTTATGGTTAGCAGACAGTAATACCTATGCAGATCCATTCCAAGTTATATTCTCTGGTGGTCTAATGCTTGGTGCTATATTCATGGCAACAGACTATGTAACGTCACCAATGACCCACAAAGGACAGATAATCTACGGTATAAGCATAGGTGTTCTTACCATCATCATCCGTAACTGGGGTGCTTATCCAGAGGGAATGTCATTCGCAATACTTATAATGAATGCCTTTACACCTCTTATTAACATGTATGTAAAGCCAAAGCGCTTCGGTGAAGTGCCAGCAAAGAAATAAGAAGGAGGTCACGAAATGGGAAAACTTAAATCAAATCTTCAGAACATGGTGCTTGTCCTCACAGGTTCGGCACTCGTCTGCGGTGGTCTTCTGGCATATGTAAACAACCTTACTAAGCCTACAATAGAGGCACAGGCAGACAAAGCCCTTAACGAAGGTATAGCAGCAGTATTGGGAGGTAATGCAGGTGAAAGGCTCGCAGAGCCTGATACAGTAAAAAGAGAAGTCGCTGGCAAAGAACAAACGTTTATCGTTTATAAAATGCAGAACGGTACAGCCGTACAGTCAACAGACCCTAATGGCTTTGGTGGCAACCTTAAAGTTCTTGTTGGTTTTAATGCTAACGGAGACATATTGGGTTACACTGTGCTTGAGCATGCAGAGACTCCAGGACTCGGCGCAAAGGCTGGTGAGTGGTTCCAGGAGGGAAATCCTGGTTGCATTGTGGGTAAGAACCCAGGAAAAAGCAACTTTACTGTAAGTAAAGATGGTGGCGATATAGATGCTATCACAGCGTCAACCATAACATCACGCGCTTTCCTGCGTGCTGTACAACAGGCATACAACACCTTTAATGGTGCTACAGACGGCAACACCGCAGCAACCAAACAAGCGGAAACGGCCAATTAATTAATTCACATAACAAGAAAACGTGATAGTCGCTAATAGTAAAGTAAATGCGAAGAACATGGTAACCAACATGCAAAGCGTGGTAAAGTAAATGCGAAGAACATGGTAACCAACATGCAAAGCGTGGTAAAATAAATGCAAAAGCATGATAACCAAAAAGCAAAAGCATGGTGGAATAAATGTTAGAACATTGCAATACAGATCTTATACGACTATTCACAAGAAGAAATAAATATTATGTCAAAACTCGGATTAATACTTAACGGCATCATAAAGGAGAATCCTACCTTTGCGCTCATGTTGGGAATGTGTCCTACACTCGCCACAACTACCAGTGCAACAAACGGTATGATGATGGGATTAGCCACCATGACGGTACTGATTCTGTCTAACTTCATAATTTCCTGCATAAAGAATATAACACCTGACATGGTGCATATTCCTGTTTACATCGTTGTGATAGCCACATTGGTAACCATAGTACAGTTTGTTCTTGCAGCCTATGCGCCAGAAGTAAACAAGTCATTAGGTCTGTTCATACCACTTATTGTGGTAAACTGTATCATACTTGGTCGTGCGGAATCATTCGCAGGCAAGAACAATCCACTCGATTCCGCCCTTGACGGCATCGGTATCGGTCTTGGTTTCACCATAGGCTTGACAACTTTAGGCATTGCACGTGAGTTGCTAGGTAACGGAACAATATTTGGTTTCGAAATTCTTCCAGGTGACTTCAGCATGCTTATCTTCATACTCCCTCCAGGGGCATTCCTCACTTTGGGCTATATTATAGCAATAATTAACCGTTTCAAGAAGGCATAATCATGGAATATATACTTATCTTCATAGCAGCGATATTTGTTAACAATATCGTCCTTTCACAGTTCCTTGGCATTTGTCCGTTCCTTGGTGTCAGCCAGAAGGTCAATACCTCTTTAGGAATGTCGGCAGCGGTAGCCTTTGTAATGCTGCTTGCAACGCTCGTAACGTGGCTTGTACAGATGTTTGTGCTCAATCCTTTAGGGCTTGGCTATCTACAGACACTGTCATTCATTCTAGTTATAGCCGCTCTTGTGCAGATGGTAGAGATTATTCTTAAGAAAGTTTCTCCACCACTTTATCAAGCATTGGGAGTGTTCCTTCCGCTCATCACCACAAACTGTGCCGTCCTTGGTGTAGCGATATCCGTTATCCAGAAGGATTACAGTCTGCTGATGTCGCTCGACTACGCCATAGCCTCTGCAATAGGTTTCGGTCTTGCCCTTGTACTCTTTGCGGGATTGCGTGAGCAGTTGGAGTTCTCTGCAATACCAAAGGGAATGAAAGGAATCTCAATTACGCTGATAACAGCCTCACTTCTCTCCCTTGCCTTTATGGGCTTCTCAGGAGTAGACGGTGGACTGAAGCAATTATTCGGCATAGAATAATCACATGGTGTCATCCTATACCAATTCTGTCAGAACAAAATACTTTCAGATGTAGGTGGCACAATAATTGTAATGAATATAACTCACGCTCTGACTGGCAGTCTTGCATTATGCAATGACAAAGCCGTCAGAGTGACGAATAGAGTAAGAGATACCTGCGACTCTTGCATTTGGAGCGCAGGATTATTTGTGTTTGTGTTGTTGTCTCCTCTCGACGTGATGTCGGGGGGAGATTTTTTTTGTCATGCAAAGTTAAGTTTACATAAAACATATTTTGCTGTTTAAGAGATATTTATTACTTTTGCACCACGAAACACAAAGCAAATAGAAAATGAAGATAATGCCTTTCATAAAAAAATGGTCCCTGTTGTGTGCAATAATTTTTGGTACAGTGATGTACCTACTTTTTTCAAAGATACCACCACTTGAGCCGATAGGCGATGTAGCGGGACCATTTGCGGTAAAAATAATGCCAGTATTATTGTTTACGCTACTCTATGTCACATTCTGCAAGATTGACATTAAAGAGATGAAGCCGCAGTTATGGCACTTTATCCTACAGTTCATACGCACCACGCTATCTGCGATTGCTGTATTGGCCATATGCCTAACAGATGATGCTACAACGAAACTTATACTCGAAGGAATTTTTATTTGCGTAATATGCCCTACAGCATCAGCCGCTGCTGTAGTAACAGAGAAGTTGGGAGGCAGTATAGGCTCGTTGACAACGTACACAATTATAGCCAATATCTTCACAATGGTTATTATTCCGCTGTTTTTCCCTATGGTAGAGAAAGGAGCAGATATATCCTTTGGCTTCATGGCGTTGATGGTGTTCCGCAACGTTACCACCGTGCTCGTTGTACCATTGTTGCTCGCCCTGCTTAGTCGTAAGTACATCCCTTGGTTCGCAAATAAAGTAAAGAGTGTAAAGAACCTTGGTTTCTACATTTGGTGTATTAACCTCTCCATCGTCACTGGCGAGACCGTAAGGAACATAGTGCATGCAGAGGTAACTGGCGGAACCTTGCTCTTGCTCCTTATTATTCCCCTCTTTATCACCATTATGCAATTCGCCATAGGCAAAGCCGTAGGTCATCCCTTTGGTGCAAGCATCAGTGCAGGTCAGGCGTTAGGTCAGAAAAACACGGTTGTAGGAATATGGCTCACCCTTACATTTCTTAATCCACTCGCCGCTGTAGCCCCAGGTGCCTACGTGTTATGGCAAAATCTTGTCAACGCATGGCAACTATGGTACAAAGAAAAATACGGAGTGTTAAAATACTGATGTAACGTCATCTTAGCCAGTTGTACTAACTTACAATTTGAAAGCATCCAAATCGCACTGTAAACACTATGTGATTACAGTGCGATTTGGGCTTAATTACACGGTAAACACTATCAAATCGCAGTGCAAAAGAAAGCAAGAAAAAATTAAAAGAAAAAAGCGTGTTTTCCTTACATATTGTAAGTAAAGATATGTATAGCAACGCAACGGTAGGACAAAAGAAACAGTTAGTCCCTTCATCGTTAACAAACCTTTCATTTAGCCAATGCGAGTTAAAAAGGAAAGAAAGTTTTGGTGTTTACAAAGAGATTTTATAATTTTACGCCTGCGTTACGAAATCAGTCACTGACGACGAAACGCTCAAAACCTAAACAAAACTCAACCGAATATTAACACCTTAAAATCTTTTTATTTCTATGAAGGTATATCAGACTAATGAAATAAAGAACATAGCGTTGCTGGGCAACGATGGTTCGGGTAAGACAACATTGACAGAGTCACTTCTTTATGAGGCTGGCATCATAAAGAGACGCGGACGCATAACACAGAAGAACACCGTCAGCGACTATTTCCCTGTAGAACAAGAATATGGTTACTCCGTTTTCTCTACTGTTTACCATGTAGAGTGGAACGGAAAGAAACTTAATATCATAGATTGTCCAGGTTCTGATGATTTCGTAGGTGCCGCATTAACAGCACTGGAGGTAACGGATACAGCCGTCTTGTTGATTAATGGACAATATGGTCCAGAGGTAGGAACACAGAATCACTTCCGTTATACAGAGAAACTAAAGAAACCTGTCATCTTCCTCGTAAACCAGTTAGACGCAGAGAAATGCGACTATGCTAACACATTAGACCGCCTTCAGGAAATATATGGTCAGAAAGTGGTGCCTATTCAGTACCCACTTAATGAGGGACCAGGTTTTAACTCACTCATAGACGTGCTGCTCATGAAGAAATATTCATGGGGTCCCGATGGCGGAGAACCAACCATTGAGGATATACCAGCAGAGGAAAAAGAAAAGGCTCTTGAACTGCATAAGGCTCTTGTTGAGGCAGCCGCAGAGAATGATGAGACCCTTATGGAGAAGTTCTTTGAGACAGAAGCATTGTCAGAGGATGAACTTCGTGAGGGTATACGCAAGGGATTGGTAACAAGAAGCATCTTCCCCGTATTCTGTGTATGTGCAGGTAAGGACATGGGTGTACGCCGATTGATGGAGTTCCTTGGCAACGTAGTTCCTTTCGTAGACGAGATGCCAAAGATACACAATACTCGTGGTGAAGAGATAGTAGCCGATTCTAACGGTAAGGAATCAGTTTATTTCTTCAAGACAGGAGTAGAGCCACACATTGGTGAGGTGCAATACTTTAAGGTTATGAGCGGAAGCATCAAGCCGGGTGACGACCTTACCAACGCTGATCGTGGCTCAAAGGAGCGCATAGGACAGATATTCGTTGCTGCAGGAGCCAATCGTGTCGCTGTAGATCAACTCAACGCAGGCGACATTGGCTGTACAGTGAAGTTGAAAGACGTAAAGACAGGCAACACGCTTAACGGCAAAGACTGTGACAATCGTTTTGATTTTATAAAATATCCTAATCCTAAATATTCACGCGCGATAAAGGCAGCGAAGGAGAGTGATACCGAGAAGATGATGACCGCTCTTACTCGCATGCGTCAGGAAGACCCAACATGGGTTGTAGAGCAGAGTAAGGAGTTGCGCCAAACAATAGTAAGAGGCCAGGGAGAATTCCATCTTCGTACCCTAAAGTGGCGTTTAGAGAATATAGATAAAATACAGGTAGAGTTCTCTGAGCCGCGCATCCCTTACCGTGAGACAATTACTAAGAGTGCTAATGCTGAGTATCGTCATAAGAAGCAGTCAGGTGGTGCAGGTCAGTTTGGTGAAGTTCACCTAATCGTGGAGCCGTATGCAGATGGTATGCCTGATCCAACGACATATAAAGTTGACGGTCAGGAATACAAACTCAATGTTAAGAGTCGCGAGGAAGTAGACTTAGAGTGGGGTGGAAAACTCGTATTCATAAATACCGTTGTAGGTGGTGCCATTGACATGCGCTTTATGCCTGCCATTCTTAAAGGCGTGATGGAGAAGATGGAACGTGGTCCTTTGACTGGTTCTTACGCTCGAGACGTTCGCGTTATAGTTTATGATGGTAAGATGCACCCTGTTGACAGCAATGAGTTGTCATTCATGCTTGCTGCACGTAATGCCTTCAGTGAAGCATTCCGCAATGCTGGTCCAAAGATTCTTGAGCCGATATACGACCTCGAAGTGTATGTTCCAGCCGACTTGACAGGTGATGTTATGAGCGACCTTCAGGGACGTCGCGCTCTCATTATGGGCATGGACATGGAGAATGGCTACCAGAAGTTGCAGGCGAAGATACCTCTCAAAGAACTCTCGAACTACTCAATAGCCCTAAGTTCGCTGACAGGTGGCAGGGCATCGTTCACAACCAAGTTTGCTTCTTACGAATTGATGCCTAATGAACTACAGCAGGCTCTCATACAAGAGCACAGCAATGACGAGTAAAAAAGTAGATAATAAAGAAGTGAGGCAGAATAACACGAATGTTATTCTGCCTCACGCTTTTTGTTAACAATGTCCCTTTTAAATTTGTTATTATTATTGTTATGCTCCTTTATTCTATCGTGTGCTTGCTGATATACTCAGCAATAGCGTCCTTACTACTATCAGCAATTGGTATTGCAACATCTCCTATGATGACACGTTGACGGTCAATAGCCTGAATCATCTTCGTATTAACGATGTAAGAGCGGTGCACACGCAGAAACTGCGGTTGTGGCAGGTAGTTCTCTAAGGCCTTCATGTTCATCAATGTGCTAACGTTACGTGCGGGATTAGCAAGCCATATCTTCACGTAATCCTTAACACCCTCAATGTAAATAATATCGTCAATGTCTATTCTTACCTGTTTATATTCACTCTTTACGAAGAAAAAACGGTCTTTTGTGGCATTATTGTCCTGAGTGTTTCTTGTCTCGTACTTCTGAAGAGCCTTGTTAGCAGCCTGGAGAAACGAGTCGTAAGAGATAGGTTTCAGCAGATAATCCACAGTGTTAACCTTATAACTATCTACAGCATATCGATTAAAAGCCGTTGTGAAGACAATCATAGTCTTCGGAGACAGTATTGTAGCGAACTCCAAACCTGAGAGTTCCGGCATCTGAATATCGAGAAACAGCAGGTCAACAGGGTTTTTCCTTATCACTTTCATGGCGTCAATGGCACTATTGTAGGTGCCTACAAGTTCCAGGAACGGTATTTTCTTAGCGTACGAAGCAAGCAACTCTGCTGCTAAAGGTTCGTCATCAATTATTGCGCAAGTCATAATAAGAGCCCCATCCCTTGGCCCCTCCCCGATGAGGGGGAAGATGCTAAATAAGGGTTGCGTTGGGGAGTATTTAAATGGGTTAGTAATTATTTTTTTATAAGCATTTGTTCGTTGTTATTCCGAATGTTTGCTTAGTGATAGTAAATATAAATCTCTCTCTGTTTCAATTAGTTTTGCGTAACCTCTTCCCGCCTTGATGATGGGATAATGGATGGTGTTTTAATCACAATCTTTGAGTGATACACGTTATTTTCGTCCACTCCTTTAGTCCAAGTGTAGCGATTACCATACACAGCATCAAGGCGTTGCTGCACGAGTTGCAGCCCGATACCATGCCCAGAGCGGTCTGATTGCGCCTTAGGATTGTTAGAATTGCTGATGTCGCAAACAATTTTTCCATCGTCTTCATACAGTGCTATACTTATGAAACTATCGCCAGTAGCAGCCACGCCGTGCTTAAAAGCGTTTTCAACAAGCGATATGAAGAGTAGGGGAGCCACCATAGTGTGTGACGTTTCCGCTACGGAGATGTTCGTTTCAATATGCACGTTTGACGTCATACGCAGTTTCATGAGGCAGATGTATGATGAGATAAACTTCGCCTCAGACAGCAATGTCACCGTCTCCTGTTGATTATCGTACAGCGTATGGCGTAACAACTGCGACAGTTGCATCACCGCTCCCTGAGTTCTGCTGGCATCAATGGCAGCGAGAGCATAGATATTATTGAGCGTATTGAGCAGGAAGTGTGGCGAAATCTGATTTCTTAGTCCCTTCAACTCAGCCTTCTGACGTGCCATTTCAGCCTCCTTCTGCTGGCGTTCAAGAGCATTGATGTGCTCATTAGAGCGCATTGCGTAGGCAACAAATATTGCGAGAGAGACGATGAAGGTGTCGATGACTGATGCCGAAATCCAGAAAGCCACAACACTACGATGCTTATTTCCGCGGTTGTCAGGACTTTTTTCATTTCGTGGCTTAGCAGTAGTCTTCTCAGTCTTTTCCATTTCGCTGCGGTACAGTTCTGCTTCAAAGTGGTGTGAAGCAAGAAGTGTGAGGCAACACAGTGTTATGACAATTATGTTTGAAAGCAAGAGACTGTGCTTACCGTTACGCTTCATAGCCTGCGGAATCAACTTGTAGTAGTTAATAACGAAGGCTGCCACCATGATAATAGGCAACACACTCTTCAGTAGGTAAGCCGTAACGGAAATGTTCTCCCTCGGTCCCAAGAACGTTATTGGGAGAAGGAGAACAAGTAAAATGCATGTTATGATGATTTTCTTATTCATCGCATGATTGTTTATTCGTATCTTATAGCCTCTATTGGATCCATTCTCGCAGCCTTACGTGCTGGGAAGTAACCGAATCCCACACCAATGATGGTGCAGACGATGAACGATACTACGATGCTCCACATAGGAACGGACGTAGGCAACTTAAACAACAGGTTAGCGGTTTCAGCCAGTGACACGCCCAACAGTATGCCAAGTGCACCGCCCGTCAGCGATATTATGATAGACTCAATGAGGAATTGGTTGCTGATGTCGATGCCGCGAGCACCTACAGCCATACGCAGACCAATCTCTTTCGTGCGCTCCGTCACGCTCACTAGCATGATATTCATGATACCGATGCCAGCAACGAGCAGTGAGAATGCTGCTGCTACCACGAGTATTATGGTCACAGTGTCCATCGTAGACGACATTGTCTCCATCATCTCCTGCTGAGAACGAATAGTAAAGTCGTCATCAGCGTCGTCCTTTAACTTGTGTTGTCGGCGCAGGATAGTGGTCAGTTCGTCAATGGCATCATCGGTCATCTCCTCAGATATGGCAGAACAGTTAACGCTTGAGAGGTACGTCTGTGCTGTAAGACGTTTCATTACGGTGGTATAAGGAGCGATGATGAGGTTGTCCTGGTCCATTCCGAAACTGTTATAACCTTTGCTTTTCAGCACACCAATGATGCGGAACGGAATGCTCTTGAAACGTACAATTTTGCCAACAGGGTCCTGTCCGTTAGGGAAAAGTTCGTCAACCACGGTCTTACCAACCAAGCAAACCTTCGCACTCTTCTTCACATCCTCGTCAGTAAACATACCTCCGCTGGTAATCTCCCATTGTTTGATGTCGAGATATTCGCCCGTTTCACCATACATGGTTGTAGAGGTATTGTTGTTACCGTTAATACACTGTCCGCTGGCAGACACCTCAGGGGAGATGTGAGTTATGTATTTCGCCTCGTCCTTCATCTTCAGGTAGTCATCAACCTTCAGCGTTTGCATTGCTGATGGGTCCTGTCTGATACCGCCACGCATATCTGCTCCAGGTCGAATCATGATGATGTTGGTACCCATCTGCGACAAGTTCTCGCGGATAGACTCCTTAGAGCCTTGTCCAATTGCCATCATCACGATGACGGCAGCCACGCCAATGATGATGCCAAGCATGGAGAGGAAGGAGCGGAACTTATTGTTCGCTATTGCTCTTAGAGCAACCTTCATTAGGTTTATGAAATTCATAGTGGAAAAATATAACCGACCCCATCCCTTAATCCCCTCCCCGTGGAGGGGAGAAGATAGTTTTATTGCTTGAAGGAAAGGTCGTGAGTATTGTATAATAAAGTGTTAAACTTTTATATTTGCATTGCTTAATACCATTCATTATGTATCTCTTCCCCTCCTCAGAGGGAGGGAATTAAGAGATGGGGTCGTGGTGGTTATGGGATTAAGTTCTAATCATCCTGCGGTGCTGGCAGTGCGGCGAGAGCCTCGGCAGCAGAGAGAATGTTGTGGTTCTCCACGTCTTCGCGTATCTTACCGTCACGTAGCATGATGTTACGCGAAGAGTATTGCGCTATCTCAGGGTTGTGAGTAACGAAGATAATCGTTCTGCCCTCGCTGTGCAATTTCTGAAATAGCACCAGCATCTCAAAGGAAGTGCGAGTGTCGAGGTTACCCGTAGCCTCGTCGGCAAGTATCACCGCTGGGTTGTTAACCAACGCTCTCGCTATCGCAACACGCTGCATCTG
Source organism: uncultured Prevotella sp. (assembly GCA_934272845.1). Taxonomy (GTDB): domain Bacteria; phylum Bacteroidota; class Bacteroidia; order Bacteroidales; family Bacteroidaceae; genus Prevotella. The sequence continues at coordinate 151,226 of CAKQSF010000002.1, forward strand.
TCCGCCCGACATCTGGTTTGATTTGTGATCTAGCCTGTTTGCCAGTCCCACAGCCTCAAGAGCCTTCACCGCAGCCTCACGCCTTTGGGTGGCATTATACTGCGAGTTATACATAAGCGGCAGTTCCACGTTCTCTACAGAGGTTGTCTTGGCGAGCAGGTTGTAGTTCTGGAACACAAAACCAATCTTACGATTGCGAAGTTTTGCACGCTGACTTTTCGACATCTTGCGCACCGATACACCATCGAGGTAATACTCTCCCGATGTAGGAGTGTCGAGACAACCTAACTGGTTAAGCAGAGTAGACTTACCAGAGCCTGACGTTCCCATGATAGTCACAAACTCCCCCTCGTATATCTTGAACGAGACGCCGCGGAGAGCCTTCACCGTCTCAGAGCCGACCTTGAATTCGCGACGCACGTTGTCGAGTTCTATCACGACCTTGCGTCCCTCTTTGCTGGTGGCAGCGGTGTTGTTATTATCTTTCTCCATAGTCAATAGTCCCCTCTTATTAGTTCTTCTTATCTTTCTTGCTTGATGGTGGTTTCGGCATGAACGGGTTATCGTTGCCCTGCTTGTCAGCCTCGTCTCCTTCGGCAGTCATACTGAAGTCTGTCACAATCTGCTGTCCTGCCTTCAGCCCTCCCGTTATTTCAGTCAAGGTACCGTTAGTGATGCCCGTAGTAACAGGGATAGCGCGGAACACGTTATTCTCTAAAACCCAAACCTTGTTCTTGCCTTGGCAGTCCTGAATACTCTGTTCCTTTGTCAGCATCTTCTCGTTAGGAGTGAACTGTAGAGCCTTGGTAGGAACGCTGAGCACATTCTTAGCCTCTTTGGTGAAGATGGTAACGTTGGCTGTAAGACCAGGTTTCAGTTTGAGGTCATTGTTCTGTGCAGAGATAACTACCTCGTATGTAACGACGTTACTCTCCGTCGTAGCCACCTGTCTTACCTGAGTTACCTGACCGGTGAAGGTGTCGTCAGGGTAAGCGTCAACAGTAAACTCTACGCGTGCACCCTGTCGTACCTCGCCTATGTCAGCCTCGTCGATGTCGGCAATAACCTGCATCTTCGTCAAGTCCTGCGCTATGGTGAAGAGTTCAGGGGTGTTGAATGATGCAGCCACGGTCTGACCCTCTTCTACAGACTTAGAGAGTACGATGCCATCGATAGGAGACGTGATAGTAGCGTAGCCGAGGTTTGTCTCAGCCTTCTTCACGTTCTCTGTAGCAGTGCGTACGCTCTGCAGAGCCTGGTCGTAGGTAAGGCGGGCCTGTTCGAAGTCGTTGGCTGAAACAAGTCCCTTGTTAAACAATGTCTTGTAGCGGTCGAAGTTAGCCTTCTGGTAACTGAGCGAACTCTTGGCAGAAGATAGTTGCGCCTTGGCAGATGCCAATTCGCTGAGCAGGTTAGTCTTGTCGAGTTCGGCAATCACCTGTCCTTTCTTCACCACGCTGTTGTAGTCCACGTAGAGGTGAGCCACAATACCGCTCACCTGCGTACCGACCGTGACGCTCGTTACAGGCTCTAACGTACCCGTCGCTGTGACACTGGTAGTAATATCCTTTGTCTCCGCCTTAGCGGTATTATAAGTTACCGCGTTTTCTTTCTTGCCTCCAGAGAGAAGCCATGTGGCGATACCTATCACCGCCACTATTGCTACTGCAATGTATATTTTCTTTTTCATCGTTATAGTTTATATAAATAAGGTGGTATATATACTAAGTTGAGAGATTTATTTCTTCTTATAGAACTCAAGCATCTTGAGGTTGAGAATGGTCATATACTTAGACTGTAACTCACTTTGCTGCGCAGAGAGCAGACGAGTCTTGCCGTCTTGCAGTTCAGAGATATTCTTCAGTCCCACGGCAAACTGTTCAGAGAGCAGGTCGTAACTGTCTTTAGCGCTCTCCGTGCTAACCTTTGCTGCCTTATATTGGTTTTGGTAGTTGCCAGCCTGAATCCAATAGTTCTCTATAGTGCTATAAAGCGATGTCTGCTTATCGCGAATATCGAGCAGAGCCTCTTGCTTCTGAATGTTCGCCTTGTTAATAGCGGTGCGAGTAGAGCGTTGGTCGAAGATAGGTACACTGACCGTAATGCCAGCCCCAGTGCGCAGATTAGTCTTCATCTGCGATGCCCATCCGTCAGAGTTTAGGCTGTTAGTGCTTGTGCCAACCGATGCGTTGAGGCTCACTGTAGGCATTCGTTGCGCCTTGGCTATCTTGCCTTGCAGTTCTGCACTCTGCACACTGAGCAATGCACGCTTCAGTTCAGGACGATTATCAAGTGCTTCGTTGTACACGCTTGTCATGCTCGGAATAGATTGCAGAGCCATGGCGTCAGTCATTTCTGGTGATGCCACGTCGAAAGACTCGTCGTTAGTAATCTGCAACAACTCCTTCAACTGGCGAGTGTAAGAGCGTGCTTGGCTTTCTGCCTGCACCACGTTATATTCATCCTGCGCCCTCTGTGCAGTCAGTTGAGAGAAGTCCGCCTTACTCATCTGACCCACTTCGTACATCTGTTTGCCGCGGTTCTCGTTAATCTTGGCAGCCTCAAGCGTAGCCTTGTTAACGTTAATCGCCTCCTTGGTGTAGAGAATCTGAATGTAGAGTTGCGCTATCTGCTCCTCAATGTTACGTGCAGACGTCACACTGTCCATCTCAGCCTGTTGCTCCGCAATAGAGTTCAACTTCACTTGGTTGCGGTTACGATTGCCGTTCCATACAGTCCAGTTTGCACTTACGGTGTATTGACCGTTGTAAGACACCTTGTCGATGCTCGATTCAACCTTACCATCGGTCACCGTTGCTACGCCGCTCTTCTGCCACGGAGTGTAGTTCACGTTTTGACTGGTAGAGAAATTCAGCGATGGCAACAACTGCGCCTTAGACAATTTTGTGTCTTCCGCTGCTGACAACTTAGTCAGTTTTGCCTTTTGCAGCGTGATGTTGTTGTCCATAGCATACTGTAGGCACTCCTCCATAGTCCATGTCTTAGCGTCGGCAGAGACCGCATTGCCCAAAGACAGAGAGGCTAACAGTGCGATAAAAAGACTTTTTCTCATTGCTGTTTATATGTTATGTTTAAATTATTTTCGTTCTTATCTGCTTGCAAAATTACTTTTTTATTTTTTATTTCCAAAAGAAAAGAAAAATGAAAACGAACTTTTAAGTTTTCTTTCTCAAATTAATTAAAGCATTATAGACGAAACATAGATATTTTTCTTCTATTTACATTTTTTTACAGTTGAATTTGATAACGTAACTATTCAGCGATAATTTAAGGGTGATTATATGCAAAGTACAGATAGAATAAGCCTGGAAGGCTATACTATGAGTAACCGTGAGCGAAGCCTACGGATTTGGCATAGGTATGGAAATATCAGCCTGGAGGGCTGTACACTACCAATAATGTACAGCCTTCCAGGCTGAGAATAGGGAGAGTACCTAAAAATCCGTGGGCGATGCCCACGGTTACTCATAGTATTGGCTTCCAGCCAAAGAAAGTCTAACTCTTCTATGCCGAGAAAACGTGCATATAAGTAAAGACATTAATTGACGTAACCATTGCTGAATAGTTACCTGATAACCATTATGTATTGGTGTGATTACTTCAGTACTTGCACCAAGTACTACAGTAATCACGCCCAAGTACTGCAGTAATCACGCCCAAGTACTGGGGTAATTACAGTATGTTTCCTGGGGAGTTGGCAATATATAACATGCTTCGTTGCATGATATCATTTTCAGAAAGGTGCTGTTAACGTTGTGTTTATCTAAAAAAAGTATTACTTTTGTAGCAAGAATAAATACGAGTGAGTTATGTTGAAAGACAAAAACATTATAAGAAAGAGAATGAGAGAGGAGAAAAAACAGCATACAGAGGCAGAGTTAATAGAGTTATCGCGTAAAATAAGTAGAAGCATATTGCAGCATCCGAAGGTAAAGAATGCCTCTACATTGTTGCTGTATTGGTCGCTCCCCGATGAGGTGCGTACAGAAGAACTCGTGCAGACGTTTGCAGACATGGGCAAAGAGGTATTGCTGCCACGCGTGGTAAGTGATACCGATATGACGATACATCGTTTTACGTCTATCACAGACTTACAGAAAGGAGCCTTTGGCATACTGGAACCTATGGGCGAAAAGGTAGAAATAGAGGAACTGTCAGAACAAGTACGAAAAGCAAGAGAACGTGGAAAAGACTGCATAGCGATAGTGCCCGGTATGGCATTCGATAAGCATGGACACAGATTAGGAAGAGGAAAAGGCTACTATGATCGTTTCTTGCGGGGAGTACAGGGAATGTATAAGATAGGAATATGTTACTCCTTTCAGTTGATAGACAGTGTGCCTACAGAAGAACAGGACGTAACGATGGACGAAGTTATTACATGTTGAAATATAACTAAAAATTAATTATTTTATAGAAATTATTTATAAAATTTTGCAGAATAATAAAATTTAGTTATATTTGCAAAATATTCTATATCTCGTTTTGTTGACTGAAAGGTAGGTATAGAATTTCTTCGCAATGAAATTGTAACAACTTCAAGGGATAGCCTATGTGTAACATCGAAATAACAGAAGACGAAATTCGTCGTAGGGCAGGGGAAGTGTTTTCGGCAATGGAGAGTCGTTCTACTTTGGCGGAAATGCAAATGATGAAAGATGCCTTTAACTTTGCGTATGAAGCGCATAGGAATCAAAGGAGAAAAACGGGTGAACCATATATCATTCACCCCATAGCCGTAGCAAAGATTATTGCTGAGGAACTTCAACTTGGTGCGCATCCAGTGTGTGCGGCCTTCTTACATGATGTGGTGGAAGATACACCGTGTACCAATGAAAAGATAAAAGAGCGTTTCGGAGACGATGTGGCGTTCCTCGTAAAGGTGGTGACAAAGCAGACCAAGAAGCACTACCGCATGTCGAAGCAACTTGATAACTTCAAGCAAATGCTTGACTCTGTTCACTATGACATAAGGGCTATCCTCATAAAGTTGGCGGATAGATTGCATAATATGCGCACTCTTGACTCTATGCGCCCTGACAAACAGATGAAGATTGCAGGCGAGACAGACTATTTCTATGCACCGCTCGCTAATAGATTGGGTTTCTATACCATTAAGATAGAACTAGAAAATCTCTCCTTCCGTTTTCGCTGTCCGCAGATATATGAGAAGATTCTGCAAATGATAGAGCAGGACAAAGAGCGCGATAAGGTAAAACTAAAGGCGTTTGAGGATAAGATAGATGAGATATTAACATCGCATGGCATACGATATCGTCGTGAGGTTACATACAAACAACCATATAATATATGGAGAAGGATAAACACTCAGAAGGTGGACTATGAACATCTTGAAGGACGACATTTTACAAGGATAGTTTTCCCTGAGGATGTTTATGTCTCAGAAAAGAATATGTGTCTGAACATATATTCGCTTCTTACTGATAATTTTAAGGAACGTCCGAACTCTATTATCAACTATGTAGACCAGCCCAAGCAGAATGGTTATCAGAGTTTTCATACGCAATTATTGTCTGATTATGGCATATGGGAAGAGGTACACATACAGTCTGAGCGCATGACCAAAAAATCACATCTCGGCTACATGCTTGAAGCCGGAAAGAGTGACCAGGTTATATACGAATGGCTTGAACGCTTTCGTAGTGTACTGAAGGATGTTGCCAAGAACAGTAATGAAGGAGCGGATTTCTTTATAGAGTCTGTTCGTGCCTCATTCTATAATGATGATATACGCGTTTATACACCAGACGGAAAGGCACTGAAACTGCCAAAGAACTCCAGCGCAATAGATTTCGCGTTCGAAATACATACAGAAGTGGGCATGCATGCTAAGTATGCCAAGATAAACGGACATCTTGCGTCTGTTAAAACCATATTGAAAAGAGGAGATAGCGTAGAGATTGGTACTGACCCTAATGCGTGGCCACAACGAGATTGGGCAGGTGCGGCAAAGTCATATAAGGCACTTAAAAATATACACATGTACCTTGAGCGTCTTCCTAAGCCGCAGTTCTGTCGTTGTACGTTATGTAATCCTATTCCGGGTGAGGAGGTTATTGGCTTTAATAAGGAAGATGGAACGATAATGGTGCATCGCCGCGATTGTGCTGACGCTATCAGTTATGCCTCACAGTATGGGGATAGCATTGTGGCGGTAGATTATAAAGAGCAACCAGACGTACTCTTTGCTGCAAGTCTTACGGCAAAAGCAGTGGACAGACAGCATCTGCTTAGCGATATTATTGACAGCATATCAAATAAACTTCATTTAAGTATAAATGAACTACATACTGTAACAGAGGAACAAATAGTTACGTGTAGGATAGAATTTATGGTGCATAGTTACCAGGAATTGCAGACTATAGTACAGAGTGTGCTTGATATTCCTGATGTAGATGAGGTCATATATAAGAATAAATAAAAGTTGTTAATTTTTTTGCAAGATTCAGAGGTATAATATATCTTTGCAGAAAGGTTTTCGGGTATATACTCTTTGTATCGTGACGATAACCCAATAGAAGTAATGTGGAACGTATTTAATATCGCTTGCCTATAGAAAGACATTTACTTAACAAAAAGATTAAGAAAATGAATAAACTCACTCGGTTTACCGATGAAGAGTTGGTACAGATGTATGTGCATGGCAACAATCGGGCATTTGACGAGTTGCTAGCACGTAATCAAAGCGGTATCTTCTCCTATATCATGTTTATTGTACATAATGAAGAGATGGCTAATGACATCTTTCAGGAAACTTTTCTCAAGGCTGTGACAAAGCTTCGAGAGGGAAGGTATGCTACTACTGGAAAGTTTAATGCATGGTTAATACGCATTGCCCATAATGTTATAATGGATTGGTATAGAAGACAGCGTACAAAGAATATTATAGATACCTCGGTAGAGGACGTTGCATTGGCGCAGATGTCTGATAGTGAACTGATAGAAACATCAAAGGAAGATGTTATGAGCAACAAACAAGTATTGTCAGACGTACGTAATCTTATGAGTTATTTGCCAGAAACGCAGCGTGAAGTAGTGCAGATGCGATTCTATCAAGATTATTCTTTTAAGGAGATTGCAGAACTGACAGGAGTCAGTATCAATACAAGTCTTGGGAGAATGCGTTATGCCCTTATAAATATGCGCAGACTTGCAAGGGAGTATAATGTGCAATTACAGTTCGCATAATGTTGCTAATAAGCAGGCTACACGATGTAACATAACAGATAACATAATTTAAAGTGTTAACTGTAAGCATACACGTTGAGAGTTGTAGGTTACATACTATGCCTACATGTTATGTAACGTATGCAGATGTTATGTAACCATATGCAGATGTTATGTAACCGTATGCAGATGTTATGTAACCGTATGCAGATGTTATGTAACCATAGGCAGATGTTCTGTAACTGTATGCAGATGTTATATAACCGTATGCAGATGTCGTGTAACCATATGCAGATGTTCTGTAACCGTATGCAGATGTTCTGTAACCATAGGCAGAAGTTCTGAGTATTTTTATGAAGACAATATGCAGCAAGTAATGAGGGGCAAAATGATTTTTCTATAGTTATGTTGTAAAAAAAGTTACTGCAGGAATACAATAAAAGTGGCGTGACATACTTGGTATTAAAGTATATCACGCCACTTCTTTATATCATAGTTTTCGAAGTTGTGCTATAGTTTCAATAGGATTCTTGGCTCCGAATACATAACTACCAGATACAAGAACATCAACTCCCGCTGCTGTAAGGCGTGGAGCAGTTTCTCCTTGTACGCCTCCGTCAACCTCAATGAGAGCCTTTGAGTCACTATTTTTTATTAGTTCTTTTAGTCTTCCAACTTTAGCAATGGTGTTTTCTATGAACTTCTGTCCACCAAATCCAGGGTTAACACTCATAAGGAGGACCAAGTCTACATCATTGATTATATCCTCTAAGCATGAGACGGGGGTAGAAGGGTTAAGCGTAACACCTGCTTTCATGCCAGCGTTGTGAATCTCTTGTATAGTGCGGTGCAGGTGAGTGCATGCTTCGTAATGTACGTTCATAATGTACGCCCCTAATTTCGCTGTTTGTGTTATATAGCGCTCTGGAGCGTTTATCATGTAGTGTACGTCCAATTTCTTAGTACAGGCCTTAGAAACGGCTTCTAATACGGGAAAACCGAATGATATGTTGGGGACGAAAGAACCGTCCATAACGTCTAAATGTAGCCACTCTGCCTCGCTATTATTTATCATTTCGATATCTCTGTCAAGATGAAGAAAGTCTGCCGCGAGCAGTGATGGAGAGACTATTGCCATTGTTTTATTCTTTTGTTGTATTATTTATGTATGACTTTTGTCTTACTTTTCCAGTGTCATTAGGTATATAGGTGTGCATATATCGTTATCCTGCTTCGGACGATATGTGCGCGCGAATAGCCTTATAGTGTCAAGTGTTTTTGCAGAGGGTGCAAAGTCTTTGATGGAGTAATTGTGTTTCATAGGCTGTGTGGGTGTATGTTTATATGTGTTTTTAAGTATATCTCTTCTTAATAAAGTAACGTATCAACCTATGAAATATTATACAAAGTTGTTTAGTAATGGTAAAAAAATTGTTTTACCCTTGTTTTTTAAAGTTTTTTTAATATGTAAGTGTTCAAAATTATTTTAATATTTAATATTGGTTATTTGGGAGTGGATGTTTTGCTGTTTGAGGGAGCAATGTGAAAATTATGACCGATAACAGTGAAAACATCTCCTCAAAAGAGACAGTATTAAATATTTTATATATAACGCGTTGGCGGGATTAAAACGTATTAATTTTACAGTAAGTGCGGGCTGTAAGCCAGGGCAAGTACATAGCCCAGGGCATCGCCCTGTGGTAATAGTGGGTTAAGATGGGCGCACTGTGAGGGTAAAAGTCCAAACACATTTATATAAATAGACTGCTGCCCCTACGGGGCGCACTATCTATAATACATATTCCTAGGTTTTTATCCTGGGCTATGCACTTGTTGGGCTTACATACAGCCCGCTAATTCCGCCAACGCGTATATAGTAGATAATTTTACATTCACTCATTTGTAAAAGTAATTTTGAATACTTACTTAAAAAAACCGCCGTTGTTACTTGGTGTAACAACGGCGGTATATAATAAGGTTTTGTAATAATTTTTAATCAGATTACTTTACCTTAGCAACGATAGCCTTGAAAGCCTCAGGGCTATTGACAGCGAGGTCAGCGAGAACCTTGCGGTTGATCTCGATACCTGCCTTGTGAAGCAGACCCATGAGTTGAGAGTAACTGAGACCCTCGAGGCGTGCAGCAGCGTTGATACGCTGAATCCAGAGAGCGCGGAAAGTACGCTTTTTGTTCTTACGGTCGCGGTAAGCGTAGGTAAGACCCTTCTCCCATGTGTTCTTTGCAACGGTCCAGACGTTCTTACGAGCGCCATAGTAACCTCTGGTAAGCTTCAAAATTCTTTTGCGCTTCGCACGTGAAGCGACATGATTCACTGATCTTGGCATAGTTTTGTTTCTTTTTTACAAAAAGGTTCGACAATAAGGTTGATTAACGGAGACACAGCAAATCACGTACCTGCTTCATGTTAGACTGGTCAACGATAGTTGCACCGAGAAGGTTACGCTTTTGTTTCTTAGTCTTCTTAGTGAGAATGTGGCTGTGGAAAGCGTGACGTCTCTTCACCTTACCAGAACCGGTGAAAGCAAAGCGCTTTTTAGCACCGGAATTTGTCTTTACTTTTGGCATTTTTTTTGAATTTATTAAATTGTTAATACAGGTGGCAACGCATATACCCGGCGTTACACACACATTTTTTTCTTTTTTAATCTTCGTTCTGCTCGCGCAGTTTGGCAAGAGCCTCTATGCCCTTAGCGTTTGCGGCAAGTCCATCGCCAGCGCTTTTTTTCTCTGCTGCTGCATTGTTTGCTTCAGCCTCTCTGCGTTCGCGATCCAGTTTCTGTTGGCTTTTCTTTGCCTGTCCAGCCTTCTTTGGAGCCATGAAGAGGAACATTTTCTTGCCTTCGAGTTTTGGCATCTGCTCAACCTTGCCGTATTCCTCCAGGTCGTTAGCAAAACGGAGGAGGAGAACCTCGCCTTGTTCCTTGAATACTATTGCTCTTCCGCGGAAGAAAACGTATGCACGTACTTTGTTGCCTTCCTCGAGGAATTCCTTTGCATGCTTGAGTTTGAAGTTGTAGTCGTGCTCGTCAGTCTGAGGTCCGAAGCGAATTTCCTTCACTTCTACCTTCACCTGCTTTTGCTTCATCTCCTTCGCTCTTTTCTTCTGTTGGTATAGGAACTTAGAGTAGTCAATGATTCGACAAACAGGTGGTTGTGCGTTAGGGCTAATCTCTACGAGGTCTACGCCTTTCTGACGTGCTAAGTCTAATGCTTGTTTGGTTGGCATGACGGTAGAACCGTCTTCGTCCACGATACGAACCTCACGCACTCTTATCTGTTCGTTGATGCGATATTGGTTTTTAGGGTTTTGTTTTCTGTTGTCTGGTTTCATTAACTGTTTTGAATTGGTACGTTATTGTACTCTTGATATGCTTTTGTTATACAAAAAGCGGTGCAAAGGTACAAAAAATATTTAAAACATGGTACCATCGCATCGCTTTTATAATGTTTATTTATGAAAAGTTAACAAAAGTCAAGTGTGTTGCTACTTGTTTTGTTACTTCAATCCTTCTATGTCGCGTTTTACGTTTGTTCTTATCTTGCTTAGATATCGTTTCATGCCGTCAGCATCCTTATTGTCGATTATCTCAAGCAGTTCCTTTAGTTCTTTGCGTATTTGGTCTACCTGATCGTGAGTGTAAGGGTTGAACAACACCTCCTGCAACAGGTAGTCATCCTCGTTGAGTACGCCCTTTGCAATGCGCAGATGTCTTTTGAACGTGGTGCCCGGAGCGTCCTGATGCTTCATAACGGCAGAGAAGACGAAGGTTGATACGAATGGGATAGACAGTGAGTATGCTACAGTCTTGTCGTGTTCCTCAAAAGAATACTCGTAGATATTGAGTCCCAACTTGCTATAGAGATCCTTAAAGAAGCACTGTCCCATGCAGTCACCCTCCGTTATTATGATAGCGTTTTCTTCCGACAACTGGTTAAGGTTAGCGAAAGTAGGACCAAACATTGGGTGTGTACTAACGAAACGATGGTTTGTTGACAGGTAATACTCCTTCAGCCCTGTTTTTACTGAGGCTATATCGCTAAGGATACATGATTCTGGTACGTATGGCAGCACCTCGTTGAATGCTGGGATAGTGTACTTCACCGTAGCGGCATTTATAACAAGTTCTGGCTCAAACGCTCTTATGTCTTCCAGTTCTGTAAAACGCTGGCAGTTGTATGTGAAGCGAAGTCTTTTAGGATCTTTCTCGTATACTCCTACTTCGTGGTCAAAACTAAGCAGGTCAATGAAGAAAGAACCCATCTTTCCTGCTCCAAGTATGAGGATTTTCATTGGTCTTTGTTGTTTTGTTGTTTTGTTGTTTAGTTTTGGGGTTGTTAGGTTGTTTGGTGGTTAGTTTTTTAGTTGATAGTTCTTGTGTATAATGTAATTAGTGTGTTCAATGCTATACAAGCCATCAAAACAACCCAAAAACTAAACACCTAAACCACCAAAACAACTAAGTAGCGGAACAACTAAACAACTCCCCTTTACTTATTAATAATCTCCAACTGCTGACGTACAGACTCTTCGTGTATTGCTTCGAAGATAGTCTTTACGAACTCTTCGCTCATGCCGCAGAGTGCACCCTGTGCACCACGTTTGTCGAGAATCTCGTTGTAGCGGTCAGTCTGCAGTACAGTAACGTTGTGCTCCTTCTTGTACTGTCCTATCTCCCGACAAACGCGGAAGCGCTGTGAGAGGAGGTTAAGCAGATTGTCGTCCTGTTCGTCAATTTGATGGCGCAACTGCTGAATACTCTCTGTAGAGAATGTTTCTTCACGAATCTGTAGTATAGAGAGGATGTAGTCGAGAACGTCAGGAGTAACCTGCTGCTTAGCGTCGCTCCATGCAGCGTCAGGGTTGCAGTGGCTCTCCACAATCAGTCCGTCGAAGCCAAGGTCCATAGCCTGCTGGCAGAGAGGAGCGATGAGTTCGCGTCTGCCCCCGATGTGACTAGGGTCGCAAACAATAGGCAACTCAGGTATTCTGCGGCGCAGTTCGATAGGAATCTGCCACATTGGAAGGTTACGATAAATCTTTTTGTCGTATGAAGAGAAGCCACGATGAATGGCACCCAGTTTCTTAACACCAGCAAGGTTGATACGCTCCAGCGCGCCAATCCACAGTTCGAGGTCTGGGTTTACAGGGTTCTTTACCAATACAGGGATGTCGATACCCTTCATTGAGTCGGCCAATTCCTGCATAGCGAATGGGTTAGCAGATGTACGAGCGCCTACCCACATCACGTCGATGCCATACTTCATAGCCAACTCTACGTGTTCAGGTGTAGCAACCTCGGTGCATATCAGCATGCCAGTTTCTTTCTTTGCCTCAGCCATCCACTTCAGTGCTGGCTCACCATGACCTTCGAAGCCGCCTGGTTTTGTGCGTGGTTTCCACACACCTCCGCGGAACATGTGGCAACCCTTCTGTGCGAGTTGCTTAGCGGTAGTCATTACCTGTTCTTCAGACTCAGCCGAACATGGACCGGCTATTACGAATGGTCTCTTGTTGTCGCTTGGCAAGTTAAGTGCCTCAAGTTCTAATTCCATAGTATTTATGTTTTTATGTTGTTCTATTATTTATATTGTAAGTAAGTATTCTGACTTGTTTTTATAAATGAGTAAGTGTCTTATGTGTATTATTGAGAATATTCAAATAATTTTGAACACTTACTTATTACTTGTTCATTACAGCCTTAATTCTCTCCAAAGCCTCCTTCATCTTCTCGTCCTTAGCACAGAGTGATATGCGTACATAGCGTTCGCCATTACTTCCGAAGATAAAGCCTGGAGTGATGAAGACCCGTGCTTCGTGTAGAATTTTCTCCGTCAAGTCCTCTACATTCTCGTACTTGTCAGGTATTCTGCCCCAAAGGAACATGCCGACAGAGTTTTTGTCGTACTTACAGTCCATAACGTCCATTATCTGTTCTGCTATCACGCGGCGACGCTTGTAGTTGTCGTAGTTATACTCGCGGTGCCATGCCTCGTCGTTATGGTAAGCCTCTGCTGCTGCCAACTGTATGCCGCGGAATGTGCCAGAGTCGATGTTCGACTTAATCTTTAGTATCCATGATATGAAGGTGCTATTCGTTGCAACCATTCCTACACGCCAACCTGGCATATTGTGGCTCTTCGACATTGAGTTAAACTCTATGCAGCAGTCCTTCGCTCCTGGTATTTGCAGGATAGACTGTGGGTTGTCGTTGATAATGAAAGAGTAGGGGTTGTCGTTCACTACCACGATGTTATGGTCCTGAGCAAACTTTACCAGTCTCTCGTAAGTCTCACGTCTTGCGTTACCTCCCGTTGGCATATTAGGATAGTTAGTCCACATTAACTTCACATGGCTAAGGTCCATCTTCTCCAGTGCGTCGAAGTCAGGCTGCCATCCATCGTTCTCCTTAAGGTCATAGTTAACAATTTTCTGTCCGAGAATCTTTGAGAGCGAAGTGTATGTAGGGTATCCTGGGTTTGGCACCAGCACCTCGTCTCCCGGGTTACAGAATGCCAACGTCACGTGGAGTATCGCCTCCTTTGAGCCAATCATAGGCTGAATCTCTGACTTAGGGTCGAGGTCTACATTATACCAGCGCTTGTAGAAGTATGCCATAGCCTCACGCAGTTCTGGCGTACCTACCGTTGGCTGATAGCCATGGGCGTTAGGGTCGTGTGCCACCTCGCACAGTTTGTTAATAGTAGCCTCAGACGGCGGCATGTCTGGCGAACCAATAGCAAGAGATATTATGTCCATCCCTTTGGCGTTGAGTGCTGCCACCTCTTTTAGTTTGCGGCTGAAGTAGTATTCTTGTACTGACGCAAGGCGGTCAGCGGGCTTTATGTTTGTCATGTTTTTTATTGGTTGAGTTTGTGTCTGATAATCAGTATGTTACGAAATAGAATTTTTCTTTGTTGTAATTAAGGCTTAATTACATTGTGATTTGGGCTTAATTACATTGTAATTTGGGCTTAATTACATTGTAATTTGGGCTTAATTACTTTGCGTATATCTTTTTTGCCTATTTGGCAGACTTATATTCCCCTAATATAATAAGGTCTTTAGTCAGTGGCGTTATGGCGTCAATGCTCTGTCGGTATCGCGTAATGTCATCGTAAGTTACGTCCACGTAGAACAGATATTCCCACTCCTTTCCTATGATAGGCAGTGACTGTATCTTTGTGAGGTTTATCTTATAGAAAGAGAGTATAGACAGCACCTGCGAGAGAGAGCCTTCTTCGTGAGGCAGCGAGAAGACAATGCTTGATTTATCTGCTTCGTTAATCGCTCTAAGGAAGTCCGCTTTCCTTGGGTCGGTCATCACGAGGAAGCGTGTATAGTTATGAGGATTATCCTCAATGTGGTTCTCAAGGACTTCCAGTCCGTAGAGTTTCGCGGCGTCAGCGTGGCATATTGCCGCTACCCCCATTGTGCCATTTTGCGCTATATTCTTCGCAGAGCCAGCCGTATCCTCGTCCTCCACCATCTTTAAGTTAGGGTGTTTTGAGAGATATTTGTAGCACTGCGCTAAGGCTACTGGGTGAGAGTGAACCTCCTTTAAGTCTTCAATCTTCTGCCCAGGCATACAGCAGATGCAGTGGCTTATGTGTGTTTTGTGTTCGCCTACTACTGCCATTCCTGATTCTCTCAGCAGTTCGTAGTTGTGAAGGAGTGAGCCTGCGATAGTGTTCTCTATAGCCATGATGCCTATAACGGTAGGGTCATTCTTCATGTTTTCAAACACCTCCTCGAAAGTCGCGCAGCATATTATCTGCAATTGTTCACCCTCGAAATAGTGATGTGCCGTTATGTCATGGAAGGAACCAACCTCGCCTTGTATTGCTATTCTCTTCATTTTCTTTCGTTATGTTTTTTGTTACGTCTTGTTGGATAAAAGAAAAGTCCCGTGTAGATGTTATGCTACGCGGGACTTTGCTATATATCTTTCTATTGATATTCTTAGTCTTAAGTTGAACTTTTACACGCAACTTCCCGCTTCACAGTGCCCTGCAAAGTAAAAATAAAAGTAAAAGAAAGATGCGTATGACTTGTTCATAATCTTGTTATGTTACGTTTTCGTTTTTATTACGTTTGCAAAATTACATATTTTTAATGAAACTGCCAAATTTTTTACAAAAAATCTGCTTCTTGATGCTTAAAATGCTCTGTTGTGGGGAATGCTTATTGTTTCATAACCTCTGATGGTGTTAGCCCCAAACTCACGTTTGGAACTCTCGTGAAAGGCGACAGAAGCGGGTTTGACAGATTTTCGTTAGTATCTGAATGATATACAATGCACCGTGAACAAAGAATATATTACTATTGTACCTAAATAATAATGTATAGCGAGTAAACCGAAGTATGTCGAAAATAAAAATGAGTTTTAAGCCCTACTAACATACTATTTTATGCGAAAAAGCGTTTCTTACAATAAAGAAACTTATAAACGTAAAAATAAATATGAACAACAAGAAGCATATTTTGATGTTAGCCTTTGGGTTGTTTTGTAGTGTTGTGATGGCGAAGACGTTTACTCGTGACGCAAAAGCAACGGCATTGTCGCGTACTGTCATAAATGGCGTGGCGTGGTATGACCAAAATAGTAATACGGTGAATGCTCATGGGGCGGGCATTATCAAGGATAACGGCAAGTATTGGCTGTTTGGCGAGTACAAGAGTGATACCACTAACGCTTTCTCTGGCTTTGGCTGCTATTCATCAACCAACTTGGTTGACTGGTCGTTTGAGCGCGTAGTGCTGCCTGTTCAGAAGGATGGCATACTGGGACCTAACCGTGTTGGCGAAAGGGTTAAGGTGATGAAGTGCCCCAAGACGGGTGAATACGTTATGCTGATGCACGCTGATAATATGCAATATAAGGACCCTCACATCGGTATTGCTACGTGTAAGACGATCAATGGCGACTATAAGTTGAAGGGTACGCTTCAATATAAAGGTCAACCTATAAAACGATGGGACATGGGAGTGTTTCAAGATGAGGACGGAAAGGGGTATCTTCTTGTTCATCACGGACCGATATACCGCTTGAGTGACGACTATCTCAGCGTAGATACTATGGTGGCTAACGTCAAGGGAATGGGCGAATCTCCTGCCATGTTCAAGAAAAACGGACGGTATTTCCTACTCACTTCCAACCTTTCCAGTTGGGAACGTAATGATAATTACTACTTTACGGCGGAGAATATAGACGGGCCTTGGGTAAAACGGGGACTGTTTTGCCCTGAAGGAACGTTGACATGGAACTCGCAAAGTACCTTTGTCCTGACACTGCCCGATGCTACTCCTATGTATATGGGCGACAGATGGTCTTATCCTCATCAAGGTTCTGCTGCCACTTATGTATGGCAACCGATGCAGGTTTACGGTGATAGCATTAGTATTCCTGAGTATAAGGAGGCGTGGGACGCTGAAAACATGGCGAGCGTAGACCTTGCTAAGATTGCGAAGAGTAAGAAACCGTTTACGTTCTGTTCCAACAAGCAGGGCGAATATGCGGAGATGGTGTTCCGAGGACAGCGAATTGCTATCTTAGGAAAGACGGATAAACAGGGCGGATATGCCAATGTTAAGATATATAACAAACGTGGTAAGGAGGTGTTCAGTACTCTCGTAGATTTCTACAGCAAGCAACCTAACACGGGAGTTCGTTTTGTTAGTCCGGTATTACCAAAGGGAAAATATACCATAAGGGTGGCAACGACAGGCGAAAACAGTACGTGGACGGACAAAACAAAGAGGATTTACGGTTCTGTAGATTGTTTTGTAAAAACTACTGATGCCTATGTCTTTTAGTGTTGTTGGTTTGGTTTATCTTTTTTTTACCATTACTTATTTGCGTAGTACGAGGGAAATGTGTAATTTTGCACACGATAAACTAAGGTAAGAGTCCCCGAAAGGAGATACAAAACTAACTAACAACTAACTGACAATAAATGAAAACAAGAGTGAAAGCCGTAATACTGGCGGCTTTAGTGGCTGCAACTCTGACCGCTCAAAAGACTGTTTACAGGGATAAGGACGGTCGTATAGAAAAGACGTCTACAACTGATAAGCGTGGCGTAACAACTTATCGTGACCGTGATTATCGCAAGATTGGCACGTCGAAGGCTAATAGCCGCGGCATAGTAACGTACAGAGACCGCGATGGTAAGAAAACTTATACATCAGAAACGAATAAGAGGGGCGTGACAACTTATAGAGATTGTAATGGAAAGAAGGTTGGAACGTCTACAACAAACGCTAAGGGCGTCACGACGTACAGGGACCGTGATGGCAATAAAGTTGGCACGTCACGATAGAAAGTGGTAAAGTTATAATAATAGGGTAAACAAAAAGGTTCTGTAAGATTGATAAATATTCATCTTACAGAACCTTTTTCGTATTAGGAAATGATATTATTTCTTATTCGTTTTCTTATTCTTGTTCTTGAAAAAGTCGAGTGCAGCCTTTATGGTGTTGTCCCTTTCGTTAAGGTATTGCAGCCATGCCTGCTCGTCAAGCATGTTGTATATCACGCGAGAGTTGATGTAAGTCTCAAGCAGCGTGTGTGACTTCTTTATCATAAGGTTACGACGTTGCAGTCCGTTAGAGTTAGCAAATGTGGCGAACTTGTCTACCATGTCCTGCTTAGCGAGGTATATTGACAGTTTAGGCTCATCGTCATATTCCTTTAACTTCTGACGGTTAGCATCGGTATATGAGTATGCGAACTGCAGTATCAGTCCCGTTGCGCTTGCTGCACGGTAGTAAGACGTGATGCCAGTAGTATCTTCTGCCACGAAGATGTCAGGCGTAATGCCGCCACCACCATATACCGTTCTTCCGCTGACGGTGTGATATGCTGGTCCATCATGCTTTATGCTGTCAGCATAGAAGAATTCGCCGTGTTCGTAACGTGATACAATGTCGTTGTTGTAGTTGTCGTTATCGCCACTGTTGTACGGCTTCTGTATGCAGCGCCCTGATGGAGTATAGTAACGTGCTACGGTCAAACGAATCATAGAACCGTCAGGGAAGCCAATCTGTTGTTGTACCAGTCCCTTGCCGAAAGAGCGTCTGCCGATGATTGTTCCGCGGTCGTTGTCTTGTATGGCACCTGCGAATATCTCGCTGGCAGAGGCAGAATTCTCATTTATGAGTACAACGAGAGGCATGTTGATGTATGATCCTCTGCCGTCGGTCTTATATTCCTGACGCTTTGATTTGCGTCCTTCAGTGTAGACAATGAGACGGTTGTCAGGCAGAAATTCGTTCGCCATCTGCACCGCTGCCTCAAGGTAGCCACCAGTATTATCACGCAAGTCTATGACAAGGTTTTGAAAATCATATTGAGACAGTTCGGCAAGAGAGACAAGCATCTCAGCGTATGTATTCTCGCCAAAGTTCTTTATGTGTATGTAGCCAGTCTTATCGTCGAGCATATAGGTAGCGGTTACGCTCTTAGTCTTTATCTCTCCGCGCGTAATCTCTATCGTTACAGGTTTCGTTTTGCCGTAACGCATCACACCAATTTTTACCTTTGACTTGTCAGGACCTTTGAGCCTGCGCATAGCCTCTTCGTTGGTAGCGGTTTTGCCTACGAAAGGTTTGCCGTCAATGCTTACGATTTTGTCTCCCGCAAGCACGCCAGCCTTCTGCGCAGGTCCACCAGTTACCACGTTCTGCACGTGCAGAGTATCCTGACGTATGGTGAACTCTATGCCCACACCGAAGAATGAACCTTTCAGATTATCGCTTGCAGTTTGCGCATCTTTGGCAGAGATGTAAACGGAATGAGGGTCAAGTTCCGCAAGAATCTGTGGTATAGCCTTCTCTACAAGGTCATTAATGTTGACGGTATCAACGTACTGGTCATCAATGATGTGCAACAGATTATTAAGTCTGTTGCTACCAGAGTTGATAATATTTAGTCTGTTGCCAGAGAAATGATTGGCGTAAAATGTTCCAATCATTATTCCGATAACGACGCATATCGCCATTATCAGAGGCATATAACGTGACTTATTGTTCATCTTTATCTTTTAATAGTATGTGAGTTGCTTCTATTCCGGCCTGTCGCAGCAGGTCAAGTCCGTCGGCCAAACGGTATTCCTCTCCATAGATTACCCGTTTGATGCCCGACTGTATTATGAGTTTTGCGCATTCAATACATGGTGCTGCTGTAACATATAGCGTAGCACCGTCGCTGTTATTATTGCTACGAGCCAGTTTAGTGATGGCGTTTGCCTCAGCGTGTAGTACA
The DNA here is from genome assembly GCA_934272845.1 of uncultured Prevotella sp. Taxonomy (GTDB): domain Bacteria; phylum Bacteroidota; class Bacteroidia; order Bacteroidales; family Bacteroidaceae; genus Prevotella. The sequence continues at coordinate 170,720 of CAKQSF010000002.1, forward strand.
TAGGGTAGGGTTTTGTTATCCTCCTCACAGACGTTAGGGAAGCCACTCGGTGTACCATTGTAGCCATCACTGATAATCATGTGGTCTTTTACAACCAATGCTCCCACCTGTCGGCGTTTGCAATAACTGTTCTCTGCCCATATTCTAGCCATGCGAAGGTAACGCTGGTCGAGCAAGAACTGTTTGTTGTCGTTCTTTGTCTCACTCATAGTTTACTGCTTTTTTATGTCGTTACGCTCAAGCAATGCATCGATTGTTGGCTCTGAACCCTTGAAGCGTTTGTAAAGGGTCATAGGATGTTCCGTACCGCCTTTTGACAGTATGCAGTCGCGGAAACGTTGTGCCGTTGCAGGATTGAAGATTCCTTCCTTTTTGAACACAGCGAAAGCGTCTGCATCCAGCACCTCAGCCCATTTGTAACTGTAGTATCCAGCAGCGTAACCACCCGCCATGATGTGTGAGAATTGCACCGTCATACATGTGTTTGGCAACTGTCGGCTGATAATAGCGTCCTTCCAAGCCTCTTTCTCGAATGGGATGATGTCGGCAGTAAACTCATCTTTTTGGGTGTAGTACGCCATGTCGAGCAATCCGTAACTGACCTGACCAAGGCATGCTGAGGCGCAATTGTAATTTCTTCCCTTGATAAGTCGGTCGATAAGATCCTGTGGCATTGGCTCACCTGTTTCGTATTGGAAAGCGAACGTAGAGAGAAACTCTGGTTCTAATGAGAAATTCTCCATGAACTGAGATGGCAGTTCTACGAAGTCCCACCATACGTTAGTGCCAGACAGTGACTCAAAGCGTGTGTTAGCGAACATGCCGTGGAGTGAATGTCCGAACTCATGTAGGAAGGTCTCCACCTCACCTAGTGTCAACAATGCAGGTTTGTCGGCTGTAGGCTTTGTTAAGTTCATAACAACGCTAACATGAGGACGTACATTTTTGCCCTTGCGGTCAATGTACTGCCCTTGGTATTCAGTCATCCATGCACCGTCATGTTTACCCTTTCGTGGATGGAAGTCAGCGTAGAACACGGCGAGATAACTACCGTCCTTGTCGTAGACCTCGTATGCCTTGACGTCAGGATGATACACAGGGATGTCTTTGTTCTCCTTAAACGTGATGCCATAGAGGCGGTTAGCGAGTCCGAACACACCGTCAATGACCTTTGATAGTTCTAGGTAAGGGCGCACCATCTCAGAGTCTACGTTGTATTTCTCCATCTGTAGTTTATGAGAATAGTATGCGCTGTCCCATGGTTGCATCTCGAAATCATCGCCCTCCATGCGTTTGGCCATGTTTTCCACTTCCTGATGCTCTTTTAATGCGGTAGGTTTATATGCGTTAATGAGGTCATTTAGCAGTTTATAGACATTGTTCACATTTGACGCCATGCGTTTCTTCAGTACGAAGTCAGCGTATGTGGGGTAGCCCAACAACTGTGCATACTCGCGGCGCAGGTTAACAAGACGCTTACATATCTCAAGGTTGTTAGTGTCATTATCGTGAGTGCACTGAGTGTTCCTTGCCATGTACATCTGCTTTCTTAACTCGCGATTTTCTGCGTATTGCAGGAATGGGCGATAAGATGGTGCATCGAGTGTGAAGAGCCAGCCGTCAAGTCCCTTCTCCTTGGCAGCGTTATGTGCGGCATTACGTTGGCTTTCTGGCAGTCCCGCAAGGTCTTTCTCGTCAGTAATGTGAAGTGTGAACTCCTTGTTTTCCTTCAAGAGGTTCTGTGAGAACTTCAGTGAGAGCAGGCTCATCTCCTCGTTTAACTTGCGAAGACGTTCCTTTCCTGCCTCATCGAGCAGTGCACCAGAGCGTACGAACCCATCGTAGACGTTATTAAGGAGCATCTCCTCCTCAGGAGTCAGTTCCCTGTGGTTGTCATAAACAGCCTTAACGCGCTTGAAGAACTTCTCGTTCAGCATCACGTCGTTATGGTGTTTGGTTAGCAATGGCTGTATTTTCTGTGCCAGAGCCTCCATATCGTCGTTAGTTTCAGCAGAAAGCAGGTTAAAGAAAACCTCAGAAACCTTGTCGAGTAGTGCGTAATACTCCTCTTCATCGTCGAAAGGATCAATGATAGTATTATCAAAAGTAGGCGGTTCAGGGTTGTTTATTATCCTGTCAAGATGCTCTTCAGAGCGTTTTATGCCCTCTATGAAGGCCGGTTCATAGTGTTCCAGTTTTATTTTATCAAATGGAGCAGTCTCGTGTGGAGTATTATATTTATGGAAAAAAGGATTATTCTCGTTTATGTCTGCCATAATATATAGATGTATCTATTAAGTGTTTGTATTACGTTTTACAATAATTGCAGTGCAGGTATTTCGATAATTCCTCTGTGAAGGATAATCTTGTCAGCGCTGTTCATGGCGTTAAGGGCATTAGAAACCTCCATTCTGCTAATATTAAGTTCCTCAGCCAGTTGTGCCATTTTGATGTGTAAAGTCTTATGCCCTACGGGGAATATAGACCTATTTTTAATGAATGTTATAATTTGTTCGGCTATATCTTTCTTTCTGTGTTGCCAAGGCAGTTGCTCAATGAGTTGTGTTCTACGGCAGATAAGGTTAAGATAGTTCAAGCGTATGATGATATAGCGTTCAAACAGTTGTGTCAGTTCCTCTTTTGCGATACAGATAGACTCACACGTAGAATAAGCCCGCCATGTAGATTTGTAGTGTGGCGATATACCGAACAGTTTGTCTGGTTCGAGCATTTGCGTTGCCTGTGCGCGTTCTTCTATGTGATAAGAGCGGTTGTCAGCGTAATTTTCAATGCTTATCCATCCTTCCACAACAGAAACAAGGGAAGAGCATGCCTCGCCTTCCTCAACTATGACACTGCCTTTCTTATGGTGTCTTAGATTGAAACGTGTGTTTCTTGCTATATCCTTGATTTCTTTTTCTGAGAGACCGAGGAACAATGGTAACCCACTTATGTTCTTGTAGTTTAACTGCATATAGCATATATATTAGATGACGTGTATGATAATCGGCTTTATGAGTCGATTGTTATTCCGCAATGTTATCTTTCAGTTCTGGTGACATCCATACAGCGTTTTTGCCATCTTTGTCTGAATAGATGAAGTATGCCTTCAAGTCTTTTTCATGTTTCAACACTTCCTTTGCTTTTTCCAGTCCCATTACCATGAATGCGGTGGCAAAAGCATCGGCTTTTGCGCAAGTGTTGGCAATCACTGTTGCCGACAGTATGTTGTGTTGTACAGGATATCCTGTTTTCGGGTCAATGGTGTGTGCATATTTCTTGCCACCTTTGTAGTAGAAGTTGCGGTAGTTTCCTGATGTCGCCATAGCGGTATTGGTGAGTGAAAGCACGGTCTGTAGTTCCTGCTTCACGGCAAGTGTGTCGTCGGTAGGCTTTGTTACACCAATCTTCCATGGTTTGCCACTGTCGTTGTTGCCCTTAACTACCACTTCGCCGCCTATCTCTACCATGTAGTTCTCTATCCCCTTACTGTCGAGAAAGCGTGCTACGACGTCAACACCGTAGCCCTTTGCTATTGCACTACAGTCGAGCATAATGCGTGGGTCAGCCTTTTCTATGTGTTTGCCGTTAAGTTTTGTTTTCTCAAAACCAATAATTTTCTTTAGGCTATCCACCTTTTCGGGCGTTGGCATGCTGCCCGATTTAAATCCAAAGCCCCATGCATTGACCAATGGTGCTACCGTTATGTCAAAGGCACCAGCCGTTTTGTCGTGAACTGTTCGTGCTAGATTATATACCTCAGTGAACATGTTGTTGACCTCAACGTCCTTGTTTTGGTTTACGGCAGTGATGATAGAACTGTCGTTAAAGGGCGAGAGAGAGTTGTCAACGTCCTTCAGCGCAGCCTCTATACCATTCTTTTGGTTATCCGCACATTGGTACGTGATGTTGTAAGACGTTCCAAATACGAAACCAGAGTCGTGCTGATACGGTATGTTCTTCTTCCCATTGCATGTTATGGCAATAGCCACCAGTGCTATAATCGCTATAGGTAAGATGTAGGCTGTAAGTCTTTTACTCTTCATAGTTTCTTTATCTGTTTGTTTTTCTTTGACAGTTCTATGCTGATATTGAATGTACCTCCCAGTTTATCGCCGTCTTTTCCGTAACCTGGTACGTACCAAATTTTTTCGCCATCGTTACCACTGCCCGACAGTTTCATTTTATATCTGAAACTCCAGCCCAGTCTTACAGGTCCTATGAGTTTGGCATCGAGAGAGAATACCAGTTCTGCCCAGTGGTAAGAGATGCTATTCTCGTTAGTTGCATAGTCAACTGTTCCGCCCCAGTAGGGTACACTCACTGTTCCAGAAATCTCTTGTTTGAAGTTCGTAAAGCCATATCTCGCACCGAAGAGTACACGGTAGTCATCGTGTTTATTTTTGCTGATGTTGACGTCGCAACCGATTTTTCCGTAAGGTGCATTAGTCTTTGCCATCAGTCCTGTTACAGCGTCAGTCTCGTGCTTAGCCGTTCCCCAACCAATTTCTGCTATAGGAAAGTATCTGTCGCGTAGATTCATGCGCAGTGCACCTTCTATCTGACCGTAGTCACCAACCAGTCGCATCACGGTTCCTGCAAGATCGTATGATACTGATAATCCTTTAAACAACGCGACGGTATCTTTTTCGTTCACGTCGCTCTGTGTTGTAGAGCGTTGTTGCGCCATGACCTGTGAGGGTACAAGGAAACTAATTGCTGCTACCGCGCAGGCGAAGATATATGTTCGTAACAGATGCATTATTGCTTACTTTAGGGTTGTTGACGATTACGGTGTCAATAAAATTATGTGTGCTGTTTACCGCCTCTATTTCGTGGTGGTATCGTGGTGCGCAGTCTACGGATTCAAACTGTGGTATGTTGCTTTTCTTAATTCGTACCAGGTCGGTTATCTCCGTGTTTTGGTCTATAGTCAGCGTTAGAGCAATTTCGTCAGTGTCAGCGTTGTAACTCATTGGCAGGTCGATCGATGCCACGTTGCTTTGCTGATTAATGTATACCGTGTCGCTGTCAGCATATTCGCGGTGGAAAGTTACCGACAGTGGGTACTGCAACTGCACGCTATTGCCATCGCCATCCTGTAAAGCGTAGTGGCACATTACGCGACCATTGATGTTACAGTCTATGGAAGAACATCCAGTGGTGAGCATAGCGGCGAAGAGAACCGTAGGTATTATGTGACGATATGTCTTGCGGAACAAACTGTTTCGTATTTTAAGAATGTGCATTTCCTTAATTCTGTTTTACACGGTTTTCTCTATCTGGTAATCGTTTCTGCCCTGTGAGGAGCGGCTTACGAGGTCTGCCACGAAGCCTGCTAAGAACAACTGCGTACCGATTATCATCATTGTTAGCGCAATGTAGAAGTATGGAGAATCAGTAACGAGACGTTGCTGTATGCCTTGACTTAGTGCCAACAACTTGTCGACGCCTATGATAACGGCAGAGATGAAGCCGATGAAGAACATCAGCGAGCCAAGGAATCCAAACACATGCATAGGCTTACGGCTGAAAGTAGACAGGAACCATAGTGTGATAAGGTCGAGATAACCATTCACAAAGCGGTTCCAGCCCATGAACTTAGACTTGCCAAACTTTCTTGCCTGATGGTGAACAGGCTTTTCGCCAATCTTGTCGAAGCCAGCGTTCTTAGCAAGGTATGGCATATAGCGGTGCATCTCACCGTAAACCTCTATATTCTTAACCACATCAATGCGGTATGCCTTCAGTCCGCAGTTAAAGTCATGAAGGTTATGAATGCCGCTAACCTTGCGTGCTGTAGCGTTAAACAGTTTCGTAGGAATGGTCTTAGAGAGAGGGTCACCCTGTGAGCGATTCTGTTTATAACCACTTACGAGGTCGTAACCGTCAACGGTAATCATGCGGTATAGTTCAGGAATCTCGTCAGGAGAGTCCTGTAAGTCTGCGTCCATCGTGATGACAACGTTGCCCTGAGCCTTCTCAAAACCACAGTATAGGGCAGGAGATTTGCCGTAGTTGCGACGGAACTTAATGCCGTGAACGTGCTCATCCTCCTTTGATAGGTTCTCTATGATGTCCCAGGAATGGTCGGTTGAGCCATCGTTTACGAATATTACCTCGTATGAGAACCCGTGCTCTTGCATTACTCGTTTTATCCATGCATAGAGTTCAGGTATTGATTCTTCTTCGTTGTATAGTGGTACTACTACTGAAATATCCATTTTCTTTAATGTATATATTTTGTATCTTACTTATCTTTTCTTTCTCATGCCTATAAGCCCCAATATCAGTGACAGTATTGCTGACGAAACAATACAGTTAAAGAATATACTGAAAGCGAAATCTATAGGTCTGAGTTTCCCTATCTCTGCTATCTGCGCCTCAAGAAGGTCTGGGTCCATCTGCATTTGCTTAAAACTTTCCCTTATCTCAGGTACAGAAATGTTCCTGTAAAGGGTGTTCATCAGCATGCCATCGTCAATGAGGTAAAAGTAAACCAGTGTGGCAGCAGCAAGTAATATGGAGGCGCATGTGGTGGTCATCAAGCAATATGCCACTGCCCTACGGTAAGAAATATATCCACCCAAGGCCTTGTTTCTGAAGTCTCTCAGACGAAAATAAATTAAGAACGGCGAGGTAACGATACCCGCTATGAAACCTATCTCCACTTCAGGAGCCCACATGCTGCCCGCAAAGCAACCGAGCGTGAAAATCCATAGAAGTCCTATGAATAGCCCGTCTTGCCGTGCGAAAGCCTTTAGTTGTATGTATTCTTCTGTTGAAATCATGCTACAAAGTTACGCATTTAATTTCAAAATATGATACTTTAAACATGGCTAAATCTTAAAAAATATAAAAATGGATATAATTTTAATGTCTTTTGAACAAAATATCAAATAAAAATGCTTACCTTTGCATCGCTTTTGAAAACGCCCCCTCAACGAATGGTGTTAACAAAAGAGAAAAATACGGGCAAGTCTTGCACGACCAGCTCCCTCGGAATCCTCCAGGACGGGAACGTAGCAAAGGTACTTGGTTGTAGCGGTGCGATGTAAGTAGCTTGCCCACCCGCCTCTTTAGCTCAGTTGGCCAGAGCACGTGATTTGTAATCTCGGGGTCGTTG
>CAKQSF010000003.1 GCA_934272845.1 uncultured Prevotella sp.
AGGGTCTCCTTACGGCGACAAATCTCAAGCCCATCTTGAAGCGCAAAAAGGAGATACTGCAAAGTATCTCCTTTTTTTGTTTCAATCTGGTCCTGCACCAACGACGGGTCGTAGGTTTTCTCCCTACGGTCGAAGGGTCTCCTTACGGCGACAAATCTCAAGCCCATCTTGAAGCGCAAAAAGGAGATACTGCAAAGTATCTCCTTTTTTGTGCTTTCGTTGTGGTTCATATTCATAAAACATTAAAATGGAGACGGTACATCCCCCTATCGCAAAGGGGAAGCCGCCTCCTCATTCTATATATCGCAAAGAATTTCTTTCTGCAAACTATCACTCTGCTAAACCACGCAGAGAGTTGGCAAACCATACATCCATCTTGCCAACACCACGATGATTCCATGCATAATAAGGAATAAGACGCAGTTGAGTGTCGCGCACAGTAACATTACCGTCTGTTGTTGTACCTATCGCCTGAACGCCTTTGACAAGAAGTGATTTAACGGAGAACTGCTTGCCGTTACCTTCAGTGTTTGTTATGCAGTAATCACCTAACTCGAAGGTTGGCTTACCTCCCAAATAAGCATAATGCACGTCAATGCCAGCATTGTCAGCCTGCTCTGCGCAATATACTAACGGTCCGCGCTCTATAGCCACTTTTCCACGGTCGGCAGCCACATTTTCATTGGCTGTTACCATACGAGGCTCCATATCAAAGTGCAGGCGCACTACATCGCCTTTTCGCCATTTACGATTTATGGAGACGTATCCATTGACGATAGAGTCGCTAACGGCCTGTCCATTAACACTCACTGTATATCCTAACGTCTTATCGTCGCTATACTTATAGAGGTTGCTCGGCACTACGCTGCCACGCACCCACCCTGGTATGCGCACCTTCAGAACCCACTGCCCTGCCTTTGACTCGTTAACTTTTATGGCAACATCACCATTCCAAGGATATTCCGTAGTCTGTGTTAGTGTTACTTTCTTGCCCTGAACATTGACGGTTGCCGTGTTTGGCATATAAAGGTTTACATACAGGTCGTTGCCATGCTCGCCATAAATGTAGCCAGGAACAGAAGGTATGAAACGACAAAGGTTTGACGGACAGCAGGCACAACCAAACCATGGCTGGCGCGTGTTGGTATTGTCGGCATTAAACTTGTACTTACCATCGGCAGAAAGAGGGTTTGGATAGAAGAACTTTCCTCCGTCTACTGACATTCCGCTTATTACACCATTATATAATGTACGCTCAAGACAGTCTATGTATTTAGCGTCACCGTGCAGCAGGAACATACGGTGGAAGAGATATACCATGGAAATAGCGGCACAAGTCTCGTTGTATGCGGTGAGATTAGGCAGTACATAGTTTGCGTCGAACGCCTCTCCACTATGGCGTGCGCCCACACCACCAGTGAGGTAGTATTTCTTTGATACGATATTTTCATAAAGATTGTCTATCGCCTTGATGTATGCACTATCACCAGTGAGTGCTGCGACATCTGCCATTCCTGCATACATATATCCTGCCCTAACGGCATGACCCACGGCTTCCTTCTGCTCTAAAATAGGCATATGGCTCTGTGAGTAATCTCTCTTCCACCCTGTTTTTCCACGATAATCTAGCATATACTTCGCCTCATCAAGGTATTTACGCTCACCCGTAACTACATAAAGACGTGCCAATGCCATCTCTGCTATCTGGTGTCCAGGCACAACATGAGCCTGCCCGTCTTTTGGACCAACTTCCTTTACTACGCAATCTGCATACCTGCACGCTATGTCGAGAAACTTTCTGGATCCCGTAGCCTGATAATGAGCACAAGCAGCGTCAACCATATGGCCAAGGTTATATAGTTCATGGCTAAGGTCTTCTTCTTTCTCCCACCTCTTAGTGCCAGACCATCCATGAGGATGCTTGGGATTGATGGTACGAGCGGTATACAGATAACCGTCGGGTTCTTGCGCTGCCGCTACGATGTTAAGCACAGAGTCAACATAGTTTTTTAACTTCTTGTCAGGATATGTCTGAAGTACATAACTGGCACCCTCTATGGTTTTATAAACATCGGTATCGTCAAAGGATAATCCCATTATCTTCGCAACGTCCCACTCTGGCGTTTCCAGGCCTTTGTGACCAGGATGCTGCAGTGTGTATGCCGCCATTTCGAAGTTACGGTAACGATGTTCACTCTCACATTTACTGAACGCCAAAGGTATTGTCACCTCGCGCACCGCACGTATGCGATCGCCCCAAAATGACGATGGCTCTATCTTTACCGATGTAAACGGTACCTGAGCATAAGGATACCCTCCGTTGGCCTTGGGTTTGGCCGTACCCGATAGGGCAACCATGACAAGTCCTACTATTAATGTTTTACTCTTCATATATTATTACTGTTTAGATAATCTACTGTTTAAAATCCTTTTACAATCTTTTTACCTTGAAGGAAAATATACCTACCATACTAACTAATACTAATCTGCCATACTAACTAATACTAACTTATACTAACTTATGAAATAAAAAAACTACTATTCTTCTGAAATGAATACTGATCTTTTTACCTAAAGGATGAAGCACCAAATACCTATTGTCACTAACTTAATACTAACTACTAATCTGAAAAAAACTCTTATTAATCATAATAACGATGCCAACACCTTGGCATATATCTATTATTCAACTAACGAGTGCAAAGTTAACCATTTTACGTTTTACAATCCAAGAGAATGTTATGCAAAGCAAAGGTGGTTATTCGTCAACTGATAAATTGAACGAATAACCACCTCGTTGCGGTAAGAAATACCTCGAATTAATAACCTATCTTGCCATTCCAATGAAGGAAAAGATTTTGCATCTGAGTTAGATCTGTCTCTACTCCACTGCCATTCTCGCCATTACGCGCATTAACCTTATCGGCAATATATGAAGGATTGGCTCTACGAAGAGCAACACGCAGAAGATCATAATATCTTGTTCCTTCAAAAGCGCACTCTAACGCGTTTTCGTCTACTATCATATCCTCTACTTTCTCAATCTGCCACTGTTTGAGGTCTTCACCTGTAAGAGACGCATCGTCTGGCATCTGATAGTTCTGATTGTAACACGCCCAACCTGAACCGCGTGAGTGTATACCTATAGTGTTATAAGAGGCGTCCATATCATCTATATCAAACACCCTGTAACCGGAATTGCTTGTACTTGGGAAATTGAACTGACGAACGTAGTCTCTCTGTTCATCCGTAGTGCAATAAGGAAGGACGTATTGTTCAATGACATCATTGTTTACGCCTCTTGCAAGTATCTGATATGCGAAATGTGGATAGCCAGCACGATTAAGTGCTTCTGCCAATCTTAAATAAACCATAGTGCGGCGATAGATATGCACATTGCGTGTAGAGAACTTACTGATGTTCTGCATCTGTGTTACGTTACCATTGCTGCCATAGGAATAATGACTCCAAACGGCTTGCAGACGGAGATCGCCAGAGCGATTATTATCAAGCCCCGTAGGAGCATAGATGATATCATGACTACGATCAGAACTTATGATATTGTTACTTTGCTTAGCAGATAGTGACTGCAAGGACTGTGATGGCACTACACTTACCTTGTAACCATTGGCAGACGTGCTGTTATAGATGTTCCTTAATTCTGAGTAGTTGCCTTGTGACGGTAGTGAGTCACCAGGTATCATCATGATAAGGTCGCGGTCGTCATTCCATGACTCTGAAGAGAATGAACGGACGTAGTTGCCATACTCTACAGGCATAGTCCAGTTACTGTTCGCCCACTGTACGCGCTGCGCCTTTATCGGATAGTAAGAGTTACTGCCGTTGGCGGTAGTGATGTAGCGGTAATATGAGAGTGCCGCCTCGTCATAGTGCTCCGCCCAGAGATTCAAATCACCTAGAAGCAGATGTATAGGAATGAACAACAAGCGAGAATCTACGGTGCCGATATTACCAAGTCCTGGTCGGTCAACATTCGCCAATGGCTTGAGGTCATTGATAAAATAATCGCATATCTCCTTTATGTCTTTAACAGGATACTGTGCATCGGCTGCGTCCTTGGTAAGGATAGGCTCGGTAATGAAAGGTACTTTGCCATAGTTTATCGCTAACTGAAGGTAGGTCCACGCACGGTAAGCCTTAACAGCGGCATACTCACGCAGAAAGAAACTCTTGCCTCGATTGTCTTTTACGGTTGTATCTACCTTGGCAAGATAGAAGTTACAATTGTTTATTACTGCATAATAGTCCTTAGGGCTGTTATACTTGTTGTCATCGCTGACCGTGAACGTTGCTATCTCACGCAAATCGGCATCTGCCGCTTCTGTGACATTAACAAGATCGCCACGCAGTTCACCAAGCAACACTGTACGGTCACCGAGAGCCTGAACTTTCTGCATAACACCAGTGAGACCGTAGATTGAATCACCAGCCTCGTTAAACTGCTTATTGTCAGTAAAAGATACATGACTTGACTCCTGCTCCAATAAATCAGTGCAAGAAGATACGGAGAGGGCTAATAGCACTACGCAGACATATATAAAATGTTTTGCTTTCATAATGATTCCTTATATAAAGGTGTTATATTATCTCGAACACATACTTAAAGGTTTATCTTCACACCCGCAACGACTGAAGCAGACTGACCTACCATGCCGAGGTCTACACCCTGTCCTATCACTGATGAAGAAGAAGAGAATTCTGGATCTGTTCCTAAATACTTTGTGAATGTAAGAAGGTTATTACCCTGAATCCAGAACTGCATACCCTGAACAAATGTAGTATTGAGAGGCAGGTCATAACTCAAAGTCATACTCTTCAGACGTAGGTATGAACCATCCTCTATCCAACGATCACTGAAACGACTATTGCCCATAGGGTCTTGGAAGGTAGCCTTAGGTACTGACGTTACCTGTCCCTCAGTCTGCCAACGTGCAAGCATATTAGTGGTTTGGTTAAGGAAACGGCTGCCGCCCTCAAGTTGAGAACGCAGGTAGTTATAGACATCATTACCAACTACATAGTTGAAGTTAACGTCAAGACGAAGTCTCTTGTATGCCAGCGAGAGGAAGATGTTACCATAGAAGTCAGGATTAGGGTCACCTATAACGACACGGTCTTTCTCATCAATGCAGTTATCTCCGTTCTGATCCACAAACCTCATGTCACCCGCTCCGAAATAATTTTTTGTTATTCCATTGCTACCAAGGACATATAGTCCAGCAGAGTTTGCCTCCTCCGAAGTTGCGAACACGCCATTGGTCTTGTAGCCATAAAACAGATTTGCCGCCTCACCTACCTGAGAACGTATAGTTGCTCCATAGTAAGTGTTGTCTATCGCATTTTTACCATCAGGGAGTTCCGTTATCTGGTTCTTGTAGTGTCCAGCACTTGCTCCTACCTCAAGTTTCCAATCCTTATGGTCAAGAGCCCTTACTGATGCAGACACGTCAAAACCTTTATTCTTTAACTTGCCACCATTTGACCAGTTGTTATCAAGACCTGAGAGGTAACCGAGGCTCTGCATGGCAAGCAGGTCGCTGGTGCTACTCGTAAAGAAACGGAAGCCAAGGGCAAGACGGTTGTTCAAGAGGCGAGAGTCGAAGCCTACATTGAAACGACGTGTGGTCTCCCACTTGATACGCGTATTGCCTATTCCCTCTATTGAAAGAGCTGACACACCATTGATATATAGTTTAGAGGTCATGTAACTACGGGCTGCATAATAATCAAGTTCATCGTTACCACTTATGTCATAACCTGTAGTCAGTTTAAGATAGTTAAGCCAAGGCATTTTAGTGCTAGCCCATTTCTCGTTTGTCACAACCCAAGAAGCCTGTAAAGATGGGAATATTCCCCATGTCACACCACCGAGATGTACGCCAGCATCTGCATCTTTACCGAACCTTGAACTGCTCTCAGCAGAGAGACTCGCCTGAAGGAAATAACGGCCAAGCCAGTTATAGTTGGCTTGTGCGTACCACGTCATGTACTGCCAGTTATCATCCCTACCCGTTGAGCCTGAGTTAAGCAAGTTGGTTCCCATGAAAGGAGTCTTGTCTGACCCTGTATTATAACCTACTTGATTGCTGAGAGTGTATGACTCCCAATTTATGCGTGCACCTCCGAAGAGTTCCAAAGCATGAGCGTCCCATCTATGTTTCCAGTTTACACGTGTATCTGACATTACAGAGTTTTGCTTTGAGAAAAGTGAACGTACTTCATTCTCACGGAAATCATTGACTGCACTTACATAATAATCTGGCACGCCATTGACTGGAATATAATACTTCTCATTAGTATTAACCAGATTATAACTAAAATGTTCGCTCAACGTAAGGTCAGGCATAATTGTCCATGTAGGTGTCACTGTAAGGTTGAGCATTGAGTTCTCAAAACGGTTTTTGTTCTCTGCCTCAGCATACTCATTAAGTGCCCATGGGTTTGCCAACTTCCAGTTATAGGAGGAGTAGTCAGCAAGTGCCTCCGTAAGGTAAGACTCATCAGATATATCAAGTTTAGAATCTGATAACTGTCCTGCTCCATAAGAATATGGACTGAGGAATGGTGCCTTGGTATAGGCAAGGAACGTTGGCGATGTAGGAGTGCCCTCAGTATAACTAGACGGAGCACCATCATCACGAACGTCACGCGTAGTGTTAGAGAAGGAAGCATCAAAACGCACCGCCAAATTCTTAATGATATTGATATCAGTATTGAAACGTATGTTCAGACGACTCATATCATTATAACGCAGTGTGCTCTTTGCATCAGTATATCCGAGCGAGAGATTGTATGACGCTATATCATCACCACCTTCCACGTTTATGCCGTAGTTTTGGGTAAGGGCTGTACGATAGATTTCCTTCTTCCAGTCTGTGTTGTTATGATATTGTTTGTAATAATAGTAGTTAGGATCTTCATTCAGAAAGCGAAAATCTGTCACTGTCGTACCCGTTGTTCCTAATAAATCGGAGGTATAAGTACGATACTGTGAGGCATCCATCATATCAACAGTCTTCGGTTTCATTGTCACACCTGCCGAGATAGAAGCGGTAATACGTGTCGCCATACTCTTACTGCGCTTTGTGGTAATGACAATAACGCCATTAGCACCCTTCGCACCGTACAGGGCTGTACCGTTACGCACGATTTCTACTTTCTCTATATCCGCAGGATTAATAGAAGAGAGAATATCGTTGTACAGTCCACTATGTATCAGTGAGCGACCATACTGCTGGTCATAGATAACGCCATCAACAACGATGAGAGGCTGTGCATTAACATTTAGAGAGTTAAGACCCTGAATAAACATATTGGCACCGACGCCTGGGGTACCGTTACGCTGGGTAGTATAAGCATACGCTCCAAGTTGCTTCTGTACCTCTTCCTTGATATTCACAGCAGAGGAATACTTAAAACTCTCTGCTTCATGTCCCTCGCTACGCTCTATTTCTGCGTCATAAAGAGAGGTAAAGGCATCAGTACTTACATATATATCCTTCTGTCTCTGTTCCCCCGACAAGCCTTGCATAACAGGAGTGTATGAGGTAAGACGAACATATATCGCAGAAGTAAAATGCGGAACACTCAGTGTATATGTACCATCTTCCTTGGTTAAAACGCTATACCCCGAGATACCTTGTGCAGAAACCATGGCACCTGCCAAAGGTTGTTTCGTTACAGCATCCAACACTCTGCCCGTGACAGTACGCATGGCATATTTATCATTATGCAACGCTTTATTATCAGCTTTAACAGTCTGGGGCACCGCATCCTGTGCCGATACTGCCACTGTAGAGGAAACGGCAGCCAGACTTAGTAATAAATATTTGTTCATAATTCTTTTAATGGGTTAGAGGTTGCTTGTATGTGGTACAACTATTATGCGATCAATACGCAATATACGATTATACAGACCATTATTAACTTGGCTGTTAGTTGGACAGGACTTGAATATTAATTCAACTTTCGAGCCTTGTCCAAGTGCATACGTTGTATATGGTACCTTGACGTTTGTGGCAACCTTAAACGTATTAATCTCATCCTTGGTAGTTTCCCATGTCGCAGCAGTTTGATTTTCGCCTCCGTCAAGTGGTATCCAGTCTCTTTGAAGTGAAGGTATTGTGCCATCCTCATTTTGGTATCTCATATATACCTTAAACTTTGTAGGCAAGCGTTGCGTTTCTGAAGCATATTCATCGCCTGCTATCGCTGGTGCCGTTACGACATATATGTCATATCCTACATTAGAAAGAAGATTAGGCAGACTGAAGTATGACGTGGTATTTGATCTTGACAATGCGGCTATCTCCACATACGCATTGTTTGACACTTTACCATAAAAATCATTGCTTGCTGCCACTCTATAAATTGTCGCAGGATATACTGTAGTACTTTGGTCAACAGAGTCAAGACGCGCCCCACTCTCACCCTCGGCAGATATTCTTCTGAGGAATGTCTGTGTAGGAGGAATATTCCATTGTGAGGCCTTCATAACCTGTCCATTAGAACATTCTATATTAGTAGTACCATTAAAGACACCACCCTCTGCCCATGGCTTATCATACTGATAATACTTCAGTTCGCTGTCGCCCCATGCCGCCTTACGCATATTGTAGCGCACTGCATTCGTTGACATAGCAGAATCCTGTAACGCTGCATCAGTATTGGCATTGCGATTAAATATCGTTCCCTGCAAGAGAGCAAGACGTGCCTGCACCCATGTTAGAGAGTCACGCTTGTCGCCAACCGATTTATCATATTGGAAGTATTGTTCATACTGTGGCACTATAGTTTTCCACACGTCATTGGTCGGTACTACCGCCCAATATGAGGAGTCTTCTGACTCTATAGGAGCAAGATATGTGGCAAGAAGGTCATTGCGCATGGTGACAACAGAATCAAGATACTGCGTCTTACCGTTTACAATCTCGCCTGGCACACTCTTCGACTCATCGAAATAATACCTATCAAACTTCCCTATAAACTTTGCAACAGAGTCTGTTTCTTCATCCTTTGACATATATTCATATATGCTTGGGAAATACTTAGCCTGTCCTTCTACGGTATAAAGCATTCCATTGCAACACGATTTATTGGCAGTCAACAGTCTGTTACCAGCAAAAGCCGTCTGTGTCAGCACCTGATACTTGCCATTCATCATCAAGAGCGAATCATGAGTAAGTGAAGAGACTGAACGAGTGTAATACGTGATATGGTTCTGCAGGAATTCCTTTATCGCTCCATTGTCCGCATCACGTATTCCCGCAGTTTTCTCTGCATTATACTGTTCTATCACCTCCTGTGCCTCCTGTTCCGTAAAAGCGCTATTTACAGGAGCGAAAACGCTAAATGTTCTTGAACCTGCCAAGGTTCTATCATATCCAACAGCCTTCACTACACTGGCAAAGTTAGTAAGTTCTGCATCATTATCTATGACACTCCACAGACTCTGTGAACCACTCTGTACATCCGGATTATAATGTTCATCCCATGAATCTGCACATGCCGCAAGCGTTAATGCGGCAACGGGTGCCATGATCAAAGCCTTTATGTTAGGTGTTATACTATTCATAGTTGTTGCTTTTATTTTGTGTATTCCTTAAAGTGGTGACTCCATTTTGCCTGACATCACACCGTAAATACTCTTCGGTACGATTTCAAGGTAATCAAGCATAAACTCTGTACCCTGACTTGAGGTACTGCGTATGCGGAGATAATGATCTGTATTCGGGTCGATATGAACCGTGCAGAGCACCTTACGGAAGGTATACTTAGAATTAACGAATTCTGTATTATTTTGATGAATAGCACCATAAGGCCCACGATAATATCCAAGGTTCTTCAACATCTTTTGGTCGGCTGCCTTATCTTCATCAGTCATGCTCACCCAATCACTTGTCCATTTCGTTCCTAAGATGTCCTGAAGGTTCTTAGTCATATCAATAGGAATACCCTGAGGCTTTCCGTCGAAGTATACTTGGGCTATGCCACGTGTCTCTATGAATGCAGCACCGAGCCTTATCTGATAATCTCCTTCAAATGGCACTGGTGGAAGACGGAACGTTATGTCATAATCACCAATAAGGTTCATCTCATCACCTTCATAACAGTCGAAGTTCCAGTGTGGACGACGATATACAAAGAAACCACCGTTTACCTGGGTATTGTCAAGGAACCCATTAGGGAAGTAATAATTCTTACCATTGGCAAAGGTGTAATCTCTACCTGAGTCATCCTTTGTTGGGTCACCATTGAGACGTATATTCATAGTCATCAACTCAGGGAATATTGTTGACATATCCATACGTATATTATCATTAAACACTGTATTCTGCGTCTCATAGTCAAAGGCTATCACCTTGTCTACATAGAAGTATCTTCCGTTAGGACCATCCTGCACGTACTTATCCTCGATAGTAGGATTTATGTATGCGCCGTGAACTCTGATGTTATCCTCCAACTTTACCCTGCGGTTCACGTAACGTTCATACTGCACATCGCCGTCAAGGTCTCCATAAACCGTGGCCTGTTCAATCTTCATCATCGTGTGAGGAAGCAATGTCTCGTACCAGTCACATGGGTTCAGAAGATTCTTCTTAATCATTATGGCAGTAGTATTGTATGGTGATGGGAAACCACTTACCTCACGAGGAGTAAGAAGGTTCCAACCTATGCAGTCACGTGTTATGACATGATAGGCAATAAACATATTGAGAGCATTCCAGCGGTTAGTATAGTTCCCCTTGTTTGCATCATCATTTGCCGCCTTATAATCATCGTTATTGCCATATACTGGGTCATAGAGTTTACGTGATAACTCATAAAGGGCGTTAATCACACTTTCACTCGACGAAGCATCTACCGTTATACCATTATCAGCAAAAGCCTTGGTATAGACATCATCTGGTTCTACAAATGCAGTAAAGCCATACTTCTTCTCACTTGGTGCCACCGCAACCTCCTGATGTCCGTGTGATGAATACTCCTGATAGCCATACAAGTCGGCATTATAACTCTCATCCCTTATCTTATATAACGTATCGACCAGTCCCGTTGCTTTCAAAGCAGTATAGAACATCTTTATTCGGTCGTTCTCGCCCAGTATGTCTGCCAGTGAAGAGTTTGCCATCTCAAGCACTTTGTTTATAGGTTGTACTATACCATTCTGTACAGAATCATCCTTCTCTGCATACTTAACATACGCAGAACGATTCAACCATACGACAGCATTGTCATTGTCGTCCACTCCATGCGTAATCTGTATGTAACGGTTGTTCATGTTCGCAGTATTCAAAGTACCATCGTTCATGTCAACCGTACTGTACATATTGTCTATAAGATGAGTCTTAGCCAGCGTGTCACACTCTTCCTTTGTCAGTTCCTCTACACTTCCTTTTCCTTTTTCATGTAGATAAGCCTCCATTGCAGTGTTGTCTGGCAGGAAACAAGTATAGTGTCCAAACGTGGAAAGTAAATCATCCATTCCTGCCGTTTTTACAACATAAGCGAACTGGCTGTACTGCGGGCGATTGTTGATGTAGTCATTCATCATCTCACCTGAGAAAGTATAGAAGTTCTCCTCTGTAGGTTCGTCAGAGCAACTCTCGGTCATGAGAGTTGCAACTGCACACAACGCTGCAAGAAGAAGCCTCATTCTGTATGTAAAACATATCTTTTTCATTGTAATGACTTTTCTTTGAAGTTATTGTAATAACGTATTATCGGTACATTATTCTCCACTGCCGAACGCAGTATTCTGTACCAAAGCCTTGTTAACCTTTGTCTCTGTAATATTATACGGCCAGTACATGTAATCTAACTTTGAAAACTTTGTTGCGGCACCAGAGCCTCCCGAAGTAAACTTCGTAGCAATGCACTTCTTAACGTAATCAGTGTTACCATCACGTCTTGCCCTTCTAACAAGATCATAATATCTCTTGCCTTCAAACATCAGTTCACGCTGTCGCTCTGCCAGTACAAGGTTTTCCATCTGCTCCTTTGACTTGTAGGATACATACATCAGTGTATCACTCAACTCATTGTCAGCCTGAAGAACCGAACGTTTGTCAACTGCATTTACCAATGCAAACGCTTGTTGCAGTCTTTCTTCGTCAATCTGACTCAGTTCTGTTTCTGATGACATCATCGCTGCCAGTGCCTCTGCCTTCATCAGCATCACGTCTGTAAGACGATATACTATCCAATTGCTCTTCACCTTTCCGTTAGTATATCTTGAAGAAGATGTAAGAGACGGTGTAGCCTTACTGACCGTACCATTGGTGTAAGTGAACTTCCATATCGCATTATTCTTCACATTTTCATAGAAGCGCGCGTCTTTTTCATAATACACCTGCGTTGAGGTTATTCTTGAAGTTCCAGCCTCATTCACAAGTTCTGCAGGTCCGCTCAATCCCATTCCACTGGTATAAGGACCATACAGCCAGTTGACTGAAGCGTTGCTCGTCATATTCTCATCCGACATATACACCAGTTCGAATATGCTTTCGGAACTATTGCCTACGCCGAATATTTGGTTATATGCGTTTCCGAAATCTCCACTGCCCTGATTATAATCGCTGATAAGTGGGAAGCCGTTAAAACGTTTCAGGTCGGTAATGCCGTCAGTGCTTTCCTCATACTTCTTCTTTTTGCTCTCAATCACCTTGTCGGCATATTCTATACACTTCTGGTAATCCTGCTTCCACAGATACATATCGCAAAGCATAGCATATATCGCCTCTCTCGTGATGCGACCAGTCTGATACAATGACTTACTCTCTGTAGATGCTGGCCATACCGTTACCGCATCGTCCTTCACTGACTCAAGGTCGTTTATCAGACTGTCTAATACTACCTCAAACTTCGTAGCCGGGAGATTCGTTACCTGATCATCATCATAATACGCCGTTGTAGTATAAGGAACATCACGGAACGTGCGTATAAGATAGAAGTAGCACAAATCGCGCAAAGCAGCACATTCTGCTAAATCAGCCTTCAGTTCACTCTGCGTGAATGCCTTATCCTTGTCTGCCACAGCAGGAGCCTGATCAATAACAGTATTCGCCTGATTGATAATATAGTAGAACTGATCCCACGAAGTAAAAGCATTCGATGCCGTAATATTCTCCGTCAGCACATTCTGCAGATGAGCATTGTTAGTGGTTAGATTGTTCGCTACTACGTCATCACTGCGATACTCTCCCCATATCATCATCCTCTCTGTTACATTAGCAGACTGCATTGTGGCATAAATTCCTGCTATCATGTTGTCCACGTCCGACTTCTCATTCCAGAACTCATCTTTCGTGATTATGTTCTGTGGCTTCACCTCTAACCAGTCGGAGCATGATGACAGGCTGACTGCCATCAGTGGCAACGCCAACAGATACTTGTATATTCCCTTTGGTTTCATGTCTTGTACTTTATTAAGTTCGATTTTTAGAAGTCAACAGTAACGCCAAGCGTGAAAGATCGTGAGCGCGGTGTCTTTGAATTATCCACTGCTGGACCATACCCACTCTGGCTTACGTCAGGGTCAACACCACTATACTTTGTTATAATAAACGGATTGTTGGCACTGCAATAAAAGGCTATATTATTAAGTCCTATCGGCTTCAGTTGTTTCTTGTTTAATGAGTATGACAACTGTATGTAACTGCAACGCAAATACGTTCCGTCTTCTACGAAACGGTCACTGACAAGCGTGTTGTAGTTTGACGTACTACCATACATTGCTCTCGGTATCAATGTCACGTCACCCTCCTTACGCCAGCGGAAGTTCACCGCCTGGCTCTGGTTATTATTACCTGTCATAGCCTCAGCATTCAGACGTGCCATATTGATTATCTTATTGCCTATACGATATGAGAACTGTGAGTTAAGTCTCCATCTGCCGTATGATAACGTTATACCGAAGCCACCAGTCAGTTTTGGTAATGAAGAACCGAGATAAACAATATCAAGTGCATCAATGTTACCATCATTGTTAATATCCTCATAGATAGCGTCACCACCAGTGAATGCATAGTTCTTGCCAGTGCCGTCATTAGTATAATTGTAATGCATACGTACTGGGTCTCCCTTAGCATCTAACACTACCTCGCCTTCCTTATTGAGAACCACTGGCGCCGTTTTTCCCTCTGCGAGGAAAGCACTACGTTCCTCGGGGCTAAGATCCTTAAACGTCTCATAGTTGTACTGGTAAACGCCCTTTGAACGGAAACCGTATATTGCTCCAAACGGATTATACAGTTGCACGCGCTGCAGCACCTCTCCGTTAGCATAACTGAATGTAGAGTTAAGCGAGTTAAGCACATACTCGTCCATCTCGAGAATCTCATTGTGGTTATTACCAAAGTTCACGTTGAAGTCTGCTGTGAACTTACCCTTCGTAATAAGTTTATTAGTGCTTGCATGGAACTCCCAACCCGTATTACGCATCTTACCACCGTTCTTATAAGGAAGTGTTGTGAAACCAGTATTTGACGGTATGCGATAGTTACTGAGCAACATATTCGATGTTGTAGAGCGATACATCTCAAAAGTAATATTGAACTTATCGTACAGTCCGAGGTCCACACCGATGTTGTAACTATTGTTTATCTGCCACTGCAGGTCAGTCAGTCTGATGTTCTGCACAAGCATTGACGACATATCAATGTAGTTTGCCCCTGCTCCATACTTACTTACATATAGATAGTTTTGGTTAGGCTGGTTACCCACACGTCCCCATGATGGTCTTATAGAGAGCATCTTCAGTCCTACCTTCTCTCTTGCCCACTCCATGAATGGCTCATCGCCAAGGTTCCATCTTAATGATACTGCAGGGAAGTAACCCCATCTGTTGTTAGGTCCGAACTTTGTAGTACCATCGGCACGCAGCGAGAAGTCGAACATATATCGGCTCTTGTAAGCATAGTGAGCAGAATATGTAAAGTACAACGAACGCCACTCTGAGTAGTAAGAACTCAGTCCTGTGTTGATACCAGAAGCGTCTGGACTTTCTATGCCTGAGCCTGTCAAGCCCTTACCACCACTTGACTGTCCGCTTGCCGAACCTGTGTTCAGTTCCATTCTCGCCATCATCTGTAAGGCATGGTCCTGATTTTCAAAGTGTGGTATGAAGGTCAACGTATGTTTAGTATTGAAGCCTACACTCTTTGAACTTGCAGACGAAGCGGTGTTCACGCCGTCCTGCCACACATTTGTCTTCAGTTCTGAAGGATAGAACGAGTCATCATACTGGTTGAAGACACTCATATACACGCTACCACGCCAATTCAACTGTGTGTGTTCCTCATCCATGCCAAGAAGATGATAGTTTATCACCAACTCCGGTGCGAGGTCATAGGTACGCCTTGTTTTCTTCGCAAGATTGGCACTTGCCACAGGGTTCACGTAACTTTTCTGGTTACCATCAAAGCAACTTGACGCTGATTGCAACATCTGATAGTAGCGGTTTGTGTTCTCGCCAGTAACAGGGTCCTGCACATATACGCTCATATTAGGCATCTTCTTCATAGCAATCGCCAGCAGGTCATCGCTTGACAGATGATTCTTCGTGTACGTAAGCGTGAAGTTAGTTGATACCCTTATGCGCTCACTGATATTATAGTCGAGTGCTACACGAGTTGAGAATCGGTTAAGTTTCTGCTGTATTATGGTACCCGTCTCATTATCAAAGCCACCACCTATGCGGAACGATGCTTTCTCACCGCCACCGGCAACAGAGATATAGTGGTTTTGTCTCAATCCCCACTGCGTTACCTCGTCACGCCAGTCAGTATTATTGTTATACTGCTCATATTCAGAGAAGTCATGCTTATAGTTTATCTCGTTAATAGACTGTGACGTGTTATCACTCTGTGAAGGATTAAAGTAACTCTCCTTCAGAAGCATAGTATAGTCGTTACCGTTCAGCAAGGCATACCCCTCTGGCTGGTGAGTCGTAGTGAGTTTCATTGAGTACGATACACGTGGCTTACCCATCTTACCACGTTTCGTTGTTATCTCAATAACGCCCGAACCACCTTGCGAACCATATACCGCCGTTGCCGCAGCATCTTTCAGCACGTTAATAGCCGCAATATCTTCTGGGTTAATATTAAGCAGTTCGGCGAACTTCTCATCATTTGCTCCAGCAAGGTCGAACGTCGACATATCTACAGAACGCACATTGCCGTCTACGACAATCAGTGGATTAGAGTCCGTCAGTGATGATAGCGATGAAGAACCACGCAAGCGTAACGTAGAACCTGCACCAAGGTCACCTGAGTTACCCACGATGTCGAGTCCTGCTATCTGTCCTTGCAATGCCTCATCAATGCTGGTAATGCCCAGACCCTCCAAGTTCTTCATGTCCACTGCCTGCTTTGCATAAGAAATCTCTCTCTCTGGTATCGCCAGGTTGTTACCGCTTGCAGAACGTTTCTTCGTTACGATGACCTCATTTAATTGCGTAGCCGACTCTAATACCACGTCATACGTATTTTTGTCTATCGCCACGCTCTTTGTTTTGAGACCTACATACGAGAATCTTATCTTGTTTCTGGCATCCTTCACTGGCATCATGAAGTTACCGTTCATGTCCGTTACGGTAGAGTTGATGATACGTCCGCTCTTGTCTATCTCACACACCGTAGCCCCCATCAGCACTCCTAAGTCGTCTGAGACTGTACCGTGCACTGAAGATATCTGCTGTGCATTAGCCGCAACGCTGGCAAACAATGCGGAAGCCAACGCGAGTTGCCTAAGTTTTATGTTGTATATCATTGTCTTTCTTTTTAGATGTTGTGAGTTATAGATTATTCATAGAACAGCGGTCCATCAATCTGATGCACTACAACGTCAGCGGCACCATATATAGACTTCGCTACTCCTACTCCTGTTCCCTCAAGCCAGTATTCGCGGCATATATTGTTGTAAAGTCCCTCTGTCTTTACCACATGACGTCTGTTTCCGCATTGGTCAACTATCGTCAACTGCTTATTGCTGAAGTCTACATTCAGAGTGTAGTATCTACTGTTCTTTGTATTCAGCAACATTGACTCATAGTTGTTGTGATAAAGTTTATTGCCCTGTGCATCTGTCTCTGGTGCCATGTCTATCGCTACGGCGTTATCCTGTATGTGATACTTCACAAAGTTGAGTATTTTGTTCTTTATCTCCACACAAGTCTCATCTTCTTCATCGCCAGCCGCCACAAACGCCGCATCATACTGATCCCACGTTGGCAATTTGCCTTCGTTTATAAGTGCCCTTATCGACTCGTTTGTCGGGACATATATATTATAATTGTAGTTACCAAAGAGACTAATGTTGTAATTGTCTGTTACGTTAGAGCAACTTAGTGTTGTTCCGCCTACTTTCTGTTGTGATATCAGCAACTGGTCGTCAGTAGTAAGATGCTCCGAACCTTGCAGTAACTTTAGGAATTCTGAATACTCTGAATGTGCCTTTAGAGTCTCATATACTGATTTCGGTGAACTCTGAGGAATATTGCCATCAATAAGATAAGCCTTACCGTTACCCTCCTTACTTTGGTCATAGGTCTTCGTTACTAAAGCAGGATTTGAATGTTCTTTCTGCCAACCTCCATAAATAGAGATATTATCCCCAGACCTCTTTACTACTATTGGCGTACCATTCTTTGTCTTGTACACCGTATGACCGTCCTCAATGTCGCCCACTACAATAAGTTGGTTCAACATATCTTCCAACCTATTCTTAAGTGTTGCCGCAGTTACGTCCTTCTTCTGTAGTAATCCCTTTACTGGTGTACCATCGGCATTAATGTCGCAAGCGTAACTGTTACCCACCAGTGTAGAGTTCTCTGTATCGTAATATAACTCCAGCATCGACTTCTGGTTATCACCATAACTACAAGGATCTACATACTTCTGCATAGCGTTGTTCGTTGGCAATAAGAAACTGTAATATGAATCCATAGAGTTTAGGTATGGTTTGAAGTCATATTTATCCACCGCCTCATATATAGTGCTAAACAAGTTCTGGTTAATCAATGCCGGGAATGTTACTGAAGCGTATTCCATTGGTGGGAAGAGACGTTTTGTTACATACACCACTCCATTACATCCAATAAAGCAACTGTCTATATCCGCTGGCGTCACACCCATTTGTGTTTTTGCATCATTGAGTATGTTTCCGAACTTCGACGGTATTGTTGTGGTGAATGTCTTTAGCATATTCACGTTGAGCAGTGGTGCCAACACCTTATCAGGAACATTCTCCCATGTGCCGTACATATCCCTCAGTGCGCTACCGTCGCTGTTCCACCAGTTTTGTATAGCCTCGTTGGTCGGCACAAGCATTGCTCCAGCATTATAGTGCAGGTCTATCTCCGTCTCGTTCACATACTGGTTCCATCCTGGGTCGAAAGAGAGGGTTGCCGGTGCCTTATCGCCCGTTTCCTTGTTCTGGCTCTTTTCCTTAGGCAGGTACTCGTTTGTAGACTTCGCAAAATAGCGTAAGGTGAAGACAGAGTCAATGGCGGTGCCGTATATTCTGTTGTATTCTGCCGTCTTCTGCTTGTCATAATAAGGAGCGCAAAAGCGGTCCATCAGCGTGCTCCACTGTGAAGTATTAGCATGCTGTCTTAATATCTCTGCCATATTCTGGAACGGTTCTATCACGCCGTCCATCGTATGTATATATCCATTCTTACAAGTAATGTCACGCTGTGTAACAAGATGACCTCCCACATAAGCGTCTTCCGTTGACGTTACTGCTCCGTTTGTCAGTATAGAGATGTCATCATCAGTAAACTCCTGTGCCTTCATGAATGCTGGCAACAGGTGTATCATAGGTTGTGAGAGTTTTGACTGATCCGTACCGCTCATCATTGCGCCATCCTTAAAGAGCACGATGTCCTTGTGATTAGCACGGTAATATTTCCAATAATCCGTAGCAGGCATACTCTCCCACTTCGCTACGGTTACAGAGTCGAATATGCTTGACGAGTTAGGTCTGCGCATACATTTGCCCGTTGATGGTATGCCTCCGTTCTGTGCCGCAACGTTCGACATAAGTTCTATCAGATAGGCATTGTTAATCTCTTGGCTATAGAGCAGCAGTTTCTTCTGTGCGGCACTCAGTTGGTCGTAAGAGCGCACGCCCCACGAGTTGTTCTGAAACCATTTGTCGAACGTTGCATCGTCTGCCGCAAAGAGAGTCAGCGAACCAGTCTCGCTCATCTGTTCCTTTAATCCCAGATCGTCAATAAGTCGCAACAGTGTAGAATAGTTTCCCTGGTGCTGTAGTTCTGCATAGATAGACTCTCCGAGCCATTCTGGTTGTCCCGTCAGCACATCGTTGTCACATGACTGCAATGTAAGTGTTCCAACGGCAGTCATCGCCGCAAACATGGGGATGAAAAAGAAATGCTTTTTCATAACGTAAGTTGTTTTGGTTGTAGTAGTTGTTTAGGAATAAGGATAAGGAAGGCAAGAATGTCCGCCTTTCCTTATCCTACTTATTTATATACTTTCACATTACTTCACAAGTACTGCCTTGCTTACGGTCTTTCCGTCAGCGGTAGTCATCTTAATAATGTTCACACCCTTTGTCAGTTTGTTCTGTTTCATACCGTCAATGCTGTATATTTCGCTTGCTACGGTGTTGCCCTTCGCTTCGTTTACAGTCTCAACGCCTGTTCCCTTACCGAGGTACTCCAGTGTCCAGTTATCAAGGATAATCCAGTCATCGCCAGTATTCTCAAACTTACATACACCAATGGTGAGTTTGCCACCCTTGACGTCTACTGTTACCTCGTTGAGATAGTAACCATTGTCGAACCACTTGCCAGCACTTACCATGTCGTTAGGCACATTCTTGCCGTCGATACTTGTCTGGCCAGAGATGCCTGCATTCTCGTAAGCACCTGAACTGATGAAGGCTATTGAACTCTTTACCATATCCTCATCGCCAGACTGTGCATAGAGATATGCGTTGTTCTCCGCATTATTGTCTGCGCTCCATACCTTATAGTCGTTTGAGGTATTACCGTGACGTGAGAAGCAGTTTACTGTTACCTTATACTTACCGTCAGGCAATCCGTAGATGGTCTGGTTAACGTCAAACACCTTGTGATACTCCACGAGGAGTGCATTCTGCTGATATGCGCTGTTACCGAAACTGTGAGTGTCGCCTGTTTCGTTCCAACCATTGAAACTGTTTACGCCCTCGCCATCGTTGTCATATCCTGGGTTGATGATAACTGAAGTATAGTCTGTTATCTCAGGGTCGGTAGGCATACGCAGTTTTGTTGTAGCCTCACTAATCTTCACAATGTAGTCAGCAGCCTCTGCCGTCTTGATGTCCTTAGCAGTGAGGCGTCCTGCTATCTCGGTGTTGAGTGCAGTAGCAGCAGTTACAGCCTCTGGCGTAGCAGCCTCCTGGAAGAGATCTATAGTATTCTTGAGTGCCTCGTTCTGTGTAGCGAGTTTACTGATAGCCTCAGCAGAAGTGGTGAGTGACTCTTGGTCTGCGATAAGAGCGCAGAGAGACTTAAACATTGCCTCGCCATCTGTTCCTGCTACGTTTTCGTTTGCTGTTGCTATAGCGTCGTTAGCGTTTGCCACTTCCTCTACTCCGTATGTAGTACCATTGTTAAGGAGTTCCTGTACCTCAGCAATCTTCGCTGTAAGCAGTGGCTTTACTGCCTCTACCTCTGTACCTTCATATACTACATTGAAGTTGTCCCATATAGCCCATGAAGAGCCTTCGTTAGTAGAACCCTTTACGCCAATGCGAAGCACGTCGTCTGCATTTGCCACTACGCCGTAGGTTGTTGCTGCATAACGGCCAGCCTTAAATGCTACGCCAGCGTCGGTCATGTTGTTTGGATACCAGTAAAGTTCGTCTGCGTCCTTTATCGCATTACCCTCGGTATAGTCAGTGCCTACGGCTACTTTCTCATCATATACATTCTTGAACAACGCAGAGTTGCCATTGACATATACCTTAACTCTATCTTGGTACTTGGCAGCAGTGCCGTCAGCATAGTATGTCAATGAAGAGGTGCCATTGCCGTAACGGTAGAATCCGTTTACCTTTACGGTGTAGAGACCTATAGGCATATTCTGCAATGTCTGATAAACATCAAACTTAGAACTGTTTGAACCCTCTATGCAGTGGTTCTTGTCGCTACCACCATAGTTAACGTTGCTTCCTTCTACAGTCCAGCCCTTGCCGTCACCGCTTGTTACCTCAAAGTCAGCGTTAACAAGATACTTGTCTGTGATGTTGGCACCAGGTGTTACACCGCCCTTGAGTGCTTCTTTGTACATATTATCAAGTTTCGCTATTTCAGTGCGAAGTCCGTCATTGTCCAGTTCGCCATTAGCGAGATTGTCGTTAGCCTCCTCAAGGTACTCTTCCAGAGCGTCAGCGGCGTCAGTCCATACCACATGGTCTTGGTCGTCAATAACTTCCTTCTGTGCCTTATTGATAGCCTTCTGGTAGTCGCTCCACAATGAGATGTTCACATTGAGACTGTCGGCAGCCTCCTTGAGAGGGTTATAAACGGCGAGTACCTCTTCTTCTGTTGCAACGTCGTCATACTTAGCGATGGCAGCCTCACGGAGTGCATTATAGTCGTTCAGCATTGACACGGTGTAGTACATATCCTTTGATGGGTTGCTGTAGTCAGGAGTGCTCTCCACAAGAGTCTTCAACCAGTCACCGTAAGTAAGGATGTATGTTACCTGTACGGTAGCACTCTTCTCACCATATTTGAATATAACGTTGAACGTAATCTTGTCGCCAGCCGCTACCTTGTCGCCAGTGCTCTGCGTTGTAGGCATCTGACCGATACCTATGCGTCCTGCAGGGTCATACACGAAATAGAAACTTGCCTGACTGCCCCAGCCACAACGCTGTCCTTTCTTGTTCATCCAGTAACCGATGAAACTGCCTTCGCCAGCATCGGCTGTAGCGGTGTAGAGATTGCCAGAGTTGTCATACACACTCATTGTCACCTTTGAGTCAGAAGCGTTCTTGTTATAACCTGCTATAAACTCATCGAGTGATATTCCGAGTACCTTGGCTATAGCCTCGTTGTCTATATTAAAATATGAGCATGCGAAACTGGTGTGTCCAGGTCCTTGTTTAAACTCATAACTGCCAGCACCCGTTACACTACCCGTGAAGGCGTCCGTAGCCTGCTTGATGTTGTTGGTAGCAAGGAGCCATGCGTCTTCATTCTCCTCTACGGTAGCGTTTATCGCTTCCTGCAATGCTGTGCGTGATGCTGCTGGTACCGCACTGTAGTCTGGGTTAGCGAGTGCAGCCTCTGCTTCTGTCTTGGCTTTCTCGTAAGATACTTTGTAAGAGGTGAGGTAATTGATTTCTACTACTGCCTCATTGCCGTTATACTGATACACGGCATGGAACGTTACGGTAGAACCTGGTTCACAATGCTTCTTGCTTCCTTCTGACGTAGGCATCTGTCCTACACCGATACGTCCGGCAGGGTCATAGACATAGAAGATGTTGCCGTTTGCCCATACATCCTGCACACCTGTGCTGTTGAGCCAATAGCCACTGAAGCCGTCGGCACCAGCATTGGTAGTTGTCGTCACTGTGCCATCAGAGGTATAGGTACCCACCTTGATGGTTCCTGACTGGCTGTAGCCCGCGAAGTCAGCGGCGCTGAGTCCAAGGGCGTTCGCCACTGGCGTTGTGTCAATAGTGTAATACGTGCAGGCGTAACTGCCATGCAACGGTGTGTCTTCAAGTGTCACAGTAGCCACGTTGGCTGCGTCTGCTGGCATATATGCCATTGCTGACAAGAGACACGTAAAAACTGAAAGTAGTCGATTTCGTTTCATACTTCTTTCTTTTTTTGAGGTTAATAAATTCTTTTATGCGAGTTTTAGTTCTTAAAATCGTCGTAGAATATTGTTGTCGGTTTTATCTAGTTCGCAATCGTTTGTTTGATTGTCTGGTGCAAAATTAAATTCTTTTCAAATATGTTCAAAAATATTATTATTCAAAGGGAGGGTGAATATTGCGCACCACGTATTTTGAACAAAAAACCCCCATTTCATGGTAAATTCCGCATTATTACGTTTTTGCCCATTTTATCGGCTTTCCATAATTTACCATTTTCGCAAACAAGGGGTATAAGAATCATTATTGTGCTATATTTCAACCAGTTAGTGTCAAAAACCAAGTAGTTCATTGACATTACATTGTAATTAGGGCTTATTTACCTTGCTATTTGGGCCTGATTACAATGTAAAAAAGGCTTAATCACAACGTAATCAAGCCCTTTTCGTGTTATTTCCTTAATTTACCATTTTTCCTATTGCGGAAAACCCATTCATTAATACTCTTCGTCATCGTCAATGAAATCGACATTATTGAAGCGTGAACGTGATGATTCGTTGCGCTCATCCTCGTATATTCTGGTAGATGCTGTAAGCAATGTTGCATTGTTCACACTTACTACCTGTATGTTTGGAGTTACATATTGCTTTTTCATAATGCTATATATTTTTTAGGAATATTATTTATTTGATATACACTTTACCGTTGCTGATGACGAGTCCCTTCGCATTCTTTCCTACACGCTGACCTGCTACGTTGTAGAGTGCGCCATCGTTTACCGCCTCTGCGGTCTTAACCGTCTTTACAGCGGTGGCGTTATTCATATCAATAACATAAGACTTGGCTGCCGAAGCGTTAGCAGCGTCAACGAGAATGTATGCCTTGTTTGCCTTGATGTTGGTTTCATCTGCAGGCTGACGGAAACCAGTCACACCGTTCTTGATGCCAAACTCTAAGACTTTCTTGCCTTCGCTCTGCAGAAGTGAAGCCTTCGTATCGGCTATAACGCCAAGCAGTTCGCTTGTCGCTGTTCCGCCTGTTGTCTTGTTAAAGGTATACTCACCAGCAGCGGTAGCCTTTACGAGCACAGCAGTCTTTGCTGGTATGATGCCGTCTTCTATCTTTGTGAGTACCACCTTTGAGTTTGCGTTGTCCACTGTTCCTGTGTATGCCTCTATACCTTCAGGAATAGTGGTGGCGAAATCGAGACAGAGACTATAAAAGTCTGTATCTGCTGCGGTCAATACATAGTTCTGGTCTGTGACGTTATAGTAAATGTTTACTGACGCATATTTGCCATTGTTCTTATTATAGAACAGGACAGGGAAGTATATCTTGTCACCTGCAGCAACCTTGTTTGCCTTATTCTGAGTGGTAGGCATCTGCGCTATACCGATGCGTCCAGCAGGGTCATATACGAAGAATACGGAGGGATTGTCATCCCACTTACATCTGTGACCGCCTTTGTTTAACCATGAACCATTAAAATCACCGCTTTTTGCATAACTACTATAGTTACTCAATGATGCAACAAACTTTCCTTTTGAGTCGTAGTTATCATACAGTCCAACGGTCACCGTTCCTGTATTGCCTTTTACGTAGGCTGTAGACAGTTCTTCTTCTGTCAGTCCTAACGCCTCAGCAAGTTGGGCGTTGTCGATATTCACGTAAGAGCAATCGAAGGTAGTGTTGCCGTAAGGCAGACTAACGCTGTAGTCACCAGCCTGTGTCACGTCTGTAAGGCTCTCCACCTTATAGGCTATATTGACGTCAACAGTCTTGTCAGCGTATTTTACTACATACTTACTGTTAAACGCCTTGGGCACTGCCTTGATAACATCAGGGTTCTGACCATAGCCTAACTGAAAGTCCTGATAGTTCACTACATGATAGAAGCCGCCTGCATTACTGTTTGAAGCGGTAGAATAGCCATTTGCGTCATGCCAGTCACCCCAATAGTCTTTATAAGCAGCATACTTAGAATTTGGTGCTACCTCTGTGCCATCAGACTTTACTGAGTACACAATGACGTCCTTTCCTGCTTTTTCTGTCAATTCGCTCTCGGTGAGTCCCAGCCCTTTTGCTATCTGAGCCTTGTCAAGGTTGAAGAAAGTAGCACCCCAATTACCATTACCATTTACGGCTCCGATGAAGGTCTGGTAGACCGTTGCATCTGCGGCATTTGCCATTGTCCCTGTTCCTAAGAACAGCATAGCAAGCCCTAAGAACAAAGAGGTGTGTTTTGTTTTGGTCATAATCTGTTTTGTTTTAGTTAAGTGATTAATTTATAGATTGTCAGTTATGCTCTCACCCCGATGAGGGGGTGAGAGTCATGTTTGTTTATTTCTTTGAGAGCCAGATGGCGTAAGAATAGGCGTTTGCCCATCCCGCTACCTTCTCTTCACCATTGCGCCACCACTGACCGATGGTGCAGAATGGCGTCAAGGTAACTTTTACAGAGCGTCCCATGTAGACTGCATCGGCTTGGTAACAAGGACCGAGTAGCGATGCTGACGGTGCGTCAACAGGCGTTGGGAGTTTGGATACATCGAAAGCCATGTTGCTCTTTATGTCCACATCGTCATTGCCTATCTGTGGGTTCCACACCATATCAACGCAGTATACCACTGGTCCACGCATGAAGGCGTAAGGGACATTGTTCGTAGGACGTTCACGATACATTATCTCGCCGTCCTGAAGATAATACTTCTCGTAGTCGGCATGGTGCTCACGTCTTACCCACTGCAACTTCATAGGGAGGTTGACCGCTATCTTGTCGCCCGCCTTCCACGTGCGTTTCAGGGTTACATATGTTCCAGTCTTTACGCCCTGTACTGCTGTTCCGTTGACGGTCACCGATGGATTCTCGCACCATGAAGGTATGCGTATGTTCAAGGTCTTGCCCTTGCACTTGTTCACCGTTATCTCTACAGTCTCGCCTGTGGGGTAGTTACCGCCAACGGTAAAGTCTACATCTGCATCCTTATAACCTGAAGGAAGAAGTTGATTGATGTAGAAGTCCTTGCCCTTCTGCGCATAGAAGAAGGTTGGAAGCATTGAGATGATGCGGTGTCCGCTGGCTGTACAGCAGTCAGGGCCATGGAAATATCCGTTTGGCTTGGTGCCATTAGGGGCTGTATGGTAACGACAAGTGCCGGTGAGAGCGTCTTGTGCGGCAAAGACATGGTTGAGCATGAGTTTCTCTATGGCGTCGGCATACTTGGTGTCGCCAGTGAGTTGCAGCAGCATTTGCGTGAGTTGCATCCACGACATGGTGGCACACGTCTCAATGATGTTTCCTGACAGAGGCTTGATGTACCCTTTCTCATAGTGTTCTGCCACGCTGACTCCACCCGTGATGTACATCTGACGGTCGTGTATGTAGTTCCATGCACCCTGCACCTTATTGAGCAATGACTTGTCGCCTGTTATCTGATAGAGACGCAGGAAGCCCATAAAGTTCATCTGGAAGGTGTGAGCATGAACGTAAGGCTGCACAGCCGAAATCTCCATCTTGCCATCAGCAACGCTGTCAAGGCGTGAGAAGGCTTCCCAACCACTCCATTTGTCTATATTGCCTATTACCCATTTAGACCAGTCAAGGTACTTCTTGTCATTGGTAATGGTATAGAGACGCAGCATAGGATCGCACAACAGTGTGCCTTCCCAGGAGTAATGCACGGAGTGACCGGCAAAGTCGGAGTGACCACTTACTACCTTTCCTTTGTTCTCTGGAGCACGAAGGTTGGATGGCCAGAACTCTAATTTGCCTGGTCCGAAGTAATGAAGGAAGTAATCGGCGAGTTTCTTCACTGACTCCAACGGACGCTTGTCGCCCGTCTCTTCATAGACTGTCTCCAACGCATGGAACACGAAGTAGAGTTCGTATGGGTCCATGCCGCGGATAGGACGCTTGGCTGAGCGGAAACTCTTGGCTGTTGCACCGAGGTAGCCCTCAGATTCCTGCGAGTCAATGATGCGGTTTAGTACCTTTTCTGCCTTGGCAAGCAACTCTTTGTCGCCGCTCTGTATGGCTGAAAGGTACGCTGACTCTACCCACTTGCCGTGTTGCTCTGCTCGAGTCCAGTCCCATGAGGTCTGCTGTCGCTCCGTGATGAAATCTACATATTTGTCTATAGGGAAGTTCTTGAGATATACGTCACGGTTCAGTTTCATGTGCTCTCCAAAGAAGCCTTGCACGTTCTCTACATTAGATACACGCACGGCATCTTCTATCATTCCCACCTTGTTGGCAGAACGCTTGGCTGCGAGTAACGACAAAGGCAGAAGCAAGGCTATGGCTGCGCTGTAATACTTTTTATTCATCTGTTAATTTGTCTGTTTTAGGTTTAACAATGCAAAAGTAGTATAAATTCAGGTTATATTCATTATCAACTCTTTTCATATAAAAGGTGGTAATTGTTCAACAACGTTTTTGAACAAATTACCACCTTAAACGTCTATAGAAACCCACTGTTGGTGGTATTACATTTTGACAACCTTACCATCGGCAAGGCGCACAATCTTCACGCCCTTATAGGATGACGTTGCTTTACGACCATCAAGGGTGTACTGTTCTGCTACACTATTGCCGTCATTGCGCTGTACGTTCTTCACGCCTGTAGGAGGGACGTCGCCATTCTTACAACAGAGCACGCATGATGTCTCTGGCATCTCTATGGTATTGTTCTCTATTGTCACATCGCCTTCCTTCACCCACATGTTATTCTCATCGAAATAGCCACGCTGTGCGGAGGTGACATTGAGCGATGCTGGTATGGTGAACGTACCACCCTTGGTTGATAGCAACAAAAACTCGTTGGAGGTATGTTCTACGGCTATGGCCTGTGTTGTTACTTCATCTGGCGTGAAGGTGATGCCATAGTAGCCAGTCTCTGTATTGGCGCTGCCACCTGTGTAGTTATAGACATAGAGTCCGCTACCCTGCTTGCGCACAGCGATGTCTCGCATACAGAGATTGAGAATCTTGTTGCGCTGGCGAACGTAGTTGATGTGGGTGCGTTCCTTCGGTGCTGTGCCATCGTTAGCATACAGTCCGTTGCCGTCAACGGGACCAAGGTTATAGTAGTCGTATGCTTTGTCGCCAGCGAGTGCTGCCATCTGATAGAATGGTGACGCAGCGTCCTTGGCGTCTATCTCCATCACCATGCGGTAATTCTTGCCGTTGGTGCCGAGTTGACCGTTGATATTGCCTTTGATTTGTCCGGCGTTGGTGCCGTAAACGTCAATACCTACAAAGTCAATGTTAGTGCCACCGTTGTTACGCTTTGACTCATTGGCAGAGGTGCGACCGCTGGTTTCGTATGATACACAGTTAAGGCGAGTCCATGTAACGTACTTGGAGTTCTTGACTGCTGCGCCTACGTTGTGGTAATAGTCTATTATCTCGGCTGAAGTAGCACCGTTATTGCCATGGCCACGAGCCTCATTGCCCAACTGCACGCCTACTACAGTGTGCGGATTGCCATTGTTCGCGTCCCAAAGGGCTACGTGTTCCATGACGCGTGACAGTACATAAGCGTCACGACTGCGTAGGTTTGTGTCGCGCCAATCAAGGCTATACTCCCACGTGGTGCGAAGCATATTGAACTCAGACGTACCAGCTGAAGAGCATACATAGTCAGGGGTGCGCAGTTGGTAGCGACCGTTGGCACCGTTCCAAAGCCATTGCACGCGTCCGCCACTGCTCCATGAGAACCAGAGGAGTTCCATATGCATGCCGTACTTGTGGCACCAGTTGAGGTATTGGTCAAGGATTCGCCAGTCGAAATGGTTTTTCTCTGGTTCTACTTCACTCCAGAACAAGGGCACACTAACGGTATTAAAGCCATCGTCTGCAGCACGTTTGAACCATACTTCTATGTCTGCGTCGCTCCAACCAAGATAGCCTCGCATCTTGTCGGCACGCAACTGTATGTTGGTTCCGTAATAAGGCTTACCGTCAACACGTAGCACATACTTCTCTGAACCTTTCAAAGAGAGGTCTACGCTTGACACATTCTGCTGCACGGGGGCTACAGGATACTGTGAGTTATAATACGCCTCACGTGCCGCATTGAGTGCGTCGGTCTGCGCTGTAGCATCAAGTGAAGGGTGATTCTTTAGTTCTACGAGAAACTTCTCGGCTGTATTCAGTGCCTCGTCAAAGGCTGCTGTACCAGGATATTCATTGGCTGTGCGTTCTGCCTTGGCTGCATTGACAACGCTTGCGAAGCCATCTACATTCGCAAGAACCTTCTGATAGTCGGCTACAGAAGCGTTTAGTTCGTCTATTAACGCCTTTAGTTCATCGTCAGCATCGCTCTCTTTCTTCGCCTCTGCAGTGGCAATGGTAGCGTCAAAAGAGGTGGTGTCATAGTTTATCTTTATCTCAGCCCTTACCTTCTTGGCGTTTTCGAGAACGTCTTGAAGCCAGAGAAACGTGGTAGCGGCATAGTTTACCTCCACTGCCGCTATCTTTTCGTTATACTTAAACAAAAGGGTAAAGGTACATTCGTCACCTGCCTCTACATGATTCTTGCCGCTTTCGGAGATACGCATCTGGCCTACACCGATACGACCGAGTGGGTCATAAACGCAATAGATATAGCCATTAGAGAATCCTGCGCGCTTACCGTCTTTGTTCAACCAATAACCTCTGGAGTCACCCTCTGCGGCATCATCGGACGCTGTAAAGAACTTACCGTCGGTATCGTATGTTCCCATCACCACGTCACCGCTATTATCGTTCTTGTATTTGGCGTAGAGTTCGTCCTCGGTTATTCCGAGAGCCGTGGCAATGAGTTTGTTGTCTATGTCTATATACTTACAAGCGAAGGTGGTATGCTGTGGAGAGTCCTTCATGGCGTAGGTTCCTGCCTTGGCTACTATAATGCCCTGCTTAAACGCTTCCGTTGATGCTATTAGGTCTTCCGCTGCTTTTTTCCATGCGTCTTCGCTGGCATCTACCGCTGCATCAACAAGATTCTGAAGGGTAGTGCGTGGCGTGCCGGTAACAAGAGCATAGTCATCACTGGCAAGAGCAGACTTTGCGTCTGCAAGTGCAGACTCATACGCCACCTTATATGTAGTGGTATAGGTTACGGCTACTACCGCTTTCTTGTCACCATACTGGAATATCATGTGGAAAGTATAGTCATTTCCTGGCTGACAAAAGGTCTTGCCAACTTCCTTTGTAGGCATCTGACCTACGCCAACACGACCTAATGGGTCGTAGACGAAGTACAGAGTACCTGCTGCCCAGCCTGCGCGTTTACCGTCACTGTTGAGCCAATAACCACGGAAGTCACCGTCGCCAGCATCGTTTGACGCTTTGAAGATTGCGCCTGTAGCATCGTATGTGCAAAGGGTTACACTGCCAGAGTTGTCCGCTTTATAGTTGGCGGTGAAGTCTGCAAGACTTAGTCCGAGTGCCTTGGCTATGGCTTCGTTGTCTATATCATAATATGTACAAGCGTAACTGGTATGAAGCGGTGAGTCACTGAAGGCATAGTTGGCAACGTTAGACGCTGCTGCTATGAAGTTAGTCTGTGCTGCTATTATCTGGTTTGCAGCGTTCTGCCATGCGCTTTCGTTGGCATCCACATCCGCATTTACAAGGTTCTGCAGGTTGGTGCGAAGCGCACCGTTAACTGCCGCATAGTCGTTGTTAGCAAGAACACTCTTTGCCTCCGCTACAGCCTTATCGTAAAGTGTTTTGTATGATATGGTGTATGTAACGTCATACGTAGCGGTTACGGGGTTATTGGCATCTGCCGCATACTGCGCAACGAGTTTGAAGGCGAAGGATTTACCGTAAGACAGGTTAGCCTTTGGGTTCTGACCTATGCCGATAGTAAAGTCTTTGTAGTTCACTACATGATAGAACGAAGGAGTACCAGACCATCCTCCGAGTGAATGTCCGTCGGCATCATGCCAGTCGCCATGATTGCCGTCAGCACTGGCATACTTGCTATTTGCAGCGATTGCGGTGCCGTCCTTCTTCACTGAGAGTATTGTTACCTTACTGCCTGCGTTTGCAGTCAGGGCTTCTTCCGTTAGTCCGAGGTCTTTCGCTATCTGACTCTTGTCAAGTGGGAAATAAGTAGCGGTCCAGTCTTCTGTGCCGCTGAGGTCGTCAAGGAACGTATAACTCGCTGCTCTGGTCACAGACCAAGCACCAAGGAAGAGCATTACGAGTCCGAGGACGCCGATTTGTTTTAGTTTATTCATCATTTCTTATTGTTTTTTATTCACACTTTAGAATAATATTGTCTTCGCCTCTGTGCGTCCATCAGTATAGGTTACCTTCTCAATGTATATTCCTTTACTGGGAGTTGTGACCTCTACGCCGTTGACTGTATAGTATTTCACGCTGCTTACCTCTTTGCTTCCACCTTTGTCAGCGGTAGTTTCCTCTATGCCTGTTGCGTTATTGGCAAGCACTACGTTTACCTCTGCTATGGAAGCGGCACCACCATCAGTCTTGGTAATCTTGATGTAACGGCACTTCTTTTCTGCGAATGTAACCTCGGTCCAATACGGTAGCCATGTGGTCTTGTAGACAGTAGACCACGTTATGCCATTGGTACTTGTCTGAACCATACAGTTACGGATGAGTCCTGCGCTATAATCCATACGCGGAGTGATTACAACGCCCTTGATATTCTGCATTGATCCCATGTCAATAGTCAGATACTTGGCACTGCTGTCGCTGTCACCGTCGGAGGAAGTGCGCCAGAACGTGTTTACATTACCATCTATTGCTGCCGTAGCGGGATAGGAAGAGTGCTCGCTACTCTTTGCCTTTATCTTAAACTTAGTACGGTCGGCAAAGACGTTTTCGGTTGGTGTCTCGCGCCATTCGCCCGTTACGAAGTTGATATCAAAACGCTCGCGACAGTCAAGGTTGGCACTTGAACCATTGAAAGACACTGGGAAGATGATAGTCTTTGTCTCTGCCAGACCTGGGTCTTGCCAACGGTCACCAACATAAAGGTATGTAGTTTTCTTAGTACCCTTTATCGTTAAGATAGCGGCTGCCTGTGTATCGTAAGCGTAATAGTTGCCTACATTAGTGAGTCCTGTCCAACCTGACTTGAGATTGGTTGTGTATGACATCTTGCACTGGTTAGGTTCCCAACCAGAACATGCAGAGTTGAACATGAAGTAACGGTTGTCTACACGTACAATGGCAGGTGCCTCACGTCCTTGTCCCTTAAACAACACGGTCTTTTCCACTGCGCTATGGTAGTCATCGCTAAGACGGAAGAGTCCCAGGTTGGAGTTTTCGTCTGTCGTTGAGATAAAGTATGCTGTGCCATCCTCATCTTGGAACACGTTACAGTCACGCGACTTGGTGTTGACTGGCTGTCCGCTCCATATCTTTTTGTATGCTCCGTTGACAGAATCACACTCGAAACACGCTGCTTCTGATGCTCCGTAGTTGCCTTGTTCATAGTGACACCACACCACATACTTGCTGGTCTTAGGATTATAAAGCAGTTTAGGACGCTCAATGAAGCGACCATGTCCCAGTTCTGAAGCCGTAACACCATTCTCTATTATCTTCTTTTCGAACTTCCAGTTAACGAGGTCAACGGAAGAGTAAAGGTTTACATCAGGCGTCCAAGGGGCTGATGGCGCTGCTGCACGGTCCTCACCACACATATACCAGATATCACCTACGCGGATAAAGCCAGGACCATGAGCCTGAACTGAGGCACCAGTGTTGGTCGCTGTCCATGCGTTGCCGTTCTTTATTGTAACCCATTCGTCTGGGCGATTGGCGAGATATGTTGCCTGTGCCTTGCTTACTGCATCTATGATTGCTTGATAATCTGCTATTTCCTTGGCATTTTCTTTTGCTTCTTCGGCTGCTGCGATGGCATTTTTTAGGTCTTCTTTACCATCATAATTAGTCTCGGCAATCTGTAATCGCGCCACTCTTATAGCGGCATCTGCCTTGAAAGCAAGTGAAAAGGCAGTGCTTCGCTCGTTCACTTCAAGCAGTTTTTCTATCATCCATGCCGTCTGATCCTCGTCGAGTGCATAGTATTCAAGGGTCTTATTGTACAGGGCGATGATGTCATCCTTCTGCACAAAGGATGTGGATTTAACGTCATTGTATAGCGTTGTTACCGCCTTCTTCATATCATCGTAGGCATTCGTGATAGTCCAGAAGTTGTCATGAGCCTGCTGTAACAACTTTATCGCAGCACGTTTTTCAGTAATGTCCGATGCTGTCTCTGCCGCATTCAATGCTGTTTCTATCTCTTCCTTGTTATAATAAGTCTGACGTCCGGTCGTTGACATATCGCCTTTGCATATCATCACATTGGAATTGAGCACTGACTCTACCTCACTATCTGACGTTTCCTCGTATATTTTATATGTAACATTAATTGGAACGACTACCGACTCGCCATTGGCTGGAGTGTATTTCACCATAAGACGGAAACGGAAAGTATTGCCGTAAGCCAGTCCTGCCTTAGGATTTTGACCTACTCCGATAGTAAAATCCTTGTAGTTTACCACGTGATAGAAAGAAGGTGTGCCGCTCCAGCCGCCACATGAATAACCGTTGGCATCATGCCAGTCACCGTTATTGCCGTTAGCACTTGCGTAAGAGCCATTAGGAGCAACGTATGTTCCGTCTGATTTAACGGAGTAGACCACAACAGAACTACCGCCAAGCGATACTAACTCGTCTTCTGTAATGCCGAGTTGCTTGGCTATTGCAGCCTTGTCTAAAGCGAAATACGTCGCTGTCCAGTCCTCGGTGGCACTGAGATCGTCATAGAATGTCGCAGTCTGCAGACTGACTGCCCACGTTTGTACGCTGCCTGCAACAAAGATTGATGATAGGATAAGATGTTTAAGTTCCATATTTTTCTCTATTGTTTAGTCGTTTTTGTTTCTTCGTTTTAGTCTTGATGCAAAGGTAATCAGTAACTTTATAAAGACATAATTAATGTGTTTCAAAAGAAAGGGGATTATTCACCAACAGTGTTTCTGAACATTTCACCACCTTTGAATGAATAATCCCACTACAAACTTAAAACCTACTTTATGAAAAATTTCTTTCCTTTCTTTATCAATATGCCTTTTTCTCCATTGCCTGCAGGCTGTCCTGCTACGTTATAAATTACTTCATTTGTTGCCTCTTTATTACCATTAGCGACACCATTTATCGCGGTTTCATCGCTAATGCGTATCATTCTGAAGCGTCCAAGCGATATAAATGTTTGGTCTTTACTAGCACTTGCATTGATGGTTAACGTAACATTGCCGGCTGTTTTAATTGGTAACACGAGCCATGTATTATCCCATCCATAGCCGAACATCTGCCCACTGTTTCCCTTTACGGTCAAAGGCACTACTGTTTCACCATCTGATGTAGTGACGGTAAGCGTTGAAACGTCAAGGTCTTTGCCACGACTCATCAAGGAAATGAGATAAGTTCCCTCTCCTACTCCACTGACAGTCTGCTCCATTTTGAAGTCA
This sequence comes from uncultured Prevotella sp., assembly GCA_934272845.1. Lineage (GTDB taxonomy): Bacteria > Bacteroidota > Bacteroidia > Bacteroidales > Bacteroidaceae > Prevotella. The sequence goes on from CAKQSF010000003.1 coordinate 34,378, forward strand.
AAGGAGGAGTTTCCCTGCCCCCAACTGCCGTAGTTTACGAAGTAAGGGTTGGCTGATGTGTCGTAACTTGCTTCGTTGACTATATTCTTAAAGCCTGCAATGAAGGTGGTTATAGTCCAATCTTCTGCCGTTGAACCATTGTTATATGCAAACTCTGGGTTGGCGATAAGGTTTTCCTCAGTCCCAATAGCCTCAGCATCTGCGTTGGAGAGAATAACTGCACGCAACGCTTTGTTAACTTCCTCAGCATACTGTTCAGCCTGAATTGCAGAGACAGGTTCATTCTTACATATAGCCAACAGGGCTGACTGTTTGCTTTTTGCAGCGTATGGATAATCCTGACACGCTGTCATTGCCTTGGAAACAGCAGCGGAATATTCATCAAAACTAACCTTCGCATCAACGAATGACGCTACTTTACGATACAACTGCTGCGTTGCTCTGGCGTAATCTGTTGTTACTGGGTTGCCAACTGCACTCTGTAGGTCTGTGCGTACAGTTCCATTTACGTTCTCATAGTTTTCACTTACAAGCAGGTTCTTGGCCGTTCTCAATTCTTTTTCATACACTCCTTGTGCATTTGTCGCCTCTACCTTAAACTCAAACACTACTCTTCTTGGTGCCGCTCCTGTTGGAAGGTATGTCAATGCCTGCCGTATTGTATAGACATCGCCATCCTTCCAAGAAGCGGGATACTGACCTATGTTAAACACAAAATTGTTTTTATCAAACTCTGAGAATATGACGGATACCTTACCTGTACTCTCCCAATTCGTCACTTTGCCCTCTTCAGTGAACCAATGCCCTGGGGCACCAGCCGTAGATGTCGTGTTTACCGTGCCATCGGGTTCTATCGCGGCGTATGTTATTTGGGTTCCGAAGAGCGATTTCACTTCGCTTACACTGATACCGAATGCCTTTGCTACCGCAGCAATATCCACTTTCACTGGCACTGTGGGGTAACCCGTACTGCCCGACACCGAAGATGGTGTCTCACCAACGTTCATTTTCAGGGTATCCGTAAACGATACATTCTTCGTTGACACCTCTGCCTTAGCAGGAGTGCGTGCCATCCATACCTCCATCTGCCCCGCCCCGCGGTTTGCCCAGGCATAATAAGGAATGGCAGTGAGTTTCTTTGACGTTGCACTTATATCGCCTTTGTCATCATACTCACTCTCCGCACCGTTTATTTCAAGCACCTTCACGTTATTGTTAGGCAATTCTCCTAACAGCGTATTGTCGTCACGCACCGTTATAGTGGCATCATCAGGCACCACACTTGTAAGCACTTCTCCATCGTTGTCCTTCCATTCCAGACAGTAAACTATCGGTCCTCGCTCCAGCGATACCTTGCCTCTGTCTGCTACCACCTTGTCATCGGCAACGACTCGCCTTACGTTCATGGGGAAGTTGAATGATAGTTCATCACCTTTCTGCCACACTCTGCTTACGGTCATGTAGCCTTTCTCTTCTTTATAGTCTACCTTCTTACCGTTAAGTAGCAGTTCTATCGGTGTGCTGTCATCGTTAATATAAGAGTATAGTTCTCCTGGGCACGGCTTTCCCTTTGCCCATGCTGGTATACGTACCTTTAATGTTGCCTCGCTCTGCGGTGCATTGTCAACGGATAGTCTTACTGCTCCATCCCAAGGATAATCTGTCTTCTGCGTCAACGTTATTTTGTTCCCCTCCCCAAGGTCAACGGTCGTGCTACCTTGTACATATAGATTCACATACACCGTATCGCCATTATGGGCATATATATACCCTGGCACGGACGGAATGAAACGACATAGGTTGCTCGGACAACATGCACAACCGAACCATGCCGAACGACTGTAACCTCCTGTTGACTCCAAGGGATTAGGATAAAAGAAGTGATCGCCCGACAAACTGATGCCTGACAGTACACCATTATATAATGTACGCTCTATAACGTCATAGTATTTAGAGTCACCATACGTAAGGAACATACGCCAGTTCCAATACACATTGGCTATGGCAGCACACGTTTCGTTGTACGCTGTGAGGTTCGGCAGGTCATAATTCGCACCAAACTTCTCGCCATCGTGTATTGCTCCTATTCCTCCGGTGATGTAATACTTCTTCTCTACCACGTTATTCCATATCTCATCTATAGCGGTTTGGTATTCCTTAGCATGCATTATTGCCGCCACGTCTGCCATTCCTGAGTACATATATGTGGCTCTCACTGCATGTCCCACCGCCTCTCTTTGGTCAGCCGGTGGCATGTGGCTTTGGTCATACTCATAATGTTTACTGTTAGGTCCATTCACTCCTCTGATGTCAAGGAAGTACTTTGCGAGTTTCAGATAGTCCTCCTTGCCCGTAATACGATACATCTTTACAAGTCCCATCTCTACAATCTGGTGTCCTGGCTCATACGCTAACCCGTCTTTAAGGAAGCGTTGCACAAGAAGGTCTGCGTTTTTACACGCCACATCAAGCAACCCTCTCTCGCCTGTAGCTTGATAATGTGCCGCAGCAGCCTCAAAAAGGTGTCCTGAATTATACAGTTCGTGGCTCAGGTCTGGGTCTTTCTCCCACCTCTCTGTCCCCAGCCAACTATGCAGACTGCCTGGCTTGCCTGCTGTTCTCGCTGTAGTTAGGTAACCATCTGGCTCTTGTGCATCAGCAACAATCTTCACCAACTGATCCATCTTTTCCTTGATATTCTCCGAAGGCATCATCTTATACGAGTAAGACATACCTTCTAATATCTTGTATATATCGGTATCATCGAAGGTATAGTCCGTTGCAAACCAGCCAAGACTATAGTCTCCTTTCATTATCGCCGCTGCCTTAAGGAAGTTGTCCACTCTGCCCGTGTTCCAACATTGGTCAAGGGCAATAGGTATTGTCGTCTTCTGGTTCTGCTCAAGACGCGGCAACCAGAAGTTATCCTTCAGTGTTACATCGCTGAAAGGTACGCCCTGTATGGGGTAATCGCCATAGTTCTGTGCATTAGTACACAGAGTTCCCGCAAATAACAACGCAAGTGCAGACACGTATTTCTTTATCATAATTGTACGTTTAGGTTATGGTTTTGTTATATTATTCTCTTCATCTCAAAACACCCTCTTCCTACCACCAACGACATACACTCCCTTTGCAGGTTTCTTTACACGTCTTCCACACAGGTCATACATCTCTCTGCCAGTCTCACTCTCCGACATTACCTCACTGATGCCTGTGCTAGAAGCCGAGAGACAGGTAAGTTTTACGTTTGCCAATCGTCCATACCAGCCATTGTCTGAATGTAGACCTATATTTATTCTGCCTCTCTTTACCTGACATACCACCTTCAGTTCTTCCCAAGTCTCTGGCTCCTGCGCCTTTTGTGACACTGTTTTTCCACCTGAAGAGGCATAGATAAACGCGCCTCCATCGCTGTTTCCTCTACTTGCCTTTACCTGTGCCGTGAGTTCATACACTCCGTCTGCCAATCCTGTTATGGTCTGTGAGACGTCGATATAGTTTATAGTAGAAGCCCAAACGGTAAAATAGTTCATGCCGTCCTCTGTCTTTACGCTAATATTTTCCTGTCCGCTGGTGCTCTTTTCTACAGTCCACCCCATTGGTCTTGTGCCTTGAACGGCATTATACCAACAGAATCCCTCTGCAAAATCGGGGTTAACAATAGCGAATGTAGCATCTGCTGGCAACGTTTCGCTCGTCAACGCCTTGCGTGCATCAGCCCTAAGACTCCGTACAAGTGCGTCTATCTCCTCCAGTGTTGCTGGTGCTTCATTGTCAGGATATGCTGCATTAAACGTCTTCTGCGCATATTCTAAGGTAGAAGCATAGGCTCCTGTCATTGCCGTTGGCGATGGGTTGATGGCGATATGTATATCGTCATTGGCTGCTATCTGTTCTGCCACGCATCGTGCTGTGATGTATGCTCCGAACTGACACATGTGTGTATTGTCTATTTCCTTGCCTGGGAAGTACTCATGCAGTGCGCGACTGCCTACTATTCCCGCTATGTTCTCATAGCAACGGCTATAATTATTCATATCAATCAGTGGCACATCACATTCTGTTGCCAACTCTCTCATTGCCTCAGCGTACTCCGTATGCTCATCGTTTATATTGCCATCCGCTCCGAACATACGGCGTACTATAGGTGTTAACAATACAGGATTGGCACCTTTCGCTCTTGTTTCGCTAATAAACTTACGCAGATTTGCCTTGTATGTGCTCTGTGGCTCTGTGTGCAACGATGCGTCTGTTTTCTCATCGTTATGCCCGAACTGTATCAGGACATAGTCGCCTTTCGCCAGTTGGTTTACTACTTCCTGCCAACGTCCCTCGTTTATGAAACTAAGTGTGCTGCGTCCGTCCATCGCTTTATTGACAACTGTCACTAATGATGCGTCAACAAACTGTGGGAACAACATTCCCCAGCCTCGCTCTGTGGCACTTGTCTTGTTCGCCATAGTTGAATCGCCAATGGTGAATACCTTTATTGGCTTTTCGCCCTCCTTGCTAAAGGCGAGTCCTCTGAGTGTGAAACGATAGGATGTCAGTTTGCCTGGATAAGCCAACTGAAAGAAATAATATGTCTTTCCTGCCTCTACCTCTACATCATAAGAAGCGTTCCATATCCCATTTTCAATCTTTGCCTCAGCGATAACATCTGGATTGTTACTGTCAGCGGTGGCAATAACCAACTTTTGAGATGCGTCCGTAGACGGCTTACAACTTATTGTCACCGTTCCTGCTTTCTGTGCCTCTATCTTCAAGTAGCATCCCTTTTCTGGTAATGTTCCGAAGGGAGTCGTTTCTGAGAACGTTGTTACGAGGGTTGCTGCCGTACCGTCAACGGAAGGCATCTGACTCGGTATGTATCCTTTATTGCCTGAATTCCACGTCCACTGTGTCTGACTGTCTTTAGCGTTGCCAAGCGTTACCTTAACGCCATCTAATTGCACGTAGTCACCACTGCTTACCGTTCCTAACCCTGAACTTGTTGTCCACGAACGGTCTGTTGTTGCATTGTTTAACTGCCTTGCCGCCATTACGCAACTGCAAGAAAAAAGATTAAGAAGTAACGCCAGCAATACTGCGAGTGTTCTGTTTCTTTTGAGTAGATTTCTTTTCATAAATACTTGTTTAGGTCGTTTTTTGTTATGCTGCAAAATTATATTTTTATGAAAAGAACGCCTAATTATTGTGTTGCAAAGAAAAGGTGGTTATTCGTCAACGTTGAAGTTGAACGAATAACCACCTTGTACTGGTAAATTTATAATATGTCTTTCTCTTTACCCTTTGTGCTGATGCTCGCTTGGAGTGATGTTAAACGCCTCCTTAAACGACTGCGTGAATGTCTTGCGGTCGCTGTATCCTATGGCTTTCATCACGTCTTGTATGGTTGCTGTCTTGTCTTGTAGCATGGCGTAAGCGTGCTTCAGTTTCACTGACTTGATGTAGTCTAACGGTGTCTGACCTGTTACTGCCTTTATCCTGCGCATGAATGTGGAGCGCGACATACCAAGTTCTGAAGCAAGAAACACCACGTTGAGTTCGGGGTTTGCCAGGTTCTGCTCTACTATATGCGCTGCCTTGGCAAGGAACTCTTCGTCGAACGAGCGAACGGGCGTTACCGCTGGCTCCTGATGCGATGGCGTCTCTGCGCTCACTGCTGGCGTCTCCTTCCCTTTGTTGGCTGCTGCAGCGCGTTGCTCCTCCTCTATCTGCATCTGTTTTGCCTTGAGAAGGTTCTCTATCATCTCGCGTTCTTGCTTCTCTTTGTGCCAACTGAAGTAGAGTCTTACTAACACTCCGATGACTATTGACAATACCAATATATATAAGGTATAGGCATACCACGTCTCATACCACGCCGGAAGGCGGTTGATGGTAAAGCGTGTCACCTCGTCACTCCACAGTCCGTTCTCGTCGGTTGCCCTCACTTCGAGGGTGTATGTGCCCTTCGACAGCCGGTTATAGTTGGCTACGTTGTTTTCTTCTGTGAGGTATATCCAGTCTTTGTCTACTCCTATCAGTCGGTACGAGTAGTTTATGTGCTTACGGTTCACATAATCGAGGGTAGTGAAGTGTATGCTGATATTTGTCTCGTCGGGCTTTATGTCTATGCTGTTTGCGTCGGTACGTCTCTCTGACGCAAGCCATACACTATGTCCACCAACCGTTACGTCGCTTATCTTCACCTGTATTCTTTTCGGTATGCTCTCCAATGCCTTGCTTGGTTGCAGCGTGATGAAGCCTGGTATGCCACCGAGATACATGGTGTTTGTAGGACTGTCGTAGTACACCGCAAAGGGAAGGAAACGCTTTAGCGGCACGTTGTCGTCGTTGGTCTTTAGCACTCGCAAGGCTCCATTACGTGGATTAAACTCGCAAACGCGCTGATTAGCCACTATCCACACATGGTTAAGGTTGTCTATTGCTATATGTGAGACCATATCTCCCTGCATTCCGCACGCCAGTGTTCTGTCTTTCAGACTGTCAGACTCTGTTGGTACGAACTCAAAGACACGCCCCTCGCCTGTTCCTATCCATAGATGCCCATTGCTTGTAGCGTCAAGCGAATTGAAGTCGTCATTGTGCGGATACATCTTCATTCTGTACCCTGCATCTATACGGCATATACCCTTGTTACGTACTGTTGCCCACATCACACCGTCAGCGGTCTGAACGAAGTCGGATATACGTCCTATATTCTCATCTAACGCCACAATCTTTCCTGAAGCGGCTTTCCAAATGTAAAGGCCCTTCATGGTACTTATCCACAGATTTCCGCTTCGGTCCTCATAAACACATTCCACCTCTCCGGTTTTTGCAGTATGCTTTTCTAAATCTATGGTCTTCCTCAGTACCATGGTTTCTCCCTCTCGCTGCACGAGATACACCTTAGTATATGCCGTTGCCCATATACTGTTCTTGCGCTTTGAGCGTATCAGATAAGGCACTCGCCACAATGCCGCTCCTTTTGTCTCTGGACAATCTTTGTATGACACTACCTTTGTGGCATTAGGGTCTGTAAAATACACTCCGTTACCTTCCTGATAGTACCACACATATCCTCCATCATCACGACACAGTGTCACCACAGCAGGTAGATAGTTAGTACGTTGCTCCATGATTGAGGACACATAGTTCATCAGCATATTATGACGATAGTGTACGTAGAAACTCGGAGCGTCAAAACTTGCTACCCATATATTTCCCCTAAGGTCCTTACAAACACGCGACAACAGCATATTGCGCTGCGGTATCAACCCTATCGTTGACATACTACGCAGTATGTTGCCTCCTTCTTGCTTCAGAACTATCAGTCCATGATTGGTACGCTGCCACAGGTAATGGTTCACATTATCCTGCACCATTTCGAAGAACTGAGTATTATTACCCTCTATCCCTACGATAGTCTGTGGTACCATCACCGTGCGTTTGCCGAAATACAGTTTGTATATCTTCTGGTCATAGCACATTACCCACATGAACTTACGACTGTTGTCTTCGTTTACCGACATAGCACGCACGCTATCACATACCATTACGAAGTCTTTCGCATTTGGTTTAAGCATACACACGCCCATCGGACTAACGCTTGTGAACACTCTGCCTTGGCTATCCTCCATGATATCGTTGATATATCCTGGCAAGACATACTTACGTACGGACAGGTCGTCTATTCCTATCTTATATACAACATTAAAACACTGGGCATAGACATATCCGTCTTTGCCACCTACTATGTTATCGAACTTCGCGTCTTTTAGTTCTGGGACGTCAACTGGTTTGATGTCATAGTTACTCTTGTCCAATACATATATTCCCTTACGAGTGCAGAACCATATACGGTGGTGTTTGTCTTCCGTTATGCCCGTTATATGATTCATCTGTATCAATTCTGGTGTAAGGAAGTTATTGCGAAACGTATGTATGGAATACCCATCGTCTCGGCACAGTCCATCAACGGTACCGTACCATATATATCCCTCTGTATCGAAACAGATTCTATGAATGGCATTGACTGGTAACTTCGACAAAGTGGGTAACACCATGTATTCATAGCCCTGCAACTGCGCCATTACCGCTACTTTGCTGCAAAGGAACAACAGCAATACCAATATCTTACTGATACTATATTTTACAGACATATTTCTAATTTTCATATCGTTCTACTTATCCCTTATGCTGATGCTCGCTTGGCGTGATGTTAAACGCCTCCTTAAACGACTGCGTGAATGTCTTGCGGTCGCTATATCCTATGGCTTTCATCACGTCTTGTATGGTTGCTGTCTTGTCTTGCAGCATGGCGTAAGCGTGCTTCAGTTTCACTGACTTGATGTAGTCTAACGGCGTCTGACCTGTTACTGCCTTTATCCTGCGCATGAATGTGGAGCGCGACATACCGAGTTCTGAAGCAAGAAACACCACGTTGAGTTCGGGGTTTGCCAGGTTCTGCTCTACTATATGCGCTGCCTTGGCAAGGAACTCTTCGTCGAACGAGCGAACGGGCGTTACCGCTGGCTCCTGATGCGATGGCGTCTCTGCGCTCACTGCTGGCGTCTCCTTCCCTTTGTTGGCTGCTGCAGCGCGTTGCTCCTCCTCTATCTGCATCTGTTTTGCCTTGAGAAGGTTCTCTATCATCTCGCGTTCTTGCTTCTCTTTGTGCCAACTGAAGTAGAGTCTTACTAACACTCCGATGACTATTGACAATACCAATATATATAAGGTATAGGCATACCACGTCTCATACCACGCCGGAAGGCGGTTGATGGTAAAGCGTGTCACCTCGTCACTCCACAGTCCGTTCTCGTCGGTTGCCCTCACTTCGAGGGTGTATGTGCCCTTCGACAGCCGGTTATAGTTGGCTACGTTGTTTTCTTCTGTGAGGTATATCCAGTCTTTGTCTACTCCTATCAGTCGGTACGAGTAGTTTATGTGCTTACGGTTCACGTAGTCGAGGGTGGTGAAATGTATGCTGATATTTGTCTCGTCGGGCTTTATGTCTATGCTGTTTGCATCGGTACGTCTCTCTGACGCAAGCCATACACTCTGTCCGCCAACCGTTACGTCGCTTATCTTCACCTGTATTCTTTTCGGTATGCTCTCCAATGCCTTGCTTGGTTGCAGCGTTATGAAGCCTGGTATGCCACCGAGATACATGGTGTTTGTAGGACTGTCGAAGTACATTGCACGTGGCAGGAAGCGATTAAGTGGCACTCCCTCGTCGTCTGTACGTAACATACGGAAGGCTCCATTACGCGGGTTAAACTCTCGCACACGCTGGTTTGTCGTTATCCATACATGGTTAAGGTAGTCCACGGTGATATGATCCACCATGTCACCGTTCATGCCGCATTTCGCGGTCCAGTCCTTTAGGCTGTCAGACTCTGTAGGCACAAACTCCAGCACTCTGCCTTCGCCCGTACCTAACCACAGATGTCCGTTGCTCGTTGCGTCAATAGACGTAAAGTCTATGTTATGTGGATACATCTTTATCTTGTCGCTTGCGTCAATGCGGCAGATGCCTTTATTACGCACAGCTGCCCATATCATGCCATCAGCAGTCTGTACGAAGTCTGAGATGTCGCCTATATCGTTGGATATGGTCTTCACACGTCGGGTGGCAACCTTCCATACATACAGTCCGTTCATGGTGCTTATCCACAGGTTTCCGTGGTTGTCTTCATACACACACTCTACGTTGCCAGTCTTCTTGGTGTATGCCGACAGGTCTATGGCAACCTTTACTGACATCATTTCGCCCTCACGTTTCACGAGATATGCCCCTGTGAGCGTTGATGCCCAAATGCAGTTATTCCACTTTGAGCGTATCAGGTATGGCACACAGCCTAATGGTGCCGACAACGTACCTGGACAGTTGCGATACGACACTATGCTGTTTGTCATGGGATTTATGAAGAACAGTCCGTTGCCTTCTTGGTAATACCATACATATCCGCCATTGTCACGGCAGAGGGTCACTACGGCTGGTGAGTAGTTTGTGGCTGCCTGCATTGCAGGTCCCACATAGTTCATTATGGTGTTCGGTTGGTAATGTACATAGAAACTTGGCGTATCAAAGCCTCCTACCCATATATTGCCTCTGCGATCTTTGGTGATGCGAGTAAGTAGCATATCAAGTTGCGGAAGCCATCCTGCTGTGGGGATTAAGCGTAAGGTGTTGTTTGCTTCTGGCTTCAACACTCTGATGCCATGGGAGGTGCGTACCCACAGGTAACGCTGGGCGTCATCCTGCACTATTTCATAGAAATGTTCGTTGGACATGCCCTCCATCCCTACGATGTTCTGAGGCACTAATACCGCCTTTCCACCATGTAACACCTTATATATTTTACCGTCATAACACGCCAACCAACAGTATCTGTGGCTTGAGTCTTCACGTACGGATACCGCACGAACGTCTTTGTCTACTGTTACAAAACGGTCTTTGCCCGGATAACGAACATACAGTCCGGTAGGTCCGAGGCTTACCACCAGTCTGCCAGCACTGTCTTCGAAAATATCGTTGACATTACCAGCCAACTCATATTTACCAGCCAATTTGCCGTCAAGGCTGACCTTATACAAGGTGTGATTGTTGTCAGCATAAACATAGCCATCACTTGCTGCCAACACATTATTAATATGCGCGGTCTTCAGTTCGGGTATGTCGACTATCTTAATTTCGTAGTTACTCTTATCAAGAATATACATACCCTTGTGCGTGCAGAACCATATACGGTGACGCTTGTCTTCCGTTATGCCCTGCACAAGGTTTATCTGTATGAGTTCGGGGGTAAGGTAGTCATTACGGAACACGTGTACGCCATAACCATCGTCACGACACAGTCCGTCAACTGTGCCATACCACATATATCCCTCGGTATCTTGATAAACGCAGTTAATGGAGTTGACTGGTAATTTGCTTAACGTAGGGATTACCGTAGCCTTATAGCCCTGCAACTGCGCATTTACTGATACACATACGCACAAACATAAAATGGCTACAAGTGACATCTCAAGTGTCAATTTACGCAAATATCCCAAGTTTACATAATCACTTTTTCCGTACATTTTTCTTTTTTCGCTTTAGTGACGGTGAAAAAATAAATTGGTATAATTTATGTCATAGATTTTTGAGATAGTTTGGAGACATGAAGATGGAACAATGCGAGCATTGTGACTGATGAATGGCTTCAAAATATCCAAAAAGATATGACAAGGTAATAAATATCATTTATGTAATCCACTCCGCTAAATTGTACCAAGTTATTTTTTTTACCGTCACTTAGGATAGATATACAATTTTAACCGCAAAATTAATATTTATTTACGAGATACGCAAAACTTTCAAGCAATTTCATACACTTTTCACACAAGAAGCAATACAGAAAGAGTCTGTTTTTGACGACAAAAAATACAGTCTAACACAGTTCTCGCACTGATTTTTCACGACTGCTTGACGACTTTTCACCACACGCTCATAGCGCATTTATTATTCATTGAAAATCAACATATTAACATATCTCTTTATAATCAAGCCCTAATTACATTGTAATCACTACCTGATTACTGTGTGATTTGGGCCTGATTACTGTGTGATTTGGGCCTGATTACAGCCTCACACAAAAACATTGTTGCCGAGAGGTATAAAAACAAAAAAAAGAGGAACTATATTTCAATTAAAAAAAGGAGCCTTAAATAAGACTCCTTCTTTGCGTGACCCGCTTGGGGTTCGAACCCAAGACCCCCACATTAAAAGTGTGATGCTCTACCGACTGAGCTAGCGGGTCGACCTTTACTTATGACTTCTAAAGAGCGTGCTCCTTAAAAGCGAGTGCAAAATTACAAAGAATATTTTATTCCGCAAAATTTTTCGGTAAAGAATTTGGTATGTTATAATTTTTTAACTTATTCACTTTGTAGTACAAAAGATTTTTGTAACTTTGCAGATTAGGGATTTTATGTCGTCATAACGACCATAATCACAATTCCCTAAACATTTAAACCATTAAGTGACCAAACAACATTACAAATGATAAACGGCCCCATTACCTTTGACCGCGTGGCGCGTTGGTGCGTCATTGCCTTCGCCTTCGTCGCGGCATATCTCATACTGCACTACCTTAGTGCGGTGTTGCTGCCATTCTTCATTGCATGGCTCTTCGCCTATCTGCTCTACCCTCTCGTAAAATTCATACAGTATCGCATGCATGTTAAGATTAGGGCGGTTAGCATACTCATCGCCATGATTGTCTGCATCGCGGTGCTCGGAGGGGTACTATGGCTCATCATACCACCTATGATTGAACAGTTCGGCAAGTTTACTGCCCTCGCCATACGATACCTGCACCACGTTACTCACATAAGAAACTTCCCTGAAGCAATACAGTGGTGGCTGAACGAGAACAGCGGAGAGATTGAACACTATCTTAGGTCTGACAATTTCTCGGCTACACTGAAAGAGACGGCACCGCAGTTGTTTAACGTCTTGAGCGAGACGATGAGCGTCATACTGAGTATTGTTGCATCATGTATCACACTGCTCTATATGTTCTTTATTCTCCTTGACTATGAATATTTGTCTGAGAATTGGATAAAGATTTTCCCAAAGCAGGTGCGACCTTTCTGGAAAGAACTGATGAAGGACGTGGAGCGTGCCCTTAACAACTATATACGTGGACAGGGTCTCGTAGCGCTCACCATGGGAATACTCTTCTGCATAGGCTTTACCATCATCGGGTTCCCTATGGCTATCGGCTTGGGAATACTGATTGGCATAATGGACATGGTGCCTTATCTGCATACATTCGCACTTATCCCTACGGCTTTTCTTGCTGCCATGAAAGCGGCGGACACCGGAGAGAGTTACTGGATGGTACTGGCATCGGCGGTGGCGGTATTCTGCATCGTGCAGGTTATTATTGATGCCATCGTGACCCCTAAGATTATGGGGCACAAATTAGGGCTTAACCCTGCCGTACTGCTACTATCGCTGTCTATATGGGGGGCACTCTTAGGGTTCATAGGACTGATAATTGCACTGCCTGCGACTACCATCATCATAGCATACTGGAAAAAATATGTAACTAAAGACGATACTACATGCTCTACTTAATACCCACACCCGTTGGCAATATGGAAGACATGACCTTCCGCGCCGTTAGACTTCTTAAAGAGGCTGACCTCATTCTATGTGAGGATACTCGCACAAGTGGCATACTGCTGAAGCATTTTGATATTACGGACAAACGACTCATGGCGCACCATAAGTTTAATGAACATGGCACGTCAAAGGCTATCGTGGAACGCCTGAAGGCTGGTGAGAAGGTCTGTCTCATCACTGATGCAGGCACTCCGGGCATCAGCGACCCAGGATTCTATCTTGTTCGCGAAGCGATAGAGGCAGGCGTTGAGGTGCAAACACTGCCTGGCGCAACGGCATTCGTACCTGCTCTAGTCAGCAGCGGACTGCCATGCGACAAGTTTTGCTTTGAGGGCTTCCTCCCACAAAAGAAAGGACGACAGACCAGACTCATGGAACTCGCAAAGGAACCTCGCACCATGATTATATATGAATCACCTCGCCGAGTAGTGAAAACGTTGGAGCAGTTCTGCGAGTTCTTCGGAGAGAATAGACGTATCAGCGCGTGTCGCGAGATTTCTAAGGTCTACGAAGAGAGCGTAAGAGGCACGGCAAAGGAGGTTTTAGCCCATTTCACCGAGGTTGAGCCCAAGGGAGAGTTCGTCATTATCGTCGCTGGATGCGGAGAAAAACAGAATTATGACGAGAAGGAAGAGAACAAAGATAAGCAACAGGCGAAACCAAGGAAAGAGAGTAAATACCAACGTAAAATGAGAGAGAGGGAGATGCAGAATGGAGAAGGAGAAACTGCTTCACTACGTGTGGAAGCATAAAATATTACCATTGGGCACGCTACGCACCACCGAAGAACAGAAGGTGGAGGTGATTGACACCGGATTGCACAACAGGAACGATGCCGGACCTGATTTCTTTAATGCAAAAGTTAAGATTGACGGCATGCTATGGGTGGGCAACATTGAGGTCCACATCAAGGCGAGCGACTGGTATCGTCATCGACACGACACTGATGAAGCGTACGATAATGTTATTCTACACGTGGTAGAAATGGCTGACATGGACGTGGAGACATCGAAAGGCAAGACGCTGACAACCATAGAAGTACCTATACCACAACAACTTTGCGAGGACTATCAAGAACTACTGATGGCTGATAAGTATCCTCCATGCAACAGGGTGATACCGTCATTGCCAAAACTTAAGGTACACTCTTGGCTCACCGCTCTACAAACGGAGCGGTTAGAACAAAAGACCTCTGCCATACTGCAAAGGGTTAAAGTTCTCGGCGGGTCATGGGACGATGCCTACTTTGCTACACTTGCACGCAGTTTTGGATTTGGCATCAATGGCGAAGCGTTCGATACATGGGCTATGATGCAACCTACTAAGGCGGCTGGACACCATCGTGACGACCTCTTCCAGGTGGAAAGCATCTTCATAGGACAAGCAGGACTGCTCGACAGAGTGGACGATCGCTACGCTAAGGAGTATAACTATATGCGCCACAAATTTGGTCTCATACCGATGGATTCTACCATTTGGCGCTATCTACGCACTCGTCCGCAGAATTTTCCACACGTAAGACTGCAACAACTTGCACGTATGTACCATGAGAGACGCACCTCACTGGCTAGTCTTTTAGAATGCCATAACATCGATGAAATCGGCAAATTATATAACATCAAAGGTAAAAAACTGGAGTTATTGATAATAAATGCTGCTGCGCCTTCTATCTTTGCATACGGTAGGAGCCATGCGAACGAAGAACTGTGTGAGCGCGCATTTGAGTTATTAGAATCTCTAAAAGCCGAGGACAACAACATCATTCGAATGTGGAAAGAATGTGGCATAACAGCCACATCGGCTTCTGACAGCCAAGCACTGATACAACTAAAGAAGGAATATTGCGACCGTAAGGACTGCCTGCGCTGCCGTTTCGGCAACGATTTCCTTACAAGCAGTTACAAAAACGCCTTTCTGCACGAAGAAAAGCAATAAGGCGAAACATACAAACAATAAACAACAAAAACAACAAACAACCCAACAACTAAACGACAAAAACACTAAACAACCAAACAACAATACAACCATGGTTCTCAACTACATATTCGTATCATTCTTCTTCATAGCCTTCGTTATCGGACTTTTCCGCCTTATCATCATGGGCGATACGGAAGTGTTCCCGGCTATGATGAACTCTACTTTTGACTCCTCTAAAACCGCTTTTGAGATTTCGCTCGGATTGACTGGCGTTCTCTCACTGTGGCTCGGCATAATGAAGATTGGAGAGAAAGGCGGCGTGGTCAACGTGATTGCTAAAATACTATCTCCTGTATTCTGTAAACTATTCCCCGACATTCCAAAGGGACACCCTGTGACGGGCAGTATATTCATGAACCTTGCGGCAAACATGCTCGGGCTTGACAATGCCGCAACGCCTCTCGGACTGAAAGCCATGGAACAGATGCAACAACTGAACAAAAAGCCCGACACTGCCACCAACCCTATGATTATGTTCTTGGTGCTCAACACCTCTGGACTGACGCTCATCCCCGTAAGCATCATGGTATATAGGGCGCAAATGGGAGCAGCACAACCTACGGATATCTTCATCCCTATATTGATAGCGACGTTCTTCTCTACCGTAGCGGGTATCATTATCACCAGTGTTTACCAGCACATTAACCTCTTCAACCGTGTAATGATCTTCACCCTAGGTGGCATGATGGCTCTCGTTGCTGCCATAATATGGGGGTTCTCACAGATGGATAAGGAGACAATGAATATCGTTAGTACCAGTGCGGCGAATATACTTCTGATGACAATAATCATCGGTTTCATCGCTGCAGGAGTCTACAAGAAGGTGAATGTGTACGATGCTTTCATTGAAGGAGCGAAAGACGGCTTCACCACCGCTGTGCGTATTATTCCTTATCTCGTTGCTATACTGGTGGGCATCGGCGTATTTCGTGCCTCTGGTGCAATGGATGCCATTATCGAAGGAATTAAATGGATGGTATCAGCATGTGGCTTTAACACTGACTTCGTGGGAGCATTGCCAACCGCCCTGATGAAACCTCTCTCAGGAAGTGGGGCAAGGGGCATGATGGTCGATGCTATGACCACATACGGAGCAGACTCGTTCGTAGGAAGACTGAGTTGTATTTTCCAAGGTTCCACAGACACTACTTTCTATATTCTCGCCGTTTACTTCGGCAGTGTGGGAATAAGAAAGACACGACACGCAGTGGCTTGCGGACTGCTTGCAGACTTTTGCGGAGTCATTGCGGCAATAGCCGTGGCGTATTTGTTCTTTGGTAGCATTTAGAACTAAATTTCATTAGGAAATGAACAGAATTGCGAAATGAACTAATGTGGACTTGTTTTTAACAATATTTTTTATTAAATTTGCATCCTAAATGAAGATACTACTGACTGCACTAATATCTATGATGGTAATATATGGTTGCTCTGGCTCACCAAATATCATCGATAACAACGGTGAAGACGATGATAAAACGGGCGAAACGACTACGCAACCAGGCGAAAACGCAGGAGGCAAGCCTGACAATGACAACAACACTCCTGACAACAGTGGTAATGACAACAAGCCCAATAAGGACGATAACAAAGGCGACAAGGTTAACAACGGAATAGATATCGGGGTCAACAACTGGGAAAAAGACAATAATGACAACGGCGGAAACGCTCAATAGCGATACTGTCAAGGCATACTGAATGATGAAAAATACACTGTTCACAAGACTACTCCACATTATATGCGGCATACTGCTGATTGCGGCATGCTCGGATAATGATATGCTTGACTCTGCAAAGCCAGGCACTGGCGGCGTGATATCACTGGCTGGAGAGATAGATCAAGTGGCAGTAACAAGGGTAAACGACCAAGGGTTTGCTGACGGTGATGTCATGGGCGTATACATTGTTAACTATGAAGGTACAAAACCAGGGACACTACTTGCACAAGGTAACCATGCTAACAACCTCAGACTTACCTACGATGAGGATGCAAACAAATGGAATACTGCGAACACACTATATTGGAAGGACAAAAACACGCACGTTGACGTGTACGGTTACTACCCTTACGGCACGCCACAGGTAGTGGAGGAATATCAATTCACTGTACAAAGGGACCAGAGTCAAGCCACCGCTAACGGTGTAATGGGCGGTTATGAGGCAAGTGACTTCCTGTGGGGAAAGGCTACTGACATTGCGCCTACAGCGAGCACCATACTCCTTTCCATGAAGCATTGCATGTCTTCTCTGTGCGTAACACTGCAAGAAGGAACGGGATTTAAGACAGGGGAATGGGCGAACGCTGAGAAAAGTGTACTCGCAACGAACCTGATTAGAAAGGCGGAGATTAACCTTAACACGGGAAAGGTAAGCCAAAACGGTGGCGTTGAAAGCACGGCAACAATCCCCGCACGTACAAACAACGAATGGAGAGCAATCGTTGTGCCACAGACTGTTGCGGCTGGAACTACGCTTTTCAGCATAACAATAGACGGAAAACCATACAAATTCTCAAAGAACGAGGACTTTTCATACGTAGAAAAGATGATGATGAACTTCACAATACGTGTGGATAAGAAGTCTGATGAGGGTGGGTACGCCCTTTCATTAGTAAGCGAAAGCATCACACCATGGGAGAACGACCTCGTCAGTCACGATGGAACCGCAAAGCAATACGTCATTGTTAAGTCTACAATGGGGCACCTTGGAGATTCTATACAAAAGAACTTTAAGGCATACACCAACATAAAGAACCTCAAGATAACAGGAAGCATGAATGACTATGACTATCAGTTCTTGAAAGAACAGATGCCTGGTCTGCAAGCAATAAACTTGAAAGAGGTCATTACTAACGGCATATTGCCTGATTGCGCCTTTGAAAACCACAACTTACAGAGAATAATACTACCCGATTACCTAAGAACTATTGGTAAATTTGCGTTCAGTGGATGTAAAAACCTTACAGGTTCTCTAATCATTCCTGATGGCGTTACCCAAATATATTACAGCGCATTTAACGAATGTGAGGGCCTTAACGGCACGCTAACACTACCAAATACTCTTGAGTCAATAGGTAATTTAGCATTCGCTAAATGTAAATTCAACTGTGAGTTATTATTACCCAATTCATTAAAAGAGATTTACGACCAAGTATTTGACGAGAATACCAATCTCTATGGTAATCTTATTCTCCCTGAGAATTTGACTAAAATAGGTGAATGGGCATTCGCACACTGCACAGGAATCACTGGTAGTTTAACAATACCGGATAAAATAAAGGAGATTGGTTTTGCGGCATTTGTGGACATTCCATTTGACGGAACTCTGTCATTACCAAATGGAATTACTACTATTAATACATATACATTCATGAATACCAACTTCACTGGCGAACTGAGGTTGCCAGAATCGTTAACAAGCATTCATGAAAGCGCATTTAATAATACAAACTTCACTGGGCGATTGAAGTTACCTAAGAATCTTGCTGTGATAGGTGCAAGGGCATTCGCACGTTGCGGAGGCTTTACAGGGACCTTAGAAATACCTGAAGAAGTTACAAGTATTCCCGAACAAGCATTCTGGGACTGCCAGAATATACAAGAACTGATACTGCCAGAAAATCTCTCTGCTATTAACTCTGAGGCTTTTAGGATTTGTCATGGCTTAAAGACTATTATATGTAAAAGTGCAGAACCACCAAGAAACAATAATGGTTTCCTAGGCATTGACCTCAGTCATGTCACGCTGGAAGTACCTGAAGCATCGCTTAATTCGTACCGAACAGCACCTGGATGGCGTGAATTCCCAAACATAACAGCACACCACGAGTTGTCATGTTCTACTCAAGGTTACGATGTTCTGAACGCAAAGACAACGCATACCTTTACTGTTCACTCTGAAGGAGAGTGGATAGTACAGAGCAAACCAGACTGGTGTACGCTGTCAAAAGCCAGCGGTAACGGCACAACTGAGGTGCAACTGACTATCAATCAACTGTCGAAAGGCAGCGAGGACCGCAGCGGGGACATCGTACTGAAACTGAAAGACAAATACTATAACTGTAAGATTGCAGTGAAACAACACGACTTTCAGTACGATGAAAACCAGACAATAACGCTGCAGAACGCTACAAAAGGCAATAATAGGGGCATAAACATAGTGCTGTTAGGCGATGGCTACACCGCTTCTGACATTAAGAGCGGCAGTTACATGACCGACATTAACAATGCTGTAAACTACTTCTTCGGCATAGAACCATACACTACATACCGAAATTACTTCAATATTTATACCGCTATAGCACTGTCTGACGAACAGGGCGTGGGCACTTCGAACACCAACTGCAACAATCGCTTCAAGACTATGGCTACAAGTAGCAACACGTTAACGTGCGACCACGAGACTGTAATGAAGTATGTGCAGAACGCTATCAAAGCAAGCGACGAGAAAATGAAGCAAACTCTCGTCATTATCATACCCAACACCAGCGAGTATGAGGGCAAGACATACACATGGGAGGATGGTTCTACACTGTCTATCTGTCCACGAAGCACAAAGGATTACCCGTATGATACACGCGGAACGATACAACATGAGGCTGGCGGACACGGCTTCGGCAAACTTGGTGACGAGTTGATACGCCACAGCGCATATATAGATAACTGCGGTTGCAGTTGCTGCGACCACGACAATATGATTAAGTATGCACAATCATTAGGGTGGTATCAGAACGTTTCTCTTACGGAGAAAGCACAGAACGTACCATGGAGTCACCTGCTGAAAGATAGCCGTTACAACGATATCGTGGACGTTTACGAGGGGGCTTTCATGCACTCTAAAGGAGCATTTCGCTCTGAAATAACTTCGTGCATGAATAAGTACACACCGTATTACAACACTATCAGCCGCGAAAGCATAGTGAAACGTATTAAGAACTATGCTGGAGAGAATTTCTCCTTTGAAGACTTCGTGAAGAACGACAACAGGAGTGCAGTATCATTGGCAAGGGGAACTGCCGCAAAAACTGCTACTACGACGAGCCACAAGCATTCACATCCTGTGATAATGAAGGGTAGTCCGCTGCATAGCGGGACCAGAAGATGATAACATTCATCAAGAAGATGACAACATTCACCTCGAAAACCCACTCTAATTAAAAAGAGAAGACTATGAAGAAAACATACATTATATTATATATGCTGCTGGTTTACGCCACAGTCTCTATGATATCATGTTCTGATGATAGCGGAATCACGGTGCAAACGGAACCACAACCGCAAGCGTTGACATTCGAGATAACGCATCCTTCAGCCGTCTCAAGGGCGACAGATACGGGGTTTGAAGACGGTGACAGGATAGGAATCTTCGTCAATAAGGTAGGAACAGTGCTGGAGCCAAGTGGCAACGAGATTAACAATGAGATGCTTTCATGCCTTTCAGGCGCATGGTCTGCAACAAAAGATCTGTATCTTAAAGAAGGAAATTACAACGTCTGCGCATACTATCCCTATGCTAAAGTCACATCGGTAGATAATATGGACTTTGCTGTCAGCACCAACCAAAGCCAACATGTGAACTATAGTGCGAGCGACTTAATGTACGCCAGTAGCACTAACTACAGCGATGTGCACTCTCCCATCAGGCTTACCTTCAGTCATGCGCTTAGTAAACTGACAATAAGGCTGATAAAGGATGAGGACTATGAGGGCGATCTACCAAGCAATATACAAGTATACATCCACAATACCGTGCCCAAGGCTACATTCGATATGGCCTCTGGCATAGCGACAAAGAAAGCGAAAGAGGCCGTAAAAACAATAAGAGCATACCAGGCTGGAAACCAAGCATACGAGGCAATAATAGTGCCTCAGAGGCTGGAAACACGCCTTCCTCTGATTGAAATCGTAACAGGCAACATCAGTTATCTGCTAGAAAGCAAGTTTGTCTTCAAGCGAGGAATGAACCATGTGGTAAACATTGTCATACCTAACAGTCCTGAACAGATTAAGATGGACATCGGAGGCACAACACAAAACTGGCAAACGGCAGACTAACGACATAATATAAGAAACAGAAAAAGCACTAATCACACACGAATAAACGACCCAACCAGCAAATCATCAAACGATTAAGTAAATGAAAAAACTACTGATAACACTGTCCGTTACATTTCTCCTGCTGGCTACCGTGGATATAATAATGCACGGCACACGCCATTTCGCAGGACAAACAGACGGTCAGACGGTGAAATACAGTCTGTGCGAGGGACGCAGACTCGTTGCCGTTATCAGCAAAGGGGGTGACACGCAATTCTCTGTGGAGGACGAAAAGGGTGATAAACTGTTTAATGTCCCAGTAAGAAACTGCACTCTTGACAGCATTTATCGTAATGGGAAACTGGCTTTTCGCGACATTGCTACTGGTAGAACAGGCTTCATTGACGCCTACGGTCATGCTGTCTTCAGTGACAACACGTTGGCATCACCGCCTATTCCGGGCGATAACACAACAACAACGTTTGAAAAAACACAGGCCGCGGCACAGCAACCTGCCGCCAATCACTCAACGAAAGCAACTGCTACTCAACCCGTCAAGATGGGCAAGCAGGTGGATTTGCAACAAATAGCACACAATAACCCTTTCTACAAAGAGGCAAGTAAAGTGCTGTCAGGTAAATTAGAGGAGACGGATGCGGCACAAAGGCGCATCATTCTCAACTACTGTGAGCACTTCCGCACGGCATACACCACAAAGGATATTGATTTTCTGCGACAGGTTTTCAGCGACAAAGCGTTGATAATAGTGGGCACTATCGTCAAGCCTAAGACAGGAAACGACACTGAAGGCATCACTGGCGACGAGAAAGTAACGTACGCTCTGCGCACAAAGTATGAGTACCTGCAACGCCTCAACAACGCTTTCGCTGCGAACAAAGCCATTAACGTTAAGTTCAGCGACTTCAAAATAATGCGCCACCCTACCCTTAACGGTATCTACGGCGTAACGCTTCGCCAGCAATATAAGAGCGACAGATACTCTGACGACGGCTACATCTTCCTGCTATGGGACTTTCACAACGCCTCAATGCCTTTAATACACGTACGCACTTGGCAACCTTCTGCAACAGTAAAAGGCAGCAACGACATCATCGGAATACAGGATTTCAACATGGAATAGCATAAAACCATACCATTATATGAAACACATTATTCCACATATAACGGCAAAATACACGCTTCTGACCATCATCTTGTTGATAGGAAGCATACTGACAGCAGGAGCACAGCAGTTCAGCGTTAAGGGATTTCGCACACTGCCTAACGATGTTACGGCTTTCATCACCCCCGTAACCGACCTCAACGGTGACGCTTGCGCGCTGCTTAAGGTGCAGGCTCCTGACGATTTTGCTTTCTCAACGCCCCTCGGCATAGTTAAAAGGGAAAACAAAGTGGGCGAGATATGGCTGTATTTGCCTAAAGGCAGCAGGCAGATTACGCTGAAAAGCCCTACCCTCGGTGTGCTCCGCGACTACCGTTTCCCCGTGGTTCTCGACAGCCACATGAGTTACGAACTTACCATTAACCTCCCTACAGCAGAGAAAACGGACACCATTATCGTCACTCAAACGCTGCGCGACACCATCACTATTGCCACAGTGAGACCCCGAGTGCCGTGGCAATACGCTGCATTAGCAACAGCATCAATGCACGTTGGCGGTCCATCCATAGGCATAATGTTCGCTGCCGTGAGGCGACACGGAGCGTTTCTGCACATCAGTAGCAACCTTAAGAGCAATGAATCGGCCTTTGAAGTAGACCAAAACGGTATGCCCACAGCCCCCGCTAACGGTACCATCATGCCGTATTACACTGGTGAACAGAGCCATACGTCATTCACATTCACCGTTGGTCCCATACACAGGATATGTCGATGGCTCAACATCTTCTACGGTGTAGGCTACGGAAAAACATCTACCCTTTGGCAACTTTCGCCATTAGAAGGCAGTACATGGGTAGAAAACGTGGACAAAAAATATAACGGCGTGGCAGCAGAAGCAGGTCTTCTCTTCTTTCATAAGCGCCTCTCTGCCTCATTATCGTCTATAACCATAAAAGGAAAGCAATGGCAAGCCTGTATAGGCATTGGTATAAAGTTAGGTAAATGAAACACATTATCACCTTCATAACATTCTCTCTCGTTCTGCTTGCAGCATCATTCACCGTGCTGTCATGCAGCGAGGACGGTGTGCCTGGCAGCAGAGAGCCACTTATTACGGCTGCCGATGCTACCGACATAACGTACGACTCCGCCATTCTTCACGGCAAGATAGAGGTCAATGCCGTCACCTCTATGCCTTTTTTACATTTTGTTTACGGCAAATCTGACAACTTATTACAAGGTAAATACACCACGAGCGAGCCCATCACTCCCATTAATGGCAACATAATCATGCCGTTGACTGGCTTAGAGTCAGGCACGAACTACTCATTTTTCATTACCGCTGACAATGGGCGTGTGCAGCAACAGAGCAATATTCTCACATTTAACACACTGACAAGGTCGGCACCCACCATGGGAGACACTAAGGTATTAAGCCAAGGTCCCACAAGCGTTATCATCGGGAGCAACATTCTCAGCGATGGAGGAGAGCCTATACTTGAGAGCGGTTGCATAATGAAAACTGCGACTTCCACTGAAGAACAGAGATACGCCACTACGGAATTTGATGCCGAGAAAGGCACGATGAAGACCGTTATTCGTAATCTTGAGAAGGAAACGACATACACCTCTACCACGTTTGCACGCAACAAAGTGGGCGAAAGCAGAAGCCTTTCGATAGAAGTAACACTGGGTAACGCTTTTATCCTTGACACTCCGGGAAGGTTTTCTCAACTGGTTGATGAGCAGACAAACAAATTACCCTCACTAACTATTAGTGGACCAATGGACGGAAGCGACATTAAGGCACTACGATTGGTCACAAGTCACGATGATGACGAGGCGACATTAAGCACCATTGACATGACAGACGTCAGCATAGTGAGCGGTGGAGACAGTTACTATGAGTCATGTTTCACCAAGGATAACGTCATCAGCCAATACATGTTCATAGACTGTAACGCAATAAAAAACATAAAACTGCCTAACACTGTGACCACTATCGAGAGGGATGCCTTTAAAAATTGCACCGCCCTTACGGAACTTACGATTCCCGCCAGCGTTACGAGTGTGTTGCCATCAGACGGTTGCACAGCCCTAAAGGCTATCAATTCATCACCTGCCAACGGTAATTATAGTAGCCACGACGGTGTACTCTTCAATGCAATGGCTACTGAACTGCTGTGGGTTCCGCTCGCTAAAGCAGGAACGTTCAGCGTGCCGTCAACAGTTACCACTATCGGTAAATATGCATTCAAGGGCAGCAATATAACGCAAATAATCTTGCCCAACGGGCTTACAAACATTGAACAGGCGGCTTTTGCTGAAAGTAACATACAGTCAATCCGCCTTCCTAACAGCCTCACCACACTGTCATCATCACTATTACAGGGCTGCGAGAGACTGGAGAGTGTACACATCGGTAGTGGCACACAGATGCTTGGCAACTATGTTTTTGCAGACTGTCCGCTAACAGATATATATGTTTCGGCAACAATACCGCCAGTTTGCAGCAGCAATACCTTTACTTCCAATGGCAAAGACCTGCGATCACAATGCACCCTGCACGTGCCTTCAACCTGTATTCAGACATACATAAGCCACACAGAGTGGAGCAAATTCAAAGACATCGTGCCATTATAAAAAGGCATCACATCATCATCACAACAGAATAAACACCTAACCTCTTCAAACAATCCATACATGGAATCACCAGAAATAGAAGAACTCAAAACCCTCGTAGAACAAAAATACGGCAGACAACTGTCCACCACTAACGACTTTGAGTCTTTTTCCGCCTTATTAGACCATACATGCCCATCGTCAATCTCTCCGTCTACACTGAAAAGAATATGGGGATACGTTGGCGACTGCCACAAAACACGAAAATATACACTTGACATTCTTGCTATATACTTAGGTCATACAAACTTCGATACGTTCGTTAAGTGGCTAAAAAAGAGCACACGATACAACTCTTCTTTCTTCAACGCCATACAAGTGCACAGTAATGAACTGCAGATTGGTCAGCACATACAGATAGGATGGAGCCCAAACAGACTGTTGACACTGAAATATTTAGGCAACAGCGAATTCGAAATTATAAAGGCTGAGAACAGCAAACTGCGCAAAGGCGACCATTTTGTCACTGGTTGTTTCATCAAAGAACAACCTCTTTACCTGCCTTACATAGAACGAGATGGTGGCAGGACCTCTCCTTTCGTGGCAGGACGAAACGGTGGACTCAGCGTAATTCAACTTGTTGATGAGTAATGGAACACAAGAATAACGATAATAACATACAGGACTGCAGTGAGGAAACCTCTGGATTCGTTGCCAGACTGCCTGGTGATTCCATACCACAGCCTTCTCAGAAACTTAACTCTTACACCGACATTGTGGAGTGTTACAGAGCAAAGATAGGGCACACCTGCCTGTACTCTGCCACAAGATACGGTAAGAAATACATGCTCAAGGCGCTGAAACATGACTATGTAAACACTCCGATATACCGCGAACTGCTAAAGAAGGAGTTCGACATTGCCATGCAACTGGACCATCCTTACATCTGTCGCACCATTAGCATGGAAAGTATTGAGGGACTGGGCGATGCTATCGTGATGGAACACATTGACGGTGATACGCTGAGCACTATGCTGCAAAAAGGCACTTTGGACAGGAATGAGTGCCGACAGATTGCCAGTCAACTGGCTTCGGCTCTGGAATACATACACAGCAAGCAGATTGTTCACCGCGACCTGAAACCGTCGAACATCATGATTACGCACAATGGGCATAACGTTAAACTGATAGACTTCAGTTTCTCTGACGGCGATTCATACAGTTTCCTTAAGACTCCTGCTGGTACTTCGGGGTACATCGCGCCCGAACAACTGCTTCCTGAAGCCGTTGCCGACGTAAGAAGCGACATCTATTCTTTCGGAAAGGTATTAAAAGACATGGCTGACGCCACTGGTGACAAAGGCATGGCACGCATTGCCAAGACTTGTACTAAGCATAACATGTACGACCGTCCTGCCAGTATCAGGGCGATAAAGTTTGATTATAGCACACATATCACGCCATATTTCATTGCTGCTATCTTAACTGTCGGCATCATAGGACTACTTGCTGACATTGCCATAATGCTAACGCAAGACGACAGTAGCATTAACTCCCCCAAACAGGAGCACACTATACCTGAAGGAGGCGATGGTAACCACGTTGGAGTTTCAATACTCCCTCTGGGCCTTCATTGCACAAAAGGTCAATGATTGACAGGTTATCAAGAAAGCCATGACGCCTCCTGAAGGTTTGATAATATTCTTCCACCATGCCGTTGAACTCACCACAGGGATGAACAGCGGCACTGTTAGTTACCTCCACCGTACTGTCAACACCCAAGAGTTGCAGCACAGTGGAGGTAATTTCGTTATTATAGTCTAGCAACCACTCCCATTTCTTTTCATAAAACAGATGTAAATCGTCAGCGAAATAATCAAAGAAGGGCGACATTCCGTATGCTGACTGCAACGCCTGCCAGTGCTGTCGCTGCCAGTTACCATGCTCGCTGATGCGCACATCCTTTATAAGGCAGTGAGATGTCTGACGCGATGGCAATGTTACTGGTACCGTTAACTGCTGTATTCCGTTAGCAGTCGCTATGAGGCAACGGTTACGCTCCGTCTGACGATGGTAACATTCTCCATCGCTTATCTTAGCGTCTCCGCCCAGCAAGGCGGCATACCAGCCCACGGGACCGAGATATGTGGTGTGTAATACGAAACTCATAATTATTAAATTAATAATGCATAAATAGTAACAGTTCAGCGATAGGCACGTCAACTAAAGCCTTAACTTACATACAGGCTTTCTCGCTAAGGCATAGTTAGCCTAATTTTGCTGGAAGCCTATATTTTGAAGCAACGTTAGCAATTCTTTGGTTGGAAGCCAATACTTTGAGTAACCGTGGGCACGCCCACGGATTTTATGTACTCTCCATATTCTCAGCCTGGAAGGTTGTACATTATTGATAGTATACTGCACTCCAGGCTGATATTTCCATACATATGCCAAGCACGTGGGCACGCCCACGGATTTTAGGTACTCTCCATATTCTCAGCCTGCAAGGCTGTACATTATTGGTCGTGTACAGCACTCCGGGCTGATATTTCCATACATATGCCAAGCACGTGGGCACGCCCACGGATTTTAGGTACTCTCCCTATTCTCAGCCTGCAAGGCTGTACATTATTGGTCGTGTACAGCACTCCAGGCTGATATTTCCATACATATGCCAAGTACGTAGGCTTCGCCCACGGTTACTCAAAGTATAGCCTTACAGGCTTATTAAATCTATACTTTGCACATAATCATCCTTAAATTATCTCTGAACAGTTACCGCAATTAGACTACTGCATAATAACTTAAGTAAGTGTTCAAAATTATTTTTATATTTATTATAGGCTATTTGGATGCAGATGTTTTCTCTGTTTGGGGGAACAATGTAATCATTGTGACTGAAAACAGAGGAAGCAGATGCGCCAAAGAGACTGTATTAAGGGTGGTTCTATAAATTACCTTTGTTATTTCGAGGTTATTTTTGCGATCAAAGTGTAAGTAAGAGAAGAAGTGTAGCGTGCTACTCGACTGAACGCACTTACGCTTTGAGCCAAAAAGAACCCGAAAGATAACAAAACGTCATCATGTTAAAAGCGTTTTGTTTTACGGTGGTAATTTATAGAACCACCCTTAAATATAATTTCAGAAATAGAAATGTTCACTTACTGATATATATAAATAATTTTGAATACTTACTTACAATCTGAAAGCGTCCAAATCACCATGTAATTAGATAGTGTTTACACGGTAATTTGGGCTTAATTACACTGTAATCAGGCCCAAATCACACTGTGCTACTATATCCATAAAAACTGTAAGAAGAACCTACCCTTCTGCTTACAGATTGTAAGTAAAAGCGCATTCCACAGTCTCTATGCTGCTATATGCTTATTTCTTTCTTTTTCTTCTTGCAGACCCCTCCTCTACTTCTTCCATTAATTTGAAGAGAGCCTTACGTGCATCGATGCCTTTCTGGCGGTCAGCACGCTTGTCATAGCGCTGGTCTCCACCTCGTCCTCGGCTTTCCGTGCCACGCTTGTCACCACGTCTGCCTCCCTTACCGGCATTTTCTGTAGCATAGTTACAGCGCACTTTCGTATTGTGATAGAACTGTCCGTCGAGAGCCTTTATCACCTTGCGCGCATCTTTCTCAGGTACCTCTATCTGGCAGCAATGTGACTGTAGGTCTATATGGCCCACCTCTTGACGTGCTCCACGCGTGTTACGGTTTATAAACTGCATCGCCTCGCCTGGATAGAAGCCATCGCCCTTGCCTAGATTGATGAAGAGTTTAACGTAGCCAGGCTGCGTCTTATCACTAAACTGTTTCTTTCCGCCACGTCCGCCACGCTCGTCACCGCCACGCTTGCGGTCTTTTGAAGAAGAAGACGCCTTAGGTTCTTCTATCTCTGGAGCATTGGCATAGTACTTAAGGAAGCGTCCGAACTCACGGCTAACAACCTTTTTAAGTATCTCTTCCTTGTCAACATACTCAAAATGTCGACGTATCTCCGTCATGAACGGCTCTATCTGTTCGTCTATTACGTCTGTCTTCTCTATCTCGTCAATGGCACGGAAGAGTTGTTTCTTGCATATTTCCTCTG
Organism: uncultured Prevotella sp.; assembly: GCA_934272845.1. Classification (GTDB taxonomy): domain Bacteria; phylum Bacteroidota; class Bacteroidia; order Bacteroidales; family Bacteroidaceae; genus Prevotella. The sequence continues at coordinate 63,409 of CAKQSF010000003.1, forward strand.
GCGTTGGCAGTTTGCCCACAACGAATTCCTTCTGTATTGTGCGCTCCACCTCGCGTATCTTGTGCTTCTCGCGAGTATGGATAATAGCGATAGAAGTGCCCTTCTTGCCTGCGCGACCAGTACGACCAGAGCGGTGTGTGTATGACTCTGTGTCGTCAGGCATAGAGTAGTTTATTACGTGCGTTAGGTCATCCACGTCCAGTCCGCGCGCTGCCACGTCGGTAGCCACGAGCAACTGTGTAAGGTGTTGACGGAACTTCTGCATAGTGAGGTCACGCTGCTGCTGCGAAAGGTCACCGTGCAGAGCCTCAGCGTTATATCCGTCCTTTATGAGTTTATCGGCTATCTCCTGCGTCTCTGCCTTGGTGCGACAGAAGATGATGCCGAAGATGCGAGGATTATAGTCCACTATGCGCTTCAGGGCAAGATACTTGTCCTTAGCGTTTACCATATAATATATGTGGTTTACGTGCTCTGCTCCCTCATTGCGTGAGCCTACCACCACTTCTTGATACTCGTGCAGGTAACTCTTAGCCACCTTCTCCACTTCCTTGCTCATCGTTGCAGAGAAGAGGAGCGTCTGTCTGGTCTCAGGCAGCGCCTCGAATATGCGGCTGATGCTTTCCGAAAAGCCCATATTGAGCATCTCGTCAGCCTCGTCGAGCACTATGTGCTGCGCCTCATCCAGTTTGGCCTTACCACGCTCCATGAGGTCAATGAGACGTCCTGGCGTAGCGACAACAATCTGCGCTCCATGCTTCAGGGCACGTATCTGGTCCTGAATGCTGGTTCCGCCATACACGGCTACGATGTTTATACCCTTAATGTACTTTGAGAAGTCACGCAAATCGTCCGCTATCTGCAGGCACAATTCACGCGTAGGCGATAGTACTACCGCCTGTGTATGCTTCGCCTTGGGGTCTATCATCTGCAGCAACGGCAGTCCGAATGCTGCAGTCTTACCAGTACCCGTCTGTGCGAGCGCTATAATATCGGTTGCTTTCTTTTCCTCAGACTGTTTCTCTTCGTTCTGTTCTTCTGTTTCTTCACTTGCTCTTGGTGCCAAAAGCGGTATCACTGCCTCCTGCACTGGCATGGGATTTTCAAATCCTAACTCTTCAATGGCGCGACAAATATCTTCGCAAACGCCTAATTCCTTAAATGTCTTCAATTAATATCGTTCTTTAATACAAGGTGCAAAGGTACGAAAAATAATTCATAATGCATAATTCATAATTTATAATTATGCATCGCACAGAGATTTTTTGCGGAAAAATCATGAATTATGAATTACATATTATGAATTATGCATTATGCATTATGAATTTACAAGTTCTACCCTTGCAGTTCGAATACGAACCTTGCACCGTCCTTATATGACGTATCAAGGTATATCCTACCACCCATTTCATCGGTTATAAGCCTACTGATGGCAAGTCCTAAACCCGTTCCCTGGGCAAAGATATCTATCTGCGTGAAGCCCTCGAAGATGAAGTCTGCCTTATCTTCAGGAACGCCGCAACCCGTATCTGAGCACACATAACGGAAGATTCCCTTCTTTTCATCTTTCTCTACCGACAATACTATGCATCCCTGCTTAGTGAACTTGCACGCGTTACTCAGCAGACAGGCAAGCACCATGAGCACTCTTGACTGGCAAATGCGTACCTTGCAGTCATCAGAGAGTTTTGTCTCCAGTTTCATCTCTACACCTTCCTTCTGCCAATCATAAGCCTGTTGTATAGCAATACGTGCCGTACCAACGATAGAACAGAGGGTCTTCTCTTGCTTGGATGAGCCATTAACGATGTCGCTATACTCAAGAATGTTGTTAAGCGTCTCAACAAGTTCCCTCGTACTGGCAGATATTTTCGCCTTTATGTCTGCACGCTCTTTGTCGTCAAACTGACTCATGGTTTCCTTATCAGTGAGCAACTCCGTAAAACCACAAATAGCATTGAGCGGTGTGCGCACCTCATGCGTGATATTATTGATAAACTCACGCTTTATTCTCTCCGAGCGCTCTGCACGCTCCTTGGCCTCTTTCAGGTTACGTGTGGCGGTAAATATCTCGGCATCGTCACGCATCAACACGCCTACCGTGTCTTTATTATAGAAGTAGACAAGGCAATTTAGGTGTTCGCCAGTATCTGGGACATAAAACATTGCACGCAACACACGCTTCTCTAACCTCCGCGCCTGCACTATCTTGTAATAAAACGATGTATAGGCTTGAGGCATTATCTCTGATATTGTATTGTCTACAACCTCTATATTTCTCTTCGCCCACTTCTCTCGCATGGCTTTGTTTGCCGCTACTATGCGCAGATCTGTTACCATGCCGTCACTGTCGGTTTCCACCTTGCAGCGTATATACGCCGCCGGAATATTCTCAAGGAATTCAGAATTTCTACGTTTACGATCTAACTCCTTCTCCAACGTCGCCATTTCCCTCTCCTGAAGATGTCTCACCTTCACGCTATCCTTATACGCTCTTATCAGAAGTGCTATGAGCAACAATAGCACAAACGCTCCACCTACGGTCAACTCATTCCTATATGCCTCCCACACATTAAGGGGTTTGTTCGTAAACTGCGTATCTGCCGGACAGTCATCTGGGTCTATTCCGTATGTCCCCAGACACATATAGTTTAGTTTTATGATTGGTTTACCTGGCTTATATTGAGGTATTTGCCTTGCTGGCATATCGCCAGAGAACATCGTAAGCACCCTGTCAAGGTGATTATAGAAATCTTTTTCGTCAAGGAAACAGCCGCCGAGAATATCCTGCGAGTCTTCCATCCAACCGTTTTCACGCATGGTGAATATTGGCGCCGTGGAGACATTGAGGAAGAAAAGCGAGCGACTCATTAGTATAGGCGATTCCTTATACAATACACGGTTTACCCATGAGGAATATATTACGGCGTCTGTCTTAGGGTCGAGTTTTGACAATACTAGCACAAGGCTGTCAAGACTCATGCGCTGCGACAGCAAAGGCACAAAGCGAATGTCACCATGGGCCTTCGCAATATAAGAGCGTATCTCCTCCTCCTTGACCGTGCTAAACTGGTCATCACCACCAACATAATACAAATTCTTTAAGTATGGCAACAACTTGTGTATCAAGGTTATCTCCTCCTTTATATACACTGGCATACACTGTAAGGAGATATTATATTTCTTTCTTAACTGAGATACAGGCACAGTGTTACCACTTAGCAGTCCCTTGCCTGACGTTAGCATATCTATCTTACCCACATAGTTCTCACCACCGATAAGGAGCATTGATATATCGGGGAACCATGTGTCGAGCGTTTCACAGAGAGAGAAACTGCTACTACCTACAAGTATTATGCGCTTTGGGCGTACTGACCTTAGCATTTGCTTCAAGTCACTAAGGCGTTTCCTTAATTCATCCTTACTGTCGATGCTGACAAGGGGCATATTCACCGTAGAAACGCTACCGTTGTACTTGGTCATCAGGTTCTGCTGTATGTGTGCTATCACCCTGTTGCTCCAACGGTATTCTGGTGAATAGGTCGTGATAATACAGGTATTACCACCCATTTCCTTCACACTCTCTAAAGAACCATGTGGATTTGCCATCGCCCATGGGGCGAAAAAAGACATAATAAAAACACAAAGGCTATATATGTATAGTCTGATTCGCATGTAATATCCTCCTTTAATATGTTATCTCGCAGTAGTTTTACACTATTAGCGATTTAGGTTTACATATAACTGTGTTCGTTACCAAGCACTTTATTGTTACAAAGCACGAACATATATACAAGTATCTATGGGCAAAGGTAGTCTTTTTATTTCACATTAGCAAATATAATTACATCTTTTTTTCTTGCTATATTCAAACTGGGGGGGGCATAACAAAACGTTTTTATCGCACTTCTTCATCTTTAACAAAATGATATTGCATACTTTACATAATCTCTCAGTTTGTTACTTCTAACGTATTTTCAATTTACATTTTACAATAAATTCACACTTTAGTCCTTCTTTATGTTTCAAAGCAAAAAACGTTCATTATCCATCATGATTGCAAAGGTAAAGGGTTTGCGCCTTACGCACGCACGTATTTTTATGTAAAAAATTTCGGAATATCAGAAAAAAGCAGTAACTTTGCGTCAAATTTTCAATAAAATAATGAGCGAAAAGAGCAACAACGATTTTGTACGCAGGGTAACAGACCAGAAATACGAATATGGATTCACCACCGACGTACACACAGACATCATCCCTACAGGATTAACAGAGGACGTGGTACGCCTTATATCTGCAAAGAAAGGCGAACCAGACTGGATGCTGGAATTTCGCCTTAAGGCATTCCGTCACTGGCAAACACTGAAGCAACCTGACTGGGGGCACGTGGATCTTCCACCTATTGACTATCAGGCTATTTCTTACTATGCCGACCCTTTGGCAAAGAAGAAAGACAGCCCAACGGAGATTGACCCCGAACTCGAGAAGACATTCGACAAGTTAGGAATACCCCTCGAGGAGCGTTTGGCACTAAGTGGCGTTGCTGTAGATGCTATTATGGACTCTGTCTCAGTTAAAACCACATACAAAGAGAAACTGAAGGAGAAGGGCATCATATTCATGTCAATCGGTGAAGCAATAAAGGAACACCCCGACCTCGTGCGACAGTACATCGGATCTGTTGTGCCTTATCGCGACAATTTCTTCGCTGCACTTAACTCTGCGGCTTTCTCTGACGGCTCATTCGTTTACATTCCGAAGGGGGTTCGCTGCCCTATGGAACTGTCAAGTTATTTCCGCATCAACGCTGCTGGCACCGGACAGTTCGAGAGAACGCTGATAATAGCCGACGATGACTCTTATGTTTCATACCTTGAAGGCTGCACTGCGCCTATGCGTGACGAGAACCAATTGCACGCTGCCATCGTGGAGATTGTGGTAATGAACCGTGCTGAGGTTAAATACTCTACCGTACAGAACTGGTATCCTGGCGATGAAAACGGCAAAGGCGGTGTCTATAACCTCGTAACCAAACGCGGAGACCTGCGCGGAGAGAGTGCGAAACTGTCATGGACACAGGTAGAAACGGGCTCTGCAATAACCTGGAAATACCCTTCCTGCATACTGCGCGGCGACAACAGCCAAGCAGAATTCTACAGTGTTGCTGTCACTAACCATTACCAGCAAGCCGATACTGGAACAAAGATGATACACATGGGCAAAAACACTAAGTCGACTATCATCTCCAAGGGTATCTCTGCTGGTCACTCACAGAACTCATATCGCGGTCTGGTTCGCGCCACTTCAAAGGCTGACGGGGCACGTAACTACTCGTCATGTGACTCTCTTCTGCTCGGCAGCAAGTGCGGTGCGCATACATTCCCTTACATGGACATACGCAATAAGTCCGCTGTCGTGGAGCACGAAGCCACGACTTCTAAGATTTCTGAGGCCCAATTGCTCTACTGTAACCAGCGAGGCATCAGCACAGAGGATGCTGTTGGACTGATAGTTAACGGCTACGCCAAGGACGTTCTGAAGAAACTACCTATGGAGTTCGCCGTAGAAGCACAGAAACTCTTAAGCGTTAGCCTTGAGGGAAGCGTAGGATAGAATATTAGTTGTTGGGTGATTGGGTAGTTTTGTGGTTTTGTTAACACTGACAATTTTACCATTAAGCGACACCATATACAACCAAACGACAAAACAACATAACAACATAACAACAAAAACGACTAACATGCTCGAAATAAAGAACCTTCACGCCGCCGTCGACGGCAAAGAAATACTTAAAGGCGTTGACCTCACCATCAACGATGGAGAGATTCACGCACTCATGGGTACCAACGGTGCCGGAAAGTCTACCCTTAGCAATGTCATCGTGGGCAACCCTGCTTACGAGGTTACTGAGGGCAGTATCATGTTCAATGGCAAAGACCTTCTTGCCATGAAACCTGACGAACGCGCTAACGAAGGAATATTCATGTCGTTCCAAGCACCAGTGGAAATACCTGGAGTGTCTATGACTAACTTCATCAAGGCTGCCGTGAACGCACGACGCAAGGCACAAGGACTGGAGCCACTGAAGGCTGCGGAGTTTATTAAACTGATGAAGGAGAAGAGAGAACTTGTAGAGATTGACAAGAAACTCATGAATCGTTCTGTCAACGAAGGCTTCTCTGGTGGCGAGAAAAAGCGTAATGAGATATTCCAAATGGCTATGCTTGAGCCTACTTTCTGCATTCTCGACGAGACGGACTCTGGCCTCGATGTAGATGCATTACGCATCGTTGCCAACGGTTTCAACAAGTTGCGCACGGAGAAAACAAGCGCTATGATAATAACACACTACCAGCGTATGCTTGAGTACATCCGCCCCGACGTTGTACATGTACTCATTGATGGCAAGGTCGTTATGACTGGAAAGGCTGACCTCGCAGAGCGAATAGAGGAGGAAGGCTTCGACTGGATAAAGGAAAGCCTGGGAATACAATAGAACTATCAAAACAAATACCCATGCAAAACCAATATACAGAACTATACGATGAGGTGAAGGATCTGCTGCAAAAGCAATCCTGCGAGGCTCTCAACGCACAGCGCGAAAAGGCGATGGAGACGTTCAAAAGGCTCGGACTGCCCACAAAGAAGGTGGAGCGTTATCGCTATACTGACGTTGAAGAGGCGTTTGCCCCTAACTACGGACTTTCTCTGGCACCACTAACGATTAAGGACGTGCCTTACGTCTACACCATGAAGGAGGCACCTATCGACGTTACACCATATTATAATAAGGTGGTTGACGCTGCCGTTACAGCAGACGAGATGCCTACCGACATCACTTCGCTGCGCGGAGAATACAAGGAAGACGCACTAACAGCACTCAATACCGCTCTTGCGCATGATGCCTTGCTCGTCTACGTGCCTAAGAACACCAAGGCGGAGACGCCTATAAGGATAGAGAACATACTCTCAGGACAACAAGACACCATGGTAGTAAGACGTGTACTCGTGGTCATGGAGGAATGTTCTGAAGCAACCATGTTCTTCGTTGACCACGTAAAGGACGACCAAAAGTTCCTTTCACTGCAAGTCATTGAGGTCGTTGCAAAGGACGGCGCACACCTCGACATGTATGAGTTGGAGGAAACTCACGAGAAGTGCAACCGCTTCAGCAACCTTTACATTAAGGCAGGAAGAGACGCATGCATTCGCCATAACAATCTAACGCTATCCAATGGCGTAACACGCAACGGCATAGATGTCTACCTACAGGGCAAGAACTCAGAAGTAATACTCAACGGTGCCGTCATCGCTGATGACAAGCAGCACGTTGATAACAACACGCTGATAGACCACCAGGTGCCACAGTGTACGTCAAACGAACTCTACAAATACGTCATTGACGACGAGGCTGTTGGCGCTTTTGCAGGAAAGATAATGGTACGTGAGGACGCCCAGCAGACTTCTTCACAGGAAACGAACAACAATATGTGCGCTTCCTCTGACGCAAGGATGTACACTCAGCCTATGCTTGAGATATATGCAGACGACGTTAAGTGTGCTCATGGCTCTACTGTAGGTGTCATGGACGAGACTGCCCTATTCTACATGCAGCAGCGTGGCATACCACTCGAAACGGCAAGAACGATGCTCAAGACCGCATTCATAACTCAAGTGGTGGACGAAATGAAGTGGGAGTCCTTCCGCGACAGGCTACATATCCTCGTTGACAAGCGTCTGTCAAAAGAAGAACGCTGCGGAACATGCAAGATTTGTAAGTAAGTTAGAACAACCAACAACATGGATATACAGGCTATAAGAAACGATTTCCCAATACTCTCACGCAAGATTTACGACAAATACCCTCTTGTTTACTTTGACAACGGCGCCACTACTCAGAAACCTCTCTGTGTGCTTGACGCCATGAGGGACGAATATCTCAATGTCAACGCCAACGTTCACCGCGGCGTACACTACCTCTCACAGCAGGCAACGGACCTGCATGAGGCTGCGAGAGAGAGAGTAAGAAAGTTTATTAACGCTGATTCTACCGCAGAGATTGTCTTCACACGCGGCACAACTGAGAGCCTTAACCTCGTGGCTTACTCATTCATTGAGGCTTACATGAAAGAAGGTGATGAGGTCATCATATCCACCATGGAGCACCATTCTAACATTGTGCCATGGCAACTGCATGCACAACGCAAAGGCATCGTACTGAAGGTGATACCTATAACCGATGAGGGCCTGCTCGACATGGAGGCATATAAGGCTCTCTTTAGCGAAAAGACAAAACTGGTCAGCGTGACATACGTCAGCAATGTGCTTGGTACTGTTAACCCAGCGAAGGACATTGTGAGAATTGCCCATGAGCATGGGGTACCCTGCATGATTGACGGAGCGCAGAGCACGCCACACATAAAGGTCGATATGAAGGACCTTGACTGTGACTTCTACGCCTTCTCCAGTCACAAAATGTACGGTCCCACCGGTATGGGAGTGCTCTACGGCAAGGAGAAATTCCTTGAGGAGATGCCACCATATCAAGGCGGTGGCGACATGATTGGCACGGTTTCGTTCGAGAAAACCACATTCGCTGAACTACCACTGAAGTTTGAGGCGGGCACCCCCGACTATGTTGCAACGCACGGTCTTGCCACTGCCATAGACTACATGGAACGCATCGGCATGGAGAATATAGAGGCTCACGAACGAGAACTTACCCGATACGCCCTTGAACGCATGCAGGAGATACCGGGAATGACTATTTTCGGGCCGCTTGATGCCACGAAGCGCGATGCCGTAATAAGTTTTCTCGTTAAGGAAAACGGTGGTAAAAGCGACCGTTTCATACATCATCTTGATATGGGCACACTGCTCGACCGCCTCGGGATTGCCGTACGCACAGGGCACCATTGCGCTGAACCACTTATGCACCGTCTCGGAATACAGGGCACAGTACGCGCATCGCTTGCCGTGTACAACACTAAAGAGGAGATTGACTACCTCGTAAATGGCATAAAAAGGGTTGTCACCATGTTCTAAAGTGAGAATAAGACCCACAATAACAGAAATGAAGAAGACAACTATTCTTGAGATGAACCGCCTTACGGTTGATGAGTTCCATAAGGCAAAGAAAATGCCGCTCATCGTTGTGCTTGACGATGTGCGCTCACTTTACAACGTTGGCTCTATCTTCCGCACGGCTGATGCCTTTCGCGTAAAGGCTATTTACCTGTGTGGAATCACCGCCACACCACAGGTAGTTACCGACAGCAACGGTGAAATCGTTAGAGATTGCACCATGAAAGCAGCGCAAGAGATACATAAAACTGCGCTCGGAGCGGAAGATAGTGTGGAATGGCGATACTTTAAAACTGCCGAAGAAGCGGTGAATACGCTTAAAAATGACGGTTCCACCGTGTTTGCCGTAGAACAAGTGCATGGCTCTACTATGCTGGACGACTTCAAACCAGAGTGGGCCGAGGATAACAACACTAAGCCTTACGCTGTAGTCTTAGGCAACGAGGTAAAGGGGGTGCACCAGGAAGTGGTAGACATCTGCGATGGGTGTTTGGAAATACCGCAATATGGCACTAAGCACTCACTGAACGTTTCTATCACGGGAGGTATCATAATATGGCATTTCGCCAGACATTACGAGCAGCAGTAAGTTGCACATTATAAAACAGTTAAGCCCTGACAGCATTGCTTTAGCAACGCTGTCAGGGCTTCTTCGTTTGTAATCACTACCTAATTACATTGTAATCACTATCTAATTACATTGTAATCACTACCTAATTACATTGTAATCACTATCTAATTACGAGGGCAGCATTTTTACCCCACTTTCAACTTGTCTGCAACAAGTTTTGCAAAGTTTACGAGATTAAGCGGTTTCGGCAGGAAACCATCAAAGCCATGCTTCATTATTTTTGCCTCTTCCTCCACCTGCGTATAGGCGGTAATGGCAATGATAGGCAGCGTGGGGTCTTTCTCTTTTAATATATCGCACGCCTCACACCCATCCATTACAGGCATCATGATGTCCATAAGAACTATGTCTGGCCTTTCTCTCTCTACCATTTCTATCGCCTCGCGACCGTTTTTGGCACGTTCTACACGGTAAAGGTTCTTCAGAACCAATTGCTCTAAAAGGAAATTATGATCCACATCCTCTGCTATGAGGACATACTTCTTGCGAGGATGCTCAGGTGCAGTCGTTGAATCTTCCTGTTTTTCCATTGCCTTCCCTATACTGTTATCCTCAGTTACATTATCTTTTAATACGACGAAAGACAATTTCTCAACAAGCGTACGGGCCTGAAAACACTCGTGACTGATATCTGCATAGAGTTTCTTTGCCTCCTCTTCGTCACGCGTCTGGGATAGTTTCATGGCTGCCTGCTGTATTTTCTCCAGGTGCTCAAGTGTTTGTGTCTTAATCTTGTTAATCATAACCTACAAGAATTATGTATCTTTTAACATCGAGTTTCAACGTTACAAAAGTACATAAATTCTATAAAAAACGAATAACAGAAGAGTAAAAACGCAAAAAGTAACAATGATTTATTAATATAAATCAATGACCACTCACACTGCTTTTCGTAAATTCATGCCACCTAGCACAAGGAAAAGAGCAAGGCCTGTTACTAGTCCCGCAAGGGCGTCAATGGCATAATGTGCCATAATATACACTGTTGAAAGACAGAGAAAAACAAACGGCACGGAAAGGAAGAGAAGATACTTCCACATCCTCATGCGACCTACGATAAGCATAACGAGCGTTGCTATCGCCACATGGCTTGAAGGGAAAGCGGCTGTTGGGCGCTCTCCTGCACCATGCGCCATCATACAGAGATTATAAAACAGTCCGCCATCCCAGCCTGGAGCCTTCAAACAGTCGGTGGAATGGGCAAAAAACATACCTACATCAGGGAAATTTGCCCTTTCTATGTTCTCCACTCCTGCAGCCAAGAAGTAATATTGCGGCCCCGTTACAGGAAGAAAAATGTAAATAACATAGCATATAAAGAAGCCTGTAAAGACCAAATAAGAGACACGCTCAACCTGACGATAGTCACGAAAGAAAATATAAATAATCGTGACAACAAAGAAAAGGTAATAGGAGACATAACCCATATACATCAGTTCTGAGACAACTGCATTGCTAAAGATACGTGAGAACCACAGCGATGGTTGCATACCGAAGAGGTCCTGCTCGTAACTTGCGAAGAAATGATCAAGACATCCGAACTGATGGTTTATCTCATATGTATCTGGATACCACGCGCTGAGCATAAGCAAGAGATAACCTATACGGCACAAGACGATAAAACGGCAGGGCCACAGTTTATATACCACCCACAACGCAATGGTACCGCTAACCATCGTCACGCGTTGCCAGACCAACGATTGTGGATTATCAAGACTGGTCCAAGTGAAGAGTATTACTATCGCCGTTACGATAGCATAGGCAAATTGGGCTAATTCTGGTGCCATATAACCAAAACGTCCAAGGGCAAAAGGACTGTCATCAGCGTTTTTACGCTTTGAAGTACTCTCGGGTATAAAATATTTTTTTATTATTCCTTGCTTCATCTTTTAGGCATTAATCCTCCATTTTATCGGCTTATATCTTATTTTATATTTTCTATTTCAGCATTTCTTTAACCCCAGCAGCAAGTGTCCACTCTGGTGAATAGTTGAAATCACGCTTTGCTGGAGTTATGTCGCAACGCCAGTTACGTTGTTTCAGAATATTATAGTGGTCGTTGTTGAGTGTCGACAGTTTACCCGTTAAATGCATCCATATATCACTTACCGCACACACTAGTCTGAGAACCCACAGCGGAAAGGTTAGTCGTAGCACATGCTTCTTACCCAATTCTGCGATAATAAGGTCGCTAAAATCGGTCGATGTATATACCTCTCCATCACTAAGAAAATATGCTTTCCCTACAGTTTTATCCGATTTCATCGACTTAAACACCGCTTGCACAACGTCCTTCACAAAGACAAAGGTTATCTCTTGACGTTGGAAGCCTACGGCTGTATCCATACCCTTACGTATGCTGTCCGCCATCATCATATAATCTTTCTCGCGTGGACCATACACACCCGTCGGACGAAGGATAGTAAACGGTATCTTCGCATTCTCACGCAGCCACTTTTCTGCCGCAATCTTACTCTGTCCATAAGCAGTATTGGGCTTAGGTGTATCCGTTTCGCATATCTCGCGATAAGGCATTTGCTCACATATAGGACCAAAAACACTAAGACTACTCATAAAAACAAGCCTTTTCATCGAGGGTGATGTGGCTTCAAGAGCCTTCACAAGGTTTATTGTCCCTTGGGTATTCACCTTAAAAAACGTTTCTTTATTAAGGGCCTTGGTGGCTCCTGCAGCATGAACAGCATAGTCAAACTGATGGTTTTTCAACGCCTCAAGGAGTTGGCTCTCATCCGAAAGATTCAACATTATGGTGCGAATACGTTCGTCATGCAAATATTTCAGACTGCTTGTACCACGCACCGCAGCCCAGACCTCCATACCCTGAGCAAGGGCTTCTTCAACAATAAAGGAGCCAATGAAGCCCGAAGCACCCGTAACAAGTATTTTTTCTTGTGCCATATATGTTATAAAGTTTTAATTTCTGAAATGCAAAGGTAATCAAAAAGTAGGTAATACACAAATCAAGTACACATAAATCACCTTTTTATTTGGCGCATAAAACATTTTTCTGTAACTTTGCAGATTGTAACAAAACAGATTAAATGGCAGAAGATTTCGACATACACAGAGAACATAACAGTTCTGCAGAAAAAGAGTTTGAGAAGGCTCTACGCCCATTGCAGTTCGGAGATTTTAGCGGACAGCAGAAGGTTGTAGAGAACCTCAAGGTCTTCGTGGATGCCGCCAAATACCGTGGCGAGCCGCTTGACCACACACTACTCCACGGACCTCCAGGACTAGGAAAGACTACTCTCTCTAACATCATAGCCAACGAACTTGGTGTTGGCTTCAAGATTACCTCAGGACCTGTACTTGACAAGCCTGGTGACCTTGCTGGTCTGCTCACATCTTTGGAACCGAGGGACGTGCTGTTCATTGACGAAATACACCGTCTCTCTCCCGTAGTGGAGGAATACCTATACTCTGCCATGGAGGATTATCGTATTGACATAATGATAGACAAGGGTCCATCGGCACGCAGCATACAGATAGACCTCAACCCATTCACCCTTGTAGGAGCAACAACACGTTCCGGTCTGCTCACAGCACCACTGCGAGCACGCTTCGGCATCAATATGCACTTAGAGTATTATGACCCTAAGACCCTTGCAAAAATTATCAAACGCTCAGCAAATCTTCTCAATGTGCCTATCAGCGAAGAGGCCTGTGGCGAGATAGCAAGGCGCTCACGCGGTACGCCGCGTATAGCAAACGGACTGCTAAGACGTGTGCGCGATTTTGCACAGGTTAAAGGAAACGGTAGCATTGACATGGCTATAGCCAAAGTATCACTGGAGGCTCTTAACATCGATGAGTACGGACTGGACGAGATTGACAACAAAATTCTGTTGACAATAATTGATAAATTCCAAGGAGGACCTGTCGGCGTAGGTACTATCGCTACCGCCATAGGCGAGGATGCAGGCACAGTGGAGGACGTATATGAACCATATCTCATCATGGAAGGCTTCATAAAACGCACACAACGCGGCAGAATGGCAACAGAAATGGCTTACGCCCACCTCGGCAGAGACCCTCATCGCACAGGAAGCAACATTCTCTCACCAACATTCTTCGATTAGACACTATTAGATTATGAGAACTGCTATCTTTACAGGAGTATTCAACCCTTTCACCATAGGCCACGCTGACATAGTAAATCGTGCGCTAAAGGTCTTTGACCGCATAGTAATTGGGATAGGATATAATCCAAGTAAGGGCGATGTTGCCGACATCCAGAAACGTATTGACCAGATAACAGCGGTATATAAAGATGAACCACGAGTTGTAGTAGAGGCTTATTCCGACATGGCTGCTGACCTTGCAAAACGTTATGACGCAGTGGCTGTGGTGAAAGGTGTACGCTCAGTGAAAGATTTTGAGTACGAACGAGACCAAGCGGAGTACAACAGTCTGCTGGGAGATGGACTGGAAACGGTAACATTCTTTGCCCGACCAGAACTGGCAGCACTCTCATCCACAGCAGTGCGCACACTGCAATACTTCGGCAAAGACGTAACAAAGTTTCTGCCATAACACGTGTCCACAACATGCCATAACACGTGTCCACAACATAAGAGAATATTAAAAAGATACAGAATATGATAACTTACAGTTCAGAAAATGTCAAAATGCCGAAGATTCGCAAGCGCGATACATCAGCATGGATTAAAAGAGTGGCTGCCGACTACGGAAGAAAAGTGGGCGAAATAGGCTATCTCTTCTGTGACGATGAGAAAATACTGGAAGTAAACAGGGAATACCTGCAACACGATTACTATACGGACATCATAACATTTGATTATGATGAGGACGACATCATCAGCGGTGACCTCGTCATTTCGCTTGATACCGTACGTTCAAATGCCGAACTCTTCAACAAAACGTATGAAGAAGAACTCTATCGTGTCATAATACACGGAATACTACACCTCTGTGGCATCAACGACAAAGGACCCGGAGAACGCGAGATTATGGAAGCGGCAGAGAACAAAGCACTAAAGATGAGAGTACAATAACTGGCATCTATAACAGCAATAATACAAAAAAGTACTGCTTTTTGTTGCAAGTTTCAACAAAAAGCAGTACTTTTGTTGTCAAAATGTAAACTATCTAAACAAGATAACCAATAGAAATGGAAAAAGTTGACAAACTCGACAGGAAGATAATGTCTATCCTGTCAACTAACGCACGCATGGCATTCAAGGACGTAGCAGACGAATGTGGCGTATCAAGAGCAGCCGTCCACCAACGTGTTGAGCGTCTAAAGGCCGAAGGCGTAATAACAGGCAGCGGTTTTCAGGTTGACCCAAGAGCAGTAGGTTACCGCACTTGCACTTACGTTGGCATCAGATTGGAACGTGGCTCAATGTACAAAGACGTAGTAAAGAAACTCGTTAAGATACCAGAAATCGTAGAATGTCACTTCACCACAGGCCCTTACACCATGCTGGTGAAACTGTACGTACGCGACAACGAGCAACTTATGGAACTGCTTAATGGCACACTGCAGTCTATTGACGGTGTCGTTTCAACCGAAACACTTATATCTCTCGACACAAGCATAATGAGAGACGTGCCTATTCATATCGAAGAACAAGAATGAATTCTTTCTCTTTAGACAGACTTACAGAAGAGGTTTACTCACAACTGCCGCACAAAAACAAAAAGCCTGTTATCGGTATTACGGGCAATCATAGCGACATTGACGTGAACATACGTGACGCTTACCACAAACAAGTGGTGGCGGCAGGGGGCGTGCCGGTTATCATCCCACCCATTGACGATGCGGATGTGATAGCCGACACGCTCAACCGTCTTGACGGTATCATACTGTCGGGCGGAGGAGACTTTAATCCTTTATGGTGCGGAGAAGAGCCTTCTACACGTCTTCATAACATAAACGCAACAAGAGACCGTGCCGAACTGCTGCTGACACGCATGGCTTTCAATCGCCAGATACCTATGCTAGGAATCTGTAGAGGCATGCAGACGTTAGCAATGGCACTCAAAGGTCACGTTGCACAAGACCTTAATGAGGTTGAAGGATATAGTGAACGCCATCCTATCAAGCACTCTCAAGACGCTGACAGGTGCGAACCGACGCACAGCATAAGCATAGAAAAGAACTCCACTTTATATAATATATATAAGGAAGAAACTAAATTAGACGAGGAAGGCAACAATAACACCGCCTCAGAAAGCATTAACACTGAACCATTAACCCTCTTTGTCAACTCTTTCCACCACCAAGTGGTAGACAACCCTGGTGTTCACTTCCGCACAATAGCGACAAGCAGCGATGGTTTAATAGAGGCTATGGAGAGCAGTGAACGCAAAGCCATAATGGGAGTGCAGTGGCATCCTGAATGGTTAGGTGACGATGGACTGCCTATCTTCCGTTGGTTAGTAAAGGAAGCAGGACTCTTCAGCAAGGCAAAGGAGTTACATTCACGCTTCAATATTATCGACACGCACTGCGACACGCCAATGTTCTTCCACCAAGGTGTAGACTTTACCAAGCGTGATCCACGCATATTGGTAGACTTACATAAGATGACAGAGGGACGACAAGACGCTACCTTCATGGTTTGTTACCTACCACAACCGCCAGGAAGCCTTGACGGAAGAGCCACGAAAGACAGCAAATGCTTCCGTGACATGGTAGACTTCGACATTGATTCGCCCAAGGATTACGCTGACTTTATATTCGATGAAATCGGCAAAATCATTCAGAAAGCACCTGAGCACGTAGCATTCGCACGCTGTTCTGACGATATTCGACGCAACAAACAGGCAGGAAAAAAGAGCATTGTGCTCGGTATTGAGAACGGATTGGCAATAGAGCACGACCTTAATAACATAGAGCACTTCGCTAAACGTGGCGTAACGTACATCACATTGTGTCACAATGGTGATAACTTAATATGCGACTCCGCCCGTACTGTGCATACACACGGTGGCGTTTCAGCCTTCGGAGCGCAGGTAATAGCCGAGATGAACCGTCTAGGTATTATGGTAGACCTCAGTCATGGCGGTGAAGACTCATTCTATGATGCACTGGAGATAAGCAAGACTCCTATCGTTTGCTCTCACTCTAACTGCCGTGCTCTGTGCGACCATCCACGCAATCTTACCGATGACCAACTGCGTGCGCTCGCCAAAAAGGGCGGTGTTGCACACACTACGTTCTACCACGGTTTCCTTAAACCTTCAGGAACGGTGCTCAAGGGGTCTGCCAATACGCTCACAGAAGCTGACATCCTCGATGGAATCGCACATTTAGAGCATGCTATAAAGATTATGGGCATTGACCATGTTGGTATAGGTACCGATTTCGACGGCGACGGAGGAGTGCCTGGTATGGCTAATGCCTCAGAGATAATAAACTTCACTCGCTACCTGTTGAAGAAGCGTTTCTCTGACGAGGACATAGAGAAAATATGGGGAGGCAACTGGCTTCGTGTCATGAACAGCGTGCAGCAATACGCCAAGTAAGTCATCTGCCATTTCTGAATGGGTGGTTCTATGAATTAGTTTTGTTATATTTCGAGTTTTTTTCGAGGTCAAAGCGCAAATGAGCGAAGGTTGCTCTCCCCCGACAAACGTGGGAGAAGCGAAGCACAGCGGAGCGGAGGGGGCGTAAAGACCATTGACTTATGCCATGCATAACGACCGAGAGAATTTACGTTCTGGACCGAAAAGAGCCCCAAAGATGACAAAACGTCATTATGTAAAAATATTTTCGTTTAACGGTGGTGATTTATAGAACCACCCAAATACTACAAACAACCATAGTTCTTATGCTTACATCATTATCACAACGCATACAGAAAGCAGTTGCCATACTGCCATCACTGCTGCTTATCCTATTACTTACAGCGTGCAACAGTGGTAAGAAGACTCAGGCAGCACAGTCTGAAGACTCTCAGATAGAGCTTGCAGGACCTTCTTTTAACGCTGATTCCGCATTGCACTTCTGCGCTAAGCAATGCACATACGGACCACGAACCATGAACAGTAACGCCCATGACGAGTGCGAAGAATGGATTATACGCCAGTTTAAAGCGTATGGATGCGACGTCATTACGCAAAAGACAAAGTTGGAAGGATGGGACGGTAAGATGCTCCGCTCTACCAACATCATAGCGCGTATCAACCCCGAAGCAGCAGAGCGCATACTGATTTGCGCTCACTGGGACAGCAGACCATGGGCTGACAACGACCCAGACTCTACTAAATGGCGTACCCCCGTGATGGCGGCTAACGATGGTGCATCAGGCGTTGCGGTAATGTTAGAGTTAGCACGTAGCATCGATGAAATGGCGAAAAATGGCGATTCCACCGGCAATGGCGCAAAGTCTCTCGCTTACGGCATAGACTTCGTATGTTTCGATGCAGAGGATTACGGTGCCCCTGAGTGGTCTGGTGTCAAGGACTCTGAAGACACATGGGCGTTAGGAGCGCAATTCTTTGCTAAGAACTTACCCGAAAGTCCTGCCAAGGGCAACGGTGGAGCAACGACAAAGTACTCTCTCGGCATACTGCTTGACATGGTAGGAGGTCAGGGAGCGCACTTCTACTATGAAGGACTATCTAAACATTACGCTAACGACACTATGGAAAAGGTATGGCAGGCGGCTGCTGACGCAGGATATTCCTCATACTTCATTACGCAAGACGGATTCACCGTTACCGATGACCACAAGCCACTGAATGAGGCAGGAATACCTACTATCGACATTATATCATATTACCCTGACTGTGAGCAGAGCGGATTCGGTCCTACATGGCACACCAGTTACGACGACATGAACAGTATTGACGCTGCTACCATGAAGGCTGTAGGTCAGTCACTGATACAGTTCTTATATACAAGATAAACCATCTTATATACAAGATTTCCCTCTGCAAGAAAAAGATACTCCATAATAACCGCCCGACGTGAACGAGACTACAGCATTAATAACCCTCTCTCTGCTTGCCACAAGCAAACTGTCGCTTACGAACGCCCTTCATCTTTACAGTAAGACAGGCTCAGCACTCAACATCCTTGACTGCCGAACGCATCTGCGCGACATTTTACCTGATGCCTCCGCCCCACTGGTTGCATTCATGAGTGGTGACATCTCGTTCTACGAAAAGAAGGCGGAGGAGGAGCAGAAATGGTGTGAAAAACACAACGTCAGGATTATCCCTATAGATAGTAACGATTATCCTAACAGACTTAAAAACTGTTCTGACGCACCATTAGTGTTATATTCACGCGGCAACAGCAACCTCAATGCCAATCATATCATAAATATCGTAGGCACTCGCCAATGCACCACCTACGGAAAGGATTTTATTAACCGCTTTATCAGCGACCTGAGAGAGATGTGTCCTAATGTGGTGGTAGTGAGCGGACTGGCATACGGTGTAGACATCTGCGCCCATCGTGCGTGTATCAACAATGGCATCACGACCATAGGGATAGTAGCCCACGGTCAAGACAGGTTATACCCCAACCTACACCGCACCGAGGCAGAGAAGATGATAAAGGAACATGGTGCCGTGATAACAGAATATGTCAGTGGCACACGCCCCGAAGCACGTAACTTCCTTCAGCGTAACCGCATCATAGCAGGCATGAGCGATGCAACCATTGTCGTAGAAAGCGCAACGCACGGTGGCGGTCTTGTTACGGCACGACTGGCGCAAGACTATGATCGTGAGGTCTTTGCCGTACCTGGACCCGTTAACGCTGAATACAGCAAAGGTTGCAACGAACTTATTCGTGACAACAAGGCGATGCTGCTTACGTGTGCCGACGACATCATGAAAGCAATGGGATGGCATGATGAAAAACTATTAATCAGCGCACGAAAACATGGCATAGAGCGTTCTCTCTTCCCTACCCTTACGCCTGACGAAGAAACTATTGTCAACACATTAAAGGAGCATGGTGACTGCCAATCTAACACCATAGCCATGCATACAGGACTGTCTATCGGCACTATAGCGTCATTAATGTTCTCTATGGAGATGAAAGGCATCGTGACATCACTACCTGGCAACACCTTCCATTTAATAAAGTAATATTTCATGCGCTACAAACTGCCAAAATCGTTACAAAACGTCAGTTTTATAAAACCAATCGATAAAAAATTACATAACATCCTAACTTTATCAGAAAAAAATTTGGATAATTCAAAAAAAAGGAGTACCTTTGCAACGCAATTAAAACAATTGTGTCGGGCTTTTAGCTCAGTTGGTTAGAGCAACAGACTCATAATCTGGAGGTCCTAGGTTCAAGCCCTAGATGGCCCACACCGAAAAGCAGTTACGATTTCTTCGTAACTGCTTTTTTTATTTCCCAAATTTACCATTTCAGAGGCTTCTGATACCAGAACGGCATAATCACCTATCTATCAACAACATAGCCAGTCAATAAATCTACATCATAGATATTACAACGTAATCACAGCCTTTTCACACTGCAATCACATAGTGATTACAACGTAAAAGAGCCTTAATTGCAATGCAATTAAGGCTCTTTTACGATATTTCCCAAATTTACCATTTTCTTATTACCATCACAAAACCGCCACGTGGCTGCAACAGCATCGAGTTGTTCAATTCATAAACCTTTCGCTTTGATATCTTCCAAGGATGCATTGCCTTTCCGCTATCCTCAAATAACATGACCTTAGCGTTACCAACTGCGAGAGAAGGAATATCCACAGCAAGTTTTTGAGGCTCATCCTTACCATTGATGCCTGCCACATACCAAACATTCCCCTTACGACGAGCCATGACAACGCTTTCGCTAGGATACCCACTTAACAAACGGGTTTCGTCCCATGTAGTAGGCAGGTTAGTGATAAAGTTCTGCACCTCCTTGGGTTGGACGAGATAACTCTCTGGTTTGTCCGCCCAATGCATCAACGCTGACTCGAAAAGCACAGGCAAAGCCAACTCATGAGCATGCGTTGTAATATGAGGATGCTGAGAATCTGAGAACGTACAAGGGGTGTAATCCATCGAGCCAATGATACCTCGTGTAAATGGCAAGGTGGCGTTGTGACAAGCCGCCTTGTTGGTCAAATCAGGCTTATTGTTATACCACTCCGCACCATATACGGCTTCGGTAGAGAGCAAGTTAGGATAAGTGCGTTGCCACCCGCGTGGAACGGTAGCACCATGAAAGTTGACTGTGAGATGATGGCGTGCCGCACATTCCAAGAGGTCTATACAATACTCCATCGTTTCCTGTTTGTCGCCTGCGAAGAAATCTATCTTCACTCCTGCCACGCCCATCTTCTCCAACCAAGCAAACTCTTTCTCCCGTTTCTCAGGGGCATTCAGTTTGTCGTGAGGTCCTGGTGCTCCCCATGCCTTTATCCATGCTGTTGAAGAGTTGTACCATAGCAAAGGCTTGACGCCATTGTCCTTGGCATATTGCAAAGCCTCTTCAATGGTAGCGCCATTCTTCATCTCATCCCATTCCGCGTCAATTAAAACGTATGGCAACTTCAAAGTCTTCGCCAAATCGACATATTTTTTTATGATATTCAGGTCGTTGCTGCCATGGTTGTAAGCCCAGTATATCCAACTCACACTTCCTGGATGAATCCATGAAGTATCCTTCAGACGACAAGGCGCACTGACATCCGTAACCAAGGTAGATGCCACCAAGTCTTGTTTCTTGCCTATGATGATAACTCGCCAAGGCGTATTCCAAGCACCTGAATAACGCTGCATATTCTCGTCCAAGAACACATGATAATCCTCAGGATTCAGTTCATTTTTCAAAGACGAGGCACTATTGTAACGCTCAATGCCAGCCTCTGTAATCAAGGCAAACACTTCATCCTCTTGCAACAGGCATGGATATCCCCAATGCTGTTTTCCTCCTTTTCCCGTTATACTCATCGGAAAGAAGTCCTCATACGCCTCGTTCCACTGTTGAAACCAGCGACGTGTACCTTCTGCGATATGATAAGTGGTCATGTCTTCTGTGATGGCAGTATGCTGCAACCCTTCTAACTCATAGCGGAATGCTACACCATCATCATAAAGGCGAACCCTCATGTACATTGGTCGTTGCAAATCATCGACAAAGGTATAGACTATTTCGTTTGCCTCATTCTTACACTCACTCTTCTTTCCCACCAACATCTGGTAGTTTTCAGAGATATGTCTTGGCTCTGAAACGCTCTTCAAGACGAGACTTCTGCCACCTCCATCCTTGGTTAACAAGCCATAACCTGTAATGTTCAACACTTGTTTTTCTCTCGCGCCTTCACGATAAGAGATGTCAAAAGCCTTCACTTGGCTTGCATTGCCCTCTGTCCTCCACTCTATCTTACCATTAGGAGATTTGTATGCATGTTGCAAGTTCTGCGCAAACGCTACGAAACAGGTTGACAAGAGAATTGTTACGGCAAGCATTTCCTTGCCCCAACAACCACCTGCAACAAATTTAAAGAGGTCGTGGTTTATCATCTTTCTCATTGTACTAAATTGTTATTATTCTTAAAATCTATCTCTATTTCTTTTCCTTTATATACAACAGTTCTCTTGCTTCCATCCTGAAGCACAACATTAAGTTGTCTTTCCTTCACCATGTTTGGAAACTTTCCTCTTCTTGCACCGACCTTCAAAGTCTTTGTCTTATCATCCCAATGCAAGCGATATGTGGCAAAAGCGTTCTTCTCATAGGCATAACCATCGCCAGCATCCTCGTAAATCTCGAAGTCGGCATCGGCGCCCGGATATATCTTAATGGTATATGGAGCGTCTGTATGCTCACCTGTATATTGTTGACAAACGGTGAAAGGTATGATGCTACCTGCCTTCACATACAAAGGAGAATGTTCGATAGGAGCAGCAGCATCTATCCACTTACCTCCCTCCTCATGCTTGTCTGTCCAGTAATCATACCAACCAGCCTCAGCCTTTGGCAGATAAACCTTTCTACTTGCCTCACCATATCGCATCAACGGCTTCGTCATAGGTGCTACCAAGAAGGCAGGTCCCATCATAAACTCGTCTTTGATGTCGTAAACAGTGGAATCTGTTGCGAAATCAAAAGCCAAAGTCCTCGTCATAGTGTAGCCATCTCGTGTTACTTTTGAGGCGAGAGAATACGTGTATGGCAATAGTTCATAACGCAATCTGATATGGTTGACAATGCTTTCATAGAATGGCTCACCAGGATTACCGAATCTCCATACCTCTCTGGGGGTGTCGCTACCATGACTGCGAAGCATCGGCAGGAAGGTGGCATACTGGAACATTCTGGTGTATAGCTCACGATAGGCGTGGTCATTGCATCCCTTTGGATATTCCCCCTTGTAGAACCAGCGATTCCATTTGTCTGGACCTACGAAGAAAGCACCCACATCGATAGTCCAATAAGGGCAACCTGTTGCCATGAAGTTCAAGCCTGCAGGTATCATTTGAGCAAAACGCTCCCAAGAAGCATAGGTGTCACCGTTCCAAGTAATGGTAGAGTAACGCTGCTGACCAGCGTAGGACGAACGAGTAAGGTTGACCACACGTTTGTCGTCTGTCACTTGTCGCTGATTCTCATAGATGCCCATGGCATGATAGAGCGAATAGGTCTGGCTACGTTCTGCTCCCAACACATCGCTCAAAGCCTGTGTATTGAGTTTCCAACGCTCAGCATGGCTCTGGTAACCATATCCCTTGTGCATCGGATTGTTCCAGTCACCATCCACAGGTTCTGAGGAATCACACCACCAGGCGTCAAATCCGTTCTTGAAAAACTCGTTGTTGGCATAATCCCAATATAGCGAACGGGATTGCGGATTGTAGGCATCATATACCGAACCACCAGGCAATATCCAACCTCTATTCTTGAAGTCCTCGTTCTGAGGACAGTACTGGGCATTCGGCCAAATGGATATCATCAACTTACAGTGCATTGCATGGAGTGAATCAGCCAAAGCCATCTTATGAGTTCATCACTTTTGCTATATAGTTTTTATGACATTTTAGTTATTTATTATCTTTAGTAATGCTGAAAAAAAATTGTGCAATTCTTACCTCATGTCTCCCCAATAGGTAGCAAGATGAGATAAAAACTGCACAAGATAACGTTACTCTAACAATAATAAAATTGATAAAGTCAGTTTAATAATATTACTTATCCTTCTATGGTCTGAATGGTACCGTCTTCGTTATAATGCAGTTCGCAAACTTTCAGTGAACGAAGGCTGTTAACACCGCCAGAAGGTGCTGAATCGTGGTGGAAAAGATACCATTTCCCCTTAAACTCTACTATGCAATGGTGCGTTGTCCACCCTGCTTTTACTGGAGTCAAGACAACACCCTGGTATGTAAATGGTCCATAAGGATTGTCACCAATGGCGTAACATATCATGTGAGTGTCGCCAGTAGAGTATGAGAAATAATACTTACCATTGTACTTGTGGCACCATGACGCCTCAAAGAAACGGTGTGGGTCGTCTGCCTTCAGCGGTTTACCGTCCTTATCGAGGATGACGACTGGCTTTGGCTCCTCTGCAAAGTGCAACATATCGGGTGCGAGGCGTACTACTCGTGATGGCAATGCGTCGCACTCTGACTTCTTGGCAGGAACGATTGGCTCGGTATCTCCTGGAGGTGGCGCAGCGATGCCTGACTCGTTAAAGCAGAGTTTGTTGTCCTTATACCACTGCAACTGTCCACCCCAGATGCCGCCGAAGTAGAAGTATGTCTCTCCATCGTCATCTTTCATAGCGGCATAGTCTATAGAATATGAGCCGTGTATAGGGTCATTGAGCGGCACGAAAGGTCCTTCTGGGCGGTCAGCGACAGCTACTCCCGTGCGGAAAATTTCATTTTTGTCTTTAGCTGGGAAGTACATGTAGTACTTTCCGTCCTTCTCCTGCACGTCATTGTCCCACAGTTGGTGGCTCGCCCATGGTATATCCTCTACTTTCAATATGCAACCGTGGTCTACGAGTTGCTTCTCTCCTCTGCAAACTGCTTCGAGGTCATCGGTAGAGAAGACGTGATAGTCTTTCATTTCGTATTCTGCGCCACTGTCATCATCGCCTACTCCAGCGTCCCAGTCATGGGATGGGTATATATAAAGCCTGTCGTTCCATACGTGAACTGACGGGTCTGCCATGTAATCTGATGGCCAAAGATATGCTTTTCCTTCCATAGTATCGTGTGTTTTTATTATTTTTTTACGAGTTCTATCAACTTTTTTATCGTTGGTTTAGGCTGACTGTTGCGGTCAAACAGCGTTGGGTAGTCCGTTCTTCCGTTAATAGGCCAGTTGTTTCGCCATGTGTTAGCATCGTTAAAGCACCAGAATCCTACGCGCAACACGTTCTCCTTACGTTCAAGAAGCATCTTGTAGAACGCCACCCAGAAGTCGTCTACCTTCTTCTGTACGTTGGCAGGAATTCCTTTCTTGTATGGATCCATCTTCTCACTGTACTTGAAGTTTGCTGCTATATTGGCTCCAGAGAAGCCGAAGGGGTTAGGCAGTACAGATAGATCGAGTTCTGTAAACTGTGACGGCAAGCCCAATTCGCTCTTTATTAGGTCTATGGTCTTGGCATATTGGCTTACGTAATCGTCCGAATCAAGAATCATATGCCCCTGCAATCCGATAGCGGTAACGTGCAGACCTTTTGCCATCAGCGGCTTGAAGAAATTGACTACGCCACGCGCTTTCGTGGACTTGTTCATGGAGAAGTCGTTATAATACAGTTCCATTGATGGGTCTGCCTCATACGCATACTGGAAAGCTAACGGTATAAAGTCCTCACCTAATATCTCATAGAACTTGCTTTTGCGCAGACTTCCATCGTCTTCAAACGCCTCATTTACTACATCCCATGCCTTCACTCTGCCCTTAAAGTGGCTCACCACGGTGTAGATGTGCTCCTTCATACGCTTTCTTAGCACCTCCGGGGTTACCTGTTTGCCCTCTGAATCGAGGAAGAACCAAGCCGGACATTGTGAATGCCATATCAGACAGTGCCCCACTACGTTCACTCCACTCGCCAAAGCCTTGTCTACAAACTTATCGGCATCTGTAAAATCGTAAATACCTTCCTGTGGGTGTACGCTCTCCATCTTCATGGAATTCTCTGCTACGAGCCAGTTAAAATTATCTATTATCAGCGGGAAATTGGCGGTTTGGTCCATTCCTGTAAAAC
Source organism: uncultured Prevotella sp. (assembly GCA_934272845.1). GTDB lineage: Bacteria > Bacteroidota > Bacteroidia > Bacteroidales > Bacteroidaceae > Prevotella. Next base: position 89,332 of record CAKQSF010000003.1, read on the forward strand.
CTGTCACGCCATGCTCACCAGGCTTAGGCGAGTCTGTCGCTACCTCCCACTGGTTAACACTCACGCCAGTACGCCAGTAATCCTTATATGCCTCCCCCAAGCCTTGGGCGTTGCACGAGAGGAATACCGTCTGCATGAGTAAAAAGGCTAATGAAATTTTCTTCATGTTCATATTGTTGTTGTATGTTTATTTGGTACTTTTTATTCTGCGCTTTGGTGTCTTGCCTCTATCGCTTTGTTTATCTCATCAATGCGTTCGTCGGTTAATTCATATCTTGAGATAATGACCATGGCGAGCAAAAGCAGTGCGGCAGGTATCACACATACTAACCACAGTATGCCTTCCTGTGCCAATGGTGTTTGTTCCACCACCTGTTTGTTGTAGCAAACGTATGCCAATACCGCTGGTGCGACAACGCTTCCGAGCGTCATGCCAGCCTTGAAGAAGAGTCCTGTCAAGGCGTTCACAATGCCAGCGATACGCTTTCCGCTTGTGTACTCACCGTAAGAGATTACCTCTGGTACGAGTGCCCACATGTATCCAGTAGCAACGATAACACCTGTTGACTTAATGAACTGCGCAATATAGATGAGTGTCATGTTCGGATGCTCCATCTTTGCTATCACATACAGTGCCGCCATGCCCAGTATGGCTATGCCCAGGAAGGCGAAGAACATGTTTTTCTTGCCTATTGCCTTCTTGATTGCAGGCACAAGGGGCATGAATATGAACGCTGGCGCTGAGCCTAAGCCCATGAATAACGACAGTTGCTCGGGCGTACCGTGCAGATTACTGTTCACGAAGTAGGCTCCTGCGGCATTGCCTATTGACATCATGGCGAACGCTGTGATAAAGAACAGAGCGATAACACGTAGCGGTCGATTGCGAACAAACTCTGTTACGAGGTCTGACACCTTCACATCCTCGCTCTCTTTGGCGTCCATCACCACGCGCTCCTTACACTGTGAGAAGCAGAAGAATAGCAGTAGCAGTCCTACCGTGCCGTAAATAGCCATCGTTATGAACCAAGCCTTAGGGTCTTTTGGCAGTCCTTCCGTGCCACTGTCAGAGAAATGCGCTATGAGTAGAGGCAAACCTGAGCCTACTGCCAGTCCACCGCAGTTCGCCATGAACATTCTTACGGAGGTGAGGATGGTTATTTCGTCCGTATCACGGGTCAAAGCGGAGTTCAAAGCACCGTAAGGCACGTTGATAAACGTATAGAGCAGCGTCATGGCTATGTACGTTACGTAGGCATAAAGCAATGAAGGCGCAAAGCCATCATAGAAACATAGTATGGCGAAACCAGAGAGTGGCACGCCTACATATACGAGGTATGAGCGGTATTTGCCAAGTTTCGGATTGCTCTTGTCGATGAGTGTGCCCACGATAGGGTCCCAAACAACGTTGGCTATGTTGCCTACGAGGAACATAACCGACACGTCTACCTCGTTAAGTCCATAGATATCGGTGTAGAAAAACAGCAGGTACATACACGTTACCTGGAAGATTAGGTTCTGAGCAAGGTCTCCTGAGCCGAAGCCTATGCGCTGAAGCCACGACAACTTGTAGAAGCCTTTAGATTCTTGCGATGATGTTTGCATATGTATTATATTAAGAGTTAACAATTAAAGATTAAGAATTATGATTACATGCATACTGATTTAAAAACTAGAAATTAAGAATTAAAAGTTAATAATTATGATTACCTTATTCTGTTTATATGGCTTTGCCATCCGACTACATCTTTCGGATTTAACGTTATCATAATTTTTAATTCTTAACTTTTAATTTTTAATTTACGAGTTTGTCTACGTCTGCCGTAGTATAGATATCCATATCGAGGTGGAAGTCCATCAGTTGCTTCAGCGAATGTCTCGGCATTGGTGAGCCAAGTGGTAGCGGTAGCCCAGAGAACTGCTGGAAATAGAGCAGACAAGCGTCTCTCCACCACCATGCATCCTTCGCCTGACGGTCGAAAAGGCGTTGCTGTGCCGCATGAACATCTGCCCTTACGTATGGCTTCATCTGACGCCATACCTCAGCAAAGGCTTCTGCTTCTCTTACGCCTTCATCATACTTATGACACAATCCGTCCCACAAGGTTTCACCAGAATGTAGTCTGTGTGTCCAAGGCAGGTGGTGAAACCAGAGTAATAACTGCTCTGGACAACGGTCAACATCATTATATATATTATATAAGGTGTCGGGATACTGCCTTGTGTTGCCAGACCCTCCATTGTCTGTACGGTCAAAACCTATGCCGTCTTTTGCCGCCTTATGATAGTAACGCGGCAACCAATCCTCGCGACAGCCCTGTGGACTGTACCAAGGTTCTGGTCCATAGTGATGTTCTCCAGCAAAGATATGATGTAGACCAAGTGGCATCATGTACTTAACAACAGACTCATGGCTCGCCATCAGCACACGTGTCATAGGGTTAACAAAAGCCGTATCTGCCGTAAAAGTGGCTTTCAGCCATCGCTCCGCAATCTCTTTCTTGTCCATATACGGGTGTGATGCCATCATGCCGAAGCCGTACCAGTTGGCTTGTGCCATGACAGAACCGCACATTGTGGGTGTGTCACCAACGTTAGATACGCCCGCTATGCCCACAAGGTTCTTCACTTCAATTCCGATATTGGCGTTAACAGTACGATAATTAGTATCGTACAGCGCGCGACAGTCATAGAAAGGCATGAAGCAAGTGTGTATGCTCTCGCCAGTATATTCCTGCGTTACCTGTACCTCAAGCATCATCTTCGTCTTCTTCAAGGCAAAGAAGAGTGGAGACATAGGCTCTCTTGGCTGAAAATCTACAGGTCCATTCTTTATCTGAATGATAACGTTGTCACGGAATTGTCCATCATATCTCACAAATTCCTCATACGCCTGTGACGCCCTATCACTTGCTTTCGCATTATATACAAACGCTCTCCACATCACTATTCCGCCGTATGGCTTCAGCGCATCTGCCAACATATTGGCTCCGTCCACGTGTGTTCTGCCGTAATCCATAGGTCCTGGCTCGCCTTCTGAGTTGGCTTTAACGAGGAAACCACCGAAATCGGGTATCAATTTGTATATCTCCTTAGCCTTTTTATGCCACCATGCCACCACTTTCTTGTCTAAAGGGTCGGCTGTTGACAGTCCTCCGAGTGCCTTAGGTGAACCAAAATTGACGGAGAGATAGGTCTTTATGCCATACTGACGCAGCACGTCGGCAATGCGTTTTGTCTCTTTTAACTTGGCCGACGAAAGCATAAAGGGTTTAGCGTTGACATTGTTGAGCACTGCACCATTGATGCCTACCGAGGCACAATGAATGGCATAGTTGCGCACTACATCAAGGTTTGCCATGCCATCAGGCTTCCAGAATATGCTGTGCCCAGCGTAACCACGCTCTATTGTGCCGTCGGGGTTGTCCCAATGGTCAAGCAGTCGCAGCGTGAAGGGGCTGTTAACAGGCTTGTCTATCTCCACTTCGTCAGTAGGTTTCAGCCATAGTCCGTTGCCTCCCTTAACGGTTTTAGCATTGAGAGTGACTATGCAGCACAACAATATCAGTAATATCGTTTTTCTCATTCGTTAATTTTTCTTTTTTAAATGTTTACTTCCACTAATCGGACATTAATCTTTCGCTAATGCTTCAGACTACTTTTTCGTTTTATTAGCGTTGATTCTTATTTCCTTTACAAACGGTTTATCAAAGCCTTCCACGCTCACTATCAACTTCGCGATGCCCGCCTCATCGGTAGATTGCAGTCTGATGAAGCCTTCACCGAAGTAGGTTGTGAGTTCCGTGGTGCGCCAAGAGTCCATGCGTCTCATGTCTCCCGTCTCCACACCTAACAGTCTTATAGGTCCTTCTGTAGTCACTTTGAACTTTCGTGGCAGCATCTGCTGTGTGCGACCGTCCTTATCCACGAGCGTGAACCTTACGTTCGCCAACTGCGGTTTGTTTGTCTTCACCTCACAAAAATCTGGCTGTTGCACCACCAAAGTGGCATTGTCAATCTCAAACTTCACGTCAGCCACATCGCCATGGTTTTCTAATGAGTCACGCATTACGGGCTGTCCGTTCTTGTAACCCACAGCGAGTATCTTGCCCTCACGTGACGGCAGCATCACCTTTATGCAGTTATCGGGATAGTCCTTGGTCACTCTCATCTTCAGAGGCAACTGTGGGTTGCTCCATGTAGGGAAGTAGAACTGCACAGAGTCGCACGTGGTGTAACATCTTACCTCCACAATTCGTGTATCCTTGTATGGCAAATCCCACGTATCTGCCATTGGAGGGAACTGCCAATGGTCTGTTCCTATAGCCTGATTAAAGCAGTTATCGCGCACCATCAGTTTCAGATAGTCCTTCTCTGGCTGCCAAGCAGGGTGATAGAAAGCCGCTTGTGGGCGCTCCTTTAGTGTCATATCGAACGGGCATGAGCACCACCCCTTGGCTGGCCACGGTGAGGACTCTCCGAGATAGTCCACACCTGCCCATACGAACGAGCCAGCAATAAAGTCGTTTTCCTCCACAAAATGCCACGGATTGTACTCCACATAATCACGAACTACATCCTCTCGCAGTCCAGAATAATATGGGAAAGCCTCTGATACGAACATCTTTCTTTCGGGATGACGCTTATGGTCGGCTATCATTCGTGGCTCCAAGTAGTTGTATCCTACGAGGTCTGTCACCTCGCCGAACTTGTCTTGAAACCCTTGTTGACACGCTACCATCGTTGGGCGTGTGGTATCAAGACTCTTTACCACAGCATTGAGCATACGGGCACGCTCCACTCCCTCGTCTGTGTCGAGCCATGCCTCAGAAACTTCGTTGCCTATACTCCAGACTATGACCGAGGGGTGATTGCGATCGCGCAGCACCATGTCGGCGATATCTTGCTTAGCGCAGTCGTCGAAGAACGGAGCATAGTAGCCAGACTTCCACTTATCGAAGGCTTCGTCAAGCACTAAGAGTCCGAGAGTGTCGCATATTTCGAGAAATTCAGGTGATGGCGGATTATGAGAACAGCGCACTGCATTGCAGCCTATGTTCTTCATCGCCTTCAGTCTGCGCTCCCACGCTTGGTCTGGTACGGCTACTCCGAGGCTGCCCATATCTTGATGCAGGCACATACCGCGCAGTTTCATGCTCTTTCCGTTGAGAAAGAAACCTTTGTCTGCATCAAAGCGCACGGTGCGTATGCCGAAGTGGGTATCCTGTTCGTCTATTACCCTGCCCTTAGCGTCACGCAGTTGGGTGCGCACGGTGTAGCGATAAGGGTCTATGGTAGACCACAGACGAGGGTTGTTTATTACCGTTTTTTCCGTAAAGCCCTTACTTTTCTTTCCACCTAATATTCTATTAGTGACGGTAAAACGCTGTCCATTGTCTTTCTCTGCCACGTCAATGTCTGCCGTTACGCATACGGTAGCGGTACCATCAGCGTTGAGCGTGGGAACGACAGAGATGCCATTGCTCTTCAGGTGGGTAGCGTTGACCGCCTTAACCCACACATGACGATAGATGCCAGAGCCTGTATACCAGCGTGACTGCTCCATGCGGTTGACATGAACCACTATCGTGTTCTCGCCATTTACGTTCAGATAGGGCGTCATGTCATACTCAAAGCCTGTGTAGCCATATACATGATAGCCCAACTTATGTCCGTTCACCCACACCGTAGCACGATGATAGACACCATCGAACTGCACGATGTACTTCTTATCCTTGCCCATACTGCCCTCGGGCAGTGTAAAATTCTTTACGTACACCCCCTGTCCGCCAGGCAGATAACCTGCCGAACCGCCTTCCTTGGGGTCGAACGGCAGTTCGATACTCCAGTCATGGGGTATCTCTACAGAGCGAAACTTGCCATTATCCGTAACACTTTTCACTTTTTTTATAGCCTCAGCATCGGGCGCTTTTGCCTGTTCGGGTTCAGTATCAACCGTTACCTTGTTTTTTACCACAGGCGTATTCGTATTAAGTAACGGATTGTCCGTCACTCCAACAGAACGCAACACGGTAAGCAATTCCTCAGAATCCTTGCACAGACAGAAACTCCACCCCCTGTCAAACGAGAGAGTTCTCGCATTGACAGGAAGCAGAGGTAACATTATGAAGAAAAAAAGTATGATTCTATTCATTTCGCTTTGCTTTTCCAGGTTTTCGCATTAGAAACGTAATCACGCTCAAATCATATTGCGATCACTATGCTTTCGACTTGCGATTTGGGTATTATTGCGATGCGAAAGCATAGTGATTGTACAGCACATGTAATGTACTACTTGTTTGATGTAGCGTAAAGTCCTATGCAAGCACCGATGAAACCGCCACTTTTGTTAGTTGTAAGGTTAGTGGCATCCACTCCTTTCGCCACAAGAGACCATGTCTTTCCGTCTACGGAATAAGAGAAGTCGTAGAGTCCTCCATCGCCCTCTATCTTCAGTTTCAATGGCTTTTGTGCATCATTCTCACTGAGCACTACGGTTGATACCGCCACAGGTGTCTTCTCCATACGTGTCAGCACCACGGCTATCTTGCCACCTTTAAGCATTGTTTTACCGAAGGTGAAGTTGTAATCCTCGTTCTGCAGCAATGCTAATCCTGCCATTTCTTTCTCAGAAGACGGTGTAAACGCCACCTGTGTCTCTGCACAAAAGGTAGTATGTTGCTGTGGTGTGAAGAGAGCGGAGAGTTTTTCCCTCTGCGTAATGTTTACAGGCATTGCCTTTATCTTTACTCCCTCTGCCGTCAAAGCGTAAACACCAGGTTGCGTATTGCGCAGGGTGAGCCAACGATGGTGCAGTTTCTCGCCCTTAAAATCATCGGTATAAGCGAAATTTCCAGTTAAATGCGCGGTTTCATCGGTCTTTGGTGCGATGGTACCGCCCTTATAATCTACCACTGTTGGTATAGCCTTCCCCTTCTCTAGTATCACTGGCCAACCGTCTTTCCATGTCACAGGAAGCATATAGGTATCGCGACCCGTATTGTAATACTTATCATTGTCATACGGTCTGCAAGCGAGGAACACCGCCCACCAGTCGCCTTTCGGTGTCTGTACGATGTCAGCATGACCGGCACTTGATACATAGTCTGCTCTGTTAGGGTCAAGACCTGTGCGCTGTGTTAGGATAGGATTGCCAGAAAACTCCTCAAAAGGTCCCATAGGACTTTTAGAACGCAGTATGACCTCGCTGTGCCATTCGCCCGTTCCGCCTTCGGCACACATGAGATAGTAGTACTTTCCTACTCGGAACATGTGTGGTCCTTCTATCCATATAGGGTTCTTCTGTACGTGGGTACCACCTCGCAGTATCTCTACCTGGTCGCCAATGACGCTATCGCCCTCCACACTGAAGCGGTGACACATGATGCTACGCTGACCGTTATAGTCTGGACCGCCCACAGGGGCATCGTTATTCACGATATAACCTTTGCCATCTTTATCGAAGAAGAAGGAAGGATCGATGCCTCCCACCTTTCTTAAATAGATAGGGTCGCTCCAGCCTTTCTCTGGGTCTTTGCTCTTAACGTAGAAGTTTCCAGCCCCAACGTTGGTCGTTATCATGTAGAAAGTCTTGTTTTTCTCATTATATGATATGGCAGGGGCAAAGATACCCCCGCTCACTTTCTGCTTACCTAAGGGCAGTTGGCTCTCTCTATCGAGCACATGGCCTATGCTCTGCCAGTTCACAAGGTCCTTACTTTTATAGATAGGCACACCTGGGAAGAAACTGAATGAGGAGTTCACGAGATAGTAAGTATCTCCCTTGCGGCAGATAGATGGGTCTGGGGCGAAGCCTGCTATTACCGGATTGAGATATTGTCGCGCAGGGTCATAGGTCTTATTAAACCTTGTGTCCTTGCCTTCATAACTAAAATAACGGAAGGTGGCGTCGCCCTCTGCGAGCGACACCATTGTCTGCATTGCGCAGATTAGTAGAATTAATATTTTTTTCATATATCAGTTTTGGGTTATACCTTATTTATATATTATATACTTTTATATACTGCATTTATTTATTATATACTGCAAAAGCCTTCGTCTTCGTATGTTGGTCCGTGTGCTGTATGCATTTGAAAAGATTAGAAAAAACATCCAACGAAACCCAAACGCCTTTGGATCCATGTCGTTGGATGTTTACTAATCATCAATTGCTTCAACCAGCAACTGTTACTAACTAACTAATACTAACTACTAACTTTATTCTAAAAACATCTTTTTCTTAATTACATTGCAAAGATACTCCTTTTCTACCTTATACACTTTCTTTTTCGTTTCATTTATATTTTCATTAATACCAAAATGCCTTTTTTTATGCATTTTGGTACAAATGATAAACTTTTTGAAACAAAACAACAAATTCTTTTTTTACATTATATATAATTTTGCAGCAGGAGAAACGAAGAATACAGTTCCAACAACGTTTACCGTTCAATAAAAACTATTTTCCGTTCTACAAAGACTGAAACAAAAAAGTTCTACAAAGGCTAAAACAAAAAGAATGAATTATATTCACTAAAACCAACATTCAGTTATGAAACAAAAAAACTTACTTAACCTAAGTATGATGCTCGCAGCCGGTCTTAGTGCCAACGCTCAGACGCAAGTGTTTCACGAAGGCTTCGATGCTGCCCAAACAAAAGGCGCAGACGAAAAGGCGTACTACGAGTACATCAACCAAATCACAAACGATAATGGTTCTGATGAATTTGGCGTGACAGACGAAGACCCTGCTGCTGGCGCAGGTAGCCTCAGCATGATGAACGTAAGCCCAGGCAACGATTCTGAAGGTAACTCCGACCTGTCACAGCATAACAACTGGTGGATGCGTGCCGTTAAGTTCCGTAACCTTCCACTTGAAGAAGGTAAGAGTTATCGCCTCTCATGGCGTTTCAAAGGTTCTAACACATGGAACGATGGTAGCGCAGATCAAAAGTGTAAGATGAGTGTCGCTCTCATGCAAGGTGGAGAGAACGCTGACATTCCATTGCTCGATGCTAACGGAAATGAGTTCAGATATGAGGTTTCTTACTTCAACCCTGAGAATTATGAGAAGTACACTAAGATGTTCTACTTCGCAAGCAACCAGTTGCAAAAGGACACCTACGCCAATAATCACCCTGACAGAGACCCACTGGAGGATAAGTACTTCGCTACATTCAATGTATATAACCCTGGTATGTTCTACCTCGATGAGGTTGACCTCGTAGAGAGTGGCATCGCTGGTATAGGTTATGAGGGCAGCGTTATACGTGTAGACTTCGGTTATGGCACTAACGTGAAAGACCTCGTTGCCGCAAGCCGTACCACAGGCACACTCCTTATGCCAGAAGGTACCGCCACTGTTAAGATTAACGGAGAGGAAGTGCCTATCGTGAGCGTAGAACTTCGCGACGACGGCTTTATGTATATCTTCATCTCTGACGACTATGCTATCGATGGCGAAGACGCTAAGTTGGAGGTGGCTTTCCATAACCCTACAGACGAGCAGCATCAAGTACAGTACAAGGGTGACCTTGCTCCAGAAGGCGCAGTACAAGACTTCGTAGACGAGACCGCATCATACCTGTCAGGAGTTGGCGAGAATGTATCTTTTGAATATAGAGACCCTGCATTGGTTTCTACACTTCCTGCTGACGGATCATTCAACCTTGCAGAAGGCGGCAACGAGGTATCGTTCACCTTCGACAGAAAGGTGCTCACCACAGATCCTAATGGCACACCGCTGGTAGCTAAGCTTAACGACGACGAGGAACTCGAAATAGTTACCGAGGCGTCTGACGAAGGCAGCGAGACCCTCACATTCAGACGTAAGGATGGTAAGGTATTCACAAAGGGTTCATACAAGGTTAGCGTATCTGACGTAACATCGGCTGTGGGTATTCAGGCGTTCGACACTGACTTTACCACTACATTCGAGGTAGGTAAGGTGCAGGTTGCCGAGACTGTTTACACAAAACTGGGTTCATGCATATTCCCTGACGCAGCAGCAGGTGCTATACCTGAAGGCTGGACAGTTTACTCTGACGGTGAGGAACGCCCTGGCGGCACATCATACGGTTCTGGCGGTCGTACATTCGATACTAAGGCATCACAGACAAGTAAGGGTATCTACACTCGTGCAAGCAACGGCGAGGGTTCAGTTACTACTGCTGAGGTAGAGATTCCTGCTGGCAATGTAGAACTTCGTTCACTGCTCGCTTACTGGTCTAACGCTTCTAACATACAGGTAGACATTCTTAACAGCGCAAACGAAGTTGTGGCTACTGAGAACTTCTCACCATCTGTCGCTGGTGAAAAGGACAGAAATACCGATGGCTTTAAGTTTGATGAGTGCCCTATCAGTTTCACTTCTGCAGGCGGAAACTACCACGTTAAATATACTCTTCTCACCACAGGCTACAACGGTATGTTCGTTGGTGGATTCGACTTCTACTCTGTAAAAGAGACTGAGGGCGAAAAGGCTGAGACAGAGATTATCGCTAAGGGCGACTTCGCAAGCACACAAGGCGAATACGCTCCTGCACACGGCACTGGCTGGAAGATTTATCGTGACAACGGCAATATGCGTGACCCAGGCGCAAACTGCGGATGGGGCGGTGACGACTGGACAGGCGGCGGCGGTCCACGTGTTAAGACTCTTGGCAATAAGGGCATGAACGGTGGTGCTATCTACCTTGCAGGAAACGCTTACGCTACTTACGGTGAGTATCTCCTTGAGACTGATCATGGCGGCACCATTGCTGACGCTAAGGAAGAGAAGACTCTTGACCTCAAGGCTAACAAGTACCAGTTCACATACTACATCATCAACTGGAAGAAGCCTGGTACGCCTATCAACATGAAACTTGAAGTATTCAAGCAGGAAGAGGGCATCACGGGCACACCTGTTTACACTCGTACCGACGCTGTTTCTGAATCATGCGAAAGCGGTAATAACTCTTCACCTGAGGCACAGAAGGTTAACTTCTTCTGGAACGCTCCTGCCGCTGGTAAATATATCCTTAAGTTCACCGCTGCTGATGAGTGCTGCATAGGTAACGTTACGGTAGAGACTACATCTTCTCTCGCTGTAACATACGCTACCATGATGAACAAGAACCTTGACACCGCACGTGAGGAACTTGCTGCTGCTAAGGCTGACGACAAGTATCAGGGTGCTACACGCAACGAGTTGGAGCAGACTATCAATGATTACACCAACCCTGACTTCCACACTGTTGATGAATATACAGCGGCATTTGCTAACCTCGACAGACTTGTCAAGAAGTCTTCTAAACGTCGCTCTAACATCGACAAGTATCCATCATGCCTTGATGGTGTAAAGGCAGGTCTTGAAGCCGCTGCTGGTACTAAGTATGAGAAGTTGCCTCAGTTCCCTATAGTCGAGAAGGCTTACAGCGACTACAAGGACGTTGACTACATCGCTATGAGCGACGATGAACTGCAGGAGGCTGTCAATACTATGGGTGATAACGGTACATTGCTCACTAACATGGTTGAGAAGTGTGTACCTATCCTCACACAGCAGATTACTGACCTTGCTGCTGCTATCGTTAACCTCAACGCAGACATGACTGATGGTGAGAACGAGACAGTACTTGCTGCTGCCGACGCTATCACTGATGACCAGCAACTTGTTGAACAGTTGAAGAAGATGTACGCTGCAAAACTTTACAAGAAGATTGCTGACGGATACGACTTCAAGGAGTTTGATGAAATCTCTGAGAGCGAACAAGAGGTTACTATACCTGCTTCCTTCCTCATACAGAACCCACAGTTCTACACTACTGCCATCGTACCTACAGGTAAGGAGAACGTTGTAGCTACTACCACTGACTTCCCTGGATGGACTATCGAGGTACTGCAGGGTAACATCAACCCAATCTTCACTACTGCATGGGGCGGCACTGCCGGCAAGGACTGGACAACACCTACATGTCCTATCGCTAACTGCGCCGTTAAGACTGGATGGGGTACTCACGAGTATGATGTTAAACAGCTCATCAATAACATCCCTGTTGCCAACTACGACCTGTCTATCAAGATTGGTGAAGACGGCACTGCTGAACACGAAGCATACGCTTACGTTGGCGAAGGTGACGCACAGCAGGTTCAGAAGTACGAAGGCACAACAGCTGATGACGGCACGGTTACTGTTTCTCGTGATAACAACACGGACGCTAACAACAAGGTTTTCACTGGCATAACTCCTACTGTTGAGGGCAACCTCGGTGCTATTCTCCTCGGTGCACACATGAACGTTAAGGGTGGTTTCGGTAACGTTGACGACGCTACTATCACCATGACGGGCAAGGTTGCAGGCTTCGATTATGCCGCTGCTGCCGCTGCACTTGAGAAGGACATTGAGACTGGTATCAGCAACGCTGAAGCCGCTGCTCCTGAAGGCGAGCCTGTTGCTGTTGTTTACTATGACCTCAACGGTGCTATGACAACAACACCTAGTGGTATCACCATTAAGGTTGCTACATACGCTAATGGTTATGTAAAGGTATCTAAGGTTGTGATAAAGTAAATCTACTAGTCATTAGGATTATAATGTAATTAAGGCGCATCTTTAAAAAAGATGCGCCTTTTTGTGTATTCCTAAATTTACCATTTTTATCTACAACGACATATCTAAACATATCGACCTCTTTATCAAGACGTTACACTAACACTTTATGATTTATACCGTTTTACACCGTAATCACTATGCTTTTACAGTGTAATATCTACCTAATTACATCGCAAAAGCATAGTTATTACCGTGGCAAAAAGCCACTTTTTCTCGATTTCCCCAATTTACCATTTTTACGCAATTATTCAACTATACTTTAAGGAGGTATAAGTAAGTAATGTATGGATAAGTTTAACCTAGAAGGTTATACATTATTGATGGTGTACAGTCTTCCTGGCTGAGCCTTGGGAGAGTATCTAAAATCCGTAGACATCGTCCACGGTTACTCTAAGTATTGGCTTCCAGCCTAATCAGGATAACTTTGCTATCACGAGAACAGGTCAAGGAAAATCATGCCTTATATGGAGCATAACTTCTTAACTTCAGTTTATCATCGCGAGACATAAAATGTGCACTCCCAGATAATGATAGAACCGATGAAATCGTCATTTTTCATCATTTATACACATTTATAGTGTAAAAAAAATGAAGAAACGTGCTTTTTGAAACAATAAGAAAAGTAATTGAAATTATTCAGAAAGTTTTTCACGAGTCTATTTATTAATTTTGCATCGTAAAATAATAGATTAAACACAGAAAATATGAATAGACCTAAACGATTAGTCTCTCTTTTTGTTACCGCCGTGGCATTGGCTTTCAACGGCTTTGCGGCTGACAGGTTCATTACCTTCGACAAGGGGGACTTCAGACTGTGCGCCAACGGCGACCGTTTCTCTATCTGCGTGGGCGATGGCGACAACGTGGCTGTGAAACTGGCAGCAAGGAATCTTGCAGCAGACTTCGGTAAAGTGTGTCGCGCTAACGTCTCTTTCTCTAACGAAACAGAAGGCAGCCGCGTGGTGGTAGCAACTATTGGTAGCACTATTGCTAACGCATTGGCGAAGAAAGGTGTCTTTGACACAAAACAACTGAAAGGCAAGACGGAGAAATTTATTATTCATACAGGCAGCGACAACACCATATATATAATAGGTAGTGACCGCCGAGGCACGGTTTACGGTATTTACGAACTGAGCCGACAGATAGGCGTATCTCCATGGTACTATTGGATGGACACACCGATTAAGGCGCAACAGAATATTTTTGTTAAGAAAGGCGACTACACCGACGGTGAACCTGCGGTGCGCTACCGTGGCATCTTCCTTAACGACGAGGCGCCTTGTCTCACCTCTTGGGTGAAGAACACCTTCGGTACAAAATATGGTGGACATGACTTCTACGCTAAAGTGTTCGAGTTAGTACTCCGCCTAAAAGGCAACTACATCTGGCCTGCCATGTGGGGATGGGCTTTTTATGCTGATGACCCTCTGAATTCAAAGACTGCTGATGACATGGGCATCATGGTCGGCACGAGTCACCATGAGCCAATGGCACGATCGCATAAAGAGTGGCACGGCCATTCTGACAACCCTAACGCTGACGCACAAGACCTAAAGAGCCGCAGAGAGGCTGGAGGCAAATGGGACTACGCCACTAACAAGGATAATCTCGACTACTTCTGGCTTGGTGGCGTGGAGCGAAATAAGAATACTGAGGACATCATAACCATCGGTATGCGTGGCGATGGCGATATGGCGATGAGTGAGGAGCGTAACGTAAAACTTCTTGAAAGCGTGGTAGCCAACCAACGTAAACTTATCAGCAAGGCGCACGGAAAGCCTGCTAAAGAGGTACCACAGTTATGGGCACTGTACAAGGAGGTTATGGATTACTACGATGATGGCATGAAGGTGCCTGACGATGTGACGATGTTGCTGTGCGATGACAACTGGGGCAACGTGCGACGTGTGCCTACTGCCAAGGAACGCCAGCGCAAAGGCGGATGGGGACTATACTATCACGTAGACTATGTGGGTGCGCCACGCAACACGAAACTGCTGAACGTTACGCCTACTCAGAATATGTGGGAACAGTTAACACTGGCATACAACTACGGCATTGATAGGTTGTGGATTCTCAACGTGGGCGACCTTAAGCCTATGGAATATCCTATCCAACTCTTCATGGATATGGCGTGGAATCCTAACGCTGATGAGTTTAAGGTGGATAACAATAACGTTGTCTCTGCACTTACGCAGCACACTCGCAACTTCTGCGCAGAGCAGTTTGGGGAAGACCAGGCTGACGAGGCGGCTAGAATACTCAACATGACCTGTAAACTCAACGGTCGAAGCACGGCGGAGATGCTCGATGCAAGCGTGTATAACGTGGAGTCTGGCGAATGGCAGGCTGTAGTTGACGAGTATAAGGACCTTGAGATAGCAGCACTGCGCCAATATTCTGCCTTGCCTGCAGAGTATAAGGATGCTTACTTCGAGGCTATACTCTTCCCTGTGCAACTCATGGCTAACCTGCACCAGATGTATTACGCTCAGGCTATGAACCAGATGCTTGCGAAGAAGGGCGATGCTGCCATGAACTACTGGGCTGACCTGTGCGAGAAATGCTTCAAGCGCGACGGCGAGTTGATGGATAAATATAATAAGGAAATAGCCGGTGGCAAGTGGAACGGCATGATGACACAGAAGCATATAGGCTATACTTCATGGAACGATAACTTCAAACACGACATAATGCCTAAGGTGGAGCGCATGAATAACGTGCAGAACATCTTTGATGCTGACGGCAATGGCTACATCGCTATGGAGGCAGAGCACTACAATAGCAAGACGGATGCAGCGCAAGCCAAGTGGACTGTCATCCCGTTCATGGGCAGAACAGAGAGCGCTATGACCTTGATGCCACAGACGGCTGATGTGAAAGGCGCAAGTCTTACATATAAATTCGAGGCTCCTAAGGACGCACCGAAGAACGTAAAGGTTCACATCGTGACTAAGTCTACGCTTGACTTCCTTAACAAAGGTGGCATGACATACTCTGTTTCTCTTGACAACGGCAAGGCGGAGACTGTGAACTTCAACAGCGACATGAACGAGTTGCCTGAGAATATCTACGACAAATACTACCCAACCATTGCGCGTCGCATTATTGAAAAAGTCATAACCATCGACCTTGGTAATGCTGATGGTGGCACACACACGCTGACATTCGTTCCTAACGACCCTGCCATAGTGCTCGAAAAGATTATCGTTGACTTCGGTGGCTACACCAAACAGTACCTCTTTGGCAAGGAAAGCAGAAGGAGATAAACAACCAAACCACTAAACAACTAAACCACTAAACAACAATGAAACACATATATTTAACCCTACTCGCCTTGCTCTGCAGCGTCATGTCGTTTGCAGACGCACCGCTAAGACGCCCTATCAACGTCAATCAACCTGCATGGTTCATACATATTGACAACTGGAACGATGCCGACCCACAGAAGATTATCGACCTCATACCTGAGGATATAAAGCCTTACGTAATATTCAATATCTCCATGTCTGCCTCACGCGACGAGACAACCCATGAGTTCAACCGCGTGCCCGATGGCTACAGCACAGCGCGAACATGGCTTCGTGTCTGCGCAGAGAACAACGTATGGGCAATGGTTCAGTGCGCCAGTGGTGGACACAGCCACTTTCCTGAGGATGACCTTCGTATCTACGAGGAGTTCTATCGCGAATACCCTAATTTCCTCGGTTGGAACTATGCCGAGCAGTTCTGGGGCTTCGACGAACCATACACCTGCTCTTTCGATGAGCGATTGGCACACTTTGCTGACCTTATGAAACTTGCACGTAAATATGGTGGCTACACCTGTATCAGTTTCTGCGGCAACTACTGGAGCATAGCCCTTAATCCTCTTGCCATGATGAAGCGTAACGCTGCACTGGCAAAGGAGGCAAAGGAAGCACCACAGAATCTTATCATCTGCGATAAGTACACGTGTTCTTCTATGTTTTACGAGTATGAATCATGCAACTTCGGTACCTTCGTTGCAGGATTCACTAACAACTACGGCATTCGCTTCGACCAATGTGGATGGAACGCTGCACTCGACAGCGAAAAAGATAAGATGCCTGCCGCTGCAGGGGCAGCACCGGTATTGAACAACTGGCTGCTGACTGGTGGCACCGTGAACGATGGTCCTGAGTTGATATGGCAGCAGGACTTCTATGGTGACGGAAACAAAAACCTCTCTGACGGATACACATATCGTGCGTTTAAGCGTTTCTCACAGTTCGATAACGTTAGCATTGACCTCTATCGCAAAATTCTTGACGGAACAATACGCATACCAACACGCGAAGAAGTAATAGACAGACACAAACTCGTAATTGTTAATGACGTTGCTACTGGTGATAACGGTCTTGTATATGGCGCACCAAACGACCTCTACGATGGTTTATACAGCACACAAGAGGGGGCATATTACCACACTCAGACCGACTGGTTTAAGAAAACTGGACGATACCCTACCATACCTATCGTTTCAGAACTAACCGACGGACTGGCTAACTCTATTCCTAACCAAGTGCTGCGTTCTAAATATAACAGCCGATGGAGCACACAAGCCAAGAAGGTAGAGGAATTCAACAAGATTTTCCCTGAAGAATATACTGGCAACGGTTTTGCTGCGCACGTGGCAAACAGATGGCTTATCTATAACCCTCTGAAGACTGGAGAAAATGCTACTGCTGACATTCCACTGCAATACAATACATGTAAGAGCATTAAATTCAACATGTCGCAGTACACTACCTGCCTCATGAACGAACTGACTGATGAACTGAAACTGTACCTTACGAACTACAGAACAGACGTAACGGCACTGAAGAACGATGTCATAGAAATTACAGGAGCAACAGCAAAACCTTCTATAACATGGAAGGATCGTGCAAGCCACAGTGCAAGCAAGATTGTCAGCGAAGAGTGGGCGGACGGCAAATATACTCTCACCATAGCACACAACGGACCTGTTGACGTCAACATCAAATGCGCTGGCAACGAAACGGGCAAAAAGACTCCTGCCGCAGACCGTGTTCTTACTACGCCAGAGAAGCCTGCCGTATACATGGGACCAGTGACACACCAGTGCGAGGACTTCGACTACAAGAGCACTAACGGCTTCAAACTGTCACCATACGCATTCGGAACCAATAAAGGATTCCACGGACTGGGATACCATGAATTTGGAACTAACAGCAACGCTGCTATCAGAGACACCTTCAACGTGCAGAAGGCCGGCAACTATAACGTCACTATACGCTATGCGTCAACTGACGGTTCGGCACGACTACGCCTAATGGTTAATACAAAACAGAAGTTCTTCACACTGCCAAAGACTAACAAAGGCGAATGGAAGGAATATACTATCACCGCACAAACCTTCAAGGAAGGTAAAAACGCTTTGAAGATTCTCTCATATAATAACACGTCTAACGTACTACTCGACGAGGTTACTGTGACCGACCCTGAATACAAAGTGCCTACTGCACTTAACGTTGATAAGTATGAACTAACATACAACGCATATCAGAACACAGCACAAACCAAGTGCCTCATCCTCAACGCGCGCAGCATAACTGGCAACGTGAACATCGTTACTGAGGGAGAATACACTGTTAGCGAGACGGAAGACGGAGAATACACTACAGAACTGGCACTGACTCCTGACGCTAATGGCGACATCATGGACAAGAATGTGTATGTACGCATCAACCCTATCGCGGAGTTGGGCACATACAATGGCAGCGTAAGATTCTATGCTAATGATTGCATAGACCACGTTTGCACACTTACAGGAACTGTAACTCCTGCACCTGTTACTATCATCTACGACTTTACAGATGATGCAGCGAAGACATACGCAAGCAATCCGCCTGCAAAGGGAGTGGCAAAACCTACATACGGTAACGCTACTGCTGGCGTGGTTTCATACAATGGTGATAACGCTCTTAAGATTTACTCTGCTGGCGGACGCCACAATTCTGGAGCGTTAGACCTCAGCAACTTCACTGGCAAGGCGACAGACTATAGCGTAACCTGGAAGCAGTACAACACTCAGAGCGGTGAATACAAGGTAGGCATGATGCTACGCGCTGGAAAAATCGTTGGAACATCATCCGCTGGTTACGCCAACGGCTTCCGCGATGGTTATCTGTTTATTGTCAACAACATGGCATCAGGTGGCACTAACTTCCGCATCTATCGTTCTACTGCTGCCACATCGCTCAACTCTCTGACAAGCCAAGGTTCAAGCCTTAGCCCTGAAGTAGGCACTGCTACATGGTACAGAGCATCAGTTAAGGGATACCCTATGGTGACACTAACACTGGAGTACTCTACGGACGGAGTGAACTGGACTCAAGCAGCACAGACTGTTGATAACACCACTACGGCAATAAAGCAGGGTGCTACACAGATTGCATGGGGACTGGACGCACTGGGTAATGGGTTTATACTCGATGACATTACATTTAATGGCATTACCTACGCACCTACAGGCATTAACACCGTTGCTGGCAACGGTAAGGAAAATGATGGAAATGATGCCATATATAACATCAGCGGTCAACGTGTCAACACCATGACTAAAGGTAACGTATACATTAAGAAAGGTAAAGCAATACTCAGATGATTAAGAAACTGACTGTAATATTATTCGCATTATTGTTCCTGCAGGCGTCTTCTGCACTTGCATGGAACAATATGACAATGCCTAAACTACACATTGAGGGTAGATACCTTATGGATGAAAATGGCAATAAGGTTAACCTTCACGGTTTTGGGCAAACATATAGCCCCTGGTTTAACGAGCAAGGAACGCAATGGACAAACTATAATGTTAGCCAATGCCTATACTACAACAAGACTAAGATAAACCAACTGCTTCAGAAAGGATGGAAAGTCAACTGGATTCGCATACACATGGATCCCTACTGGAGTAACACTCCTGGCGTAAGCACCACTGGCGAGAACGACATCTCTGCCTTCGACATGGAGCGATTTAAGACCTATTTCGCCAAAGTTTTCCTGCCTATGGCCAAGTATGCCGAGGGTAAAGGACTATATGTGGTAATGCGTCCACCTGGCGTTTGCCCTAAAGACATCACTCCTGGAGATGCTTACCAGAAATACCTCATACAGGTATGGAGTTACGTTGCAGAGCAAATGGTGGCTCAAGGCAATACTACATTTATGTTCGAACTCGCTAACGAACCTGTCAACGTAAATGGAAGTATAACAAAATTCTTCCAAGAGATAGTTGACGCAATACGTGCAAAAGGCTGCAACAACATTCTTTGGGTACCAGGTTCTGGCTACCAGAGCAATTACACCGCATACGCTACAAACCCTATCAAGGGCGAAAACATCGGTTATGCGGTTCATGCTTATCCGGGATGGTATGGCAGTGACGCTGAACAAGAGAGTGCGGAAGCAACTGGTGACATTGCTGGCGGAGGGTACAAAGGATTCCTTAATGGGTGGTACGACCGTGTAATGTGTGTTGCTAAGTTCGCCCCTGTACTTGTAACGGAGATGGACTGGGCTCCAAAAACATATGGTAACTCATGGGGTAAAGCCACTACTGGTACACGTTGCGGCAGAGGCTTCGGTGCAAACTTCAAGTATATGTGTGACCTCACGGGCAATGTCAGTTGGATGCTCTTCACTGGTCCTGAACTGTTGGCAAAATACAGCGACACTGCCAACGATGGCAACACATTCCTTACTGACCCAGAAGCCTGTCCTAGACCTATCTACCGATGGTTCAAAGACTATGCAGCGGAATGGCCTGCCGACCGAACTGAGGAGTCAAAGCAACTCGTTAGCCTCGAATTAGGCTGCGATGCTAACATCACTGCACTGACAGGTGGCATCGCTACTATTCCTGTTGACGCCATATATGCTGATGGACACAGAGCCTGCGTTACGGCTACAGCACAGTATACGTTCAGCAATCCTGACATTGTAGAGATGGATGGCAGCGTAATAAAAATACTGAGCGATGGCACTACCGATGTAAACATTACCGTTACAGACGTGTTCGGTACAAGCAAGACGGCACAAGTTACACTTACTGCGACTTCATTCCCTTTGACTAACGAAGATTTCGACGCTACCATTTATACGTCAGGAACATTCGATGAGACCACAGGCACACTCATTACTGGGCAATATGGTTTCGGAGGTTGGAAATACAGCGGTGGACTCGACATCAGTAACTGGAAATATATCGTAGTAGAGTTATACGAGAAACAAAACGCCAGTGCATCATTCCGTTTGTTTGACGAGAACAATTACTGGTCGGGCGCTGCTATGGTTGACATCGGCACCGCTACAAGAAAGGTGATAGAACTTTCTACACTTAAGAAGAACGGTACAGCCCTGAACCTCAAGCATATCTACATCGCTGGTTTCTGGACTACAGGTAATAAACCTGTCCGCATTAAGAGCGTATTCCTTACCAATAACAAGTTTGCCACAGCCATTGAAGGTGTGGAGGCTAATCAAAAGGAAAACACTACCAACGCTATCTACAACCTACAGGGACAGCGTGTGAAGAATATGAATAAAGGACAGATTTACATTATCAACGGTCGTAAGACTGTTGCACAATAGCAACGCATAACATTATATTTGTGACAGCAAGCATTCATAACTTGCTGTCACATACATATAAATAAGAACCTAAAGGCTACTTTCCACAACTGCACATGTATGGGTGATTCAATAAGGAGCCACACATATATAAAATCTAAACAACCACACAACCTATGAGACTTCTCTTTACACTTTTATTTGCCCTCATGACACTTCTTTGCAGTGCTCAGAAGACAATAATTGTTGACGGTACAACTCGCAACTACCTTGAGTACGTACCTTCTAACCTTGGCACTAACCGTGCTCTTCTCATCTCATGCCATGGCATGAATCAAGACGCCGCATATCAAAAGAATATGCTAAAGATAGAGGACATCGCTGATAAAGAGAAATTCGTCACTGTCTTTCCTAATGGAATAAACAAAGCCTGGGATATATCCGGTGACCGTGACATCAACTTTATCCTTGCCCTTATCGACAAAATGGTCACTGACTACAAAATAGACCGCAACCGCGTCTACCTCTCTGGTTTCTCTATGGGCGGAATGCTTACATATCATGCCATGACAAAGATTGCCGACAAGATTGCCGCCTTTGCTCCCATCAGTGGTTACCCAATATACGGAATGACGTTCACCAGTAAACGACCAATACCTATCATTCACACTCATGGTACTGGAGACGACGTATGCGTATACAGTAAGGTGCAGGCTATACTCGACGGATGGATAAAACGCGACAACTGTTCCACCACTCCCACCGTCACAAAGAACTATGGTGGCTACAGCCATATCACACGCAAGGAATGGTCTGGCGGCACTAACGGTGTAAAAATAGTATTGATGGAACTGGCTAATAAAGGACACTGGGTAAGCAACGACGGACTTTACACAGGCAACGAAATATGGAAATTCTGTAAGAACTACACACTGGAACAAAAAGGTCCTGTTGTAAACATCACTTATCCTAAACAAAATAACTCCACAGCACGTAACTTTACCGCTGCCGCAGATGTAACAGATAAAGATGGTACAGTAACAAAGGTAACATTCTACGTTGACAATCTAAACAAAGGTGTAGCAACAGAAGCCCCTTACACCTGTGACATAAAGAATATTTCCGATGGAACGCACACACTGATTGTGCAGGCTGTTGACGACAAAGGCTATAAAGGAACAACTAAAATTACATTCACCGTGGACAACGCCACATCCGTCAATAGTGTAGCAACTAACACTACTGAAAAAAGAAACAATATATACAACATAAACGGACAAACCGTCAACACGCCACAAAAAGGTAATATCTATATCGTTAACGGTAAGAAAATTACATACTAAACTAAACAATGAACATAAAATCACTCACTACCGCCATAGTTGCGGCACTCACTCCATGTGCCTTCACACTGGCACAGAACCCTATAGTACAGACTTGTTTCACCACTGACCCTGCGCCCATGGTGAGCGGTGACCGCCTTTACGTCTTCACAGGTCATGACGAAGACGGTGCGGACTTCTTCTGGATGAACGAGTGGCGCATCTTCTCTACCACCGATATGGTAAACTGGCAAGACCATGGCAGCCCACTCAACATCCGCGACTTCAGTTGGGCGGACAACAGAGCATGGGCACCACAGTGCATTGAACGTAACGGCAAATACTATATGTACGTTCCGCTTCACTCCACCATTAGCAAAGGCATGGCTATTGGCGTGGCTGTAGCAGACAAGCCAGAAGGCCCATATAAGGACGCTATAGGTAAACCGCTCTACGAAGACGGTAAATGGGATCACATAGACCCCACAGTTATGATTGACGATGATGGTCAAGCGTATCTCTATTGGGGTAACCCACGCCTATATTCTGTAAAACTTAATGAAGACATGATTAGCCTTGCCTCTGAGGTAAAGTGCGACACTACCGTGGAACGCTATACCGAAGGACCATGGATTCACAAGGTGAAAAAGAACAAGTACATCATGATGTATGCGGCAGGTGGTGTGCCTGAATGCATAGCATACAGCACTTCCAAGAAGCCTCAAGGTCCATGGAAATACGCAGGAGAGGTAATGAAGCAAACTAACGATACTAAGTCGTTTACTAATCACAGTGGCATCATCAACTTCAAGGGTCACGACTATTTCTTCTACCACACAGGATGGCTACCTGGTGGCGGTGGTTTCGGTCGTAGCGTATGCGTTGAAGAATTCAAATGGAACGAGGACGGCACTCTGCCTGAGATAAAACCAACCCACGAAGGCGTTAGTCCTATCGCCACACTCAACCCATATAACCGTGTGGAAGCAGAGACTATGGCGTTCAGCAAAGGCGTAAGAACCGAATGGAACAAGAAGAACCCACGCATCTGGGTGAGCGACATTCACCACGGCGACTGGATAAAGGTTCGTGAGGTTGACTTCTCTCAAGGTGCTAAGAGCATCACAGCCATGGCAGCATCACCACTCATGGGCGGCACGATTGAGTATCGACTTGACAAGGAAGACGGCACACTCATTGCCTCCATCGACGTTAAGCCTACGGGTGGTTGGGAAGAATGGCAGGAGTTTTCTGCACCTGTTACTACGCAGGTTAACGGCAAACACGATGTGTATCTTGTTTTCAAAGCCTATAAAGACCAAAAAGGTGGCAAACTTTTCAACCTCGATTGGTGGAAGGTTAACAAGTGATCACACTTAGAACATTCACAGTTTCTATAACGCCTATACTAAATAAAGTATCTTCAACATATAACAAAAGACAATGAAACACCTCTTCACATTCCTTCTCGCACTCACCGCACTCGTCGGTAGAGCGCAAGGTGTAGCACAGTTTTATGAACAGAACACGGTGCTCAACTATAGTGATGGCGACAAAGCGGCTGGCGAGATACCTCAACCTACCACCTTCGACCCTAACTTCCATATCTATCTCTGCTTCGGACAGTCTAACATGGAGGGTAATGCCAAGATTGAAGCGCAAGACCGCAAGGGCATCAACACCCGCTTCCGCATGATGGCAGCGGTTAATATGGACAATACTGGGCGCAAAATGGGACAATGGTATGCCGCCGTACCACCGCTCTGCCGTGCTTGGACGGGTCTTACACCAGCCGATTACTTCGGTAGAACACTCGTAGAACAGTTGCCTGACAGCATCAAGGTGGGCGTAATCAATGTGGCAGTAGGTGGTTGTAGCATCGACCTCTTTGACGAAGACAAGAAGGACGCACTAATCGCTAAGTCGCAGGACTGGTTCAAGAATTTCTGTAAGGACTACGACAACGACCCTTACGCACGACTCATCGCTATGGCAAAGAAGGCACAAAAGGTCGGCGTCATTAAGGGAATACTGCTGCATCAAGGCTGCACCGACAACGGTCAGAAGGACTGGCCACAGCGTGTAAAACTCGTTTACGACCGTATTTTGAAGGAACTGAACCTTAATGCTAATGACGTTCCGCTACTCGTCGGTGAACTTATGACTAAGGAAGACGGCGGATGTTGCTACGCTCACAATGCCATTATCGACAACATACAGCAGACTATCCCTACCGCCTACCCTATTCCATCACTCGGTTGCCCTGGTGCAAAGGACAAACTGCACTTCACTGCCGAAGGCTATCGCATTCTCGGACGCCGCTATGCTGCCCAGATGCTCGACCTCTTGCGCGGTGTCAAGAAGGCAGAAACAACTATTGACGGTCAGGATTTCCCTAAGGTAGATAACGAAGGAAGGGCTTATTTCCGCATCAACGCACCTCATGCATGGCGTATGCAGGTAGACATCTGTGGCAAAAAATACGACATGAACCGCGACAAAGACGGTGTATGGACGGTTACTACCGACCCACTCGTTAAGGGATTCCATTACTATTTCATCCTCGTTGACGGTCTTTCGGTCATTGACCCAAACACTAAGACGTACTTTGGCTGCAGCCGCATGGCTGGAGGAATAGAGATTCCAGAGGGCAAAGAGGGTGACTACTACCGTCCGCAGGCTGGTATCGCCAAGGGACAGGTACGCTCTTGCCAGTATTATGCTGCCTCAACGGGCGAATGGCGACACGCAATGGTCTACACACCTGCCGAATATGAGAAGAACACCAAGAAGAAATACCCAGTGCTTTATCTGCAACACGGCATGGGAGAAGACGAGACTGGCTGGTCTTCTCAAGGCTATATGCAGAACATCATGGACAACCTCATTGCCTCAGGCAAGGCAAAGCCTATGATTGTCGTTATGGAGAGCGGTGACGTTCGTGCTGGTTTCCGTCCTCGTAAGGGTTACGATGTGGAAGCAGAGCGCAGCCTCTACGGTGCATCTTTCCAAAAGATACTGTTTGGTGACCTCATTCCTTGGGTACAATCTACCTTCCGTTGCTACACAGATCGTGAGCACCGTGCTATGGCTGGACTATCATGGGGCGGAAAACAGACTTACGACGCTACCCTATCTCACCTCGATATGTTCTCATACATAGGCACTTTCAGTGGTGCTCTCTTCGGTGTCGACCTAAACACTTGCTACAATGGCGTGTTCAAAGACGCCAAGAAGTTTAACAATCAAGTGCATTATCTCTTCCTCGGCATAGGTTCTGAGGAAAACTTCGGTGCCCAGAAGATGCACGAAGACCTACAGAAGATGGGCATTAACTCTCATCTTTATGTATCACCTGGCACTCATCATGAGTGGCTTACATGGAGAAGGTGCCTCAAGGAGTTTGTACCTAACATATTTAAGTAATCACATCCACAGTAAACATGAAGAAATTATTTCTCGCTCTTGCCCTCTTGCTAACGGCAATAACGCCTACTTCCGCCATCCCAACACCGCAAGGCACTACCGAATGTGTCAACCCTGTGCTGTGGGCTGACGTTCCCGACCCTGACGTTATACGCGTAGGTAGCAACTATTACATGGTCTCTACCACCATGCACCTCATGCCTGGCGTGCCTGTCATGCACTCTCGCGACCTTGTTCACTGGGAGACCATCAGTTACGTGTACAACAAACTCTCAGACAACTCGCTCTACGACCTTGAGGGAGGCACCGTATACGGCAGAGGACAGTGGGCAACAAGCATTCGTTACCACAAGGGAACGTTCTACCTTCTCTTCTCGCCTAACGACCAACCATGGCGTTGTTATATCTATACAGCCAAGGATCCTGCTGGCGAATGGACTCTGCGTCTGCGGACAGACCATTTCCATGACGCCTCACTCTTTATTGACGACGATGACCGTCCATACATATTCTACGGCACTGGACAGGTGGTAGAACTCAACAAAGACTTTTCTGGTATCAAGGAAGGTGGCTTACGCAAGACTCTCTTCAAGCGTGACGCTACCGAAACAGGACTGCTTGAGGGCAGCCGCGTGATTAAGAAGGACGGTAAATACTATCTGCTCATGATCTCATGGCCTCAGGGTGGCAAGCGTCGTGAGGTGTGCTACCGTGCCGACAGCATCGCGGGACCTTACGAAAAGGAAGTGGTGCTGCTCGATAACTTCAACGGCTTCGGCTATGTTGGTCAGGGCACTATCGTTGACGACGTCAACGGCAACTGGTATGGCATCATCTTCCAGGACCGTGGCGGTGTTGGTCGTGTGCTGACTCTTGAGCCATGCCACTGGAAGAATGGCTGGCCTATGATAGGTGATGAGAATGGTCACATCCCACAGAGATTCAACGTGCCTCTTACTCCATGCCCTACCAAGACGGGAATTGTGGGCAGCGATGACTTCAGCGCAACGAAATTGGGCAACGAATGGCAGTGGAACCATAACCCTATCAACGCTATGTGGTCGCTAACGGAGCGTCCGGGCTGGTTGAGGTTGAAGACCTCACGCATCACCGACAACATATTCCTCGCGCCCAACACGCTGACTCAGCGCATGACAGGTCCTGAGTGTGAGGCTACTACCTGCATAGACCTCTCGGCACTGAGAGACGGTGACGTCTGCGGACTGTCTGCCTTTAACGGTGATGCTGCCCTACTCTCGATAGTACAGCAGGGCAAGAAGCGCACTCTTCAGTTGACATTCGAGAGCGTTTCACTGCAAGACCCTGGCAAAAAGGTAACGAACGTGAAGAAGGAGGTCGTTGAGAGCATACCGTTTAAGGGCGATAAGGTATGGCTTCGTGTTCATGGCGACTTCAACCTGGGCAAGGACCTCGCCACCTTCGCTTACAGCACCGATGGCAAAACGTTCAAGTCAATAGGCAAACCCTTTAAAATGGTGTTCGACTACCGTCGCTTCTTCATGGGAACGAAGTTCGCCCTCTATTGCTACGCTACCAAACAAGTAGGCGGTTGGGCAGATTTCGACAGTTTTATATTTAAAAATTAAGAGTTAAAAGTTAAGAATTAAAAATTATGATTACCTTTGTACGTCGTTTCTCATCATACTTCGTATCTGAATATTGATAATAAACGACAATGGTTATCACAATTTTTAATTCTTAACTTTTATTTTTTCACTTAGAGAAAAACTTTTAACTTTCAACTTAGTGACGGTAAAAAAATAACTTGGTACAATTTAACGAGATAAATAATATCTAAGATAAAGTTGTCTTGCCATATCTTTTTGGATATTTTGGAGCCATTCATCAGTCACAATGCTCGCATTCTTCGCTAGGCTCAGGCGTTTCACGGAGTTCTCCTTCTTTATGTCTCCAAACTATCTCAAAAATCTATGACATAAATTATACCTATTTATTTTTTCACCGTCACTTAAAAAGAAATTTTCAACTTAAACAATATGACCAAAACAACACTTTCATTAATTGCTTTCGCGGCTGCTTTGAGTGCTAACGCAGCCTCATTATGCAGTCCCGACGGCAAGACTGCCGTGGAGATTACCTGCAATCAGGGCAAGCCTGCCTACACCGTGACGTACAACGGCGTTACGGTAATAGAGCCTTCTGCCCTCGGACTGAACACTAACGTGGGCGACTTTACGCAAAATCTCACCATCGCCAAGACCTCTGAGGTGGAGAAAAAGAACGTCTCTTACTCTCTGCCTAACATAAAGGTGAGCAAGGTTGAGAAGGAAATGAACACACAAACCACTACTTTCGCGCAGAATGGTAAGGATATGCTCTCTGTAACCGTGGCTGTTAGCAACAACAATGTGGCGTTCTCATACAACCTCTTGGCTAACAAAGACAAGAAATGTTGCGTCGTTAACAACGAGGCAACGGCGTTCTCCCTGCCTGAAGGCACCACCACCTTCCTCTGCCCACAGATGGGTTACATGACGGGTTTTGCACGTACTGCTCCGAGTTACGAGACTCACTACACCGCAGACGAGCCTATGGGCAAAAACGGTTGGGGACAAGGCTACACCTTCCCTTGCCTCTTCAAGGTGCCTGCAAAGCAGGGCGACAAGGCTAAGCAGTACTGGGCTCTCATTTCTGAGACTGGTGTCGACGGCAACTACTGTGCCTCTAAGATTGAGAACAAGGGCGGGAATACATACGTTGTCTCTTTCCCAAGCATGAAGGAAAATAACGGTTATGGCTCTAACACGGTGCAGGCACTGCTGCCTTCTTCCACTCCTTGGCGCACTATCACCGTTGGCGAGACGCTCGACCCTATCGTTAACACTACCGTGGCATGGGATATGGTAGACTGTAAGACCGACAAGAAGCACGAGGCAGAGGCTCGTGAGGCTGCCGCCAAGATGTACGGCAGGGGCAGTTGGTCATGGATTATCGCTGACGACAAGAGTTGTAACTTCGACACTCAGAAGCAATACATAGATTTTAGTGCCGCCATGGGTTGGGAATCTCTGCTCATCGACGCTCAGTGGGACAAGCAAATAGGTCGCTATCGCATAGCGGAACTGGCGCGCTACGGCAAGACGAAGGGCGTGAACCTCTACCTTTGGTACAACAGTAACGGCAAATGGAACGACGCTCCGCAGACTCCTCGCAACTGCATGGACACTCCTCACGCTCGCCGTGCTGAGATGGCGTGGATGAAGAGCATTGGCATCAGAGGCATAAAGGTAGACTTCTTCGGTGGCGACAAGCAATGCACCATGCAACTTTACGAGGACATTATGCGCGATGCGCAAGACTTCGGACTGCTCGTTATATTCCATGGCTGCACACTTCCACGTGGTTGGGAGCGTATGTACCCTAACTACGTTGCAAGCGAGGCAGTGCGTGCCAGCGAGAATCTACGCTTTGGTCAGAACGAATGTGACCGTGAGGCTATGGACGCTACCTTCCTTCCTTTCATCCGCAACACCGTGGGCAGCATGGACTTCGGTGGCAGCACGCTCAACTGGTACTATAATGATAAGAATGCTAAGGGCTTCGGTGGCGGCCATCGCATCACTTCCGATGTCTTTGCTTTGTCTACCGCCATTCTCTTCCAAAGCGCAGTACAACACTTTGCCATGGCTCCAGGAAACCTGACCGACGCTCCTGCATGGGCGGTTGAGTTCATGAAGAAGGTGCCTACTACATGGGACGAGGTCAGATACATTGACGGTTATCCGGGCAAGTATGTCATACTCGCTCGCAGAACGGGCACTAAGTGGTACATCGCAGGCATCAACGCTGAGAAGACTCCACTGAAGAAAACTTTTTCTCTCAATATGTTACCTGCCGGAACAACCGTTAACCTTTACAGTGACGACGCTAACCTAAAGGGCAACGTAAAGGCTCTGAAGATAACAAAGAAGCAGGAACTGACCGTAACGATTCCGCAGAATGGCGGCTTCGTGGTTTGTGAATAGAGGTTACTACTAATAGAATATAAAGAGACCGCCTCACACGTTTGTGTGGGGCGGTCTCTTTATATTCTATTAGTATCTTGCCCCCTCCATGGGGAGAGGGCAAGTGGGAGGGGATTTTACTCCTCGTCATCATCATAGAAGTCAATGGTGTTGTAACGTGAGCCTGCTTCGTCACCAGGGGTACCACCACCACCATTTTCTATAGAACTACAAATAATACAGTTGTTTACTGTTACCACATTTACCTGTGGCGCAACATACGTCTTTTTCATTTCTATATTTCCTTTCTTTTATTCTTATTTTTTACTTTACTATTACTGTAACGGTCTTTCCGTTAGCAAGGCGAACGATGTTCACGCCCTTCTGCATGCCCTTCTGCTGAACGCCAGCAGCGTTGTAAACCTCTACGATGGCGTTGTCACCTTCCTGTGTCTCTACTGCGTTAACGCCTGTTACGTTGTTGTCTGTAATGATAGAGAGACGTGCAGCGGCATTCTTGTTCACGGTTGTGAAGTAGCCACGGAAGGCGTTGCAGATGAAGTTCTCATTGATGCTGTAGAACTTGTCGCCCTTGATGTAGTAAGAGTTCTCGTCAGTAACGGTAGTACCCTGAGTGTAAGAGCCGTGCATCATTACAGCACCGTCAGCCTGTGTGGCTTCAGTTATATCGCTATTAACGTTGCCTTCGCCTGTGATTGTGATTTTAGCATCATCAGATGTCTTCTCTATGATAGCAGGAGTGCCAGCAGCGAGTTCCGCTACCTCCTCAAGAGTGATGGCCTCATCGGTCATATTCTTTATGGCATAGAACTTAACGTCGTCAGATGTAGCAGCGAACGGCAATACTACTGTACCATACTTAGCGTTCAACTCACGTGTGTACTGCGCCTTTGTAGCCTTAACTTCGTCTGGTGCTTGGAAAGAATATCCATCAGTCAGAACGAGGTTAGAGATAGTTCCGTCCACAGCCACGTTGCTTTCGTTTTCGAGGACACCACTCTTAGCAGCAATGATTGCATTTGGATTAGCAATCTTCAGAGTTGCCTCTGTAGTATTTGTAAGACCTGTAGCATCATAATATGTTGCAGAAGCATCATTGAGTGCCGCAGTTACAGACTCTGTTACCTTTCCATTCACGGCATCACCTGTAAGGATATAGCCTTTAGTATCACTTTCTATGTCAGCAGTTAACGCTAAGCCTGTGCATGTTCCTGTTCCGGTGGCACGGAGTGACGTAAGTTTACGATTACCTACAGCCTTGTCAGCAAGGGTCAAATCAAGTTCATAATATTTACCACTCTCATTCCATACAAATCCAGTAACTTGCTGATGACCAGTTGCGGCAGCATTAATAAAGAACGCACGAGGAACATTAGTGTCATCTGCTTGATAAACACGAATTGTCTTATAGCCTGCGAAATCAGCATAATAATTAAGTTTCTCACCATTCCATAGTGCTGCATAATATGCAGATGCTGACGTTCCTACATTATAACAAGCACCGTTTCCCGTAGGATTTTCTGTAAGAACATAATCTTTTTCTTCGGTAGCATCCGTTTCACCTTTTGAGTTCTTGTACCATGGAGCAGTACGTATATCAACTTCATTAGATATTGCTACGGCTTTAAAGTCTTTATATTGTTCTACAATGGCATAAGAAGTAGGTTTATTCCAACCGAAATTCCACCCTGAAGCGAACTCTTCACCATTTTCGAAGTCACCATCTTCTATAAGATTGTTATCTGTTCCCTTCTTTACAAGTTTCAAGTCATCAAATACTAGTTTTCCATTCAAATCTCCAAAGTTGAATATGAGAAGGTTCAAATCTGCATTGGCAGTAAACTCTAATGTTCTGTTTTGCCATTCAGTGTCAACTCCAAAGCCAGTATATAAAACAGTCTTATCTTCTGATTGTGGCCAAAACCTCACTGATGTAAGATTGGCATCCGTTGTACTTGCTTTTAAAGTAAGAACATACGTTTCGCCATTTTCAAGGGGTGAAGTCAGTTTGTAATTCACACCCCAATCCCAAGCATTGGTTTTTGCTTGGTTTGTTGTTATCTCAAACACGTGGTTCACCGCATAAGAGATGCCCCCCCCGACAAGGAGGAAGAGCGACAAAAAGAGTAATAGTTTTTGTTTCATCGAAATAAAAAATTTAAGTTTTAATTGATTATTGTTGTTAATATTTTTTCTTTTTTAGTTTTGCATTTTGCTTATTGTCTACTTACAATCTGAAAGCGTCCAAATCATGCGGTAATCAGGTTGCTTTTACTTTGTGATTAGGGCTTAATTACAGTGTAATCAGGGCCTAATTACAACTCGCACATCGCTCTTTGAAAATAGTAAACAAAACTATGCCTTTTTCTTACGATCCGTAAGTATTCTCACTATGCGTTGTGCATCAGCCATACCCTATATTTATGATTGGTGTTTAACGGCAGCAAAGTTAGCAACTAACTGGCATAAAAACTTTCTCATTTGTATCAAAAAGTTTTTCATTTATGCCCAAACATGAAAAAAAATCCCTTTCTCCGAAGTTGGACAAAGGGATTTACTTTTTTCTTTAAAGACTTCCTATTTCACCTCCATCTGGAATGGGCTTGCTGGCAAGGCGTTCTTACCGTAGAGGTTAAGACGTGCTGGGTTGTTCTTCCAACCAAAGCGTACGGCGGTGGGCACAGTGCCTTCGGGAATACTGAGTATAACCTTTGTGCCGTCTACACGTGCCGTGGCGTTACGGAACTTGCCGTCATTACCTTTGATTTCAAACTCCTTCACGTCGTCACACGGACGTAACGGCTGGTCCATGGTAACGACTACGCCTTCTGGCTGTAGCGTAACAGAAAGTGGTTGCGGTGAGAGGAGGTTCTTCTTGCCATACACTTGATTGGCGAGGGCAAGGGCACAACGCTCCGCTACCTCACGCTTGCGCAGAGGGTGTATGTCTGCCGCCTCACCGAGGTCTATGGCAACGGCAAGGGTGTTGTGAGGATTGGCAAGGCTGACAAGGCGTTGCTGCTCACGCAGGGCTGCCCAACCGCTCTCCTGGGGCTGGTCGGTAGGCTCCATGTGGTTGGCGAGTTGCACTACGCAGAAGGGCATGTCAGGACGCTGCCACAGCGTGCGCCAGTTGCCTGTAAGTTTCGTCAGGAGGTCTCCGTATTCATTTGGTTTACCTGTGTTAGACTCTCCCTGATACCACACCATGCCTGAGAGGGCGTAAGGGGCTAACGGGTGTATCATG
Organism: uncultured Prevotella sp.; assembly: GCA_934272845.1. Classification (GTDB taxonomy): domain Bacteria; phylum Bacteroidota; class Bacteroidia; order Bacteroidales; family Bacteroidaceae; genus Prevotella. Next base: position 122,545 of record CAKQSF010000003.1, read on the forward strand.
CCATTATAGAGTACGGAGGCTTGGTTCTGCGTGTTCACCTTGCCACCGAGTGGACCTTCCATGAGGAGGGAGCCTTTATGGGTTAGCCATTTGGTAGATATCTGCTGCTTGGTTCCGTCTTCATAGACTATCTCATGGGGCTTGTTGCGATAGAAATTTGCCATACCACTCTTGCAGATAATGCGCACTGCTATGACGTTGTCGCCCTCATGCAGCAGTCCTGCTGGTATACTGTAGCGACGAGGGGGATACTGATAGTATGTCACGCCTACCTGCTTGCCGTTGACGAAGGTGTAGTCCATGTCGTGAAGCGTGCCAAGGAGCAGTGTCGCTGCCTTGCCCGCATGGGCTGCGTCGACTGTGATGTGCTGGCGCAACCACATAGAGCCGATGATTGGTCGACCCTCGTGCTTAGCCCAGGCGTTGTTGTCATACTGGTCATACGTCTGCCATGATGCGTCATCATATTCACTCTTCTCATACTTTCCGTTGCCAGGGTCGGTGTCGTTCATCAGTTTGAACCACACGTCATTGGCACGATTGTTTGCCAAGGTCTGATACTTCACGTAGTCAGCGTCGGTATACAGCATGTAATCTCTATAATATGAATAACTCTTCAGGGAGTCAATGTCCACCCATGCCTGCACCGGACTACCGCCAAGGCTTGACTGTATGACGCCCTGTGGCACCTTTGTGTCGTTGTACATCTTCTGTCCGAGGAAGTAACCGAGGGCAGAGAACTTCCACGCATTGTCCTTACTGAGGTGTTTCCACGATGTTTTCTTAACATCGTTCTTGCGCTCCGTGGAGTAATCTGTCTGCACTTGAAACAGGCGTATATTGTCATTGCTGTATGCGTCAATATCGGCAGCATACTGAGGATATACGCGTTCGATGTTGGTATCTACGTTAGACTGTCCTGATACCAACCATACATCGCCCACCATGACGTCTGTCAGCGTCTGCTCTGCTATCTGCATGGTGAACGGTCCGCCTGGCTTTTGCTTCGGAAGCACTACGCGCCACTGTCCATTAGCATCTGCATTGGTGGTGTATCTCTTGCCGCGGAAGGTCACGGTGACTGCCTCGCCTGGCTGTGCCGTGCCCCATACAGGCAACGGTTGCAGGCGTTGCAGCACCATGCCAGACTGAAACACCTGTGGTAACGTAACGGCATGACTGGCAAGGCTGCACAGCAGAATTGTAATAAGGGTTGTTATTCTTTCTCGCATTTGGGTTTAATCTTTATTGTTAGTTCGCCTAGAGATTCTAGAAGGTCTAGAAAGACTAGAGATTCTAGAAGGTCTAGAAAGCCTAGAAATACTAGAAATAACTATACTTTCTTTAGTCTAAACAGCAAAAAGCATAGCCGCCACCCGTAGTGACTGCCATGCTCTTGTTTATCACTTGTTATCCTGTTTACTTCTTAGGAAGATACCAGTTCTGCTTGTCCATCATACGGGTGTAGACAGACTCGTCTCTCACCCCATTACGGCTTGCTATAGGCAGCGCAAAATATGAAGGGTCGTTACGACGCAGAGCAACTCGCATGAGGTCGTAGTAGCGATGGCCCTCAAAAGCGAACTCTAAGGCGTTCTCAGCGACTATCATATCCTCTACGAGAGGTATCTGGTAGTTCAGCGTATCCTCGTATGTGGCAAGGGCTTCTGGCGGTTGTGGCAGCGCATATTGATTGTCACAGCGCACGTCTCCACAGCCACGAGCGTGGATACCCTGCGTGTTATTCTCTGTAAAGAACTGTGATTGGAAGTTCAACAACTCGCCAGCACGCTCACGTTCCTTCTCTGAGATGTTCTTAAGGATAGAGTTTTCATACAGACCATACTTCAGAATGTTGAACGCACTCTCTGGATAACCAGCGCGATTAAGGGCTTCTGCATACATCAGGTAGACTTGCTGCACACGATAGATGGTAACGAAGTCTGAAGAGACGGTGCTTACTGTCTGCTTGATACTGTTGTAACGGCTTGACTCGTCACGATTCTCTATATCATACTTATAAGCACCAGAGAGACGAAGGTCACCTGCATAGTAAGATCTCTGGAAACCAGTCTTAGGAGCATATACCGTGTCACGTTCCGCATCTGTTATCTTATTTTCAAACACATAGTCCTGTGCTTGAGAGATATTATAGAGTGTTGACGACGGAGTTACCTGATAATAGTAGTAATTATTGTCCGTAGAACTGAACACTTCCTGTAGTTTACCGCGTATACCATTAAACTCTGACGGCTCAAGCGGGATAAGACACAGTACCTCAGCCTCATTTTTTGCTACAACAGATGAAGTGTAAGAGTTATTCGTACTAGCATTAATAAAGTCGGCAGAAGCACCTACATTCCACTTCACACGATTGGTATTGGTGTAGTGCATATCATCTTTCTTTGTGAGATACTGATAGAAGTACTGACAAGCCTCATTATATCGTCCTGTCCACAGGCACATCTCGCCTAACAATACACGCACTGGGATGAAAAACTTACTTGAGTTGAAACCATTGACCTGGTTGTAATTAGGCTGCTCTCTGTCTACATACGGTGCGAGATCGTTGATAAAATAGTCACAGATAGCGTTGATGTCTGACGGTGTTTTCTCCATCTCGCGTTGTGCGTCAGCCTCTGTCATAACAGGAACTGTAACGAGTGGCACCTCACCGTATATCTTTGCCAACTGAAGGTATGTCCAAGCGCGGTACGCTTTGACTGCGGGATATTCCTTTTCAAACACTTTCTTGCCAAGACGTGACAACGTTGTGTCTACATGAGCGAGGAAATAGTTACAGTTATTGATAACGGCATAGTAGTCGCTGATACGGTTATACTCATTATCATCGCTGAAATTATTTGCCGCCATGTTCTTTATAGCGGTAGTAGCCTTTGCCGTTGGGCTTACAAGGTCAGAGCGAACCTCACCGAGAAGCAATGTGCGGTCTGCCACAACCTGCATCTGTCGTATGATGCCCATAACGCTATAAAGCGAGTCCTGTGGTGTGTTGATATGGTTATCTTCCTCAAATTCTACCATATCAGACTTGGTATCAAGCATATCAGAGCATGAGGCTAATGACGCAAGGCAGCAGAGACCCATTATTATTTGCTTGTATATTTTCATAGTTGTTGGTTATTTTTTGTGGTTTGGTGGTTTTAGAGGTTTAGTAGTTTAGTGGTTTAGAGGTCTGGTAGTTTGGTGGTTTGGTTGATAGAAAACCAGCAATCGCATCAACTTAACGCCTATACCACTAAATAACTAAACAACTAAACGACTAAAATACTACAGATTTATCTTCACGCCCATAGCGAATGAGCGACCCAATCCGAGCAATCCGCGGTCGATACCCTGTGAGAGTACGTTGCCAGAGAGTGCGCAGTCAGGATTGCTACCGAGGTACTTCGTTATGGTAAAGAGGTTTTGTACTGAGCCCCAGATGGTGAGTCCCTGAAGGAATGTGTTGTTAATAGGCAACGCATAACTGAGGGTTACGTTGCTAAGACGCAGATAACTGCCGTCTTCTATCCAGCGATCGCTGAAGCGAGCATTACCGTGAGGGTCCTGATAACTAAGGCGTGGAATATTGGTAATCTGTCCTTCTGCCATCCAACGGGCGTTCATTGCGGTAGTTTGGTTGTAGAAATACTTACCACTTTCAAGTATGCTGCGCTCGTAGTTGTATATATCATTGCCCAGACAGTAATTGAATGTCACGTCGAGTGCCCAGTTCTTCCAGTTCAGACGACTGTAGATATTGCCGTAAACTGATGGGTTAGGGTCGCCAATGACTTCACGATCGGCAGCGTCAATGCACTTGTTGCCATCCTTATCAACGAACTTCATGTCGCCTGCTTGGAAGTAAACCTCCGTTCCAGACTCGTCAAGTTGATAGAGACCTGCCTCATTTGCCTCTGCGGATGTGGCGTAAACGCCATTGGTTCGATAGCCGTAGAAGAGACCAACAGGGTTGCCTACAGATGTAAGTACAGTTGCTCCGTAGATGCTTGTCTCCATGCTCTTGTTGTCAGTGCCCAGTGCTGTCACCTCATTGCTATAGTGACCGAGTGTTGCTCCTACCTCCCAGTGCCATGACTTTGAGTCGTATGCCTTGACGCCTACATTGATGTCGAAGCCCGCATTGGTCAGTTTACCATCGTTACACCAGTTTTCGTTGAGACCACTTGTCCACGCCATCTGGCGCAATGTGAGCAGGTTGTTAGTCCAAGACTTATAGATGTTGATACCTGCATGAAGTTTATTGTTGAAGAAGTTGCCTTCTACTCCACCACTAAGGCGACGTGTCGTCTCCCATCTCAGTGTGCTGTTGCCCACGTTTCCGAGCAGTTTGCCTGCTGCGTTTGTACCAAGAAGGGTCTTAGAGATAAAGTATGTGCGTGACGCTGTGTAGTCTATATCATCGTTACCAGATACATCGTAGCCAAGGTTTACACGGAGATAGTTGACGGGTTTTACGTCAGCGAGCCACTTCTCATTGCTCATTACCCATGAAGCCTGCAGACTTGGGAATATGCCCCATACTACCCCGAACGCCTTTAAGCCGTCGGCGTCCTTACCGAAGCGTGATGATGACTGTGCTGAGAGAGTACCTGTGAGGTAGTATTTCTCTGCATAGTTATAGTCGCCAGAAGCATACCACGTGATGTCGCTGTACTTATCGTCGGCACCATCGGTTGACTTGTAGGCGAGAGAGCCTGACATATTCGGTGTCTTATCATTGCCTGTGTTGTAGCCTTTCTGCACATTGAGTTTGTAACTGTTGCTGATATAGCGTATGCCTCCAAAGGCTTTGATGCTGTGTGCACCGTAACGGTTCTGCCAATCTACACGTGTGTCGCTCTGTATGGAGTTCTGACGCGCGGTGAGTGACTGTACGATGTTGTCTACATAAACACGGTTGGTGATGCCAGGTACACGGAACTGTGGTACGCCCGTGATAGGGAGATAGTAGTTCTCGTTGGTGTTGACCAGTGAGAAGTTGAAGAACTCCTGCACGCTGAGGTGCTTGTTGAACTGGTACTTCGGTGTAATCGAGAAGGTAACGAGACGGTTACCAAAGTCGTTACGGTTACGTCCGTCGCCATTATCAAGTATGCTGACGGGGTTAGCGAGGCTTCTGTCACTGGTGGTTATGGCTCCCTGCAGGTAGTCATCAGCCTCAGCGAGATAGTTACTCGTATTACCGTTGAAGTCGTAAGCATAAGGAGAGAGGAATGGTGACTTGATGAGCGCGAGGAAGTTGGTAGATGTTATGGTGTTCTCCTCTACGTTTTCAGACACGCCTATGTCGCGTAAGTCGCGGCTTACATCGCTGAATGAGGCATCAAATCTCACGCTGAGGTCTTTCAGCACGTTGATGTCGGTGTTCATTCTCATATTGAAGCGTGAGTAGTCGTTACCCTTCAACGTAGCGTCGGCACTGGTATAGCCTACGCTGAGGTTATAACTTGCCACGTCGTCACCGCCCTGCACGTTGATGCCGTAACTCTGAGCGAATGATGAACGGTATACTTCTTTCTTCCAGTCCGTATTGTTATGGTACATTGGATAGTAGTAGTAAGAAGGGTCTGAGATAAGGAACTTCATGCTACTGATATCGCTCATCTGCGTCGCTAACATCTCTGATGCATACGTGCGGTACTCTTCCGCTCCTAACATCTGTGGTGTTCTTGGTTCTGCCATGAACTTACCGCCTATCGTTACGTCAATCTTTGTCGCCATACTGCGGTTACGCTTGGTGGTGATGAGGATTACTCCGTTGGCTCCCTTTGCGCCATACAGTGCGGTACCGTTCTTCATTACCTCTACCTTGTCAATGTCATTGACGTCTATATTGGCGAGGATATTGTTGTAATAACCGTCATGGAGCATTGTACGGTCGTACTGCATATCCATGATTACGCCGTCAACGACGATGAGTGGCTGTGCATTGGCACTAAGGCTATTGAGTCCGTTGACGAACATCACGTTGCCTAAGCCGTCGTTTCCGCCACGGCTTACCATTCTGACATCTGCCGCGAGTTGCTGCTTTAGCAGTGGATCTACACTTGCCTCCACGTTGTTCTCAAAGCCAGTAGCCTTTGCACGTAACAGGCCTGAGGTGGCGTTGCTGTAAACCGCACTGTAGTCGGAAGAATAGAGTCGTGCGTTTACATTGTCCAGGTCCTGCCCTATCGCTACCTGTTGGCTCTGCTGTCCCTCCAGTGTCATATACACGCTGCTTACGTAATCGGGAAGTTTGAGGGTGTATTGACCCTTAGCATTGGTCAGCGCACTATATGCTTTGTCACCATAAGCCTGTACTCGTACACCAGCCAGAGGTTCGCCAGTGGACGCATTGGTTACGGTACCTTTGATATCCTTAGCCACCGCGTCACACGCCAGCATGGAAAGGCCCAACGATAGGAGTACTGCTGCTCCCTTAAGGCTGCCTCCCGCAGGAGATACAAAACTTAATATCTTGTTTTTCTTGTTATTCATAGTTGCCGTGTTTTAGTTGTTCTGTGACTCTTGCGTTTCGTTAGGACGGAGGAATATGCAGTCAAGGTACATCTCACGCCAGTATTTCAGGTTCTCCGTTCTGCTGATGTCGCAGGTGATAGTAAGGCTAATCTTATCGTTGTTTTGGCTATAGTTGCAGGCAGGAAGTTTGAAGCCTTGCGCTACAACGACCGTGTCTACCACATCAGCACGGCTTATTATTGCCTTGCCGTCATTACACTTGTACTCTTGTGCCTTTCCTTCCTCGTCTATATAGTTTATGGTAGCCTTGAACTTGTAAGGTCTCAGCACGTTCTTCGGGTTGTCCACGTTCTTCGGTAGCAGCACCACGCAGAAGTCATAGGCTCCAGCGAGTGTTCCGTTCAGTTTGTAGGTGATAGTCCAGTTTGACGTACCAGTGTTAGGAGTAATAACCACGAACTGTCCTTTTGAGATGCTGTCGCCCGCTGCTGAGCGTGTGTTATACTTGCAAAGTTTATAGTCTTTTATCATCCATGACTGCTCTGCCTCCTGCTCTATCTTCCTGAAGTATGTCTGTTCTGGTGTGAACGGCCACTCGTCGTAGTAGTAGAGATTACCGTTACTGCACTCTCTTATGCCCTTAGCCTTACCGAAGAGACCATCAGCAGCGTATGGTTTGTAGAACACATGATACTCTGGATTGCTTGTAGAGTAGTGGTATGATATCACGCTGTCGTTAGGGCTTGACTGAATTGTCTTACTGAAGATAGCGTCGTCGAACAGTGCTCGGCATGTCCAGTAATTCTGCAAGGAGTCGCGTTTCTCCATTGACGAAGGGAAGTTGAAGTGCGCTGCCGCTTTGTCCCACGCCTTCTGCCAACCGTTGTTGGTAGGTATGGCAACAGAGAACACAGAGTCTTCCGCATTGAGTTGTCCGATAGCATTGAGCAGTATGTTGCGCTCGTTGATTACTGAGTCTACATATACTGGTATACCATCAACGAGACCGCTGCTCACACTGGCGTTTTCATCAAAGTAATCTTCGTTATATCCCTTTATCTTATCTCCTGAGAGCGAGAAGTCTGGCACGTTGGTGAGTGCCTCATATACGGTATACTTGTAAGGCATCTGCGTCTGCATGATGTGCATCACACCGTTCTTTCCATGCAGATTACCTTCCTTTATAGACACACCGTTGATATTGTCGCTGTTGATAACGATACGTTTGCCGTTCATCAGACGGACAGTCTGTGTGGTGTCTGACGCAGAACGCAGCGTAGTGGCGAGGTGATTCTTTACGAAGAACATCTCTACGCACGAGTCGCCTTGTGCTGTCTGCGTGAGGTTGATGAGCGAATCCTTGTTGAAGGTGCCGTTAACAGGTGCGAGAACCGTCAGCGAGCGTCCTCCGTCGAGGACCTGTGCGTAAGACACTGGCGTCTTCTTGTGATGACGGAATACCATGGTGTTTTGCAATACCTCGGCAAAGTCGCTCAACTCAGGATTAGCGTTAATCTGCTCCCACAACGTGGTGTTGCTACCCTCTATATTTGAGCCGTCATAGTGGTCATCCCAGTCAGAGCATGACGCTATGCCAGTTGTGGCAACGAGAGCCGCTACCAACGGTGCCTTATGAAGCAATCCCTCGCCCACCCTCTTGAGAAGAAGGCGGGACTGAAGGGTTATGTTTTCTCTAATTTTATTCATGTTGACAATAGTTGTTTGTTTGAGGTTTTACTTACAATTTATTATTTCAAACAGCGGTCTTTTCTTTACAGTTTCAGTAACGATAATGCTGGTTAGGCGATAGGTGCGTTATTGTGTTGTAACATGATGCTAATCGCCTTGCTATCACTATGCTTTCACGAAGCGTTTGGGCTGCTTTCAGATTGTAAGTAGACATGATGTTGTGACTTATCCTTAGTGTCTGTCTTCACCTTCAGGACTTGCATATACACTCTTAGGGCAAAGTTCAATGTAGTCGAACGACCACTCCACGTCACCGTCCATTACCTGACGGAAGCGCAACCAATACTCTTGACCAGCCTTAAACTGTGCCGTTGTTAGGATTCTGCGCATATGTTCTGGTGAGTCTACACGGAAGTTTGTGGCTCCTGGCTTACCGTAAGAGTCCATGCCTTTCATGAATCCGCGGTTACGCATTGCCTTATCGTTAGCCGCGTTGTGCTCTTCGTCCTCGGTGTCTGCCTCGTAGCCTACGTCTGTTCCCCACGCTCCTACACGGAGGTCAACAGGGATACCGCATGGCTCGTTATTGAGATATACCTGAACCACACCACGATCGGCACCTGCTACATAACCAAGACGTACCTCGTAAAGTCCTGGAGGAGGTGTAGGCAGTTTTATTTGCACGTCGTACTGTCCCTTAACGCAGATAGCGTTGCCTAAGTATGAACTCCACCAAACATCGTCGGGGTGCACGGCGATAAAGGTTTCAGGGCTCGTCTTCCAGTTTGCTATATATCCATTTTTGAATGCTGACACGTATTCTTTCTGATAACCGCAGTGTCCACGGGCACCCTGGTTCATAAAATCTGGGCTCAGTGTTGTCGCATCAATACGCATACGGCAGTTGAGCACATTGTCTCTTACGTTGGTATCATACTGCAATATATCGTCAAGATAATGGTATGTACCGTTGATTGCATTCTGGTCATGCTTTCCGCTCTCTGAGGCAGAGAGTACTTTCACACCTTTACATCCTGGCTTGTAGTTAGACTTCAGACCTTTTCTGTTGGCATAGAGCACACCGTTGGCACGGCAGAAGCGTAACATTGCGTCAGGACACATTGTCTGCCAGAAGTCTTCTGGGTCGGCAATCTCTGTGCGACAGCACTGCTCAAGGATGGTTCCTGAAGGTGCCCAGTCACCGTAGTTGCCAAGGCGATCCATCAAGTGGTAACTGACAAAGCGGTTTAGCGGATTCTTTCTGTTAGTGTAATCGTCGTCATAAAGGCCTGCGTCCTGTGGGAAAGAGGCGTCATAGATGCGCTTGGCGTATGCTTTCAGGTCGTCAAGGGTGTAGATGCCATGCTTGTGATATACGCTGTCTGGCTCTACAAACGCCGTAAACTTGTAGAAACGTTTTTCTGGCCAGTATGCTGGCATATCGCGTCCACCGTAGTGTACTATCTTACCATCAGTGACAGAGTCGTCATTACAGAAGTATGAAAGGTCCATGAACTTCGTCAATGAGTCGGTCATGTTAGTGAGATTCATAGCCTGGGTGAAGAGGGTTATGGTAGAGTCGCTCTCCATAAGGTCAGGCAGGAAGAGGTTACTTGCGGCAAGAACACGGTTGATAGTGTGTACTACACCGTTGGTAACAGAGTCATCTTTCTGTACGATACGTGAGCGTTTGTTCACGTAGAGTATCAGGGCGTTGTTGTTGTTCACGTCGCTATCGCTTGAGAGCACAAGGTAACGGTCGTCCATATTCATTTCGGGCAGTGCACCGTCGCTATAGTCTGTGGTGAAGAAAGCACCCTTATTGACAATGTGTGTGCGTGCTATAGTGTCGCAGGTAGCAAGCGGTATGTTGTCTATGCTGCCGTAACCAGACTCGGCGAGGTACGTGTTGACCGCGTTATTGTCTGGTGCGAAGACGGTGAAAGTGCCGTAAGTACTGAGCAGGTGGAAATATCCCGCACGCTCAAGAAGTGCCTGAAACTGACTATATCTGTCTGGTTCGTCCTCTATAAGTTGCGCTGCGGTACGCTTGGTGGCGGTATAATAGTTTGTGTCGTCAAAGTCATTGTCCACACAAGCCACTATACCTGATATGCTAAGTGAAAGGATGAAGAGGTACATCAAGCCTCTCATCAATGTCTTGCATTTCTTGTTGTTCATAGTTTTATGGTTTATTGGGTTGTTAACCACTATACTTTAGGGTGGTTCTATAAATTAGTTTTTTCATATTTCGAGGCTATTTTCGAGGTCAAAGCGTAAGTGAGTGATGGAGTTATGCGGGCATAACGACTGAACGATCTTACGCTTTGAGCCGAAAAGAGTCCGAAAGATGACAAAACGTCACCCTCATTATATATTATATATCTTACGGTGGTAATTTATAGAACCACCCTTTAGTTAGTGTAATCGTCTGTATTGCCGTAAGCAGAGTTCTGATGGAGATATGGGTTGAGTTTCAACTCGTCTCTGTTATACGGGAAGAAGAGGATGTTAGGGTCTGCCAAACGAATCTTTATCGCACTGAGGTTGTCCTCGTACTTCACCGTTGCCTCGGTGATAAGTCGCTGGTTGTCGCCGTCGCGCAGTGCCATACGCACGAGGTCATACCATCTCTTGCCCTCGAACATCAGTTCTCTGTGACGCTCGTCAAGCACCAGTTGTTCCATCTTCTCACGGCTTGACTTGTAGTCTGCGAACTTTAACGTATCGCGTGCGGAAGCGTCTATGAGGTTGCAGGCTCTCTTATTCACAGCGTTTACCATGCAGAAGGCGGTCTCGTAGTTATCTTCTCCCTTCATCACAAGGGCCTCAGCCTTCATCAAGAGCACGTCCGTGAGCCTGTAGACAATCCAGTTAGAGTACTCGTTACCCCTCATAGAGTGGCTCAACTTCAGGCTCCTCTCGTCGGTAACGTTTGTGTTGTCAAGTGTGGCAGAAGAGTAAGCATACTTCCTTACGGCGTAAGCACCACTGGTTAACTCGGTAGTTTCATACACACGGCAGTCGTTCTTGGCAAACAGTTTGCAGTTGCCGAGGGCGGCATCTTTACACAATACTGAAGGCACGGTAAAGTTACCGATGTTGTGATTTGATGAAGAGTAGAACTGACTTACGTATGTATTCTTCACGCTTTGGTTGTCCTTGAAGTAGAGTTCGAAGAGGCTCTCGAAACTACAGCCATCACCAAAGATTTCCTTGTAGGCGTTGCCGCAGTTGGTGCTGCCTTCTTCCTTCTCGCGAATGAGCGGTATGCCGTATAGTTCCGTCATATCATTGAGGTCGCCAATGGTTGCAACCTTTTGCTTATACTGGTCTTGCTTGAAGGCTATTACTTTGTCGCAGTATTCTACACACTTGTCATAGTTGCCTGACCACAGGCAGATATCGGCGATAAGCGCGTAGATAGCGACACGTGTTACGCGTGAACAGTTCTCCTTGGCTTCTGTAGCAGCCTGCGAATTGGTCAGTCTGCTGTCGTCAACATAACGCTTCACAGCATCGCCCTGCACTGCCTCCAGGTCGTTTATCAGTATGTTGAGGGCTTCCTTCATAGGCGTTGGCTCGATGCGGTAGTCAGTTTGGTCGTCGATACTCGGTTCAAAGGTCATTGGGACATCTCTGAACGTGCGTATGAGGTAGAAGTAACAGAGGTCGCGCAGGAATGTAGCCTCGGCTATGTTAGCCTTCATCTCTGCATAAGAGTAGTTAGGATCACGCTGCTGTACCTGCGGTGCGTAGTGGCACACGGTGTTACAACGGTTTATGGTCTGATACATTACCTCCCACTTAGTGTATCCGTTAGTAGGAAGAAGGTTCTCTTTCAGCATCTCCTGAACATCGTAACTGGCGTCACGTCCAGCCCTGAAGTTATCAGAACGTAACTCTCCCCATACGCCCATGCGACGTACACTCTCCTCTGATTCAAGAGACTCGTAACAACTGAAAAGGACACTTTTCACGTCAGCCTTCTGCGTCCAGTAGTTCTCAAGAATCACATCGTTCAGCGGTTGTCTGTCGAGGTAGTCGCTACATCCCGACATTGTAACCACTGCGGCGGGGATAGCAAGGCTCATTACCATTACCTTGGCAGCACGCTTATATTTATATATAATGTTATTCATCGTAATCTTGTTGTTTAATCATTATGTAGTTTCTTAGAACTGAACGGTTATACCTCCCGTAACTGACTTTGCTCTCGGTGTCTGTGCATTGTCGGTAACAACGCCATAAGAACCGTATGACACCTCAGGGTCTGCACCAGAGTACTTCGTTATGCAGAAGAGGTTGTTGGCAGAGATAGAGAAACTGAGTTGACTGAGTCCCCATTTCTTTATCAACTTGGTAGGGAAGGCGTAACTTACCTGTGAGTAGTTAAGACGAAGGAATGAACCGTCTTCTACGAACCTGTCGCTACCGAGATAGTTGTAACCAGACTTATGAAGAGCCCTTGGTATGCTTGCGATGTCGCCCTCTACACGCCAACGGTGGTTAACGGCACGACTCTGGTTGTTATTGTTATACATTGACTCCGCGTTCATTCTGTTTCCGTTGATGATTTTGTTACCATATCGGAAGTTGAACTGGTTGTTCCAAGACCAGCGTCCCCACTTGAACTTTACGCCAAAACCGCCTGTAAACTTAGGAAGTGATGAGCCAAGATATACGACGTCAAGTTCGTTGATGTTACCATCGTGGTTTATATCCTCATACATAGCGTCGCCTCCCTTGAACTCATACTCTGATGTTGTACCGTAACAGAACATCATCGGTTTGGTATGTCCCTTATTGTCTTTAACGACTGCACCGTTCTCATCGCGTACTACAGGTGCGTTAGGTCCGCTGACACCCGCAACTTCCTCGTCGCTGTATTCTGAATACTGGTATGTTCCCTTATAACGGAAACCGTAAATGCTACCAAATGGCTTGTCGAGTTCTACGCGAGAGAGATACTTACCATTGTTAGGCCTGTCGTCAGCACCTGCGTTAAGCATCTTCAAACAGGTCTCTTCCATCTCCGTAAGCACGTTCTTGTTGTTGGCGAACGTTACGTTGAAGTCAATTCCGAGGTTGCCTACCTTAACGAGGTTGTTAGTGTTGATGTTGAATTCCCAACCTGAGTTCTCCATCTTACCTACGTTACAGTACTCCATCTTGTTGAAACCTGATGAGGTAGGAATCTTGTTGTTCCTCATCAAGAGGTCTGATGTATACTGCTTGTACAACTCAAGGTTACCAGTAACTTTATCATTAAAGAATCCAAAATCGAAACCAAGGTTCCACGTTTTCTTCTGTTCCCACTTCAGTTTGCTCAGTCTGATGTTAGAAGGATAGGTTGTTGTCTCGCCGAGATAGCCCTTACCATTGCTGTACTTACTGAAATAAAGATACTCAGCACTTGGCTGTTGACCTACGATACCCCAACCTGGACGTACAGAGAGCATAGAGAGCCATTTAGAGAATCGCTGCATCCATGGCTCACGGCTGATGTTCCAGCGCAGTGATAATGCAGGGAACGTTCCCCAACGGTTATCTGGTCCGAACTTGGTACTGCCGTCTCTACGCACTGAGAAGTCGAACATATAGCGTGACTTGTAGGCATAGTGCAATGAATATGTAAAGTACATACTGCGCCATTCACCCACTTGGCTCAAGAAAGTGCCTGCGTCTATGATGCCTTCCGCACCGGTACTGATGATGCTTCCCGTAGGTAAACCGTAGACACCTGTTGCCTGTCGGTTACTGCTACCATCGGTCATCTGGCCTCGAAGCATCATCATCATGCTGTGGTCCTCATTCTTGAAGTGTGGAATGAAGGTGAGCGTATGGGTCGTTGTGATGCCAAGGCTCTTGTAGTTGTCGGCTGTTGACTTGTTGACACTGCCGTCATTCCATGTCTTTACGTTAAGTTCTGAAGGCAGGAAGGTGTCGTTATACTTATTAAAGATATCGAAAATGACCTTTCCTTCGTACTTGAGTTGTGTTCTACCTTCACCTACTCCGAGCAGGTTATACTCAATTTTGAACTCTGGAGAAATCTTATATGTAGTCTCCTTATTGGTAGCGAGGTTGGCAAGTGCTACTGGGTTGTAGAACTTTTGACCGTTTTCCTCTACCTGATCCTGTAGTTCTGTTGATATGGTAGTAGGCAGATTGTAGTAGTACCCCGTGTTGTTATTATCGCTGTCATACTCGTATATCGGTATGTTCGGCATGCGTCTGTATGCCTGTAAGAGCAGATCTGAGTAGTTTTTGTCGTTCTTTGTGTATGTGAACGAGAGGTTGGTGACAATCTTTATGCGGTCGCTGACGAAGTAATCGAGTGCTACACGTGATGAGAGTCGGTCCAACTGCTGCTTGATAATAGAACCTGTCTCGTGGTCATATCCTGCGCCTATACGGAAGTTTGCTTTCTCACCACCACCCTGAAGGGAGATGTAGTGGTTCTGACGCCAACCTGTTTGCTCTATAGCGTCAACCCAGTCGGTGTTCTTATTAAAGTTGTTCCAACCGTTAGGGTTACTGGTATCATAGTTGAATTCTATGATATTGCTGGCGTCACTGCTCAACTTAGGGTTGAAGTACGCCTCTTTCATGAGCATGGTATACTCATCACCTGTCAGCATCTGGTAGCCCTTAGGCTGCCATGTTCCTGTAAGGCGGTAACTATATGTTACCTGTGTCTTGCCTCTAGAGCCGCGCTTGGTCTTTATCTCGATAACACCGTTCGCACCTTGTGAACCCCATATGGCTGTAGCGGCAGCGTCTTTGAGCACACTGATGCTCTCGATGTCTTCAGGGTTTACGTTAAGCAGTTCGGCAAACTTTTCGTCGTTGGCAGAAGAGAAGTCTATGTTGTTGCCGAGATCGTTCTCCCATACGTTGCCGTCTACTACGATAAGTGGCTCTGAACTGGCGTTGATGGAACTAACACCACGCAGACGCATTGACGTTCCTGAACCGAGGTTACCGCTGTTTGCCACGATGTCAAGACCTGCGATACGTCCCTGCAAAGCCTCATCGATGGTTGTTAAGGACAGTCCTTCAAACTCTTTGGTGCTGATAGACTGGTTAGACGTAGACATTTCGTCTTGAGGTATGGCGAGTCCTGAGCCTGCTCCGCGACGCTTACTGACAACGGTTACCTCGCTAAGGGCTGTCTTGTCCTCAAGGGTTATATTGAAAGTAGTGGCGTTGATAGCCACCGTCTGCGACTTACAACCTACGTAACTGAAGCGAATCTTGTTCTTTGGGTCTTTGATCTTGAACGAGAAGTTACCGTTCATATCTGTCTGCGTAGAACTAACGATACGGTTAGCCTTGTCTATCTCGACTACATTAGCCATCATGATAGGGCCGAAAGTATCTGACACGGTACCTGATACCACCTCACCAGCACTCTGAGCGTATGTCGTTCCGCTCATAAGCGACAGTTGAAGCGCGCAGAGTAATGCTGTGCGCCGTATGCGTCCGTTATTATCTGTCAATAATAGTTTCATGCTTGTTTTATTATTTAGGAGGTTGATGGTTCACGGTTTATCGTATATTGTTGCTGATATATCACCTATATCGCTAAGCCCTGAACCTACTACCATTATTTATATATAAGAGGTTTGTCTATCAAGTGTATCACCGCTGTTGAAGAAGTGTAGAGGCTTGAGGCATTAAGTTTATCCTCAGCATTCACGATGTACTCACGAGCCATAACGTTGTAAGTGCCGTCACCCTTCACTACCTTGGCGGGATTGTTGTCGCTTTCTGTCGTCTTGATGTAAATCTGGTCGGCTGTCAGCGTTGGGTATACCTTAGCAAACTTATTGTTTTTGCCTATGAGTGCTGTCTCATAGCCATCCTGAGCCTGTGGTGTAGCACCGATAAAGAGTGCTCCGTCCTGTATATGATACTGCAAGAAGTTCTCGATGGCGAGTGAGTCGGCTGTCTTAGCCTGCAGTTGTCCTGCCTCTTCCTCTTCTGCTACCTTCTCCCATGTAGGTAACTTACCAGCCTGTTGCAGTGCACGTATAGACTCGTTGGTAGGAACATATACCGTGTAGTTATAGGTATTGAAGGTAGAGATATTGTCGCTCACGCAACCGTACTTCTTGTCGTGCATGGTCTCAAGGAGTGAAGAGCCCTCAAGAAGTTCGGTAAAGGCACTCATCTCTTCGTGTTCACGCAGCATATCAATGGTGCTCTTGCGTGTTGTCATGATAGGTTCTCCATCGAGGACGTAACACTTACCGTTACCTTTCTCTGTTTGGTCGTAGATGTATGTCACGCGGGCCTTGTCGTGAGAGTCATTAATCTGGTAACTACCTTCTACTGTCATGCCGTTTACTCCTGCGCTGACGTTGTTGACTATAATCTCTTGTCCGCCCTTAGTTTTATAGTATTTGTGTCCGTCTTCAACGTTACCAATGACAATGTGATTATCAAGCACATCCTTCAGGCGGTCCTTTATGCGGTTATAGTCA
Source organism: uncultured Prevotella sp. (assembly GCA_934272845.1). Lineage (GTDB taxonomy): Bacteria > Bacteroidota > Bacteroidia > Bacteroidales > Bacteroidaceae > Prevotella. Next base: position 139,215 of record CAKQSF010000003.1, read on the forward strand.
CGCACCTCACCGATGCTGTCGCCTACTTCGCCTGTCTCTATATTATAAGTATATATGCCAGCCCATACCGCATTGTTCTGATCTGCTTTCTCATCGTAATGGAATCTCCACATCTCTGTCTCGCTCTTACCAAAGGATGTAGGGTCAATATAACTCAACAGGGCGTTGTTGGTAGGTATAAAGAAACTATAATATGAGTTAAGCGAGTTAAGGTATACATTGTACTGACATTGTGTTACCGCCCAGTCTATGATACGCATCGTCTCATTAACCACTGCTGGATAGAGCACGCTGACGAAACTTGTTGGCGAGAACACGGTGTTAGTAAGGAACACTGCACCGTTGTTTGCGAGCCACACGCTGTCGATGTCGGCCTTGGTCACTCCCATAGGGTCGTTGGCGTCGTTGAGTATGCTGCTGAACTTGCTTGGCACGCATGTGTTGATGAAGTCCGTCTGCATATTGTTGTTGATAAGTTCCTTAACGACCTTCGTCGGAACGTTGTCCCATGTGCCATACTGGTTCTTCAGTACTATGCCAGGACCGTTATTCCAGTACTCGTTCATGGCTGCGTCAGAAGGCACCATCATGACACCCATATTGCGCTGAAGTGCTACCTCTAATGGCGATGCACTGGTTACTTCTGATGACGTGCAGTAGGTATTCCAACCTGGGTCGAACGTTAACTGCTCTGAACCGTGCAGCCCATTACCGTCGTCGGAGATGAGCGCCTTTCCTCCCTGGCTCCATGTAGAGAAGTATCTCTTCTGGAAGATAGAGTCAACGTTGGTCTTATACATATCGTTATAGAAGTCAACGTTTGCTTTACCTATATAATAAGGTGCAGAGAATCTTTCGAGCAGTTTGCAGTAGATAGAGCACTGAGGCTTTGTGTTCACTATCTGTGCCATATTGTCGAGTGGCAACACTACGTCAGCCATCTTGTGTATGAAGCCGTTAGAGCACTTGATGTTCTGCTGTACCATCTTCACTCCGTTCACGCTGGCATCACCTGGCTGTCTGTCAGTGGTGTAGTTATAGAGGAAGTTGTAGTCATCGTTGGTGATTTTATTGTTAGTCATCATTCTCTCGATGAAATGCAGCATCGGCGTAACGGTCATGTCGTTCATGAGCATCACGCTATTTCTGTTCTCAAACTTTTTCCATGTCTTATTCCACACCTGTGCCTCTGGTGTCATGTTAGGTAGGTCCTGTGTCTTTACTACCGCAACGGTGTCGAAGGTGGTCAACGAACTAAGTCGTCTCATGCACTTACCCTCTATTGGTCCTTCAAGGCTTGAGAGATCATCTACCTGATAACTACTGTTTACCATAGAGCCCATGAGCAACAGTTTCTTCTGCGCCAATGACAGTTGTTCATAACTGTGCACGCCCCACTTGTTGTTGGCATAAAATCTCGCGAACGCGTCATCATCTGCCACAAACATAGTCTTTGAGCCAGTCTTGGCAAGTGTCTCCTGCAGGTTAAGGTCCTGGATGAGACGAACCGTGTTCGTGTAATGACCATCTTCAGCCAAGTAACTGTAGATACTTGCGCCCCACCCTGCTGGGTCGTGCTGATCCAAGTCATACTTGTCACATGCCGTGAAGTTAACAAGGCACGCTGACAACGCAACAGCGGCAGCAGCACTGCGCCATCCCGACTTTAGCATTTCTTTTTTAGTTTTCATATTGGTCAGTAAAAATTTTTAGGTTGCTACTTTTATTTTACGTTGCAAAGTTAAGAACTTTTTACAACTATTATATTTTAAAAAATAACGCATACTTTTCTCTTTGTATCATATTTCGTCTTTTCATCTTTAAAACTTTCGAAAAAATAACATAAACTTTCAAAAAAATAACATTCTACCTTTCACTTGTAACTATTCTGCGATAATTTAAGGGTGATTTTATGCAAAGTACAGATAGAATTAGCCCGGAAGGCTATACTATGAGTAACCGTGGGCGATGCCTACAAAATAATCCCCCATTTCACACAAACGAACCTCTATAACGCTCGATAAAATTGAGGGAAAAGTATATAATACCACATTTCTATTTGACAAAAAACTATGTTTTTGCCGATATTTTATTTTTTTTTACTAATTTTGCAATGATTTCTGATTAATTTCTAACTATAATGACAATATTCTACACCAAAACAATACGATTTCTATTTACTATCATCACCCTGTTTTGTACTGTCAGTTCTTTCGCCATGCGCGGCAGACTGTACTCCAGTAAAGATCAGTTGAGCAGCAGCATGGTGCATTACGTGTATCAAGACCACCAGGGATTTATATGGATATGTACCGAGAATGGACTTGACAGATACGATGGATACAAATTCGTAAACTATGACATTACAAGGGGACTTCCTTCTGACAACGTCAATACCGTTTACCAAGGCAGAAGCAACGACCTCTACATCGGTACTACCACTGGACTGTGCGTCATGCACAACAACCGCATTCGTAGCATACGAATAAAGGAGAATAACGGCACACGCCCTTTCGACGCATACATTACGGATTTTTGTAAGAGTTCTGATGGCACCATATACGTCAGCACATCGGGAAGAGGCTTATGGCGCATAAACAATGACGCTACTGTGACCAAGGCCTTTGACTACGTTCCAAACATCGCCTTCATCCAGAGTATGACGTTCGACCGCAAAGGCACACTGTGGCTTGTTACTAACGACCACGGCGTTGTAGCGATTAAGGACAAAGGGGGCAAGGCTGTTAAGAGATACAACATCAAAGAAACTACCAACTACGCCATACTCGTCACCGACCCACACGACAATGTCTACGTAGGCTACGTCAATGGCGGTCTCTATAAAATGGACACTTCAAGGCGCGAGTTCGTCCTCATTCCCTCTACTGCCAACCTCTCTATCACCTCACTTATGACGCGTAAAGACGGTAACATCTTTGTTGGCACAAACGGCAGCGGACTGAAACTGCTCGATGCTAAGACCGGATACATTTATGACGATCGCCTCTACTGCAATGAGATAGACATGGCAAAGACCAAGGTTTACTCTATCATGACCGACAACACTGGCAACCTCTGGCTCGCACTGCTACAGAAAGGTGTCTTCATGCAACCAAAGCAGAGCAAAGCAGTACGCAACATCGGACGCAGTCAGGGACCCGAAAACCAGATTGGCGAACAGTGCGTTATGTCTGTTTTCAGACGTCAGGACGGCACTCTATGGGTGGGCACGGACCAGGACGGACTGTATGCTCTCGACAGCAACGGCAGGCTCATTAAGCACTACGCCCCTAACCCATCTTCGCCTAACGGCATGCCTGGAACAATTATGACCATAACGGAAGACCAACAGGGACGCCTATGGATTGGTTCCTATCTCAATGGATGCGGATGGATTAACACCGCCACGGGCGAATACCACCGCGCTGCCTTCAGTTACGGTAAATGCCAAAGCGTCACTGACCTTAGGATGGGACGCAACAACAACCTATGGATTGGCACTCTGGGCGACGGAGTAAAGTGCATTAACCTCATCAGCGGACAGATGAAGGAATACAGATCTGGAGAGCCTGACTACTCTAGTTGCCTCACTAACAACTTCGTACAGCAAATGGAGATTGACCCCGAGGGTAAATATCTCTTCGTCGGCAGCACTACGGGACTGTCATGTCTTGACATCAAGTCTGGACGTTGGGACAAGGTCGTATGCAATAATGCTTTGCTTAACGGTACTGCCGTCGGAGCATTACGTTATGATAAAAAAACGGGTATCTGGGCGGGAAATAGCGAAGGACTACACAACATAAGGTTTACTCCGGGCAAGCCGAGAGACTTTACCATCAGACACTACACCACAGCCAACGGACTGAGCAACAACCACGTACAGGCGATAGAACTGGACCGAAACGGACAAATATGGGTAAGTACAACGAAAGGACTGTGCTGTCTTGACACTAAGAGCGGCAAGATAAAAACCTACTATGGCACTGACGGCGTGACACCTAACGAATATGGTTGGGGCGTATCATACCACGGTCCTAACGATGAGATGTACTTCGGCGGAACACAGGGACTGACTATATTCTCACCCCAGAAAATCACAAAGGATAAAAATAATCATAACATCATGCTAACGCAGATGCTTGTTGGCGGCAAGGAGGTTAACCCTGGCGACAAATCCTGGCTCTACTCTATATGCGACACCGCAGTGACGGCTTCCACTAAGTTCGACCTTTGCCACGACGACAACAACATCACGCTGTGTTTCTCTACACTTATCTACTCAGGACAGACGGGCATCAGATTCAGATACAGCATCAATGGAGAGAGATGGATTACCATGGGACAGGGAGAAAACGAACTGACCCTCAGCAGACTGGTGCCTGGCGACTACCGCATTAAGGTAGAGGCTACACACAATGGCACTAAGGTGGATGAGAAAGAATGGCTCATAATTATACACAACCCCTGGTATCTCACACCTGTAGCGAAACTCATATACCTCATTATCATCATCGCACTGATATTATACTACCTGCACATACAGAAAACTCGCAACGAGGAGAAACTAAAACTACAGGAACACATACATGCCGAAGAACTGAACGAGCAGAAACTGCGTTCCTTCATTAACCTCAGCCACGAGATACGTACGCCTATGACGCTTATCCTCACGCCATTGCTGCAACTGATGAAGGAGGACAAAGACTCACACCGACGTTCTACATACGACATCATAAGACGTAACTCTGAACGCATTCTGCACCTCGTCAACCAGATTATGGACATAAGAAAAATTGACAAGGGACAGATGGATATGCGCATGTCTGAGACTAACATGGTAGGTTTCGTGGAGGACGTAACACACATGTTCTCGCTACAGGCTGCCAACAAGCAGATAGAGATACACTTCCTGCATGAGGACATTGACCGACTGCCTGTATGGATTGACCGCGCACAGTTCGACAAGGTGCTCATTAACCTCATGTCAAACGCCGTAAAATACGCACCAGCGGGAGGCGAAATCACTGTAAGCATAAATACATCAAAGGTTTACGCACCACTCGACAACAACGTTAATAATAATCTCCCTAACGCCAGCGAAACGGAAGGCTACGTCACCATCTCTGTCTTCAACACTGGCGAGAAGATACCTGAAAGTAGTCTGACAAAGATTTTTGAACGTTTCTACCAAGTGTCTTCTGCATCATTCCAATACAAAACTGGCACGGGCGTTGGTCTTGACCTCGCACGCTCCATCGTCATGCTGCACCATGGTGCCATCAGCGCTACTAACAGAGAGAACGGTGCGGAATTCTGCGTCACTCTGCCACTCGGCAGAAACCACCTCACCGAGGAGGAAATAGCACCTTGGAAGGAAGACGAACACAGCGTGACACTGCTGCGTAACGAGATTACTGCACTGGAAGAGACTAACGAGGAGGAAGAGGAGACCGACGAGGCCAATACTGTCGCTACCCCTACAGTGGAGAACACCAGAAAAGCGAAGATTGTCATTGTGGAGGACGACGACGAGATACGTAACTACCTGCATGCAGAACTGTCATCCACATACCGCGTAGTCTCCTTCAGCAACGGTGCCGAGGCTCTACCGGCTATTCTGCGCACAGTGCCACAACTGGTGATAAGCGACGTTATGATGCCTAACATGGATGGCTACACTCTGTGTACTAAGATAAAACAAAACGTGAACACTAACCACGTACCTGTCATTCTCGTCACCGCCAAGACTCGCGACGAGGACAAGATGGAGGGACTCGAAACGGGTGCCGACCTCTTTGTCACCAAACCATTCAATCTCGACATTCTGCGACGCAATATCGCTAACCTCATCGCGTCACGCAAAATAATGCAAAACAAGTTTACGGGCAAGGAGGAACTAAGCGTGGAAAGCCACGAAGACGAGGCTGACGAGGCTGATAAGGAACTGATAAACCGCATCATAGAGGTTATCAACGAAAACCTCTATGACTCTGACCTCAACATCGACATGGTCTGCGATAAGGTGGGCATAAGTCGCGTACACCTCAACCGTAAGATGAAGGAGTTAACAAACCAAACGCCGCACGCCTTCATTCGTAACCTGCGCATAAAGGCTGCCGCACGCCTTCTGCACCAAAAGAACCTTAGCATTAGCGACGTCATGTGGAAGTGTGGATTCAACAGTCCTACGGCCTTCTCTACCACCTTCCGCAAGGTGTACGGACAGAGTCCGCGTGACTATCGCAAGGAGATTGAGAGCAAGGGTAATCTGGTTGAGTAAAAGAAAATTATCCGTAACTTTCCTACACATTTCTCTCAGTACCGCAGGTGCTGAGAAGTAGTCAAAAAAGAAACACTGATTGCACGGACGAACACGGATCTATCTTTTCACGGATTTAAACGTGCCTAAAGGCACAGAGGAAGATTATATAATGCTGGGAGCCCCAGTATGTTTTTGAGCACGTTATAACTGCGCTCACACGCCACGTTGTAATCACGCCCTAATTACCATGTAATCACTATGCTTTTACACCGTAAAAGCATAGTGATCACACTGCAATCAGTACGCTTTTACAGCGTAACCGAAAAATCACCATTTAATATAGTTATATCCCCACATAAACATGTGGATAAAATCAAGGCAATAAAAGTAAAAAAAAACCGCCGATGAACAGTCTCACTCGACTGCCGCATCGGCGAATTTTGTGTGGAGAGAGGCGTTTCGCAACGGCTCACCCATCAGTAAAAATATTACCTACCAAATAACTAACTAATCGTTTGTAGAACTAACTATCAAATCTAAAACTTTTTTCTAATTCATTATATCTTATAAAACCTAAAGTCTAAATGATGCGGCGAAGACCCTCACGAACCAACTTGCGTGCCTTAAACTGATGACACTCCACCGTGCGGGTGCTAATGTTCAGTTGTTCCGCAATCTCTGATATGGTGTTGCCCTCAATACGAGTCATCTCATACACACGACGCATTGCCGGTGGAAGAGTGAGCATCATACAACTTTCGCGCTCTGCTATGTCGTGGAACACAGCCACCTGTTCTGGTGTGAGCACCGGAGTGGACGATATCTCGTCATACATATATGCATGAACCTCAAGGTGCTTGTAATGACGACGTATGTGGTCCGTCACCAAATTGCTTACCACCGTGAAGCAAAGACTCTTTACTGTCTCTGGTGTTATCACTTCATAACCTAACAAGCGAACAAATGCGTTCTGCACAATGTCCTCTGCTTCTTGTACATTATTTATACGACGTGTCGCATACGCTACAAGCATTGAGAAATAGCGGTTGTAAGCCTCTTCTATTATGTTCTTGTCAGATGTCATGTTGAGTGATTAGTAAGTTGTTAATTTAAGTGGTTAGCAAGTGTCGCTTTCTGTATTTCGACGTTGCAAAGTTAATCAGTTTTTTACTTTCACACAAGCATTTTCTTAGTCCATATCTCTATTCTATTCCAAAAAGACGATAAAACATGTATCATGCTATATTACAGCGTTTTACATACAGTCCATCTAAATTATACAAACCTATTCAAACTAAGAATTATATAAAGAATGGACTATTTCCCTTTGATTTTCTTGCTTTTTCAAAGGTTTTTATGTACCTTTGCTTGCATATTACCTATTTACGATAACAACTAACAGAAACGACCACCATACTCACATGCAGAAGAAGTTATTTCTTTATAGCATTATCATCATCTCATTTCTATGCGGCAACCGGAGCGTTGCTGCACCTGAACACATGCGAAGCCTTACCATATATGAAGGCCTTGCAGGCGAATCTGTGTATGCCATATACCGTGACAAGGCTGGACTAACATGGATTGGCACCGTTAACGGCATCACTTGTTACGACGGCTACAGCATGACGTCGTATGACGTTAATGGCACACGATCCAAAAACTCCGTGAACGGCTTTGCCATGACAAGCGACGGCACGTTCTATGCAGCGGCTAACAGCGGACTATACATTCGGGACAACGAGACAGGACTATTCCGATTGCTCGATAATACCATTACAGACCATATAAACGCTGTAGCGACAAAGGGAGAGGCGCTGTATGCTGGTTCTGCAAAGGGACTATATATAAGGTATAGGGGAAACACATCGCATATATGGCCCACAAGTAACTACCTCTCACGCAACAATAGTGTGGAGGACATTAAAGTGACACCCGACGGAACGGTTTGGGTATTGTGTAGCAACGAACTTTACACCTATAACCCTAAGAGAAAACGCCTTATACCACTCGGACTGGCAAATGCCACTGGTGCTCCGGGGGACTTTAGATGCATGACGATTAAAGGCAAGAGGATTATCCTTGGCACTTACAACAGTGGTCTTTACTGTTACGACATCACGGGCCACTCTCTACGTAATTACACTGACGTGGGCTGTAACATCATTACCTGCCTATCCGTTGACAGAGAAAGACTGTATGTGGGCACTGACGGTGCGGGAATGGCGGTAATATCACTGAAGAACGACAAAATCATAGAGAGATACGACAATAGTCCTACGAGCAGGTATCGACTGCTTGACAATACGGTGTATGCCTTCTTGCGCGACAAGAACGGCGTATGCTTCTTCGGCTACTTCCGCCGCGGACTGCACCACACGTATTTTACTCAACCATTGTTCCACTGTTACCGCACCAAGGGTTTCAATAGCCGTGGGGTCAACATCAGGAGTTTTTGTCTGGACGGACCGATAAAGGTATTAGGCTCACGCGGAGGACTGTATTTTATTAATGAGACATTAGGCACGCTGAAGTTCTTCACACCTGCTGAATTAGGCGGTTCCATCGTTACCAACGTGGTAAAATACGGAGGTTTCTACTACTGTTGCACCTTCAACGGTGGTGTGATGCGCATAGACCCAAAGACTCTCACCGTGTCACGCTTCGGTAAGAGCGAAATACTGAGGCGTGGCAGTTTTAATACTCTCGTGGTATCACCCGACAACGAACTGTGGATGGGTGGTACACGCGGCATATTCGTTTACAACAGCGGAACGGACACGGAACGTATGTATAACGACCACAACTCACAACTATACCCTGCTTCATGCTACAACCTATTGTTTGACAGTCAGGGGCGTTGCTGGATTTCTACTGCCAAGGGCATCTGCCTCTATGACCCAATAGAGAAAGTGATACACAACACGGGATTCCCTGACCGTTTCTTTAACAAGAGATATGACACCGTGGGCGAACTGGGCGACAATGGGAAACTACTCTTTTCGTGCATCGACGGACTATATAGCACTAACGAGGAACTGACACAGTTTGGACAGATAGACTTAACGCAGACTATCGGCAACGACTACATTTCACAGGTAGCCTACGACCGACGCCACCGTAACTACTGGGTGGGCACGGAACGCGGACTCTTCCGATTCGACACGTCTTTCCGCCATGTGGCGAAATATGCGCAGGAGGTAGGACTGGACTCACGCGAGTTCAGTTCGGGCGCCATCAGCATAGACAGAAAGAACCGACTATGGACAGGAACGGTAGACGGACTGTTCTATGCCGACCTCGATGAGGTGCAGAAATACACAGCGGGCAATGCACCTATTATATTATCTGACGTTAAGAAAGGAACGAGGCCTATATCATTCCGCTCGCAACAGAGCATGATAAACTATAAAAGTATCAACCTTACATACAACTGGGGCGTGCAGTCACTGTCGTTCCTGCCACTGACACTAAACTATAGTGACCCTGACGGACAGTGTTATGAATACAAAGTAAACAACGGTGACTGGGTGATACTGAAAAACCGTGAACGTGCCGTGATAACAGGCTGTTTCCACATTGGAGGAAACACTCTGCAGGTGCGCCTTGCAGGACAGAAAAGCGGAACACTCTATCACGTCAGCGTATGGCCATCATGGCTATGGATAGTAGAGGTATTAGGTATAAGCATAGTCCTTATTATAATAGCCGTATCCCTGCGCTTGCGCCGCGACAACATACGACAGGTAAAGCAAATGGCGTTAGTACAGCAGGAGTTGGAAGAAACTAAGCGCAAATATAGCCGTGTGGCAACGTCTGACGATGAACTGAAGCGACTCTTCACACGTCTCGAAGTACTGATGCTTGGCGAAAAGCCATACCTTAACCAAGACTTAAAACTCTCGGACGTGGCAGCGCGCCTTGACGTCTCCACTGTGAAGTTATCACAGATGCTCAACGTCTACGCCAAAACTAACTACTACGACTTTGTAAACCGCTACCGCCTTGATGAATTTAAAATACGCCATAACGACCCACATTATGCAAACTACACATTGCTTGCACTAGCAGAAAGTTGTGGTTTCAAACGCTCCAGTTTCTTCGCCACCTTTAAGAAGGTAGAGGGCGTAACGCCAATGGAATACGTTAAGAAACAAGAGGGAAACAGCAAAAAGAACGTATAATGTTTGGTCGTTCCGCAAATAATAATTACCTTTGCGGCAAACAGGAACAACATAATCATTATTTAAAATGAAAACTATACAATACTATATATCTATTATAAAGCAGAATAGTTTCAAAATAACTCATGAATTCGGAATAAAGTCACTGTGCATTTTCGGTTCAGTATCAAGAAACGAGCAAACAGAAAACAGCGACATTGACGTATGTGTAGAAACAGAAACTCCAAATCCTTTTCTGTTAGCAAACCTCAAGGAATTTCTTGAAAAAATATTCAAGTGTTCCGTAGACATCGTTCGCATACATAAAAACATGAATCCGCTTTTTAGAAAAAGAATAGAAAGGGATGGAGTTTATGCAATACGATAGAGAAATAGCGTTAGATATCCTCGAAAGGGTTACAATGTCAATTCTGCACATTGAAGAACGAGCACGCCCATACCATTGTGGTGACGATTTTCTATTATCTCCAACAGGTATGACAATCCTTGACTCTATCTGTATGCAGTTCATTGCTATTGGCGAAAGTCTGAAAGGTTTGGACAAAATAACGGATGGTAAACTGCTTGCTACACATCCAGAAATAGACTGGAAAAACGTAAAAGGATTAAGAGATATTATCGCTCACCATTATTTTGAGATTGATGCAGACCAAATATGGTGGATTATCGAGAACGAACTACAGCCGTTAAAACAGGCAATAACAGACATAAAGAATATGGTTTAACATTTTTTATACTATAATATTTTTATTATTTTAACTATTTTATTAACTTTGCCCCCACATATATAAGTTCTTACAGATAATTACAAAATCGCTTAATACTAACGTTTTATGAGGAAACTTAATCTTTACATTGCAATGGTTGCCGCTGCATGTCTTGCTTCATGTTCAAGCATTGACGATGGTGCGGGCGAGATGCCACAGCATGAAAGCAGCAACGTAATCAACTTTGCACCTGCCAAGAAGACAGAAATTGCATTCACGTCTAACGACATCGATGTGTCAGAGAACGCAGTACTTCAGTGGACTCCTGTAACGACAAACACGATTGACCGTACGGCGGAGGAGAATCTTATTAAGAGTGTATTGCCTGAGCAAAACTTAAACATAGATCAGTTAAAAACTGATTTTATGTACTATGCAAAGGATGCGGACATGGACTTAGAGTTCTATCCCGTATATTCACAGACCAGCAAAACCCATAAACTTGGTGTATTCTATTACGATACAGAAGGAAATAGACATGAAAAGATCGTATGGAATGAAATTAACCCATATAATGGTATACATGATTGGAGCACTCCTGTAAATTCATATGGCATTAAAATTACTATCAAGAAAGGTTATAAGTTTGGCTTCTTTTGGGATGGTGAATATGCTTATGCAACAGAAGATTACAATTGGACAAGTACCACCTGGTACAGCAAAGCAGATTTAAATCAAGAGGTTTACTGCACAAAAGGAAGTGGTGACAGACTTACCACCCGTTCACGCATCCACGCTGGCACTTTTGTTCGTAACGGCAAGACATATCTCGGCATAGAAGACTGGACAGACTTTGACTACCAAGACCTCGTTTTCATGTGTGACAAGGAAATTCCTACTGTTCCTGCCGACGACGTAAAGCCTACTCCTGAAAATCCAACAGAGCCTGTTGATCCTACAGATCCAGACCCATCAGAGCCTGATCAGCCAACAGTGCCAGAAGATCCTGCTGACCCTGCTGTAAAGGCTATCGGTGGTTCTGTAGAGGTGAACCTCGCCCTTAATGCTGAGCACGAGAAGGACGACTGGAAGGAGTCTCACCTCTCTGTTCACGTACGCGACACTACGGACTTCACTCTCTTCATTCCTATTAAGGCGGAGTACTACTGCCCACAGGACGACATGATGATTGTGCAGAAGCATGATACCGACTACGTTTACAACACTACCAACGAGACTCTCTCTATGGTAATAAATGGCCAGACAGTAACGCTCAACGTAGCATTCAGCGAGAACGGTATCACGTTTACCTCTCACGGCATTAACGCTGACGTACTGAAGTACTGCCGCGACACTTACGGCGATGGCATAACATTCGAGGTACGTAACTACTATAACGATGCACTTAACCGCACACAGTTGCAGGAGATTCTCAACCAGAGCACTATCTCCTTCACTAATCCACCTGCAGCATATCTATACGCAAAAGGTATATGGGAAGGTGTTATAGATCCACTCGCTTGCAAGGTATTGCCTACTGACGCTGCGGACCGCGAGGCAGAAAATACATTCATTGGCGAGACTAACAGCGCAGAACTGCATCTGTTTAAGAAAAAATAAAAAAATGAGCCATGAGGCTCAACGTAATATTGACAAAGAGGGGGTGGGTCACCTAGGTGATGCCTGCCCCTTCTTTTTTACAGAGCAGGCTCGATTTTTCAAACTATAGGATGGTTTAAAAACCATTCATTACACATCTCTTCTCCCCTGTAGGGGGGAGGCAAGGGAGGGGGCTTATGGAAAACGAAGAAAGAATGAACAAGGTCTTGGAATTCCTTGACCGCCACAACATAAAATACTCTTGCTACACTCACCCCGAGGGCAAGACGATAGAGGAAGCACGAAGATGGTGGAAAGACGATGGCTCGGTGCACTGCAAGAACATATTCCTGCGCAACCACAAGGGAAACCGCCATTACCTTGTATGCTTTGACTGCGACCACGACCTCGCTATCCACGACCTAGAGGCAACGCTAAAGGCATCGTTGCAGGCACAGGGACTGCCATCATGCGGCAAACTGTCATTTGCTTCACCAGAGCGCATGATGAAGTATTTAGGACTGGAGCCAGGAAGCGTATCACCCTTTGGACTCATCAACGACACCGAGAACCACGTGCACCTCTTCCTTGACGAAACACTACGCGGGGCACAGACACTCAGTTTCCACCCTAACGACTGCAGAGCAACGGTAGTAATAGAGAGAGAAGAATTTGAGCGATACCTTAATATTATAGGTAATACACACGAATATCTGCAATTATATGCGTTTTAATTGTTAAAAACACAGTCATATACATAAAATTATACAGTAAAATATTGCAAATTACGAGTTTTATATGTAACTTTGCACCATAACATAATAACACCAATTATCATTTTCTGCAAACTTTTTAAGGGATTAAGCATTATGAAAGCGTTAAAATTCAACAAAGCCCTATTGTTAACTGCATTCGCAGGGCTCGCCTTCACATCTTGTTCAAACAGTGATGATGGCGACGTGGAAACACCTGGTAACTTAACAAACTATTCTTTTAAATTACAAAAGACGGCTGAGACTTTCTGTTCATCAAATGACTATACTCTCGGACAGTGGGAGGAATGGTATCAGAAACTTTGCGATTTTGAAAAAAATTCTGACAACGATTTAAAGAATGGCGGACATTCTGCCTACATTAAGTATAAGGCATACGCTCCATCAGAGAGTGAAGACCGTGGTGAGGCTGTATCACAGGCAGAGTACGACTACGTGATGCAGTACCTGAAAGACCATAAGGACGAAGGTTCAAAAGAGTTTGAGCACTACAACTACTACATCCAACTCGTGGGTAAGGGAAATGCCACATACCAGACGACAGATTGGAATAACGCAGTTCATACAGACATGGGGCCTTCTAAGATGGATCAACTTCAGGTTTGTGACCAAAATGGCAATTGGAAACACTTTAACGATTATAACGCAAATGATGGTAAGCGCACACTTGTGTTAAATTACAAAATCACGGATGCTAAATATCATGATTCATATGGTGATCAGTGGTACAACTACTATAAGTTCTATACAATAGAATATAATGGTAAGAAGAGTATGTACCTCTGCTTTGACTATGCTACGCACAAGGATAGTGGCAATGAGGACCTGCAGCCAGATGGTATCTACGACGACTGGGTAATCAAGGTCATCCCATGTTGTGACATCAACGACAACGGAGAGCCTGTTGACCCAACACCTGATCCAGATCCTGTTGACCCAACACCAACTCCAGACCCTGTTGACCCAACTCCAACACCAGACCCTGTTGACCCAACTCCAACACCAGACCCTGTTCAGCCTTCATACGAGAACAAAGGCTTGGTAGAGGTTAACCTCAGCGCACAGGATCATAAGGACGAGGAGTGCTCTAAACTCTCTGTTCATGTACGTGACACCTGTAACTTCAAGGTATTCATCCCTGTTCCTGCTACAGCATACTGCGAGGCTGACGACATGTACATCGTTGAGAAACATTACGATAATATGTCTTACAATGAACAGACAAACGTAATGGAGCGTGAGATTGACGGTCAGAAGGTTACACTCACTGTTTCATACGTAGCAGATGGTATCTACATCGAGTCACAGGGTATCAACGCCAAGGTACTTGAGTACTGCCGCAGAGTATATGGTGACGGTATCACATTCGAGGTTTGGAACTACTACAACATCAAGAAACTAACACGTGAGGAACTTCTTGAATGCCTCAACAAGGCTACTATCGAGTTTACTGACGAACTGCCTTATAAGTACGTTAACACCATCGTGGCCAAGAACGTTGACACCAAGGGTAATTTGTTGGACTGCACAGTAACACCTACTAACTGGACTGCACCAACAACAACGAAGTAAAAAACACACTGTAATAATATATAGTGGTAAAGGGACGCAAAATAAAGCGCACCGTTACTAATATAAACTAAAAGAGAAAGAGAGACTGCATCTGCGGAGGAAGCAGGTGCAGTCTTTTTCTTCCTGTTCATGTTCTTATCGATATTACACATAATACAGTCAATTGCTTTAAGTAGCACCAATGCTATAACACAGCCTGGAGGCTTGCCTGCATTATATACCGGAACGGTATTCGGAGGTCCTGTGGAGTTGGATCACTGGGAACTGTTTAAGTTCTACATCCACATGATAGACGACTTCTATGCTGACTATCCTTGGCAGGTGGTGGCTTCCTATAATATTTCTATAGGATGTATGATAGCACTGGTGGTACTTTTTGTCATGTTCCTCTTTAAGGTGCAGATACAACAGCACCGTAAGAAAAAAGAGGCAAGACTTTATGCGTACTATTCGGACAAGTTGCATAACATTCTCGGTAGCGCTGAGGAACTGTCACACGAACAGATGCTCGAGATACTGGGAAAGACTGACGAGGAGATTAGGGAGAATGACTCATACTACTACGCTAACATGCTGGAAGAGGTTCGTATGGATATGTACGAAATCGTCTGTCTGCCTAACATGCAGACGCTCGCATCTGTATTAGGCGTATGTGAAAGATTCGAAATGCAGTTGCTGAAGCATACTGACGTGTTCCGCACGCTGCAGATGCTACTGATGCTGCAGATAACGGTGAGCGAAGGTTTGCTTGCCAATTTTGTAAACCATGGAGACAGAGAGATAAGAATGATGGCGAGACTGAACTATATTACTTGTTCACGTAACTCACCGTACAGATACCTTATTATAGAATTGGAGGAGGGACAGTCGCTCTACAGACCGATGATTCTTAGTTACGTTTTCGGTTGGATGATGTTCCAGGAACGATTGATGCCGAACTTCCTTAATATTGCTGACCGCCTGAAGAATGAAGACTCTGCTGCCTTCATGGTACACGAAGTGGCGTACTGGGGTAAGGAGAACGAGAAGTTAGAGGTGAAGAATTACTTCCTTGACCACAGACTAAAGGTACGCTCTGCAGCCATCGGCGTGGTAGCATCACTAGGCGACACCGCAGCAGAGGATAAACTCGTTAATTCATACTTTCAACAGCCAGAGCATATAAGACAGGAGGTTTTAAAAGCACTGTTGGCACTGAACTCTGGTGAACAGACCGAATTCTTTAAGAAAGCATACGAACTGTCATCATCACGCGAAACAAGACTGGTAGCACTGATGTGCCTATATCAGTATGGCAATTCTGGACGACGACTGTTCGAAATCATGCGTAGCGAAGCAGACGAGGAGACGAGAACGCTTATTGACCAAGTGGACTCCGCCGTACTGCTTGAGCAGTTGCAGGTGCTGCAATAACAAAAAATTTACTACCGTTAAGAAGAACAACACATGTGGCAGTTTATTTGTACATTCTACGGATACTTCGTATTCTTCTACTCACTGTTGCTGATAACCAGTTACGTATTTCTGATTATCATGGCGTACAGGTACACGTCGCACTACAAGCGATGGACACTTGACTACGTGCAACAGATGGTGGAGACTAGCCCTTTTACGCCTGGAGTGTCTATCGTAGCACCGGCTTATAACGAGGGCGTGAACATCGTGGAGAATGTAAACTCGCTACTGAGACAGAAATATCCTAAATATGAGGTTATCATAGTTAACGATGGCTCAAAGGACGATACGCTGGAGAAACTTATCAATAACTTCAGCCTCGTGGAGGTGCCTTACGACTATGTGTACCATATTAACTGTAAGCCTTTCAAACGATTGTTCCGCTCTACGGACTATCACTTCAAGAACCTTACCGTGGTGGACAAGACTAACGGTGGTACGAAGGCGGACGCTGTGAACGGCGGACTCAACGTAGTACAGTATCCGTACTTTATCAATACCGACTCTGACTGTATACTGTCGCGCGACGCCATATACCAATGTATATTCCCCGTGCTGCTTAACAACGACATCATTGCCGTGTCAGGCACGATGAGTATGAGTAACGGTTTTGAATTGAAGAACAACGAGATTGTTGAGTTCAAAACATCAAGCAACCCTTTGGCTGTATTCCAGGACTTGGAGTATAAACGCTCGTTCCTCGTAGGTAAGATGGGATGGTCTAACATCAACGCCATGCCTAACGTGTCTGGTGGTTACGGATTGTTTAACACCGAGGTGGTGCTGGCGGCTGGTGGCTACGGCTTCGACTCGTTTGCCGAGGATATGGACATGATATGCCGTATGATACGCTATTGCTGCGACTTCGGCAGACCTTACCGCGTGGTACAGATTCCACATACTTGTTGTTGGACGGAGGGACCGTCAACACTGAAGGTGCTCTACCGTCAGCGCACACGTTGGGGACGTGGACTGATACAGTTGATTCACCAACACCACAGAATGATACTGAACCCTAAGTACAGACAATTGGGTATGATAACACTGCCCTACATCGTACTGTTCGAGTTCCTTGCACCTATAATCGAGATTGTTGGTCTCTTTATGTTCATATATCTTGTGCTGACAGGCGGTGTAAACTGGGACACTTTCTGGATTGTGCTCACCATGCTTTACGTCTTTGCCGTCATGTTGTCACAGTTCGTGATATTTTATGACTATATCCTCGGCAGTTCGTACACTAAGGCTATTTCTTATTGGAGACTGTTCGTGGCAGGACTGGTTGAGCCTATCACATATCACCCAATAATAACATACTGCTCCATAAGGGGATACCTTAACTATATATTACGTACCAAGGCTTCTTGGGGCGCTATGACTCGTAAACGATACAACACAGGTAAGTAAATACAGGAATGAAGCGTACTATATATATCATATTTTTCACCGCAATGCTGCTCTGCTTCTCTACGGGGGGACACGCTATCTTTACTAAGTACAGAACACCAGACTACTACGAACAGAACGCACGTGACCACTTCCGCCACAACAGATGGACGGAGGGTAAACTGATGCTGGACGAAGGTTGGAAGGATTATGGCGACCTCTCGGTTATGAACGAATTGATGGGTAAGTACTATTACCACTTCAAGGAGTATGATAAAGCACGCTTCTACCTCGTTAGGGCACTGCGCGATGATGCTACTAACACGCAGGCAAGAGAGATTATTGTCAACGTGGAGGAGGAAACGCACAACTACTCAAGCGCTATATGCTATATCAACGAACTGCTGGAACGTAACCCTTACAGCCGTGGTTGGTGGAGAAGAAAGATTAACATCTACCGCAAAATGGGTAACAATCAGGAGGCGGACAGGTTGCTTGTGCGCCTAAACCAGATTTATCCTAATGATGAGGTGGTGAAGAAAGACATTGCCTACCTTCATGAACAGCGCATGATTAAGCAGAAGCGCGCTGGCGATATCAACGGGCAGTTAGAGTCATTACAGGGACTGGTACAGGCTTTCCCTAACAATCCTGACTATTATCTGCCACTGTGTAACATGCTCCTGCAGACAGGTAGAAACAGCGAGGCTGCAGAAGTGGCAGGAAGAGGCGCACGAATGACGGGAAGCATAACGCTCATGAAGAAACGTGCGGCTATACTTACCGAACAGGGTATGTACACCGAGGCTATCAACTACTTGAAGGAATGTATGAGAGCACACCATATCCCTTCACTGCAAAAAGAGATAGACGAGATAGAAAGAACTGCCGCTATCAACGCACAGATGAACGACCCATACACTTCTATGGCAAGGGTGTATGCGAAGCAACATACGGAGGAAGCACTGAACTACCTGCTCAGCACATCCATGTCAAGAGGATATTATGAGGATGCACTCATGTATATTAAGGAGGCGAAAAAAAGAAAGGGCAACACGCATAAACTGCTCTATATGGAATTTGTGGTTAATAGACGTCTTGGCAACAAGAGTCAGGCCTTGGCACTACTCACAAAACTCTTCCAGATGAACCCGAAGGACGAAGACGTAAGAGGGTATCTTTCTGAAATGAGGTATGATGCCGCCAAGGACGCTATGGCAAACGACATGTATGAAGAGGCTATTCCTGAACTGGAATTCGTGGAGCAGCAGGCTGTAGAACCAGAAATGAGATATGGGGCAATGACACGTTTGTATAACTGCTACTTTGAACTGAAGCAATATACTAACGCCAATGACGCTCTCGAAAAACTGAAAGACAAATACCATTACGATCATTACATACTGCAAAAGGCGGCTCTCTGTAAGGCTGATGGCAGAATTGAGGTCGCACTGAACACACTCTCTGATGCCTACGAGAAGGAGACCGACCCTAAGATGGCGCAACTCATTGCATATCAGTATGAGGAATATGTGCTGCCTTACGTCAAAGACATGGTGCAGAGAGGCATGATACGAAGTGCTCACAAGACGGTGAAGAACGCATTACTCGTGGCACCTACGTCTAACGAATTGTTACATCTTGCCATCACTACGTCTGACATTCTCGGACTAAAGGATGATTACGCCGAGATGGTTAAGGCTGGTAAGGAGAAATACCCCGACGACCCTTTCTTTATAGTTAAGGAAGCAGGACTGATGGATGCTGAAGGTGACCATGCTGGAGCCGTTAAAATGCTGTACCCACAATTGGAGGTGTACCTTGGCGATACTACTCTTGTTAAGGCTTTCGCTGCATTCAGCCGCAATCTGGCAATGGATCAGGCAAAGGCTAAGGCATACAATAGCGCCATTGCAACGCTTGACACAGCATTGGTATACAACCATTCTAATAACGAACTGCTCTATACCAAAGGTCTTATATATGAGGCCATGCACCAATATGACTCTGCATACGTATACCAGAAGTTCTACAAACCTACACTGATGGACTTCAGGGAACACAGTCGACACTTAGAGGAACTGCAGGGACAGGGCTTCAACAACGAGGTTACAATAACTTACCAACAGGCAAGACCAGGAAGCGAAGATGTTATATCGGCTAATGCCTATGCATCGTATCTCAAGAAAGGCAAACTTAACGACTATACGTTCAGCATGGCATACGCCGGAAGGGATGGCTCTTCTGCCGATGAACTTACAAAAGAAGACATGGAATCGGGCGGTACGGGCGTAATGTTCGGACTGGATTGGCACCATCGTTTCAGAAATAACTCACCATGGGCATTCACCGTTGGCGCATCATGGGCAAGCAAATACTTCCCTGTCATAACCATCAGAGGTACTATAGAAAGGGAAATGTGGGACACATGGCTGTTTAACATACATGCCAGTTACCGTAGCATCAAGGCTTACACCAAACGATATAAGTGGGTGGAGAACGAAGAAAGGACGAGTGATGCTGACCCTGAATACGTATATGTAAGCGATGGTTGGAAGCAAAAGGATGCACCATTGACACAGTTCGGACTGACAGCGCAACGCACTATACCTCAGTTCGTGATTCAAGGAGGAATTGACGGATTCATAATGAACAACAAACTGTACTTCAGCGGACAGTTGAAAGGACAGTTCTTCCCACTGGAAGGTAGCCGCACACATGTTTTCGCAATAGGCGGCATAGGCTCCGCACCACAGACAGAACTGCTTGACCAGTCAATGCCTGCTGGATTCAGCAAACTGAACACATTCGTGGGAGGAGGCTTGACATGGTTCTTCAACAAGCACATTGCTGCATCGCTCAGTGGTACGTGGTACACTATGTATCGTTCGCAGGACATACAGACTGGTATTTGGGGCAATGAGGAATATTCTGTCAATAAGTCATCATCAACCAACTACAAGAACATGTACTACATACAGGGACAGATTATTGCCACATTCTAACAATGTTGGTAGTAAAATATACCAAAGCACCTTCAAACGATACACCCATAACATAGACATAATGAAACTGATTCACTTCATCATAGCATCACTTCTCATGCTGTCGGCATGTGGCAAGGCAGCAAAGCCAGAACCAAAAGCATTTGAATACCGTGCACTCTGTACGCCAACAAATGCTAATCCGAAGGAGTTTGACCTCACAAACACCAACAACGTGGACTACGACTGGTCGCTATGGGGGCATAATCTATGGAAGGTTGTGGGCAAAGAGGCTCCTGACGATGTTTACGCCTTGATTGACGGACACCGTGACAAGTCGCAGTTTTGCTTCACATCACAGCGTCTTTACACCATTATCGATGAATGGATAATAGACCAATGGGGCACGAAGGGCGGACGATTTACCATCATGCCTGCCGACAACAAGAAGGTATGCCAGTGTGAACTGTGCAAAAAGATTGGTAATACACCACAGAGCGCCACACCTGCCGTAGCGGCTCTCATGACAAAACTTGCCAATAAATACCCTGAACATCAATTCTTTCTGACTGCATACCACACTACTAAGGAGCCGCCAACGGCTAAGATGCCGAAGAACGCGGGCGTAATGCTTTCTACAATGGATATCCCCATGCGCTTCGTTTTCGAGCAAAGCGGTGGTTATCATAAGTTTGACATGATGGTAAAGGCATGGAAGAAAGTCACTCCCCTACTCTATGTATGGGAATACGACCGCAACTTTGATGACTACCTAACGCCATACCCCTGCCTAATGATAATGCAACAACGCCTTAGATACTACCAAAAAGTGGGCATAACGGGCGTATTTATCAACGGTAGCGGTGACGATTACTCCACCTTTGACGACGTGCAGTCATACGTTTTATCACGCCTTCTACTCGATGTCAACGCTGACGTAGAGAAACTTGTGCGCGAATTCTACGCTAAATTCTATCCTGAATGTGGACAGTTCATAGCAGATTACTACCTATCTCTAGAGAAAAATCTGCGCCGCACTAACCGCGTTATGCCATATTATGGTACCATTGACGAGACGGTGTCTGCATATCTCGATAAGAAAGAGTTCATAGACTTCTGGGTAACACTTGACAAGAAGAGCAAAAGCGTAAGTGGAGAAGAACGTAAACTGCTCAACAACATGCTAACAGCAATGGCATACACACGTCTACAGTTGAAACCTTCTGACGACGAACGCGCTGAGTTAATACTCATTCTGAAGGAATATAAGAGCGTTCCACGGCTCCTTAACTACAAGGAGACGAAAGGTTCGCTGGAGGAATATCTCAAAGGAAAATAACTAAGGAGAGAATACATGACGAGGGTTCATGTAACAATAGTTATTCATCTGTCAACAAGAATAGCGGAAATAGCAACACACGACCAATGAGAATAAAAAGAATTACCACATCGGCAGCAACATTACTGCTGTTTCTTTGTGCCCTCTTTACCGGCACATCATGCAGCAAGACTCTACCGATGACCGACATTATGATACAGGATTCCATCCGACACTACTACCCCTTAGTACAAGGAACGGATCTAATACTACTGTGGCGCGTGGCGAATGTGGGCAATACACCACTCGTTCTGACCGACATACAGCCTTCATGTGGTTGCGTTGTCACCGACCAAGACGAGAACAACGTAATACCTCCAGGTAAACAGAAACTACTAAAGTTCACCTTTCGCAGCGAGAAGAACTCTGGATACGTGAAGCATACCATCCATCTTTTCGGAAATATCAGTCCAAAAGGCATGGCGAGCATGGTGTTCGACCTCAACGTTGTAGTCCCAGCACTGGGTAGTCCGGACTATGAGGAGCAGCATAAAGACCGTAACGAGTTCGACATTACTGCAGGTGTGAAGTCACTTGTTGACGGTAACGAGGCACAGCGAGGCTACTGGACCGACAATAATGAATACTCTCGTAACTACAACAGATATTACTGGAACAAGGACAAGTAACTTACTATCGCTCTCTAAACTCAATGTCAGAAGCATAACGTTTAAGGAAGACATATTACACAATGATGTATGGCGATAACAGAAAAAGCCCTCAACAACGTATGTGTTGAGGGCAAATATTACGACAATATAGAGTGATATTTTTTAGTGTGACACACGTTTAAGCGTAAGAGTAACCGTGCCTGCGTTTCTGCCCACTGCACGTGGAGCATAATAACTAATAACAAGCGTATCACCTTTTAGACTTACAATCTCATAATTCTTGATTAATTTTCTTTTGGGAGCATAATAAATTATATGCGTACCACTTTTAACCTTTCCTACAAGTGTAGAGTCATACCTAACGGGGATTCCTGTTGATAAATAATAATGTGATTCATTTGTGTAAGTCTCAACTTTTGAATTAAAAATATATTGTCTTGTCCAAGACATTGATGTTTTTGAAAATCCATAAGTTTCTATAAAATCGTCATAAGCCGGATCGATAACTTTCCATGTACCCGTCAGTTGTTGAATAGTAACATTTACTCTTGCTATAGATATATTAGCAAAAGTCATTAGAATGATAATTATTACAATATATTTTTTCATTTTATACTTTATTTTGAATAAATGTAATTTGAATATTTCTGTAATTTCTCTATACGTATTGTAGTATATTGTCCAGTACCAGGATCAATACATTGAAATGCCTCGGGAGAAGACTTGTAGTAATTATTATTATCAAAATACCCGACAATCTCCATCATATGCATGAATCCAGATCCATTATCAATAACCGCAAGACATGGAACAGAGGACCTCCACCTGTGCCACTGCTACTGCAGCCACCGCTACTACCTCCACCTGCACCACCTCCTGATGGTTTCGTCCCTGGCACGACTAAATTGGCACACGTACAGTACTCCTCTTCTTCTAATTCTCTGCCACAGAATGGGCAATGAGAGACTTCTTCATCCTTATACCCCGCAGCAATAGCGCACGCTTGACTATACTCATAGTGTTTATTCAAGTCACTCACTCGGGAATGACAATATTCACACTCATACCAACACTCATGACCTTCTTCTGGGTCATAAAAGTGACCGCATGTTTCACATTTTTCATTCGTACTACCTACATCTACATCGGGCAACCAATTAGAACCGTCCTCGTATGTCCAGTGTTGAGCCTTGACTGCAGAACCGTCAACAATGCCAAGCAACGGGAACAAAGTTAGTAAAAATATGACTAACGACAAAATCCTTCTCTGCATTATCAGTCCTTTTTAACGATTCTTGCGACAAAGGTAGGACAATGAGAAGAATTCATCGTGACATCTTTGTGTAATTGTAGAGAATACAGAGAAAATATTACACAATGATGTATGGCGATAACAGAAAAAGCCCTCAACAACGTATGTGTTGAGGGCTAATATTACAATAACATAGAGTAACAATGTTTTAGCGTGATACACGTTTTAGTGTAAGGGTAACTGTACCTGCGTTTCTACCTACTGCCCGAGGAGCATAATAACTAATAGTAAGTATGTCACCTTTTAGACTAACAATTTCATAATACTTGATTAATTTTCTCTTGGGGGCATAATAAATTATGTGCGTACCGCTTTTAACCTTTCCAACAAGTGTTGAGTCATACCTAACAGGGATTCCTGTTGATAAATAATATTGTATATTGTTTGTCAAGGTCTCTACTCTTGAACGCAAATCATATTGACGTGTCCAAGCGAATTGATTATTAAAGAATCTACAAGTTTCTGACATATCTTCATAGGTAGGATCTATTACCACCCATGTTCCCTCCAACTGCTGTAATGTAACAACAACTTTGGCTTTAGACACATTTATAGAAACAAATAATGCAATAAAAGAAATCAAAATTCTTTTCATATCTTTATGTTATTTTGCGAAAATATAGTTAGAATATTTTTGTATTTTTTCTATACGAACGGTTGTATATTCTCCTGTACCAGGATCTATACACTGAAATGCTTCTGGCAAAGTTTGGAAATAATCTTTACTTTCAAAATATCCGACAATCTCCATCATATGTAAAATTCCACTTTCTATTTCTATCACTGCAAGGCACGGTATCGAATTATCTATATTATCAACTATATCAGAAAGTTCTGTAGTATAAAAGCCCATTACCTGCATGAAATCTTTCATTACAGATAAGTCTACACCATTTTGTTTGATTGCTTGGTTTTCTTCCGAATACGATGCGTCATATGCTATTTCTATATTATCACGAATTTCTTGCGGACTTTGTTGGCTCCCCATATGCGACAACAAATTTGCCATTGCTGTTGGTACGCACGTCATACTCGTCTCTTGTTTCATGGACTGAGCAGGAAGATGTTCCTTAAAGAGATGTTCACCATCTATTTTCTGATGGGTCGGATTGAAGGGAGGATTGATGTCTACATTATTATTATCTGGATACCAATAGCCTCCTACACTACCTGTAAAGCCTCCACCTGTGCCACTACTGCCTCCTCCCCATGAAGGTCTGTTGCCAATTTCTATACCTCCTGTACAAGTACATTGATCTATTGGCAGACCACAAATACAGCAATAACCATCTTTTGGCTCATCATCTTCTTCCACACCTCTTGCTGCATCAGCACATGGTTGATTATACTTGTAGTGCTGGTTCAGGTCACTCACTCTGGCATGACAATATTCACACTCATACCAACATTCATGTCCTTCCTCTGGATCATAGTAGTGTCCGCATGTTTCACATTTCTCATTGTTACTGTCAACGTCCAAGTCGGGCAACCAATGAGAACCGTCCTCGTATGTCCAGTGTTGAGCCTTGACTGCAGAACCGTCAACAATGCCAAGCAACGGGAACAAAGTTAGTAAAAATATGACTAACGACAAAATCCTTCTCTGCATTATCAGTCCTTTTTAACGATTCTTGCGACAAAGGTAGGACAATGAGAAGAATTCATCGTGACATCTTTGTGTAATTGTAGAGAATACAGAGAAAATATTACACAATGATGTATGGCGATAACAGAAAAAAGCCCTCAACAACGTATGTGTTGAGGGCGAGTTTTCTTTAACGAGATATACGCTTTAATGTTATAGTAACCGTGCCTGCATTTCTACCCACTGCACGGGGAGCATAATGACTTATTGTAAGAATGTCACCTTTTATACTGACAATCTCATAATATAAAATCATTTTCCTAAGTTTTGAATAATATATTATATGTGTTCCTGTGTCTATATTACCTACTTTGGAACTATCGTAAACATTAGGTATCCCTTTAGATAGATAATAGGACAACTCATATTTACTGGTATCTACCTTATTACCATAAACATATTTATCTTCTACAGTAATACTTGTTTTTTGGAAAGTCCACGTCTCTGTATCTACTTTATATATTTTTTCCGTACGTTGCCACTTTCCTTGTAACTGTTGAAGTGTTGCCAATGTCTCTGATTTCACTATATTACAAGAAACAAAAACTATAATTAACATCAAAAGATTTTTCATAAAATACTAAATTTTTGAATATATTTTATCCGAATATTTTTCTAACTTTTCTACTCTCACTGTTATGTATTGTCCTGTACCAGGATCTATACACTGGTAAGCCTCAGGCGAACTTTGAAAATTATTATTATTATCAAAATAACCAACAATTTCCACCATATGTAATAATCCTGTTTCTTTTTCTATAACTCCAATACATGGAATACCATTTTTTAGATTAGAAGCCACTTCAGATAATGACGTTTCTATAAAATTCATCGTACTCATAAAACTATCCATAACATCAATATTTACGCCATAATTACGTATATCACCGTAATCCTTTGCATAAATAGAATTATAGGCGTTTTCTATTGTTTTCCGCATTTCCTCTGAAGTATCCATACTTCCCATATGCGACAACAGATTTGCCATTACTGTTGGGACACACGTCATACTCGTCTCTTGTTTCATGGACTGAGCAGGAAGATTTTCCTTGAAGAGGTGTTCACCGTCTATTTTCTGATGGGTCGGATTGTATGGAGGATGTATGTCTACGTTATTATTGTCAGGATACCAATAGCCTCCTACACTGCCAGAAGAACCTCCACCTGTGCTACTGCTACTGCTGCCACCGCTACTACCTCCACCTGCACCACCTCCTGATGGTTTAGTCCCTGGCACGACTAAATTGGCACACGTACAGTACTCCTCTTCTTCTAATTCTCTGCCACAGAATGGGCAATGAGAGACTTCTTCATCCTTATACCCCGCAGCAATAGCGCACGCTTGACTATACTCATAGTGTTTATTCAAGTCACTCACTCGGGAATGACAATATTCACACTCATACCAACACTCATGACCTTCTTCTGGGTCATAAAAGTGACCGCATGTTTCACATTTTTCATTCGTACTACCTACATCTACATCGGGCAACCAATTAGAACCGTCCTCGTATGTCCAGTGTTGAGCCTTGACTGCAGAACCGTCAACAATGCCAAGCAACGGGAACAAAGTTAGTAAAAATATGACTAACGACAAAATCCTTCTCTGCATTATCAGTCCTTTTTAACGATTATTGCAAGAAGAATCACCACACAAATTCTTTGCTCACAGTCCTCGTTTTCTCTTCTTCCTTCAAACGTGCTTTTTTGTCCAGTCCTTCAAGCATACTCATCATTTTCGGTTTGTTCTTATTTAACTCCGTAAGGTATTTCTTTTGCGGCGTACCATAACTACGATACAGGTCTTTTATCATCTGCCTATTGAACATATAGTTTATCGCATCATTAGCATCTTTTGCACTGTCAAGTTGTTCGGTTAGTCCTGCCTCTTCCAGTTTTTTCCACGCAAGGCTAAACTCTAACGTTACTATACCAGAGTTCTTGGCAACGAAGAAAGATCGTAACTGTTTCTTGTCAAGAGTTTTCTTTAGAACTTCCATTTCTTCATTCCATACATTTACGCGATGGTCTTTATATATGCGACGAGCCATGTCTATGGCTTTTGTCATTATATAGGAATATTGCGTACTGTCAAGCCGTAGACTCTTTCTGTAATATAATGCCATACTTACGTTGTCTCCCGATATATGGTTTTCAAACTGTGGGATGAGGATGCTGTTTATTGAGTCACGGTATATTCTCTCGATGGCCATTTTGTCGTAGACACGCTTACCCAGCGAATCTTTATACAAGAAGTCTTGACAGATATACTTCAGCTCACGATTCATGACATAGTGATCCAGTTTCTCATATCCTTCCTCGGGTATTATATAACGTTTCTCTAATTTCATCATCTCTTCTGGATGGCGAAGGAACAGCAGGGAGTCTATAATGCTTTTATTTGCGTAATAAACCTCTCCCTCCAAAGCGTTAAGCCATAATTTTTCCGCTACTGCCGGTATACTGAACAATACCATGAGTGCGATTAAGTATGTTTTTTTCATTTAATTATAAAGTTTTATATTTTAAGTTAGCATTCAAAATTCACCATTTTTGCCTATCCGAATATTCATATTCATAACGTACTGAATATCAAAGTGTTTAAAAGACGAATCTACATATGTGCGCTTTTACGTTGCAAACACTTAATACCATATCTGTTTTCCATCCTTAAACTCAAATATTCTTTCCTCTTTTCCCGCGGTACGGTCTTTCAGCAAGAGTAAAGTGTTTTGGGGGACATTGTCAAAGAACAGTTCTTCACCTGAGGCTACTTTTCTTTCTATTAGACGCCAAGAGGTATCGAAGTAATACAATTCATACAAATGTCCCTTTTACCATTTTTTCCTATCACAGATACCCAAGCATGACTCTTGTTACTGTAATCTGCCCACACTGGTGTGAAGTCGATGGACGATGGTATTCCTAATGCTCTGAGGACATCAGCAAGTAATATTGCACGTTGTCCGCATTCGGCTTTTCCTATTCTGTATGTAGTAATCGCGTCCAACTCATAAGGACTGTAGGCATTTGAAAGTACCACATCACTATACACCGCCTTCTTTACTTTTGCAAACGCCTTCGCCATGCTACTTTCTTTTTCCAAAAGCGAGCCATAGACTTCTTTCATTGCCATACGCCAATTTCCTCCTATATGTTCCCCACTACATCTGTACGGCAGTATATAATGACAAAAAATAAAGAAATCTACATCATCTTTCCAAGGCACAGACTCCCATGCATTAAAAGCAGACTCTATGTTTGATATCAACATTCTATCTGTTACAACATCACTATCTGGCACAAGAACCACTGCACCTTCTTTACCCGCTTTATTCCATGCCGCGTTCAGTTCCCAAATACCATTCTTACTATTTATAGACTGTATCATGTCTTTAAACCGCTCCATTTGCTTGCCTTCTGGAGATTTATGCCCCTCCATATTATCTATTAGGAACAAGGCTGCCTGATAACGCAGACTATCGGCGGCACTTTTTGAATATCGCTCCAACACCGCTTTATATTTCTCACGGTAACTTCTGCCTGACAGTAAAGTCGGTAATAAACATAACAAACATAATAACATCAAATGCTTCATTGCTTACAGTCTTTAATGGTTAGAATTAATAAAATCCTGTGCTTTACTCTTTATTTTTAGACTGGTTTCGTTGTTTACTCTTGCTGGTGTAATAAGTATGTCTTTCGCATATTTCAATGCCATATCTCGTTCACCATGCCTTTTGTAATACTCCATGAGGAGTAACTTGGGATGAAGAAGGGATGGTTGTAGACTACACAACGTATCTATGTATTTTATTCCTTCCTTCTCTTTCTCATTATGCTGACACACGAAATATAACATTTCAAACACCTGTGGTGACGATGTTAATTGGTGCGCTTTCTTGAGTTCTGCCATTGCTTCGGCATATTTACCTTGCTTTATATTATTGTAAGCACACAGATTCCAATATGCTTCTGATGTTCCTACACTTGCACGAAGTTGCAGCATAAGACTATCACTAACACCCTGTCTCTTAGGTATGCGCTCACTGTACGACTTTAGAACTATCTGACCTCTTGTCATCGATATTACTTTAATCATAGAAATGACAGACAAAAGCAAGAGAACAACACTAACAGAAGAAACATAACGATTTGCTCCTTTTGATTTCTCTGGAATCGTAACAAGTAACGACGCATAACACATCAATAACAACCATGGTTGTATAGAAGAGTAAACGAAGTTGGTTAAGGACATAACACTGAATGAACCCACAACACAACATATCTGCATATCACACTTACGCAATGATTTTCTTATCAACATTACGTAGAATGTTACGATAAAAAACATACCTATTATGCCTCCTTCCACTCCATGTTCAAGATAGTCATTATATGCCATCGCAGTAAAACTTGCCGTACGACGTTCTATGTCGGAGGAAACATCACCACGGAAATAATCTGATTGACGCAGATTATAATACTTTTCATATAGTCCATAACCGTAACCTTGCGGTTTCTCAACTATCATCTTCGCTGACAATTTCCATATAAGCAGACGACTATCCGCACTATCTTGTTTCAACTTATACAATTTCATAGCAACTACCGCCACTATTACTAATGACAATAGAAGAAACGCCCATTTGTATAAAATGGGCACACTATTCTTATTATTTCTAACATAGAATGTAGTGCCAATAAAATTCTCTATGCATAAACCTATATATGCGGTACGACACTTCAAGCACACCAAAGACAACAGACATAATAACAATAAAATGAAGTAGAACGTCTTAAAACGCTTATCTCTTAATCTTCCTACAATTAATGGCAGAGTGCCAACTATATATATTGCTGTAACAGTGGGGTTCTCATTGAAACCAACAACAGCGAAATATGCATTATATGATGAAAAGAAACCCATATACTGTCCCAATATACATAATATGTGCATCATTGTTACCAACAGCAAGCCATTCTCTATACTCCTACGTGTTAACATTCCTATACTCCTCAGATAAGCAAGAGGGAGCACACCGAATAAAGTAATACAGAGATAAAGCGTACGATATTCTTCCATTACAGGCAACAACAAGCCATGTACAACAACAAAAGTTATCCAACATAATAAGTATATAGATAAAGAATCAATGACGAAATTCTTTCTCTTTGCTACGGCATGCGTTATGGCAATCAATGTTAGTGCCAGGACACAACATTCCATCAGCATACTTCTTGACAGAGAGGGATAAACGAATAAAGTAGTATCTATCGTACTAAACACACACGTCATGTAGAACACCACATTTATAATTAGTCGCAAAGGACTTTGAATATATTGTTTAAGAGCGGACATTTTGATATTAACTTTTAGGTGGTTCTGAATATTCATATAGCAAAGTTAAATATCAAGCGCACTAATATTATGACATCTTTGTGTAAGAATTCAATATTTTCGATAAAAATTACATTATGATGTATTGTTTTTCGTAATATATATATAATTTTGTAGCAATAAAACCTATTCCTCATAACCATGCTAACATTAAAAGACATATTATTCCCACCAATCAGTACCATAACTCATATATCCGCAAATGATCATGAGGAGGGGGAAAAGGCTATCGAACATGCAAAAGCATTTGCAAGGACAACATCCTATGGTATATGCGTATTAGACTATTTCAACAAGAATATTCTGTTTCTATCTGACGGCATAACACGCTCAAATGACATCATTACAGGTTATCATTGCGATGTTAACATTATAGAAATCCCAGAGAAGGACCTTAAACTTCTTGATGAAGTTAATACAGCAGTATTCAAATATCTGTACAGTCAGCCAATAGAAGAAAGAAAGGAATATTTATTAACATACGACATAAATATTACATATGAGAAGAAGAAAAACATAATGTTCCATCACAATATCATTCCATTGTCATTAACAGAAGACGGAAAGATACTGTATACAATCTGCACAATATCCCCCACCGCAGGTAATACACGATGCAATTTCAGAATAAAAAAGCAACATGCAAAATATTACTTGGAGTATAATCTTCAAAAGCATGAATGGAAAAAAAAAGCATGTGTTACAATGACGCAAACGGAACGCTTCGTGCTGTTACTTTCCACCTCAGGGTATACAATGAATGCTATCGCCAACATAATATACAAGTCTTTGGATTCTGTCCGAACTTACAAACGCTCCATATTCTCAAAACTCAATGTCAAAAGCATAACGGAGGCCATTGCATACATTAACAACTACAACATGTATGACTGGATTAACGTAAAAATCTTATCCAAGGATAAAAAAGAACACATAGACTAATGACAACATCGTCCCGCTCCTCGCAATTCTTCGTACGAGGAGCGGGATACATTTTTTAAATGGCGATATTTTAAAAGGACCACCTTTAAGGTTCTGCCGTAAGTATTAAGGGGAATTGGGGCGAGTTTCCAAAGGAGAAAACTTTGTCTGTCAACGTAAAGATTTTCATACTTCCTCCATCATATTTTTCTCTTCCTCCTATCATATCCTTTCTGTCTATATTTATCCAATTACCAGTAGGTATCGTCCCGACCTGAGACTCTCGAATATATGTGGGAAGACGTTTTACTGATAGTCAAGCATAGCAGAATACTTTTACATCTCCATTTACCGCGATGGTATTTGTTACAGAATCTTCTTCAAATACAAGTGAGTAAGTCATATCCTCACCTTTCACTTTCTTTGTTATAGTCCATTTCTTGCCAAGCAATGCTTTTGAACTAAATGTCGTTTGGTCGCTCTTGTGACTTTTGTTCTTGGGGTACTTCTTGATTTCACACAGATACTACAGTTTATATTAATACACAACAGGCAATCACAATGCATACTTTTCTAAAAATTCTTCTCATCTTTCGCATATTTAATTTTCAGGAATAGAATAATCGTCTATTGGTCTTGTAACGCGATATATTTTTCCTTTATCGTTTACATGAACAATGACATCTTCTTTTTTTGTAATATTGTCTGGCCAAGTAAGATAATTAAATGATACAACATAATAATTTTCTTCTTTTCTTACATTTAATGTTTTTTTTATTAAATCATAATCATCACTTATTCCATTAGTAAAAGGATCATACAATCCAATTTCATTAACCTGTTCATTCCACACAACAATAAATTCTTTAGTACAATATTCCGGCAACAGTGAATCTAACTTATTGTCATCAAAAATATTTGACAAATAACATACATAAAACTGTGTTAAGTCTTTCTCATTTTTTACCCCCTGTGCTGGAAGGTTGAACGGGAAATACAATATAACTACCATGAAAATTATTATCTTCTTCATGTTAACGATAAATTTTATATGACACATGATATTTCTCATATTTCGGACCAGGATACCACTTACCCTGTTGAACATAATCAGAAACCCAATTAGTTCCATTCCACCAATCTATATGACCAGCAGGAACTTTCTGCCCTGGATAAGAATCCCATACACGAGTATCTCCAATTTGTGGTGTATAGTCTGTCGGGAACTTATTACCACTATATATTACTTTAAAGCCATATCTTATAAGAGTATTACCAAAATCTTTAGCATAATTTATAGGTGCATATTCTCCTATTCCAGCCTTCTTCCATACCGTTTTCCAACCACGCAAACAATACCCACAGGTCGCACGATTATAATATCGGTTGTATACAGACTTGAAAAATATAACAACTAATTTTGAATAAACAACTTTACTTTTAAGTGTCTTTGAGTAAGACGGTGGAACTGTACCCCTAGTATCTTCTGATGAATTTGAAGAACCTCCACCTGTTCCACCACTGCCGCTGCCACCGCTACTACCTCCACCTGCACCACCTCCTGATGGTTTCGTCCCTGGCACGACTAAATTGGCACACGTACAGT
>CAKQSF010000004.1 GCA_934272845.1 uncultured Prevotella sp.
GACTGTATTAAATATAATTTCAGAAATAAAAATGTTCACTTACTGATATATATAAATAATTTTGAATACTTACTTACTTTTTAATCTTCAGCACTGGCGCAATCTCGTTAGTAGGCTTAGGTAAAGTCACCTCCAGTCCGTTAGCAGTCTGCTGCGCCTTTACCTTGCCGTAGCCTAAAAGGGTAACAGAACTGATAGCCTTCTTCATGTAAGGATTACCCTTGGCAAGAGATTTAATAACAATCTTGCCATCAGGAGCCCACCCGAGAGGAGTGGCATAGAGATACTTCTCCGTTTGGTTAAAACGTATGTCGCGGTAGTCCAGTTTTGAGTACATACCGTCATTGAAGCCCTGTGCGTTCAGCGCAATCTTCATTTCAGCCACAGGTCCCTCGCCAAATATCTTCCAAGGACGTGTGCCGAAGATGCTTTCCTTATTAACATTCATCCATGCTTCAATGCCATCGAGCACCGCTTCCTCCTTCTCATCGTAAGTACCGTCAGCCCTTAGTGGCACGCTCAGTAAGAGATTACCGTTCTTACTCACAATGTCCACCAACTGTCTCACTACGCTTGCGGCACTCTTGTATTGATTCCTCTCATAGATAGAGGTGTTATAGTGCCATCCACCAATGCAGTTACAAGTCTGCCATGGCTCGTCTACCATCTCGTTAGGTGCACCTCGCTCCACGTCCCATGTGAGAGCCTTACGCTGTTCGTCGTTGAGAATTTTGCCAAACATCACCGCGCGTGGGTTCTTGTTATAGAAATGCGACGCAATCTTCAGTCCGCAGTCACTGAGAGGGTAGAATGGCAGTACGGTAACGTCAAAGTATATGAGGTCAGGGTTGTAACGGTTTATGGCATCGAGAGTGCGGTCGTAGAAGTTGTCTACAAACTTTTCTGACGGTTGAGCCGCTCCGTTCTCCCAGCCCCACTGACTGTGTATGGAACCATCCCACCAACTCTTCTCGCTTAACGGGTGGTTCTGCGCATACAAATCCTGTGGGTCGTAGCCCTCCCACCATTTACCTTTGCCGTCAGCCTTAGTCAGTCTGCCGTCGTAGTATACGCCAGCCTTGTCGCCGTGCAGGTCGTAACGCGTTGCGGGTTCATACCAAATCCATGCGTGGTCAGCGTGGAAACTGATTCCAAGCGGCAGTCCGTGCTTCTTGGCAGCCTTAGCCCAGCCATCGAGAATGTCTTTCTTAGGACCCATATTCATAGAGTTCCATGGCTGATACTTAGAGTCCCAGAGGTCGAAATTGTCGTGGTGGTTACCTAGAACAAAAAAGTATTGCGCACCAATACGCTTATATTTCTCTACCAACTTATCAGGATCCCATTTCTCAGCCTTGAAAAGTGGCAGAATATCCTTAAAGCCTACCTCCGAAGGGTGACCATAATGCTCACGGTGGAACTTGTATTGCCATGACCCTTCTTGATACATGCCACGCGCCATCCAGTCGCCAGAGCCTTCCACACATTGCGGTCCCCAGTGCGCCCAGATGCCAAACTTAGCGTTGCGGAACCATTCTGGCGTCTTATGTTGTTCAAGAGACTGCCACGTAGGAGCATACTTGCCAGTCTGCATGGCTTCATGTGCGTTGTTAACAGGCACCTTATAGTCTTGGGCGGTAGCCGTCAATGCGCTACAACCCAGCAGTGCCGCGATAAGAAAATTCTTCATATTAATATTGTTTAGAGGTCAGTTTGTAGATTAGATTCTATGTGTCGCAGAAATGCGCGTTTCCCAAATTTACCATTTGGGTTGTGAGATATAGGGGTGGGTGTAACACCTTTTAATTCAAGATGTTATGTCTTGTACTTGCGATGATGTCTCTTTTACGTTGTAATTAGGCCCTGATTACGTTGTGATTTGGGCTTTATTACATTGTAAAAGGATAGTGATTGCAGCGCGAAAAGGGGCAAATAGCGGTGTTTCCGAAATTTACCATTTTTTATTTTAAACATTAATCACCATTAATATAACATTAATCTTTCATTAATAAATTTCTTACGAGAGGTTGAATTACAGCAAATACAACAACAAAAGTATTAATGATACGCATTGGCGGAATTAAAACGTATTAATTTTACAGCTCGCTAATTCCGCCAACGCATTAATGATAGATTAATGTTAGATTAATGGTGATTAAAGTTATAAACTTAGTGAGTAGCACGATGAGGTGTTCTCTCAATATATTTCAGTTTGACTATCACGTCTTTTTACAGTGCTTCGAGCATACGCTTGATAACCACCTCCGCACTAATCTCACGGTTGGCAGCCTCAGGAATGACGAGAGAGTTCTTGCTCTCAATAACGTCGTCGGTAACGATGAGACCACGTCGAACAGGCAGACAGTGCATAAACTTGCCATTGTCAGTCCATGACATGTGCTCAGCGTCAACAGTCCAGTGAGCCATCTCCTTGTAGTCGGTCAGAATCTTGCCATAGTCTGCAGCGTTAGCGACACCAGGGCAAGACCAGTTCTTGGCATAGATAAAGTCTGCACCCTCAAACGCCTTCTTCTGATCATATTCAATCGTTGCGCCAGCAGTGAACTTAGGATCCAACTCGTAGCCCTCAGGATGGGTGATAACGAGGTCAACATCAGGAGCGGCAAGCATCCATTCAGCGAAAGAGTTAGGCACAGCCTGAGGTAGAGCACGGCAATGTGGTGCCCAAGAGAGGACAGCCTTCACACGCTCCTTAGTCTTATGCTCCTCTATAGTGATAAGGTCGGCGAATGCCTGTAGAGGGTGAACAGTAGCCGTCTCCATAGCAAAGACAGGGCGACCGCTGTACTTAACAAACTGGTTGACGATGGTCTCAGCGTAGTCATAGTCGCGATCAGTAAGCCCAGCAAAAGAGCGTATGCCGATAAGGTCGCAGAAACTGCCCATCACAGGGATAGCCTCAAGGAGGTGCTCAGACTTGTCACCGTCCATGATGACGCCACGCTCCGTCTCCAACTTCCATGCGCCAGCGTTAACATCAAGAACAATAACGTTCATGCCAAGGTTCATAGCAGCCTTCTGAGTAGACAGACGAGTGCGCAGAGAGTTATTAAAGAACACCATCAGCAGGGTCTTGTTCTTGCCGAGATGCTGAAAAGCGAAGCGGTCTTGCTTCACCAACTGTGCCTCGGCAAGGGCTTCTGTGATGTTGCCAAGGTCTTTAGCGTTGAAAAAAGTCTTCATATTTTGTCTTGTTGTTTAGTTGTAAAGTTGTATAGTTGTTTCGTAGTTTTGTTGTTTTGTGGTATTGTCATATTATCGTGTTGATGGTTATCTTACTTAACCAAACAACTAAACGACCAAATAACAAAACGACCAAACTATCAAACCATGATGCAAAAATAATGAAATTTTTTGACAATTGCGTACACTTGTCTATTAAATTTGGAAAAAAGTTTGCATGACTGCGAAATTATTGTTACTTTTGTAGCACGAAACAGGGAAAATAACTTACACTTATTAAGTGACGATGAAAGAGCCTGGAATACTCCAATCCGTCTTTGCACACAGAGGAAAGTGCTATGACGGCACCCCCATTGTAATGGGAATATTAAACTGTACGCCCGATTCTTTTTATGTAGGAAGCCGTGTGCAGGCAGAAGACGAAATAGCCGCCAGAGCAGAACAGATAGTGAGCGAGGGCGGCTCTATCATTGATGTGGGTGCCTTTAGTACGCGTCCAGGGGCAGAAGAAGTTACAGAGGAAGAAGAGAAAAGACGTCTCGCTCGTGCTTTGCGCATAATAAGAGGCATGTATCCTAACGTTATTATAAGTGTTGATACGTATCGTGCGGCCGTAGCAAGAATGGCGGTAGAGGTGTATGATGCTGATATCGTGAACGATGTGTCGGAAGGAGGCATAACGGGAGTGGTGGATAAACCACTGGCACGCGAAACAGATGAAGACGGTGTGCCGTCAATATTTAAGGAAGTGGCACGGCTTCGTGTACCTTATATATTGATGTCAGTACAGGGAAACATGGAGACCATGTTGCAAAACTTTAGTAAGGAGGTGGAGACGTTGAACCGATTGGGTGTGAAGGATATTATACTTGACCCTGGCTATGGCTTTGGCAAAGAAATTGTGGCAGGCAACTATGAGGTGCTGCGTCGACAGAAAGAGATAAAAGAGGCATTCCCTGATTTACCACTGTTGGCGGGAATGAGTCGTAAACGCATGATATGGCAGTTGATAGGAGGGACAGCACAAGAAGAATCTGCCATGCAAGGAACCATGCTTGTCAATATGCTGGCGTTGCAGAACGGTGCTGACATACTGAGAGTGCATGACGTAAAACAGGCGATGGACACCGTAAAGATTTTTAGAGCATATAACGGTAATTAGTACCATACTAAATAAAAGGATTAAACGTACAGAAGGAATTGTTTATATCATTCGGCATAAAGGATGCGGTAGATATATTGTTTGTCGCAATATTGCTCTACTATACTTATCGATTCATGCGAGAATCGAGAACGCTGAACGTGTTTATTGGCATACTATCGTTTATCATTGTGTGGTTGCTCGTGTCGCAAGTGTTCGAGATGAGGCTTACGGGAGCAATCTTCGACAAGTTCGTAAGCGTGGGTGCACTCGCCATAATAGTGCTCTTTCAGGAAGAGATACGAAAGTTCTTGTATAGCGTAGGCGAGCAAAGAAAGATGCACTCCTTTATAAGGCTCTTTATAAAAAAGGAGGAGAAAGTTGCTACTGACCGTGAGGCGATAATGCCGATAGTCATGGCTTGCATCAATATGGCAAGGGCTAAGTGTGGCGCATTGATTGTGATAGAACGCGGAACACCGCTCAACGACATCGTGGAGACTGGAGATACGGTTAACGCCAATATCAACCAGCGACTCATTGAAAACATCTTTTTCAAGAATTCGCCACTGCACGACGGGGCGATGATAATATCAAAGCAACGCATAAAGGCAGCGGGATGCATACTGCCCGTAAGCCATGACCTCGACATTCCGCGAGAACTCGGACTGCGCCACCGTGCTGCCATGGGTATATCACAACAGTCGGACGCCATTGCGGTGGTGGTATCAGAGGAGACAGGACGTATATCGGTAGCAATGAAGGGGCAGTTCCGCCTTAGGCTATCGGCGGAAAACCTTGAGGCTATATTGACAGAGGAGATGTAAAATGTCACAAACGACTAAACGCCCAGTGTCTCAAACAACTAAACGACCAATGTCCCAAACGACCAAACGACCAAACGACCAATGTCCCAAACGACTAAACGACCAATGTCCTAAACGACTAAAATAACAATACAACTATAAAAACAACTAACAAATGAGCTTAATTGATCAAATCGTAGCGCGCGCAAAGGCTAACAAGCAGCGCATCGTGCTCCCAGAAGCAGAAGAGGAGCGTACACTTATCGCAGCAGACAAAGTGTTGGAACAGGGTATTGCAGACCTTATCCTTATCGGTAATCCTGAGAAGGTTGCGGCACTCGCAAAACAGCATGACCTGAAGAACATTGACAAGGCTACACTCATTGACCCAGAGAACTACGAGAAGTCAGAGGAACTCGCACAGCTCCTTGCTAAACTTCGCGAGAAGAAGGGTATGACAATAGAGAAGGCTCGTGAACTCGTTAAGAACCCACTATACCTCGGTTGCCTTATCATCAAGACTGAAGGTGCTGACGGACAGATTTCTGGTGCGCTCTCAACAACAGGTGATACTCTCCGCCCTGCATTGCAGATTATAAAGACTGCACCTGGCATCACTTGCGTATCTGGTGCTATGCTGATGATTACTGATAAGCCAGAATATGGCGAGAACGGTGTACTCGTATTCGCTGACGTTGCTGTTACACCAATGCCAGACGCTAACCAACTCGGTCAGATTGCTGTATGCGCTGCTCAGACCGCTAAGTCTGTTGCAGGATTTGCTGAGCCACGTGTTGCTATGTGCTCTTTCTCTACAAAGGGTTCTGCTAAGCACGAGGTGGTAGACAAGGTTGTTGAGGCTACAAAGATTGCCAAGGAACTCGACCCAACACTCAAAATTGACGGTGAGTTGCAGGCTGACGCAGCACTCGTTCCTGCTGTTGGTAACAAGAAGGCACCGGGTTCAGAGATTGCTGGTAAGGCAAACGTTCTCGTATTCCCTAACCTTGAGGTTGGTAACATTGGTTACAAACTCGTTCAGCGTCTTGCTGGTGCTACTGCACTTGGTCCTATTCTTCAGGGTATAGCACGCCCAGTAAACGACCTTTCACGTGGTTGCTCTGTAGAGGATATCGTTAACCTCGTTGCTATCACTGCGTGTCAGGCTATGGACGCAAAGAAGTAACTTTCGTTGTTTAGTCGTTTTGTTGTTTGGTGGTTTAGTTATTAGTAAGATTATAACTTAATAACAACCGCGAAACAACAAAAAACACAATCAACAAAACAAAAAAACAGCAAAATAACAAAACAACAGAAATGAAAATATTAGTACTGAACTGCGGTAGTTCATCTATCAAGTACGCTCTCTATAATATGGATAACCACTCTGTAATGACATCAGGTGGTGCAGAGCGTGTGGGTCTTGACGGTGCCTTTGTTAAGGTAAAACTCGCCAATGGAGAAAAGAAACAGATTATGCATGATATCCCTGAGCACACTGAGGGCATAAAGTTTATCTTCAGCCTTCTTACTGATCCAGAGATAGGTGTTATCAAGTCACTCAGCGACATCGACGCTGTTGGTCACCGTATCGTGCACGGTGGGGAGAAGTTCTCTGAGTCTGTAGTCATTACTCCAGAGGTTATCAAGACTATAGAGGAGGTTAGCAGCCTTGCTCCTCTGCATAACCCTGCTAACATGAAGGGCGTAAACGCAGTGTCAGAGTTGATGCCAGGTCTTCCACAGGTAGCCGTATTCGACACCGCTTTCCATCAGACTATGCCAGCAAAGGCTTATATGTACGCTATACCTTACGAACTTTATGAGAAGTATGGTATTCGTCGCTATGGCTTCCACGGCACATCTCATCGCTATGTTAGTGCTCGTGCCCTTGAGTTCTTGGGCATGAAGGCTGAGGGAACAAAGGTTATCACAGCGCATATTGGTAACGGTGGTTCACTGGCTGCGGTCGTTGACGGTAAGTGTGTGGACACTACCATGGGCTTGACACCATTGGAAGGTGTTATGATGGGTACACGCTCTGGTGATATTGACGGTGGTGCTATCGCCTTTATAGAGAAGAAACTCAATCTCGATGCTGACGGTGTGTCTAACCTCCTCAATAAGAAGTCTGGCGTATTCGGTCTCTGTGGTTACACAGATATGCGTGATGTAGCATCTGCTGCCGCTAATGGCGACAACAAAGCACAGGTTGCTGAGGACTCATACTTCTACAGAATCAAGAAGTATGTAGGTGCTTACGCTGCTGCTATGGGTGGTTGTGACGTGCTCGTATTTACCGCTGGCGTGGGCGAAAACCAGTCTCTCATGCGTGAACAGGTATGTGCTAACATGGAGTACATGGGCATTAAACTCGACAAGGAGAAGAACAACGAGATTCATGGTGAAGAGGCCGTAATCTCAACTCCTGATTCTAAGGTTAAGGTTGTTGTGATACCTACCGATGAGGAGTTGATGATTGCTCGCGACACTATGGCACTTGTTAAGTAAAATATAATGGCTGTCTGATGTCTGTATTATTACATCGGACAGCCATTATTGTATAATAACGAAAAAATAAGTAAGTGTTCAAAATTATTTTAATATTTAATATAGGCTATTTGGGAGCAGATGGTTTCACTGTTTGAGGGTTTCTGTCCCCCGGTAACGGGGGAACCGAAGGTGGTTAATGTGAACATCGTGACCGAAAACAGGGGAAGCAGATGCCCGAAAGAGACTGTATTAAATATTCATTATAACAACATCGAGATACACTTACTCATATGTAAAATTTACTTATGGAACTGACAGCGGAACAACGCAAGAAATGGAACGCCACGATTGTGGGGTGTTTACGTAAGTTTATTGATGTTTGCGAAGAGCATAACTTAACCTATTACTGCATAGGTGGAACAGCAATAGGTGCTGTTCGTCATAACGGACTGATACCATGGGACGATGATATTGACGTGGGAATGCCACGTCCAGACTATGAACGCTTCGTAGAACTATGCAAAACAATAGACTTGGGCAACTACGAACTGGCTACTCCGGAGCGTGAAAACTATCCGTGTGCATTCGCAAAGTTCTGTGATGCTCGCACTACTTTGGTTGAACGTAAGGGCGTTCCGTGCTTATACGGTCTATATGTAGATGTCTTTCCTATCGATGGCACGGCACCAACAAAGGCTGAAGCCGAGGCAATTATGGCGAAATATCGTCGTGTTAGCAATAAAATAGATGCCGTTTTAACGCGCTATACTGTGGGACAATACCTCTCTTTGCTACTTAATCCTAAGCAGTGGGGACGTTTTGCTGTTCAAACTGCTGGACTTTTGTTTGGCAGAGAGACTGTAAGAAAGTATATATTACGACGTCTTGAACGTGTAAGCAAGACGTATTCATACGCTGATGCCGCATTACTCGTAAACTATAATGGCTGTTATGGCGCACGAGAGATATTCCCTAAGGCATGGGCAGAGGTGCAAGTAGACCATAAATTTGAAGATTTAACGGTGAAACTGCCGTCGGATTGGGATGCGTACTTACGTAATGTGTATAGTGATTATATGCAACTGCCACCTGTAGAAAAACGTGTTTGCCAACATGACCATGTCTTTTTCGACCTTAATAAAAGGTGGAAAATAGAAGAGTTGGCATTGTAACGTCTTTATTTCCTGAGTATTTCGACAGTACGTGAGATAGCGTTTGCCATGTCATAGCGTGGAGAAAAACCTATTGAACGTAGTTTGTCGTTGCTCAAAATGGCATTAACAGCAATGCTGAAGCCTTTTTTCTCGGTGTTGTTTGGTAACTCAAAGCGTACGTTCTTGCCGTTAATTTCTGCACAAAGTTGTGCAAAATCTTTCAGATGAATATTACATTTAGTGTTGCTTACATTGTAGGCGTCGCCTACTTTGCCGTGTATTAGCACGTGAAGCATTGCTGCTACTGCGTCAGAAACATAGGTATATGAGAAGAACTGATTGCCTTCGCTCTTCAATATGATGTCTTCACCAGCAATGGCACGCTTAATAAACTGTGAACTTGCCTTGCTATCGCTATCCAACATGGTAGGTCCGAACACCCTTGATAGGCGTACTGTCTTCACCTTTACGCCCTTTTCTGCAAGGTAAGACAGGCACATCGCTTCGCAAAGTCGCTTAGATTCCGTGTAGCAAGAGCGTGAAGTTGACAGGTTAAGCACGCCAGTGTAGTCCTCAGTAAATACATCAGTACCTCTGGCATTGCCGTAAACCTCCACGGAAGACATATAAAGCACCGTGGCACCACAGTTTGCGGCTAACTCAAGAGCGTTCTCGCAGCCTTTTATGTTTATCATTATTGTCTCAACAGGATATTGAGAATAGGCGGTAGGGTGGGTGTTACTCGCTCCAGGGATGATGTAGTCAACCTGCAAATCGCTAGAGAATGGAGTGCAAACGTCCTGTTCTATAAACTCAAACAAAGGGTTTTCAAAATACTCTCCTAACCTTTCTGTGGCACGGTCTTTATTTCTTCCCACGGCATACACCTTTACATCGCCCAATGTCATCAGTGCGTCTATAAGGTGAGTACCTAGCAATCCTGTTGCTCCAGT
Organism: uncultured Prevotella sp.; assembly: GCA_934272845.1. GTDB lineage: Bacteria > Bacteroidota > Bacteroidia > Bacteroidales > Bacteroidaceae > Prevotella. The sequence goes on from CAKQSF010000004.1 coordinate 9,752, forward strand.
GATGAGAAACGACTTCCCTTTCAGGTCTTCTATGCCATCAACAGACAGTACATTCTTTATGTCTTCAATATAGTAAGGGTGCAGTTTGTTCATATTTATATGGCTTTGTCAATCATTTTTCATTGTTACGAGCAAGGTATCCCTTAAACATCTCAAGGTCATCCATTGTCGTTAACTTAATGTTCTTGTCGCTACCAGCAGCAAAATGAAGTTTAACTCCAAGTTCTACCATCATGGTGTTGGCGTAATGAGAGCCGTAAATACCAATCTTCTTATTGAAAGCCTCGTGATATTTCTCATCAAGCAATGTGAAATTATAGGCTTGTGGCGTTGATACCCGACGCAGAGTCTCACGCGGTATGAACTTCGTTGTGGTCGTTTCATCGTCTTCACTGACAACAAAAATCTGCTCATTGTATGGTAGTGACGTCACAGCATTGCCGTAAGTCTGTGCTTTATTAATGACATCCGTCAGCACAGCGGAGTCAACTAGTGGGCGAATACCGTCATGTATTATTATGGTATCATCGCCATTACACTTCCCCTCCAGGTTATACACACCGTTTCTTATTGACTCTTGTCCCGTACTTCCGCCTTCAACAATCCACTTTAGTTTATCTATGCCATACTGTTTACCGTATGCCCATACTACGTTTTCCCAGCCTTTGATGCACACTACCTCTATAGCGTCAATCATAGGATGCCTTTGAAAGCCCTCAAGAGTGTAGATTAGGATAGGCTTATCGTATACATTAATGAATTGTTTGGGAATGTTCTGGCCCATTCGTGAGCCAGAACCGCCGGCTATGATGATTGCAATATTCATTGTTAGTAATTAAATTAAGGGTGGTTCTATAAATTACCTTTGCTATATCAGATGTTGTAACTTTTAGAATCACCCTGTAATTAATCTGTGACTTTGTGTCTTTACACTTGGAGACTGTTACTCTTCGTAATACACTCTCTTTACTCTGTTGCTGACAAGTGTTAGCAATTCGTAAGGGATAGTATCGAGTTTGTCGGATAGTACGGTAACAGGGAGGTTATCACCGAATATCTCTACGCTGTCGCCTTCTTTACAATCGATGCCTGTTACGTCTATCATGCACACGTCCATGCATATATTTCCCACATACTCTGCCTTCTGCCCATTGACAAGGCAGTAGGCATTACGATTGCCAAGATGACGGTTCAGACCGTCTGCGTAGCCTATTGGTATCGCTGCTATGACGCTATCACGATCGAGAATAGTACGGCGTGAATAGCCAATAGAATCTCCTGCCTTCACGTTTCTTAACTGAAGGATTGTCGTCTTCAGCGTAGAGACGTTGTTAATGATTTCGTTATTGCGTGGATTTATGCCGTAAAGTCCCAGTCCAAGACGGCACATGTCCATCTGACGTTCTGGGAAATGCTCTATGCCCGCAGAGTTACAGATATGTCGTATGATATGATGCGAGAAGGCATTTTGTAGAGCATCGGCTCCCTTCAGATAGAGATCATACTGCATTTGCGAGAAATCATCAAACTCATCACCGTCAGAACCCACGAAATGTGAGAATACTGAGCGTGGGGTCAGTGCGCTTTGGTTCTTCAAATACTCTATCAATCGCGGCATATCGTCAACAGGATGGAAGCCTAAACGGTGCATGCCAGTGTCGAGTTTCACATGGATGGGATAGCCAGTGATGCCCTCTTTGCGTGCAGCATGACGCAAAGCATCGAGCAATCGGAATGAGTACACCTCTGGTTCGAGGTCATAATCGAACATTGTTTTGAAGGCTGTCATCTCTGGATTCATCACCATTATATTGGCTGTGATGCCAGCCTGGCGAAGTGCCACGCCCTCATCTGCAACAGCAACGGCAAGATAATCAACGCGATGGTCTTGCAGTGTCTTTGCTATTTCTACAGCACCGGCACCGTAGGCGTCTGCCTTTATCATGCAAACGAGTTTCGTTCCTGGCTTCATCTTTTCACGATACCAGTTAAGATTGGCAACGACAGCGGTGAGATTAACCTCAAGTGTTGTCTCATGTACCTTCTCTACGAGTTGGTCTGTAATGCGGTCAAAGCGGAAACGGCGTGCTCCCTTTATAAGAATCACCTCATCATGCAGTTGCTTAAAGCACTCACTGTCGAGGAAAGTGTCTGTGTCAGTAAAGGAGTAAGTCTCCGTTGTCTCAGGCAACGCGAGTTTTCCAATAGCAGAAAGTTTTGGTCCTACAGCGATAAACTTATCTATCTTTCGGCTGCCTATCATGTCAGCGAGTTTCACAGCCATCTCTTTATCGTCAAGACCCGATTGGTCTATGTCGCTGAGTATGAGTGTGCGCTTGCGTCCTTTGTGGTCAGGACGACGCTGCATGAAGTCAAGTGCTATGTCGAGTGAAGCGAGATCGGAGTTGTATGAGTCGTTGATAAGGGTGCAACCGTTGCGTCCTTCCTTCACCTCCAGGCGCATAGCAACCTGTTCAAGCATTGGCATACGCTCTGAAATCTCGTCAGTTGTCAAGCCAAGGCATAGTGCTGTCACCGCACAAGTGATAGAATCCTCCACCGCTGCTTCGTCTATAAACGGTATAGTGTATTCTCCTTCCTGCTCATCCTTATAGATATAATGTATCGTTGTGGCAGTTTCTGTTTTATCAACACTCTGCACATAGAACGCCGCAGAACTGTCATTCATAGACCAACCAAGTTTTTCTCCGCTGAAATCGCTCTGTCTTAGCACACGGAACACTACGTCATTGTCCATCGGATAAACCAAAGTCTTGCAGTCACGGAACAGTCTGAACTTCTCTTTGCATTTATCTTCCATTGACAGGAAGTTCTCCTGATGCGCCATTCCTAATGATGTGAAGACACCGATTGTAGGCTGTATGATGTCGGTCAACTTCGCCATCTCGCCTACTTTGCTTATACCTGCTTCAAAGATACCTACGGAAGAGGCTTCGTTCAACTGCCATATAGATAGTGGAACGCCTATCTGCGAGTTATAAGAACGTGGCGAACGCGTCACGTTCATAGTCGGCATGAGCAGTTGGTAAAGCCATTCCTTTACAACGGTCTTTCCGTTACTGCCAGTAATGCCTACTATTGGTATGTTAAACTCGTCACGATGTCTCTCTGCCAGACGCTGTAACGCCGCGAGTGATGAAGACACTTGCAGGAAGTTTGCTCCTTCCCATGCCTCTGATTGCTCGCTGTACGCTTCTGGCAGTCTTTCTACAACGAAGTTACGCACGCCTCTTTTATAGAGGTCTTTCAGGTAGTTATGCCCGTCATTTCGTTCTGATTTCAGCGCAAAGAAGAGTGTTTCTTCAGGAAAAGACAGTGAACGACTGTCAGTAAGTAGGAAACTTATCGTTGTAGCGGCATTGCCATAGCGGTGCGCTCCTATCAGGCTTGTAACTTTTTCAATAGGATAAACCATTGTGTTTTAATTTAGAATTAAATGGTTATGGGTTGTGGGTTATAGGTTGGTTTGTCGTTTTGACATATCCAGAACCTACAACCCACAGTCAATAGTCAATTATGTTGTTTATTTAGTTGCTAACTTCAACTTCACAGGCTTCATGCCCTGTGCTGTCGCTGTGATAGTAACGGCAGAGGGATTAACGCCAGAACGCAGTATAGCGAGGCATGAACCCTTGTAGAGGTTACGCTTGTCTGTAACGTTAAGTTCATCTGATTGATGGTTACCACTGCTTACAGCAGCGAGCGTAGCATCGCCAGTCACGGTGAATTTAACCTCTCCTTGCGCTGTCTGTACGCGTCGTCCTTTCTTGTCTACCGCTACGACACGGATGTGCTGCAGGTCCTGTCCGTCTGCTTTCCAGTTGGCATTATCGCTTTCCAAGCGCAGAGTCACAGGCTGACCTGTTGTCTCTATGCGGTGGCGTGCAACGACTTTACCGTTCGTTCTTGCTACAGCCTCACAGTAACCGTCTTGATATTCCACGCCACTCCAGCGTATCTGGTTGCGCATCTTGGCACTCTTGAGGTCGTTTTTCTTCACGCCATAACTCTTACCATTTACAAACAACTCCACTTCCTCAGCGTTAGTGTATGTCGTAATGTCGAGTTTTGAGCCTGGCTTACGGTTCCAGTGGTCGCTCTGTCCGTCGTTACCAGTCTGTACACCGTTCCACATTGCGTCACCCTTAGTGTCTGTTACTGCTATGTGTACGAGTGGTTCGTCGGGTTTAAAGAACGATCTCATGTAGTAAGCCTTAGGCTTTGGCTCCAACGCAATGTCGAACACGCCCTGTGCCCAGCCCTTGGTAGGCCAGCCCTGACTCTCTCCGAGGTAGTCAATCGCTCCCCAGTAAGCCAGTCCTATCACCTTATCGAGGTCCATAGCGAAGTAGTTTTCGCCCATGGCGGCAACTGAAGCCTCGCTTTGGTAGAATGTCATCCAAGGGAAGTTCTTGCTATCACCAGGAAAGTACATATAGCGATAGTTATATGACTGTACGTCAGTTACCTTTGCCAATTCGCATGGTAGCGAGTCTGTCTCCCAGTTACGATAGCGTGGATGCATAGCGACTGTCACCTTACGGCTATTATCATAGCGGTCAACCACGGTCTTCAGCAGTTTGTATTGTGTTACGCCGAAGTCGTTATACGGCATATCGTTGTATGACTGTAGTTCGTTTCCCATTGACCACATGACCACAGAAGGGTGGTTTCTGTCACGTGTAATGAACTCCTCCACTTGACTTGCCCACAGGTTTGAGAAGTCATTGCGTCCTGCACCGACATACTGGTTGTTCCATTTGTCGTACAGTTCATCTACAACAAGAATGCCATTCTCATCGCAAAGGTTAAGGAACGACTCAGAGTATGGGTTATGTGATGTGCGGATATGGTTCATGCCATATTCCTTCATCAACTTTATTCTCTTTTCTATAGCCCTTGGGAAGGCTGCCGCACCGAGCGCACCGTTGGTGTGGTGGTTAGCATATCCCTTGAGAAGTACCTTCTTTCCGTTCAACTTCAGTCCGTAGTCAGGACCTATCTCTATAGTGCGCACGCCGAAACGCTGTGACGTTACCGCAGCCACTGTGCCGTTTTCTTTTATCAGTTCAACCCTTGCAGTGTAAAGGTTAGGGTGCTCACAGTCCCACAGCATTGGTGAGTCGAGGTCGAAAGACGGCAATGCTAATTCCTGACCACGCTTATAGTTGCGGTTACGCTTTACATCGTAGGTCTCGTTCTTCACCACAACGCCAGTAGGGTCGGTAACAACAAGACGCATCTTCACTGTGTTCTGCTTTGTGTTACACTGCACATTGGCAGTGATATTCACCGTCTTATTATCCTTTGTCGTGATGTAAAGGGGATGACGGTTGAAGTACATCTGCGCATCAGTATATACAAGGTTCACGTCGCGGAACAGTCCTCCACCCGTGTACCACCTTGACTGCTTAGGCTCACCAGTATTGGCGTAGACGGCGATGGTGTTCTCTTGTCCCCACTTCAGTTTGTTTGTCACGTCAATTTCAAAGCCTACATAACCATAGTCTGTGCCTCCAATGCGTTGTCCGTTGAGGTAGACGTCACCATAGTACATTATGCCTTGGAAGTCGAGCAGTGCCCTTTTGCCTTTCTTCGTGGCGTCAGGAGTGATGCTTTTAACATACCATCCTCCTCCCATCTCCTTGAAGCCACGCGCTGACAGGCGGCTCTTGATGTTGGCACCTGCATCGCTGTTGTCGGCACGCTCGCTGGCATCAGGTGCCACCCATGGCTGTTCTATCTGGAAATCGTGTGGTACATTGATTACTCTCCAGCCGTCAGCCTGTGCCTTTTGCTGTGTGATGGTAGCGGAAGCGTTATCGCCGAGTTGGAAATACCAGCCACGGTCAAGGCTTATTGTGTCTGAGACGGTACCTGCCATTGCTGGGATTATGGAGCAAGCAAGACCGAAAAGGGTTATATGTAGTTTCATAGATGTTGTTTCTTTATTTGGTTATTTTATTGTTTGGGGAGTATTTTGACGGTGGCGTAGAAACGCCACCGCACAAGGATGAGGTCTACATCATGCAAGGACGAGGTCTACACCATGCAAGGACGGAGGCTGCATTAATACTGCTTTATTACGGTATCATAGTTTATGCCGTTCTTTAGTTTGTAGTATTCTGTTGCTCCGAGTAGGAAGGCTCCAAGCCCGTAGTCATCGAAGTCAGGCTCTTTCTCGTAGGTCACAGGCTGGCTTGACGCTGGTCTGTCGCCCGTTCCCTGCACGTAACCGAGGAATCCGTCCTTATGAACGCATGACGCTATGGCTGACCATGCTTTCTCTATTGCTGGCATATATTCCTTCTTTTTGAGGTATCCGTGTCTTACTCCCCATGACATACCGTAGAGGAAGAGTGCCGTTCCGCTCAGTTCCTTACCGGCAAAGTCCTGTGATGCGAGGCTTGCGTTCCAGAAACCGTCCTCACGTTGCAATGGCAGCAGTGCCTTTGACATAGCGAGGAAGTCGTTTTTCATGTACTTATAGTACTTGTCTTTTGTAGACAACGTCATCATAACACGCACGTATGAGGCATACACCCATCCGTTACCACGGCTCCAATAGCAGTTTTTTCCATCACTTTCCTTGTATGGTGGCACGAAGTTAGCGTCTCTCCACCATAGTCCTTCTGCCGTATTAAAGAGTTTTCCGCCACAAGTGTCGCGGCTCCATGTGTACGACTGCATGGCATAGTCGAGGTATTTACGGTCGCCCGTTATGGCAGCGAGGCGTGTAAAGGCAGGCATCGCCATCTGAATAGCATCTATCCACGTCCAGTCACGGTTTGTACCACGCGCAATCTGTTGGTCGAAGTTCTCTTTTACCTTCTCTACCTTTTCCTTACCACCTACCTGACAGTAGCGTTCCAAGTACACCTGAGCGCAGCATTGGTCGTCGGCATGTACCGTTGTAACGCCATTACGCGGTGTCCATTTATGAAAATTGCCCCATGTATCTACATACTTCATGTATCTATCTTGCGGGTCTATGTCGTTAAGTGCCATCAGTCCCTCGAAGTACACGGCACGCGTCCATAGGTTACTTGGTCTTAGTCGTTTCGCCTTTGTCGGCTCCGTTGGGTCACTCCACTTCGCCATGAAGTAGTCGTTTGCACGTTGTGCCATCGTCAGAGCGTTGTTGGCAGTGGCGTTGTTGGCTTTTTGTGCAAAGCCAGTCATTGTGCTGGCGCAGAGCAGTGCCGTGAGCAGTGTCTTTATCATAGTTAGTCTTTTAGTTGTTATGTTGTTTAGTTATTTCGTTTCGTGGTGTTTTTTCGTATTCTTATTTTGCGCAAAGTTACTAAAAACCGTCAAGAATACCAAGGTTTAAGCCTCAAAAAATAGGAAATAACGTAAAAATACAGTGGCTTATATATTAATGTGTCAGCAAAATGCGGAACGTTGTGCCTTTACCCACTTCAGAGTTGAGCACAAAGATACGTCCCTTGTGGTATTCCTCTACTATTCTCTTTGCTAACGACAGTCCGAGTCCCCAACCGCGTTTCTTTGTGGTAAAGCCAGGGCGGAACACATTTTTTATGTTCTTTCGCTCTATTCCCTTGCCTGTATCAGTAACGTCAATGCACGTTCTGCCTTCAAGTAGAAAGGCGTGTATATGTATGCTGCCCCTACCTTCCATAGCGTCTACGGCGTTCTTACATAGGTTTTCGAACACCCATTCAAAGAGTTGCTGACTGACATTAACCTTCATGCTGTCATCGTCTACCTCTAACGTTATCTGTACCTTCTGTGATGTGCGGCGATTCATGTAGTCTACCACGTGGCACAGCAGGTCTTTCAGCACCACCTCCTGACGCTCTGGCGTTGAGCCTATTTTTGAAAAGCGGTCGGCTATCAACTGTAGTCGCTTCACGTCCTTATCCATCTCTGGTATCAGGTCGTCGTCGGGGTACTCCTCTCGCAGTATTTCCGTCCACGCCATGAGGCTCGATATCGGTGTGCCTAACTGGTGTGCGGTCTCTTTTGACAGTCCTACCCACACCTTGTTTTGCTCTGCTTTCTTAGAAGTCAACAGTGCGAATATCGCTATCACTACGAAGAGCATCACTATTCCCAACTGTATGTAGGGGTAATATGCCAGTCGTGTCAGCAGCAGCGAGTCGTCATAGCACACCATAAGATAATCGTCCTTTGCGTCAGATAGTTGCACCTTTATAGCATGGCGGTTCACTCGCATCGTCTCCGCCTTGCGAACAGCCACCGCCATGCTGTCTTCCGCGTTGTCGGCAACTATCTTTACGTTACGAAAGGTCTGCACGTTGCCCTTGGCGTCGGTCACTATCACGGGTATGGTATTGTTTTCTTCCAGCACCTTCAGCACAAGGTTGAGGTCAGTCTCGTCGTCCGCCATACTGAGACTGTGTATCGCTTCAGCCCATATCTCCATGCGGTTGCGCTCCTCTCGTGCCAAATCCTTTACCAAAAGGTGGCTCGCCACAAGCGAAGTGGCGGCTATCACCACCGCCGACACTATGAGTCCTATATTTACTTGCCGTATCTTGTCTGTCCAAATCATGAGCACAAAGATAATCATTTTTTCCAAAACATGATATTACAGATATCAAAAAAATATAAGAACACTAGAAAATAATCACTCGTTATATGCCTTTTAATCGTTTAGTTATTGTGTTATTTTTCCTAAGGAATAATACTTTTTGCACAAAAAGTAGGAAAATTCTATCAATATTCAAGAAATATTTACTACCTTTGTGCCCCGATTAGCATAATAAACAATATCTTATTAAACAAGGATTAATGAAAAAGGTTATCATGATGCTACTCATGGCAATGACTTATTGCATGGGTGCAATGGCACAGACTGCTGCCGACAAGATTGTAGGCATTTACAAGGCAGTGCAGGAAGGAAAAGAATCGAAGGTTAAAATCTTCAAGTATAACGGTGGTTACCGAGCGCAAGTATGCTGGCTTAAAAACCCAAAGAATCCTGATGGGAGTGTAAAGACTGACGTGAAGAACCCTGATAAGTCGAAACAAAAGACTCCTTCTGACCGTATTGTTATCATTGACAAGGTAACCTACGATGATGGACTGTGGCAGAATGGAAGAATTTACGACCCTACAAGCGGTAAGACATACAAGGTAGAGATTAAGTTCAAGGATTCTAAGACACTTGAGGTTAAAGGAAAACTCGGTCCTTTCTTCAAACGTGTATATTGGACAAAACTACAATAAACTATTAACGGCATTACCTAGATAATAAGGTAGTGCCGTTAATAGTCTTGTGACGTGAAGGTAGTGATTCAACACTAACATCGTAAGTAAGTATTCAAAATTATTTATATATATCAGTAAGTGAACATTTTTATTTCTGAAATTATATTTAATACAGTCTCTTTGGCGCATCTGCTTCCTCTGTTTTCAGTCACAATGATTACATTGTTCCCTCAAACAGAGAAAACATCTGCATCCAAATAGCCTATATTAAATATAAAAATAATTTTGAACACTTACTTATGTAATAATTTTTACAACTGTATCAACATAATATTCGCCTACTTGTTATGTTTCTATATTTTTTTTGTACATTTGTAATGAATTTTAAATAATAGAAAAAAGTTCTCGAAAATACTTTCTTCCTAATAAAAACAATATGAAAAATAGACTTCTGTTATATTCTCTTTCCCTATTTATCGCCATGCCCTCCGCCATTGCCCAGCGTGTCATCAGCAGCGTGGAGGCGGTGAGTGTCAACGCCACTGTGGGCACAGTGCCATGTCTGCCGTACCAGTTGTGGGTGACATATAGTGATGGTAGTTCGGAATATAGGCAGGTAAGGTGGAGCAATGCTGCTGTTGCCACGGAGAAAGCAGAGGCTGATGCTGAAACATTCCCCGTGGGGAAGGCGTATAATATTAAAGGTTTTGTTACAGGAGACAACGCTACCGACAACGGTTTTCCTGTCTTCGCGCAGGTGAAGGTTACGGCATCGGGAAACAATAACGCGCCAAAGATGGTGGCGGAACCACTGCCGCTCGGTGCGGTAAGGCTAATAGGCGACAACCGTTTGACGTGGAACCGTGACCTGGATCTTGACCATCTGCTGACGCTCGACGTGTCACAACAACTCTATAACTACCGTGACACCTACGGACTGTCTACCGATGGCTACACAATGGCAGACGGTTGGGATTCGCCAACGACGAAACTCAAGGGGCATGGCAGTGGGCATTATATGTCAGCACTTGCCTTCGCCTACGCCAGTTGCACGGACAAGCAGAAGAAGGCTGCGCTGAAGGCACGCATAAAGCGTATGGTGGACGAGTTGCGCGAGTGCCAAGAGCGCACGTTTGTCTATGACAATACGTTAGGACGATACCGTGAGGCGCGTGACTATGCACCCGAAGAGGAGTTAAGGGATATGAAGGGCACGTGGCAAGCCTTTGACAATTATAAGCAAGATTACGCCCACTACGGCTACGGTTACATCAACGCTATACCAGCGGCTCACTGTGTTTTGATTGAGAAATACAGCCCTTACAACAACGATAGTGGTGTGTGGGCACCGTATTACACTGTTCATAAGCAGTTGGCAGGACTTATCGACATTGCCAACTGTATGGACGACCAGCACATTGCCAACAAAGCCTACCTCATAGCACGTGACATGGGGCTATGGGTATGGAACCGTTTACACTACCGCACCTTTGTGAAGAAGGACGGAACGCAGGCGGAACGTCGCCAGAGGTATGGTAATCGTTATGAGATGTGGAACATGTACATCGCTGGAGAGGTTGGTGGCATGGCGGAATCTCTGTCGCGTCTGGCGGAGATGACAACGGACACAACGATGAAGGAGCATCTTGCGGAAGCAGCAGGATATTTTGATAGCCCTGCCTTCTTCGACCCCTTGTCACGCAATATTGACGACATACGCACACGACACGCTAACCAACACATCCCGATGATTGTCGGGGCACTGCGTCAGTACCGCAACAATGGCGATGCATATTATTATAATGTGGCGCAAAACTTTTGGTCTCTCGTGCAGGGACGCTATCGTTACGCCATGGGAGGCGTGGGCAATGGCGAGATGTTCCGCCAGCCTTACACGCAGACTCTGAGTATGTGTACTAACTATTCGTCATGGGGTGGGGGAAAGATTGCAGCGGAGCCGACGCTCAACGAGACGTGTTGCGCCTATAATTTGGCAAAACTGACAAAGGACCTTAACTGCTTTGCGCCTAACGATGCACGCTACATGGACTACTATGAGCGTGTGATGTATAACCAGATTGTAGGTTCTCTTAACCCCAGACACTACTCAACGACCTACCAATACGCCGTAGGTCTGAACGCATCAAAGCCCTGGGGCAACGACACTCCTCAGAGTACGTGTTGCGGTGGCACTGGTACTGAGAACCATTTGAAGTATCAAGAGGCTGCGTATTTTGTTAACGACAGTGCCGTTTGGGTGGCTCTCTATTTGCCTTCGGTGGCTAACTGGGAGACGAAGGGCGTGACATTACAACAGGACTGCCTATGGCCTGCGGAAAGGTCTACCATAAATGTAACGAAAGGCGGTGGCTCTTTCGCCATGAAACTGCGTGTGCCTTACTGGGCAACCAGCGGTTTCGAAGTACGATTGAACGGCAAGACGATAGCGACGAATGGCAAACCATGCAGTTATGTAGAGATACCACGACGCAAATGGCGCAAGGGTGACAGCGTGGAAGTCATCATGCCGTTTACGAAACACATCGACTTTGCTCCAGATAAGATGCAGTTGGCTGTGGAGACGGGCAAGGAAGAACGTCAGCAATACACGCCATTGTGGAGCGGAACCATAATGTACGGTCCGTTAGTCATGTCGACTACAGGCATAACGAGTTGGAATGACGCTACGATGACGATGCACTCAGACCTCAGCGACATTACGCTTAGAGGTGCAAAGCAGGGCACTGGTGCCGACGCAAATATGTATTCGCTCACGTATGGCGACCATACCTTCGTGCCAGACTATGCCGCTGACCGTGACGCTACGCACTACCTGCGTCTCGATATGGGCAAGGCACCGTTGTCGGCATATAGCGATGATGTGCAACAGATTATCAAGAGCAACGCCATTGACCTAACATCGCTCCGTGAACTCATGCAAGACGCTCTGTCAAGGCTTTCCGCTCAAGAGCGATGGCAGGCTATGGAGGTGAAGGTACCTGAGTTTTCGCCATGGGCACGCCACGGTATCGCACGCTTAAAGGAGCAGTATGACGCAAGCAAGAGCATCTCCGAAGGGAACGGCTCTGACGTGACGCAAACGGACATAGACCGCATGGCGGCGTCATTGAACGCTGTTCTCAACACTATGCGCCCAGGAAATCTTGCCGAACCCGAAGACCTTGAGGAACTGTTGACGTTGCTCAACAAGGCGAAAGCATCCGTTCAGTCCCCACAAAAGGCTTCTGTTCGCATGAAGAAGGCTGTCAGTTACGCAGAAATGGTGGTGAGTTACGTCAATGATGGCTCTGGAACGAAGGACATGATAAACCAAGCCGTGAAGGAACTGAAAGCATTGGCAGTGAGATAAGGCAATAAGCCTTCAGGAAAAATAAAGAAATTGCCTCAGTACTTGGGCGTGATTACTGCAGTACTTGTATGAGATTACTGCAGTACTTGCACCAAGTACTGAGGCAATTTGTAGTCAAACAGAAATGATTTGAGAAAAGTAATTATTGTGTTTCGCATTACTTTTTAACATTAATCATCATTAATCTGACATTAATCTCTCATTAAAACCTTGGCTTTTGCATATATATACTCAAACGTAACTACTCAGTGGTAATTAAAGGGAGATTACGTGTAAAGGTATAGATAGTGTTAGCCTGGAAGGCTGTACTGTTAGTAACCGTGGGCGCAGCCTACGGATTAGATGGGTTAAAGGAGCATCTGCCTGGAAGGCAGTACACAATTTGCAGCGTACTGCCCTCCAGGCAGCATACAGAGTTTGTTATCAATATCCGTAGGCTGCGCCTACGGTTACTAACAGTATTGGCTTCTAGCCAAAGAAAGTCTTACATTGCCATGGCGAGAAAAGGTAAATGAATATAAAGGCTTTGGTTGGTGTGATAATCACTGAATATTTATACTCAAACACACCATCTGAGATAGATTAATGAAAGATTAATGTCAGATTAATGGTGATTAATGTTGAAAGATAAAAGCATACCAATATTGTTGGTATTCTCAAAATATTATTGTTTGAGTATATTTTATGTTCAAACTTCAAAACTTTCTCATCACGAAGCGTTCACACTCTTTTAGTATCTCCGCTCCGCAGAGTTTCAAAAGCAGATAATACATTATGGCGGCGAGAAGTACTCTTGCCGACAAAAGAAGCCATAGCGACTGTATCATCATCGTGGCGTAATGAGTGGCTATCATCACTGCTCCCGCCGCAAGAGTAAAGGGCATTATGTCGCGTAGAAAGTCCATTAAGCGATAGCCTATCAGCCGTCCAGTCAGCAGATGCCACGGCAATAGCCACAGAATAAGGAAGGCTGAATAGGCGCATACCATCACGTATATGCCGTAAGTATAGAAACATAGTATCACGCCTATCTGCAAAACAATCTGCCATAGGTTCAACTTCATGTAAACATCGCTGCGCCCTTGGCTGATGGCGAGGTTCTGATACATGGTGTAGATGGGCACAAAGGCTCCGCTAACGCACAACGCTTGCAATAGAGGCACACAGCCCTCCCACGTCTTTCCTATCGTTACGAGTATGAACTCACGACTGACGAGGGCGAGACCGAACATCAATGGCATTGCGAGGAAGCACGTAAAACGCACCATCTTGCGGTAAACGCGCAACTGACGTTGCTGTCCTGACTCTTCCGTCTCAGCCTCAACGAGCACCGCTTGGGCTATCTGTCCGACGGTGTTTCCTACGAGTGAGTTCGCCATCGTGTCCCACTTATACGCCTGTGAGTAGTTGCCGACCTGCGATATGGTAAAGAGTCTGCCGAAGATGACGGTAAGAATGTTGCTGCTTACGGTGTTAATAATCTTTGTTACGAGTATCTTCACGGTGAAAGGTAGCATCTGTCGCACCGGTCCGAAGTCGAAAGTGAGGCGTGGACGCCACTCTCTGACGTAGTAATATCTACCGAAGTTCAGCACGCTGATATAGGCTATCTGCTGCCATGCCAACGCCCAGTAACCCTTATCGAGAAACGCTAACGTGATGCCTACGGTGCCAGAGCACACCAATGCCACCGCACCTATGATAGCCATCTCACGGTTCATCATCTTCTTTGTCATGTAACCACCGTGCGCTATGCCCAAGGAAGCAATGGCAAAGGTAAGGAATACCACCCTCGACACCTCCGTAAGGCACGGTTGACGGAAGAACATTGCAATGAGAGGAGCACACAAGAAGAGTGTCAGATACATGATAACAGACACCAAGACGTTGAAAGAGAAGACGGAGTTATAATCTCTCGCCGTAGGATTCTTAAGGTTTATAAGTCCTTGCGTAAAGCCCGCGCTCTGCAAGTCGCCCGCTATCGCCGTAAAAATTGTCAGCACTCCTACTATGCCATAGTCTGACTCGCTGAGCAATCGTGCCAAACATATACCGATGGCGAGGTTCAATACCTGCGTCGTTCCGCTGTTTAAGGCTCCCCAAAAGAGTCCCTTGGCTGTTTTTTGTTTTAATGATTCACTCATGTTTATGGGTGGTTCTATAAATAAACTTTGTTATATTTCGAAACTATTTTCGATGTCAAAGTGTAAGTGAGCGATGAAGTTATGCCACGCATAACGACTGAACGAACTTGCGCTTTGAACCGAAAGGAGATCGAAAGATGACAAAACGTCATTACATAAATTTACAATTACTTAACGGTGGGAATTTATAAAACCGCCATTATCTGCTTGCCACGAGGCGAAGCAGTCTGTATAGTCTGTCGCCTATATTGTAATAGTTGTCTGAACGCAATGCACGGTATATCCATTTTGTGCACAATCGCTCAGAAATATAATTCACAATGCCGTCTGCTGTCACAAGACTGATACCGTTACGACGGCACTCTCTGTACGTATTCAGTATTCCCACCTCAAGCGATAGGGGCAATCTGCCACGCCGTTTATAGAACTCTAACACCTTAGCGTTGGCTCTTAGGTATGACAACATATTCTTTTCGCTCACATTCTTGGTGTAAGACGCTGGGTTATCCTTACGGTATAGGTACACCACATCGTCTATCCACGTCCGCGATGTCACCGCCGCGAGGCGGGCAACGGCACAATAGTCTTCAGAATAATCTATGCCTTCAAAGAACATATCGGGCAATTTACGCAGCACTTCAGCCTTATACAGCCTGCCCCAAACACGGTTTGCCTCTACGTTCTGGCACAATATGCGGTGCTGAAACACTCTATCGCTGCCGTGATATGTCAATTGTGGTGGTCCGACCATACCGTTAAAGTAGTCAGCGTGCGCCCCGTCAACGATGTCACAGTTGCACTCTTCCATCTTCTTCACAAGTCTCTCGATGGCGTTTTGGGGCAGGATGTCGTCACTATCAGCAAAGAAAAAGGCATCGCTGTGCACCGCTTCCACCAACAGTTTCCTCACCATTCCGATGCCACTGTTACGCTGTGTGCGCACAATACGTGTCCGATCCTTGCGCTCTGGATACCTGTTCAGCACGCCATGCAGCACACCTATACTGTCGTCAGGCGTACAGTCGTCGCAAAACACATACTCTATGTCCTGGTAAGTCTGCGTAAACAGGCTCTCGGCACATTCTGCTATGTATCTTTCTACATTGTATATAGGTACGAGTATCGTTACTGTCATAAGTATAATCTTTCGTATTCACATTGCATTTTCCGTATAGAGAAACGGCTCATGGCGTACTCTCTCGCTTCTAACGATAAGGCTTCACGGTCGCAGGTGGGCAGTATGTCACGGAAAAGACGTAACCATTCCTCCATGTTATTATCGTTAACGGCAAGCGGCCAGTCAGTAGGCAACGTGTCGGCAAGCCCTGCACAGCGGTTGATAAGTAGTGGCAGACCGTTCATTGAGGCTTCAATGGCAAGTATGCTGAGGCCTTCATGGAGCGACGGCATGATAAGATAGTCAAACGATGACATTACACTGGCTATGCCGTGCATGGGCTTTCGCAGCGTCACATTGTCGAGTTCGCGCAGACTGTCAATCTCTTCTTGTTCTCGTCCAGCACCGAATATATGAAAATGATAACGTTTATCCGCTTGCATCGCTTTGATAATGCCACAAAGAGTGGCTATGCCCTTCTGCTTTTCGAACCTGCCTGCGAAGAGAATGTTGACCTTTCCTGGCACTATACCGTCGTAATTGCGCTGCGAAACGGGTGCCACACCGTTGTAGATGACTGGAGGCATGGTGCCGAAACGCTCATGATACGCCGCTTGAACGTTGGGAGAGATGGCTATATTGGCGTTACGCTGCTGCATAAAGTGTTCCACTCGCTGTCCCGTCCACGCCATACCCGACCACAGACACGTGTTGTGTATGGTGCGAACAACCTTTAATTTCATAAAGGGAAACATCTTAAAGGTGAGCCATACCGCCATGTCGGGCATCTCAGTGTGACTATGCACCACGTCAGGACGATAGCGAAGCCACAGGAAGAGGAAGCGTATAGGGAAGAGGATGGATATCATTCTGTCTACATAACAATGCAGATGGAAGTATATCGGAAACCAAGAGCGGTGCAAGGGGATGTTGTTCTCGCGCAACTCGGTTATCATCTGCCGTGTGAAGACGCTGTGTCCACGCTGCAACTCCACTATGTGATGACGGCAATCGGGACTACTCGACTTTGCGATGCTTATCGCCACACGCTCCGCTCCGCCCACATCGAGGCGTGAAATTATGTGGAATATGGTCTTCATAGTTTGTAAAGGGTGGCTCTATAAATTAACTTTGTTAGATTTTGAGGCTGTTTTCGTGGTTAAAGTGTAAGTGAACGAAGGAGTTATGCGTGCATAACGACTGAACGAACTTACGCTTTAAACCGAAAAGAGACCGAAAGATAACAAAACGTCATCATGTTAAAAGCATTTTGTTTTACGGTGGTAATTTATATAACCACCCTTAATTACTTCTGCAATATCACTGGTGCATCGCTCAATGTTATAGAGTTTCTCCGCCAATCTGCGTCCGTTGCGCCCCATCTCCGCTGCTTTGTCGGGGTTATCGGCAATGAAACGTATAGCCTTCTCCCAGCCTTCGGTGTCCTCTACGTCCACCCATATACCGCATTTTTCACGTTCTATGTCCATAGGCATCTGCTCATTACGGGTGCAAATGATAGGTATGCCGAGGGCAAGTGCCTCAACTACCGTTGTCAGACCTACGGTATAGTTAGACTGTTGGCAGCATATCACCACGCAAGAGGCACGGTTTACCTTCTTGCTCATCTCCCGAAACGCCATGCCTTGTATGTAGTTAAGGTGTATATTGCTTTCGAGTTTCAGTTTGGAGAAGATGTCATCGTAGTCGTTTCCGAGGTAAGAACGACTGACATAGATATCGAGTCGCTCCCCTGTCTTGTTGAAAGCCTTTACCAATGTGGGCATATCTCGCAACTCCTTTCCTGTAGATATAAACGTTGAGGCTGTGCGTTCGGTGCCTTCTTCACGCATCAACGCGTCGTAATAGTCAAGGTCTGCCCCCCAATGCGCCACGTGCATACGCTCCGAACGTGCCTTGCTCGACAGCAGAGAGTCGGCTATGAGTTTGTTAGAGAAGAAGAACATCTGGTCAATACCACGATAAAAGAGGCGTGCCACGAGTTCACGCAAGGGGTTATTCGCCTTTTTTACTGGCTGATGGTGCCACACAACGATTGGTTTTCGGTACAATCCGAGGGCACGAAGGAATATCACTAACTCCAGACCACGGAAGGCATTGCCATACAACACGTCGTAATGCTCCTTGCAAGTAAGCACCTGCCACAGCGTATTGAGCGACAGTTTCAGTCGTGAAGGGGTGTTATAGAAACGGTGCATCACCATCTCTATGCCATGATTCTTAAAGTGTGTGGCTCCGTACAACAGGTGTCCGGGAAACGTTCCTGCCTGCCATTCACGCCACATGAACTGTGTGTCTTGCTGATTATAATAATAAATGGTCATAAATAGCTTACTTATTATAATATTGCAACAGATGTTCTGCCGTCAAACTTACATTGTGCCACCACAGGAATACTGTGAGCAGGAGTATCGCTCCCACTATGATGTAGCGCGCAATAGGTTGTCGTTCCACAGACTTTAGCATATACCCCACCGCTATTGGTACCGCGAAAGCCCAGTGAGCGGTCATGATGTAGGCGTCAGAATTGGCGAACTCTAACCCTACATGGAGCAACATGTCGAAGAGAAACATTCCCATCGTCATCCATACCAATGGCTTGCGGCGTCCGAACCATACGCCAGCAGCGAACAATGCCACGATAATGCCTTCAACAACGTAATACCCCCAGTGGCTGTAACGCACCAGGGCAGGGCGTGTTTTGTTGGCATCCATAAGCACATAACGGTCGTGCAGTATGAAGCCCTCGCCAAAGATGTTCTCCACAAGCGACGGCATGCGGTCTATGCAGTGTTCGGTATTGGTTACGAAAGAGAGTTTAACGAGTTGCTTCTCCCTCATCTCCTTACGCTTAGCCTTATCTTCTTCCCAGTGTTTCGCAAAGGAAGAGTCGCGGCTTGCCATGGTGGACATAATGCTATTGACGTGTTGCGACTCCTCTACCTGTGTCGTCCTCTCTTGGTATATATAGCCTACGCCAATGACGGCTAATGGCAAAAGGTACATAAGGAAGTGGAGTACGATGCGCTTAAATGGCTTCTTGCCCCACTGCGAGACGAGGTCCGCCAACCCAATCTTAACGATATTTGTGGTAGTAACGCCTGTTGCCACGAAGACTAAAGGCAGCGATTGCCACAACGGCATGGTGCGTCCGCGCTCTATTGCCTTGCCTGCGAGATAGACGGTGAGGAGCAACAGGGGCAGCGTCAGCGACATGTGGTCGGGCGTAAACGTCACGAGCATGATGTGTGAGAATGAGAAGAACCACGCGGTGAGTAGCGCACTGATAGCGAACGACAAGTGAACGATGCGCCGCAATGTGCGAAACATAAGCAACCAAGAGGCAACGGCGAGCAGAGTCCACACCACTGCCACGATGAAGATGGCGCAGTTAAGGTGGTATTCCTCCATCAGCAGACTGTTAAGTTCTGACAACGGCCACACCATAACAGCCAACAGGGGATGGCGACTAAGTACATATAGCGGACGCCATGACGACACTGTGATGTAGGTGTAGGAGTCGAAGCCAGATATTTCAAACCTGCTGAAGAAGGCACTCCAAAAGCCTACCTTCGGGTTTGTCCACACATCGTAGTGGTAGTACAACATGAGCACGTTGAGAGATGCCATAACGAGCAGTCCCACAAGGGTCATTATGAGGGTCTCTTTATGTCGGTTAAGGTATGATAACATGACTGTTATATAGTGAATAAATAATATTCGTAAAGGTATTACGAAGCAAAGTAGTTGCAGACTACGCTCATGTTCCATATCAGGCACCATAAAGCGAGTGCTCCTACCAATATCGTGACGCCACGAAGGGCTTTCTCGCGCTGCGCTAAATGCTTCATAACGTATGCCATGGCAATAGGCATTACGAAGAGATAATGGGCGGACATGATGTAGATTTCGTTGATACCGAAGCCTAAACCCATGTGCAACGCCATGTCCATAGCAAAGAATGATATCGCCATCCAGAGAAAACGGCTGCGTCTGCCGCACCATATTCCAAAGAGGAAGAGCAGTACCGTCAGTGCCTCTACTGTGTAATTGACATACTGCCACAGTCCACTATAACGCACAACGACAGGTCTGTTGCGGAAGACATCACCCAAAGCGTGGTCGGTATGCAACTGTATCGCCTCGCCAAAGAGGTTTTCTACCGCCGCGTCTGTACGCGAAGTGGTCTTGTCTGTCCAGTTCATGAACTCACCCTTGGCTATCGGTTTACCGCTGTTCTTATTCCATATCTTCTTGTGGTCGGCACGATACTTAGCCTTGGCACGCTCGTTTCTGATGCGTTTTACCTCTTTCTCTATCGCGGTCTTGCTCTTATCGGATATAGTATCAGCCACTTCACGGCGTAAACGCTCCGCTGCGGCACGGTCTTTGCGCATCTTTACCTCATGGCGCGCCATCTCTTTAGGCCACTGCCACGTCTTATACTCCCAACGGGCTACGCCCCATATCAGGGCAGAAGGAAGCACCACGGCGAACAATAGGAACCGCCAGTGGAAGAAACGATGGCGTCTTGTGAAGAAAGCCGCAAGGAAAACCTTCAGTCCATTGTTCAAAGATATGCCTGAAGTCAGTGTAAAGAGGCACAGGGTCTGCCACAGACTAAGGGCAGAACTGCGCATCATCATGTCGCCAGAGAGCCACAACGTGAGCAACAGGCAGCACTGCGAGAGCACGAAATGGTCGGGGGCGAAGGATGATAAGATGATGAAGCCGAAGGAGAAATATAGTGCCGACACCGTCAACGTACTGATATAACCAATGCCTATGACGTTACGCAATATGCGATAAAGGAAGACAAAGGAATAGGTGGCGCAGGTAACGAGAAGCAATGCCGTGAGCACAGTGGCGCAATTAACGCCCGTCAGCCACATCAGACCCTGGTTTACAAGGTACAGGGGGTACATGAAGAAGGCGAGAAGTGGGTGGCGATAGATGTTGTAGGCAGGGAACCAGTCTGACAACACCTCATAGGTCAGAGGGTCAAAGCCCGACACACTGTATGCCTTCACGAAGAGGTTGTGGTATTTCTCCGTAGGAACACTAAAGGCATTCCAATAGCCACAGACGTTGATAACGTTGAGTATGGTGAAGAACAATGCCGCCACTGCCGTGGGGATTCTCTCCTCACGCCGCAAGGTTACGATGTATTTCAGTTGTTCTTTTATCTTCATTAATTTGTTTCTTTGTATATTTCCATGTACCTTTTAGCCACTGCGCTCTCGCTATAACAGCGCAATACCTTTGCTCTCGCTGCCTCAGAGAGGCGCTGAGCGTTCTCCTTGGCGATGACATAGCGTATGCCTTCCGCCAAACTTATGGCGTTTTTATACTCCGCCACGTATCCATTCTCCTCGTGGTCAATCATCTCTGGTATGCCACCTACATTGAATCCTACGCACGGTGTGCCGCAAGCCATGGACTCCATGATAGTGTTAGGCAGGTTGTCTTGTAGCGATGGCGTAACGAAAGCATCTGCTGCGGCATAGAGCATCGCCATCTTTGCCGTGTCACTTACCTGACCTATCGCCACGCATCTCACGTTGTCAGGCATCAACGCCATTGTATCGGTGGCATTGCCGCCCACAAGTAAGACCTCTACATCTGGCAACTGTGACATTGCTTCAATGAGATAGCGTAATCCCTTGCGCTCATCCGTCACTTTCTGGCAACCAAAGAGTATCTTTGTGCCGCTAGTTTCCAGGCCTAACAGTTGGCGTGCCTCACTGCGATTGCGTGGGGAGAACACCGTGGTGTCTATGGGATTGGGTATCGATACCACCCTCTGTCCCTTGGCAAGGGCACTGGCTTGCGCCATTCGGCATAGCCATTGGCTGCACGTAACGAATGTTATACTGCCTTCGGAGTATATCTTTCGTTTCTTATTGAAAACAGTTTGCGCCACGTCTCCTAAGACTCCGCGCGGTAATAGCGGACAATCCATGCAGCCCCTCTCATATTTTCGGCAGTCATCACTATAATGGCAGATGGCGGTCATGCACCATTGGTCGTGCATTGTCCACACTATGCGCTTACCACTGTGGATAATTCTGCGTAGGGAGTGGAGCGAAACGAAGCCTTGGTTTACCCAATGTAGGTGTATGACATCAGCGTTTCGGAAGGCAGGAGTGTCAACAATGTTATCGCCTATGTTAGCGATATCTACGGCAAAGAGCCCTTTAGTGCTCATGCCCGCAGCCAGGAAGATACGCAGTCGCTCCAAGAGAAACGGCACACCGCCCCACTTTTCCTTCCAAAAGGGCAAGCGAAGGTTGTGGCGTGACAGCATGGTGGCGTGCGCTCCGTTAGCGTTGAGAGCGTGCATGAGTCTGTTTGCGGCTATTGCCGCACCACCCATTCTGCCTGATGTGCTTAGTATGAGTATGTTCATCTGTTCTTTGTATATATAAAAAGGCGTCCTATTATCACGCCAAGCAGTACTCCGAAGGAGTTGCACAGAGCGTCAAGCCAGTCGCCAGAACGACAAGTAGTGAGGTAAGCCTGTGCCAGTTCTACCGCGCCACCCATGAGAGCAGGTAGCAACGCACCGCCGATGAGGAGTCTACGCCATGATATAGTAGTGTGATGAAGCACATATTCCACCCAAATAACGGTGGTAAGAGTGCCGTACATTATAAAATGCGTCCATTTGTCAATAAATCTCACATTGTCGAGTGGTGTCTCAGGTACGGGAATCATGCAGACAACCCATATTCCCAAAGCCACTATTATGGCGAGGGGATAATTACGAACGAAGTTACTTTTCATCTGTTTAAGATGCTTTTTTAAGTGTTTTATGTGCAAAGTTAAACTATTTTTTGTAATTTTGCAAAGAAAACAAGTTTATTAATAATTCATAATGCACAATTCATGATACGTGATTGTTATTTAATCGCATAGAAACGGTGTTGGGGCATTAACTAAATCGTAATGTATAATTCACAAGAAAAGAAGAGAATTAGTTTCAATTCACGTATCGGCATGATTCTTGCCACAGCGGGAGCTGCAGTAGGTCTGGGTAATATATGGCGTTTTCCTACCACCACAGGCGAGAATGGCGGAGCCGCTTTTATATTCATTTACATTCTGTTTACTGTGTTTCTCTGTCTGCCAGGTATGTTGGGCGAGATACTTATAGGTCGTCACGGCGGTGGCAACTCTATGCACTCGTACTCTGTTGCTGGCGGAGGCAAGGTATGGGGACTGACAGGTGTGATGGGAATGGTGTGCGGAGCCATCATCTTAGGCTTCTATAGCGTAGTGGCAGGGTGGTGCCTTTACTACCTGGTTCAAGCGTGCTTCGACAATGTTCTCGGCACAAAGGAGTATATTGCCAGTGAGTTCGGAAAGTTAGTGGCGCACCCTTGGTTGCCATCGGCACTGAGTATAGTATTTCTTTTGCTTACACATATAATTATAGTAAGGGGCGTACAGAAGGGAATAGAGAAGGCATCAAAGGCTATGATGCCTATACTCGTTGTACTGATGTTCATTCTTATCTTTGCGTCGTGTTCGCTTCCAGGTGCGATGAGTGGCATACGGTTCTTGTTTCAGCCCGATTTCTCGAAGATAACGGTGGACGTTCTCTATGAGGCTATAGGACAATCGTTCTTCTCTCTCAGCCTCGGAGCGGCGTGTCTGTGTACGTATGGCGCGTATTTTCAAAAAGAAGCCAACATACTTAAATCGTCTGTGCAGATTGCTGGCATAGACTGCGGAGTGGCAATAATGGCAGGTCTGATGATTTTCCCAGCGGCTTTTGCCGTAGGTCTGTTGCCTGACGCAGGACCAAGCCTTATCTTCCTCACGCTGCCTAATGTCTTTGGCAGTGCCTTTCCGCATCCTTTGGCATACGTTGTCAGCATTATGTTCTTCGCGTTGCTGACGCTTGCTGCCCTTACTTCTACCATCTCACTACACGAAATAGGCACTTCGCTGATGTCGCAGGAACTGAAGTTGTCGCGCGGTAAGGCGGCATGGATAGAGACAGTGTTCTGTAGTGTAATAGGAATACTTAGTGCTCTCTCTATGGGACCATGCCCTATGGGTTTCTTTGGCGACTCATTGTTTGGCAATTTCGATAGTCTTACCTCTAACATACTGTTGCCTTTGGGCGCACTGATAACCTCGGTGGTAGTAGGATGGCGTATGCCTCGTGCAACGGTTATTGAGGAACTGACAAGCAATGGGCGTTATGCGTGGGCACCATGGGCATTCAACGTGTTTATGTTCTTGATACGTTTCTTCATGCCTGCCTGCATCATCGTGATAGTATTAAGTAAATGGGGAGCGATATAGTAATGTTAAGTAAGTATTCAAAAATATTTATATATATCAGTAAGTGAACATTTTTATTTCTGAAATTATATTTAATACAGTCTCTTTGGCGCATCTGCTTCCTCTGTTTTCAGTCACAATGATTACATTGTTCCCTCAAACAGAGAAAACATCTGCATCCAAATAGCCTATATTAAATATAAAAATAATTTTGAACGCTTACTTTAAAAAATAACTTAATCAATTTTATTACAGTTAGAGTAATGTTGTCTTACGCATTTCTTACTCTCATCTTGCTGGCTATTTTGTGGCTATTCATCAGTCACGATGCTCGCATTCTTCGCTAGGCTCAGGCGTTTCACGGAGTTCTCCATCTTCATATCCCCAAAATATCTCAACAATCTGAGGTAAAAACTGCGTAAGTTATTTTTTCAACATTACATAAAAGGACTACTCCTCACAATGTTAGCGAAAAACGAAAATACTTTTCTATCTATTAAATAACCCAACAACTAACAATAAAACCACAAAACAACTAAATGGAAAGACAAAGAATTAGTTTCAATTCACGACTCGGTATGATATTAGCCACGGCAGGTTCTGCCGTAGGACTGGGCAATATATGGCGTTTCCCTACTACTACTGGCAGTAATGGTGGTGCCGCTTTCATACTTGTTTACGTAGTGTTCACACTGCTGCTCGGCCTGCCTGCCATGATGAGTGAGATACTTATAGGTCGTCACGGCGGTGGTAACTCAAAACACTCTTATACGCTTGCCGGTGGCAACAAACTGTGGGGACTGACGGGCGTAATGGGAATGTTGTGCTCTGCCATCATTCTTGGCTTCTATAGCGTGGTAGCAGGTTGGTGTATCTACTACTTCTGCCTTGCCGTGTGCGACGAAGTGTTAGGTTCACCTGAATACATCTCTGCCAGTTTCGATACCATAGTGAGCCACCCTTGGATACCTTCAGTGTTGTGCATAGTATTCATATTCCTTACACACGCTATCATAGTGCGCGGCGTACAGAAAGGTATTGAGAAGGCATCGAAGATGATGATGCCGCTGCTTTTTATCCTTATGCTCGTGCTTATCTTCGCTTCATGTTCGCTGCCAGGCTCTTTTGAAGGCATAAAATTCCTCTTCCACCCCGACTTTTCAAAGATAACGGTGGACGTTCTCTATGAGGCAATAGGCCAATCGTTCTTCTCACTAAGCCTTGGCACAGCGTGTCTGTGTACCTATGGCTCTTATTTCAAGAAAGATGCAAACCTTCTTCAGTCATCTACTCAGATTGCGGGCATCGACTGTGGTGTGGCTATCATGGCGGGACTGATGATATTCCCTGCCGCCTTTGCCGTTGGATTGCGTCCTGATGCTGGTCCGAGCCTTATATTCCAGACACTGCCTAACGTCTTTACCATGGCGTTTCCGCATATCGTAGCATACGTAGTAGCGATAATGTTCTTTGCCCTTCTAACCCTCGCTGCACTTACTTCAACCATCTCTATGCACGAGATTGGTACGTCACTGATATCGCAAGAGATGAATATGTCACGCAAGAAAGCAGCGTGGATGGTATCAGTGTTCTGCTGCGTCATTGGTATTCTCAGCGCAATGTCAATGGGACCATGCCCTATGGGCTTCTTCGGACAAACGCTGTTTGATAACTTTGATGGTCTGACCTCTAACATATTGATGCCTATTGGTGCCTTTATCACCTCAATAGTAGTAGGCTGGCGTATGTCGCGCACGGCACTGTTAGAGGAACTTACCAGCAATGGCAGATACCCATGGAAGCCTGTTGCACTCAACGTATACCTCTTCTTGATGCGTTTCTTCGTGCCTGCGTGCATAGCAATCATTATACTTAGCAGGTTCAATATTATATAAAAGTTTACCGATATAATGCCATCCCGAAAATGGTAAATTTCGGAAATAGCAAAAAAGGGGCTTAATCGCACTGCGATTAAGCCCCTTTTACTGTGTAATTAAGCCCAAATTACAAGGTAATCACATAGTGTTTACACTGTGATTTGTGCTTAATTGTTTTTGAAATATGTATATTGTTGATTATAAGGAAGTTCTGATATTAATGCTTCTGTGTGATAAAAATGGTAAATTTGGGAAATCGTGATTTTTAGAGTTTATAGTTTGCTGTACTCATTTGCGAACCAAATTCTGTATACAGGGTCAACGAAAATGAAGCCATTTCCGTGCTTATCTATGATGTCCTTGTCTTGAAGAGCCTTCTTGTTCTTCATAATAGTGTTAGGGTTACCGAGACCATACCTTTGTTTTACATCTTGAGAAGAAAACTTAAACTCGCCATTGCTCACCGCTTTCAGCATTTCTATCTGGGAAGTGCTGAGTCTCTCCGTGTCGTTTTGAAACATAGGTGTGTTGATATTTACGGTCTGTTTTACGCCAAGTGAGAATGTGTTGTCGTCCACTTTGTCAGTAGTAAAGTTCCAGACGAAGTAACACAACTGTTGCAAATACCACGAATGGCACTCTACAGTGTCGCAAATTCTCTCTGCAAACTGTGCAGAGATATGCTTCCCCGTGCTCTCAAAAGACTGTTGTATGAAGGGTATCCAATTCTCCTTCGTTATTTTCTCCATGAAGATAACCTGTCCGAAACGGTAGAAGGGGCTGTTGGCGTTATTGAATATGTTTAGCATCATGTTGCGTTTACTGCCATACAAGCAATAGGAAACGTCCTGTTGATGTTGCCATACAGAGCGCATCTTGCCCTCCATGTCCTTATATTCTGCCAAAGTAGCCAACTGTTGAAACTCGTCAATGCAGACAATGATGCGTATTCCTTTCTCTTCGGCAAGTAGTTGTGGCAGTTGCAGAATAGTGAGTTTGTCTTGTTCCTGTGGCACAAACTTCATGTCGAAAGCCATAAAGTTCGTTACTTGGTCATTAATAACAATCTGGGGTACTACACCAGCAAGAAACTTCTTAGCATCGGCAATCCACTTTTCTACCTTTGACGATGCGCAAGCAATAACCTTACTGGCGAAGATGCGGTAGAACTCCGCTTCAGAAGCGATGCTGAATGCGTCTATATAGCACACTTTTACCTTATCGTCTTCCGCTGTAAGTTCCTCCATCGCCTTTTTTACGAGTGACGACTTACCCCATCTGCGAGGTGAGATAAGCATCACGTTGATATTAGATGAGAGCATCTGCTTGAGCATTGCCCTATCTTCTATGCGGTCAACGAAGTTGCTATCCGTTGCCAACGTGCCGAATTGAAATGGTGACTTCTGTATTGACATATTCCCTTTTTGCCTGCAAAGTTATAAAAAATTACCTAAAGGTAAGTTACCTTTGGGTAACTTTTTGTATATTTTCTTGTCAATTCTTTCCAATTTTGCAAACATTGGAAAGAATTGGAATAATTTTATTTGATTTTTTAACGAAGATGACCTGTATGGTAACTATTCTGCGATAGTCGCGTTAACCAAAGCCATCATTTACTTGTATGCTTTCTCGCCATGTCACAGTTAAACTTTCTTTGGCTGGAAGCCAATACTATGAGTAACCGTGGGCGAAGCCTACGGATATTGAAAAAGAACACTATCTGCTGCCTGGAAGGCAGTACACTGCAGATTATGTACTGCCCTCCAGGCAGATGCTCCAACACACCATCATATCCGTAGGCTGCGCCCACGGTTACTCAGAGTATAGCCTTCCAGGCTAATTCTATTTATTGCATATAATTACCGTTACTATTTTTTGTCCATAATCCCCCTTAAATTACCGTTGAATAGTTACCTTGTATTGAAACAGAATCATTGTTGTATATTTCTTTATCCAGCCAACATAATGTATAAGGTGTAAAACTATGCGAATAGAAATTTGCAGAGATGAAGATTATTTCATAATTTTGCATTGTGGAAAGAACAAAAGTACGCATTTCTATGTGTACACACAACCAAACCACAAAACAACCAAACTACAAAACAACCAAAGAATGGATAACATCTCGCTGAAGAAACAACTTTATCGACTCACGATGCCTGTGTTTCTCGACATCGCCCTCGTTATGCTGCTCGGTGCGGTAGATACGATTATGCTGTCAAATTATAGTGATAATGCTGTGGCAGCAGTGGGGTTGGACAACCAACTTATCTCCTTTGTGTTCCTCGTGTTCCAGTTTGTGTCAATGGGAGCGGCAATACTCTGTGCACAATATTTTGGTGCTGGCCTGCGCACACGCTTCATGCAGATAGTGGGCATAGCCATTCTCGCCAACCTGTTGCTCGGTATGACGGTAAGCGGTGCGCTTTGGCTATGGGCAGCGCCACTGTTGCGAGCGTTCGGACTGCGTGAGGAGGTATTGCCAGAGGGTGTAACTTACCTTGGAATAACAGGATCGTTGGCTTTTTTTCAGGCGCTATCGTTAACGTTCAGTGCAGCCTTGCGCTCCACAGGCAATACGGTAAAGCCGATGCTCGTAACGGTAACGGTGAATATTATCAACATCCTTGCAGACTATGCCCTTATCTTCGGTCACTGGGGATGTCCCGCCATGGGTGTAGAAGGTGCGGCATGGGCAACAGCCATCAGTAGAATTATTGCGGCAATAGTACTTGCGAGTTTCATGCCAGGTATATGGCGCAACGCAATGGCGGAGCACCGCAAGAACAAACTGTATGTAGTGGCAGGGAGAATAAGGGGAGTGGTGCGTGGAAGACGACGCAGATTGGGCACGCTGTTGTTCAAGGCACCTATATACACGCTGCGTGCCTCATACCTGATAGTGCGAACACCATTCAGGGTAGTGAAGAAATCGGTTAAGACAGCCAAGCGTATCAATAACTCGTATAGGGCTTATTTTACACCATTCCCATGGCAGGAACTCAAGAACCTTATACACATCGGCATACCAGCGATGAGCGAAGAGATGTCTTACTCATTGTCACAGATTACAATCACGTTCTTTATCAACCAGATAAGCACTGAGGCGTTGACAACGAAAGTGTACTGCACTACGGCTATTACATTCGTAATACTATTCAGTACGAGCATAGTGCAGGGTGGTAACATACTGGTGGGTCATTTTATAGGGCAGTTGCGCTATCGTGCTGCATATATCTTGGGCAACTATGTGTTCCATACGGCAATGAGGCTGACGCTCATTGTGGCGTCATTACTCGCTATTGGCGGTCACACGCTGATGACCCTGTTGACCGATAATGAAGAGATAATACGCATGGGCACATGGATTTTCTGCATAGACCTGATGTTGAGTTATGGCAGAGTGAAGAATGTCTTTGCCTGCGGAACGCTGCGTGCCACGGGCGATGCGGTCTATCCTGTTATCGTTGGCGTGATATGCCAGTGGAGTGTGGCAGTAGGCGTTGCCTGGGTGCTCGGCATACCGATGGGATTGGGACTGATAGGTATGTGGATAGGCTTTTGCATGGACGAGAATCTGCGCGGAGTTATACTCATGCGTAGATGGCATTCGCTGAAATGGAAGGGCAAGGCGTTCGTGTAAATAGGTATGGTGACATTATGACACTATAAGACTGACAGTTTTACATCATACGAATGTTTAACAAAACGGGCTGAAAGTTTAAAAACCGAAGGTAATGTTTAATTACTCCGAGCGAAGGTTTAACAAAGTTTTCTGAAGTTTAAAAACACGCTGACAGCGTATTGGCAGGGCACGACACTTGCAATACTATGGGCGAAGGTTCGAAAGAACAAAGGTACAGCGAAAGCAACCGAGGACCGAGAATCTTCAAGGAACAGAAGTAAAACAAATAAATATAGGAGGAAATGATTATGTTACCTACAATGTATTCAAACCGCAATCAGAGTTGGATCCCATCAATATTCAGTGATTTCTTTGATGATTCATGGATGCCCGCAAAGTTCTCTGGCACTACTCCAGCAATAAACGTTAGCGAGGATAGTAAAAATTATAAAGTAGAGGTAGCCGCACCAGGCATGAACAAGAATGATTTTAATATCAGCATTGCTAATGGCGATTTGGTTATATCTATGGAGAAGAAGACCGATAACAAGGAGGAAGAGAAAGGAAAGAAGTATCTGCGTCGCGAGTTTAGTTACTCAAAGTTCGAACAGAGATTGGCTTTGCCTGATGAGATAGAGCAGGATAATATCACTGCAAACATGAACGATGGTGTGCTTGTTATCAATATTCCAAAGATGACGAAGGAAGAAAAAGCACAAGAGACTAAGTGTATTGAGATTAAATAATCACATAACTACATAAGTTAAGGGTGGCTCTATAAATTACCTTTGTTATATTTCGAGGTTATTTTCGAGGTCAAAGGGTAAGTAAATGAAGAAGTGTAGCGTGCTACTCGACTGAATGCACTTACGCTTTGAACCGAAAAGAATCCGAAAGATAACAAAACGTCATTACATCAATTAAGTTTTACATAACGGTGGTAATTTATGGAACCACCCTTAAATAAAAATTCAGCCCCGACGGACTTCAAAGAAGGAACCGCCGGGGCTGTTTTTATTATTTACTAACCTATACCTATTTCTTTATGTAAGTCTCACCTTTACATACCACGATGCCTTTGTAGGCGTTGTTGATGCGTCTTCCAAGCACGTCATACTGCTTTTTGTCGCCATATTTTGTTATCTGTGCCACGTCGTCAATGCCTGTTGGGGCATCGATGTTAACGAGTTCTATCTCTTGGCCCACAGAGGTCGGTATGTCGTAAAGATATGTTACGGGCAGTACCGTCTCTGGAATCTTAGACGCGTTAGCCACAATAGCCTTCTGCATATGGTAAGGCTGCATGAGTGTATTGCTGTTGTTGCCCTCCGCAGTGTTCAACTTAGTGCCGTTATGCATCTTGAGAGCAGTGTTGCTGCGCAGACGCAGGTTTCCACCAACGGTTGATTTGATTTTCACAGACACTATCTTTCCCATCTTCCACTGCATATCTGTGATGACAAAACCACCACGAGAGCGCAAGCCTTTCACCTCGCCAGCAGACCAAGCGGAAGGTAGGGCAGGAAGAAGATGTACGAAACCAGCGTGTGACTGCAACAACATCTCGGCTATACCAGCGCAACAACCGAAGTTACCGTCTATCTGGAATGGAGCGTGAGCGTCAAACATATTGGCGTAAGTGCCGCCGTCAGGGTCGCTCATGGTAATATCTGGGGCTACAAGGCGTAACTGATTCTTGATAATACTCAATGCGTGGTCACCGTCAAGCATACGTGCCCACTGGCAGACTTTCCAACCCATAGACCAGCCGCGAGCAGCATCGCCACGCCCAACGAGTGACTTGTGTACGCCTTGGAAGATTGTTGCGTCCACGTATGGAGAGACTTGATTGCCTGGATAGGCTCCCCACAGGTGAGAAAGGTGACGGTGTGAGTTAGTCTCCTTGTCCCAATCCTCCTGCCATTCCTGTACTTGTCCGTACTTACCTATCTTGTATGGCGTAAGTTTCTCTTTAAGATTATCTATCTGCGTGGCAAAGTCAGCGTCTACACCAAGTGTGCGCGCAGCCTCGGCAGTATTCTTTAGCACATCATAAACCATCTGATTATCCATCGCTACGCCACCAAAGAGGGCACAGTTCATCTCTTTGCCATTATCATCGGTGTACTTACTGAGTCCTGGATGGTTCTCTGGCGAGTTAGAAGGACACACCACCATGTAGCCAGTATTAGGGTCTTTCACAAGGAAGTCCTGGAAAAACTCGGCACATCCCTTCATGACAGGATAGATGTCGGCAAGATATTCCTTATTGCCAGAGAAGAGATACTTCTCCCAAAGGTGTGAGCAGAACCATGCGTTGCAAGTAGGCCATACACCGACAGAGCCGTTGTCGACCGCTCCAGTGGTGCGCCAGATGTCGGTATTGTGGTGCAATGCCCAACCGCGTGCACCGTACATCTGTTCTGCAGTCTCCTTACCCGTCACACTAACGTCCTTTACCATCTGGATGAATGGCTCGTGACACTCCGTGAGATTGGTTACCTCGGCAGGCCAATAGTTCATCTCTACGTTGATGTTAGTGGTGTATTTAGAGTCCCATGCAGGGTATTGGCGAGCGTTAGGGTTCCATAATCCCTGAAGGTTTGCAGGCTGAGTGCCAGGCTGTGATGATGATATTAGGAGATAACGACCAAACTGGAAGTAATTAGAAACAAGTCCAGGGTCTGACGATGTGGAGCGGAACTCCTTGATACGTGTTTCCGTATCCTTCTTCTCTTGTGCGGCATTGCTGCCGAGATCGAGGCTGACACGGTTGAATTGTTCTTGATATTTCGATGTGTGGTCAGCGAGAGCAGTGGCGTATTCCTTGTTCTTCGCAAGATAATCAGTGATATAAGCCAACGCCTTAGCCTCTGCATCACCACTTATGTCATCGTAGTTCACGAAGTTCGTGGCAGAGGATATGATGATAGTAGCGGCGTTTGCTCCTGCCACTTCAATGGAGGGCGCCTTGGAATTACCAGCCACGAGGTCGGCTTGCATAACGTTCTGCGTACCGTCATTGGTCTGTATGCCGCCATCGTTGATGACCTTTATGAAGGTGAAGCAGTTGAGTTTGTTGTCTACATTCTCTGTCTTTTCCCTTGCAGGAACAAGAGATGCCTTTATCATGCCGTCAGATGTGATAGTGTTCACGCCCAACTTCTCCATGTTTGTCTTTACAGGAGCAGCGTAACAGAGGTTGAAATCGAGTTTGCCAGGCTCTGAAGACTCTAAGCGCACTATTGTAACGTTGTCCTCAAACGATGTGAACACGGTACGAGTGTAAGTTACGCCGTTTACGATATACGATGTTTGGGCTGTAGCCGTGGCAAGGTCAAGGGAACGAACGTATGCCTGTGCATCGGTAGCGTTGGCAGTTTGTCCCAGTTCTTCGTCATCATAGCGATGTCCAGGGAATCCTATTAGGACGCAACCTGCCGCCTGATACTGTGCGCCATGAGAGCCTTGTGACATCCAGTTAGGTATGGCGAGTTTCTGGGCAGAGGTATAATCTTTCTTGAAGATGTACTGCTGTACGGCAGAAAGCACAGACTTAGCATTGCTATTGTAGTTTCTATTGGGTGACTGTCCCCAGAAAGTGTCCTCGTTAAGTTGTATGGTGTCTTTGGCAACACTGCCACTTACCATTGCCCCGAGGCGTCCGTTGCCAAGTGGTAGTTCCTCTTCCCACGCTCTGGCAGGGCGATGATACCACAGACGATTGGTGCTTTCAAGCACTGGTGGAGGTACAGGACGTGTATTAGAGGTCACAAATGTAGTGGTAATGGCATCGCTATATACGTTGCCGGCAAGGTCTGCAAGAGCCTTGGCAGGTAGAGATAGCGTGTAAGATGTGGTCAGATCAAGGTCAGCATAGGCAAAGGTAACCTTGTTGAGACTTACCTGTGGCGTGATTTTCTGCACGGAGTGTGTGCTATTGTTGGTCAATGTTGCTGCGACACCACTATTTATTGTCACTCCTTCATTGAAGAGCATGATAACCTTTCCAGTAGGTATCACATTACTCTCGCCGTCTGCTGGCGTTATGCTTTTTAGTTGTGGAGCCTGTGTATCATCAGCAAGAATGTTGACATATTTAAGGTTATAGTTGCTGTTCTTGGTGGCTGACTGTATCAACAGACGCACAATCAGGCGTTCTTTGTTATCGGCTTTGAGGTTATAGTTAGCGTCAACGTACGTGTTCCAGTGTGAGCCAGCGGTGTAATCACTGAGCACTGTCCATGTCTCTCCGTTGTCAACGGAGTAGACTACGCCGAATTTAGTAGAAGAACTAGAGCCGTCTCCTATTGCAAAATTGAGTTTTATGTTACTCAATGACGTTGTAGGCATGGATATTTCAAAGTACTGGTCGTGCTTACTTCCATCGGTATAGTCGGATTTTGCAGTAAACTTGTTGATGGAAGCGGTGTTAAGTCGTAACAGATAGTTGGGTGTAGAGCCGCTTGATGTTACTTGCCATTTACCGTCAGAGGTGTGTACTGTCACCTTACATTCTTCGGGGAGCAGGGCACATTCGTTAGGAATGAAGTACGGTTGCGTCGTTTTCCAGTAGGTGTTGGCTATTTGTCCCCAGCCTAACTCATTGGGAGTGTAGGTGGCGGTAGTGCCACTTTTCTCTACATCATAGCCTGTAGAGAACACCCATTTAGCCACAGTACTCTGGCTTGCCAGGATAGTAGCAGGGCATATCAGTAGCAATAGCGACGCTACGATGTGCCGAATGGTAAAATAGTTTGGTTTCATGTTGTTTAGAACAATTAGTTGTTATGTTGTGAAAATTATGACACAAAATTACTTTCTTATACTCAATTAAGACTTAAAAAAAGGCGCAGATAGCGTAAAAATGGTGCAAACAGGGTGGTAGGTGCCTTTTTACGGTGGGGAAATGATATTTTTTTACTACCTTTGTGGCATATTACCATAACCTGAACAATGAAAAATCATATTGTCACTTTTATATTAATGTTTGCTATATCAACGTTTTTAAATAGCGTGAAGGCTGAAACTGTATGCTACAATGACCACAATGCTTTGGCGAGTATGCGCATAGGAGGTGGCGTACAGGATAAGTACGGACTATTATGGTTCGCTACTTGGAATGGACTTCACTGCTATGACGGGTATGATTTCCACAGAATTAGCATACAGGCAGGTGACGGTGCTCCTGTTAACACTGCACATATACGCGATATAATGCTGTCGCCAGAGGGAAATATATGGTGCCATACTGATGAGGATGTGTATGAATTTAATCTCGAGTCATTTTCTTTTAAGGAGATTCCTCAAAACAAAAAGGCGAGTGTTAAGACGAAGATGGGGAGAAACTGGGAGGGGATGACCGACAGACAAGGTAACAGGTGGAATGCTGACAGGCAGGGATTGTATAAGACTGTTACAAGACATTATCCAGCAAAGATACTTAACGGGACGGAGAATATGCGCCCCAGGGCACTTCTTGTTGATAAATCGGGATGCTTATGGGTAGGACTGCGTGCAGATAATAGGCTCAAGGTGTATGCTAAAGACGGGAGTGTACAGAGGAATATACCACTGCCTATAGCACCATATTGTGTTTTTGAAGCACGAAATGGGGACATGTGGGTAGGTGGAAA
Organism: uncultured Prevotella sp.; assembly: GCA_934272845.1. Lineage (GTDB taxonomy): Bacteria > Bacteroidota > Bacteroidia > Bacteroidales > Bacteroidaceae > Prevotella. The sequence continues at coordinate 45,056 of CAKQSF010000004.1, forward strand.
GCCTGGAGCATTGTTCAAAATAGGGGGCGAAAGTATTACTAACAATGAAATATACGACATTAAGGAGGACCATAAAGGAAGATTATGGGTAGCAACATGGGGGGAAGGGATTAAGTGTTGTGAGAATCCTAACGCCGTAAAACCTGTGCTGACAAGGTCTCTTGGAGGAAGAAAAGTGAAAAAACTTATTGTTACTCCTAACAACAATATCGTGGCAGCAAGCGTTGAGGGACTGCTGATAGGGCACATAAACGATAAGAATATACTTGATACAAAACTGAAACTCGTAAGGCGTGACGGTACAAAAAAGGAAGGTATAAGTAACGATGCATTAATAAGTATTGCGCAAAATAGTAAAGGTGACATCTATATTGCAACGGAAAGTTCGGGGATTGACGTCATTAACGAGAAGGAGTTGTTCTCTTCGCAACCACGTTTTCGGCACCTTAACGAAAGAAACTCGGCTCTTACTACTGACCTTTGCAATGCGATGACGCTGCATAATGATAGTCTTCTGGTCACAGTAAGCAATAATAGCGTAGCATTTCTCAATACATTGACCTACCGTTGCGTTAACTATAGTATGACATTTTGGTGTGATTCCTGTCGCTTCTTGGAGACTTCGCCCGTCTATTGGAATAATGGTACGTGGGTATTTGGTAGCGAACAGGGGTTGTTGATGGCTTCAAGGCACAGTATGTATTCACGTGGATACATACCACCTCTGCTCTTTACTACGTTATCAATAAACGGTGGTAACGAGATGTTTACGCTTGTGCCGCGCAAATATTTGTTGTTGGAGGCAGAACAACGTGACATTACTATTCATTTTGCTGCCATAGACTATAGGAATAATAAAGAGATTCTGTATCGAACACGTTTAGATGGCTCTCTATGGACTGCTGCAACAGACAACAGAAGCATCACACTCTTTAATCTAACACCTGGATGTCACGTGCTGGAAGTGCAGTCTACGGATGGCTATGGTCGCTGGGTTGATAACGTAAAGAGGCTTGAAATAGAAGTTTGTCCATTTTGGTATGAGAATGTTTGGGCTAAGATTGCATTTCTGATGATAGCACTTTTAGGCATAGGCGGAATTATTTATGCTTACGTATATATAAAGAATGTGAATAAACAACGTAGGGAACTCCTTGACAAACTTACCTCTTTGATAAATGAACAACAGGAAAGTAAGGCGCAAAATAATGATGTTACTGCTCTAAGCATTAATGGAAATAATCCAGAAGACACGGTATTTCTTAACCGAGTACGTAAATATATAGAGGAGAATCTAGATAATCCTGATGCTAACATTAACGATATGGCAGCGGCAGCAGCAGCAAGCCGATCTACGCTTAACAGGCATTTGAAGCGTTTGTTGGGCATATCTGCAACACAATTGTTGATTGAGGCACGTATGAAACGTGCTAAAGAGTTGTTGGAAAAACAAGAGGAAAAAGGTTATACTATTACACACATCGCCACGATGTGTGGCTATTCTGATGTACATTACTTCCGACGTGTTGTCAAAACGAAACTTAACGTATCAATATAACGATCGAAATGTATCAATCTAATGGGCAAAACGTATCAATCTAATGGTCAAATCGTGTCAATATAATGGCTAGAACGTGTCAATATAAGTACCGATATATACATCAATAAAAAAAGGCGCAGCGACATATTGCTATGTTACTGCGCCCTCTTTCGTGAGTTGTCGTACGCGGATTCGAACCACGACAAACAGAACCAAAACCTGTTGTGCTACCATTACACCATACGACAATCACTGTGTTATGACTTTTCATATAGGCTATGCCTACGAAAAGCGATGCAAAGGTAGTGATAATTTCTTATACTACCAAATTATTTCGGAGTTTTTTTTACTTTACCGTGATAAGGAAGTAATTTTTCTTACCGCGCTGGGCGATAATATACTTTCCGTCAATGAGATCTTCTGATGTTATAGGACGATTCTGGTCGGTCAACTTTTCTTTGTTGATAGACACGCCACCGCCTTGTACCATCTTACGCATCTCGCCCTTTGAGGGGAATACTTTGCAGTTGTCTGTTGTGAGGAAGTCTATCGCTGGCTGACCGAGTTGGTCTGCTGAAACGGTGAAGTTCTCCACACCTTCAAAGACATCAAGGAATGTTTGCTCGTCAAGTTTTGCGAGATTTTCCTTTGTACTCTTACCGAAAAGGATGCCACTTGCTTCTACTGCCATCTCGTAATCAGCCTGAGAGTGTACCATTACGGTCACTTCCTGAGCCAAACGCTTCTGTAATACGCGACGTCCAGGGTCTGCCTTGTGCTCCTCTACAAGTGAATCAATAGTCTCTTTGTCCAAAGAAGTGAATATTTTGATATACTTCTCAGCGTCATCATCGCTGACATTGAGCCAGAACTGATAGAACTTATATGGTGAAGTACGCTTGCGGTCAAGCCAAATGTTACCACTTTCGGTCTTTCCGAACTTCTTTCCGTCTGCCTTTGTGATAAGAGGGCAGGTGAGAGCATATGCCTCGCAGTCATTGCCAAGTGTGCGACGGATAAGTTCAGTGCCAGTGGTCATGTTGCCCCATTGGTCGTTTCCTCCAAGTTGCATTTTGCAACCCTTAGCCTGATAGAGGTGAAGGAAGTCGTAACCCTGCAGCAACTGGTATGTAAACTCAGTGAAAGACAATCCGTCACGTGCCGTTCCGTTAAGACGCTGTTGAACAGAATCCTTAGCCATCATGTAGTTAACGGTGATGTGTTTACCAACGGTACGAGCGAAATCGAGGAATGTAAAGTCCTTCATCCAGTCGTAGTTGTTCACCATTTCGGCAGCGTTAGGTCCGTCAGCCTCAAAGTCTAAGAACTTTGCAACCTGTGCCTTGATGCACTCTTGGTTATGATAAAGCGTCTCAGTATCAAGGAGATTACGCTCCTGTGACTTACCAGAAGGGTCGCCAATCATACCTGTTGCACCGCCAACGAGAATGATTGGCTTATGTCCACAGCGCTGCAAGTGACGCAACATCATGATGCCGCAGAGGTGACCTATATGAAGAGAGTCAGCAGTAGGGTCGGTACCGAGGTATGCAGTAACCATTTCCTTCTGCAGAAGTTCTTCTGCGCCTGGCATAACCTGTGCGAGCATGCCGCGCCATTTGAGTTCTTCTATAAAGTTTTTCATTTTAGAGTTGTTGGGTTGTAGGTTTTTTCGTTCTTTTTGTTGTTGGTTATTCTCTTGTTTGGTTGTTTGAAACGCCAAATGTGCCAAATGTCTTTATGGCACGGGGTCATAACCAGACCCTCCCCAAGGGTGACACCTTAAAAGCCTTTTCATTGCGAGCCACAGTCCCTTTATAGGTCCGTGCTTAATGATTGCTTGTCGTGCGTATTCCGAACACGTAGGGGTGAAGCGGCATGATGGTGGTGTAAACGGGCTGATGCACCTCTGATAGAACAGTATTGGTACTATCAACAGTACTGAAGCCATGCTTTTAATTATGGAAAGTAACTTTCGCATTATATTAATCGCTATGTGTTAAGTCCGTCTTCCTTCATGCTTTCCGTTGCTCTTTGTAGCAGGTTACACACTTTTGCTTTAACTTTCAGTGATGTATGATGACGGTTGTCCAGCCATATAAATGCTAAAAGAGCGCTTTGTCCGTTAGGCAAATGGAGCAAATGTCCATTGTTACGGTATGCTTCCCTTACCTGTCTTTTGACTCTGTTTCGGTCTACGGCATGCTTAAAGAATCTTTTAGGAACGGATATCAGCAACTGCGTATCCCCCTCTTCAACCTTGCGTATAACCAGACGCAGTGGATATGCGGAGAACGACTTGCTGCAACCAGGCTCAAAGAGTTTATCGATGAGATACTTGCTGCAGAGGCGATGTGACTTAGGGAAAGCGTTGCTGTGTTCCATTGCTTTATTGTTTACTATTCATCTTCCTCCTCCTGAAGGAAGTGTCTTAGTGCTCCTGTCATAGAAGGGTAACGTGGTGATGGTGCCTCAATATCGAGAGTCAATCCCAGTTCCTTTACAGCCTTAGCCGTAGCAGGTCCGAATGTACCTATTTTTATGTCTCCAGCCTGCATTTTAGGGAAATCCTCATGCAGTGCTTTAATACCTGCAGGAGAGAAGAAGATTGCCATGTCGTAGTCAAAGTTCTTAATTTCCTCAGCGGTAAAGTTATTGCTTACGGTGCGATACATTACGCATTCTGTATGGTTCAGGCCCTTTGAGTCGAGCAAACGCTTTACGTTATCGTTAGCAACGTCGCTCAAAGGTACGAGGTATTTCTCCGTCTTGTGCTTTACCATAGCCGGAATGAGGTCGTCAATCTTGCCTGTTTCACCAAAGAAGATTTTACGTTTGCGGTAAGGAGCGTATTTCTGTATGTAGAGAGCAATTGTCTCTGTAACGCAGAAGTACTTAGTAGTCTCTGGCATTGTTATGCGCATTTCCTTCGTAAGTTGGAAGAAATGGTCGATAGCATGACGTGATGTAAATACAATAGCGGTATAGTCAGGCACGTTAACCTTTTGTTTACGAAATTCCTGCTGTGTCAGTCCTTCAATCTTTATGAATGGTCTGAAAACCAGTTCTACATCAAAGTCACGTGCAATATCATAGTAAGGTGACTTTTCGCTGGAGGGTTTTGGCTGTGAAACCAGAATCTTTTTTACCATCTGTTACTTCCTAAATATTTTGTGTCAAATAGATCGCTGCATAAATCAGTGTACCCACGAGTAGTGATAGCGGCACTGCTTCAAGGCTTGCGAAGTAGAGAAAGAACTGCACTACGGCGTTATTCTTTCTGAAAAAGATGTTGTACACCTTGTAAGCCTGTAAGAGTAGCGGTATGCCCAGTACCGCTGCTGTTAATTTTAGCGTTGTCTCTATGTTCTGGTGGAAATACACGTGAAGTAATACCAGTGGCAACAGTAGAGCCCCTTGCATTGCCATGAAGTACAATCGGGATATGTTGTCAAGGTATCTTTGTTTCTTTTTAAAGAATACGGTGTGTACTGTCAGTGTCAATATTTCGCGTACTATGTAGTATACGGCGAATATTGCGCTGAATATTCCGAGCATTGCATAGTGTTCGAAGAGGAACTCAGATGTGGCGTAGTGTACAGCAGTAGAATAAGCCAGTATTCCGAGCAGTATCACTCCCTGCAGACAGAAATACCATTGGTATCTCATTTCTTCTGCGCTTTCTCTTAATTCTGCGGAGTTCTCTCGTGGTGTGCGAAAGAGTTCTTTCGTCTGGTAATGTATTAGGCGCCAAGAACGTGCCACCGTCAGCATAGATACCAGTATGCAGAAGACGAGAGCCATGGTAATGAGGCTATCGTTTGCTATGGAATACGGTATGGAATCGCCCATTACGCCAAGTCTGCTGACTGGCACTTCCTCATGGAAGAACGGTGAACTCTTAAAGTATGATTCCTTATATATAGTATCGTTTACCGTCATTTCTCTATGCAATGGAATGCGTTATGTGTGGAGCGAGGCCTAGAAGAATGCTTCCTTAAACTTCTCCACCAAGTCAAGTTTTTCCCAAGTAAAGAGTTCTACTTCAACTTCCTTTGTCTCGTGGTATGCAGATGTGAAGACTTTCTTTACTGTATGTGGCATGCGTCCTACGTGACCGTATGCTGCGGTTTCCACGTACATTGGCTGACGCAATTTGAGTGTGCGCTCAATAGCCTTTGGACGGAAGTCGAACAGCGTTTTTATTTTTGCTGCAATTTCTCCGTCAGTCATTTTAACGTGACTTTTTCCGTATGTGTTTACGTATATGCTGACAGGTTCTGCCACGCCGATGGCGTAACTTAACTGTACTAATACTTCGTCTGCAACTCCTGCTGCAACAAGGTTTTTGGCTACGTAACGTGCTGCATAGGCAGCAGAGCGGTCTACCTTTGAAGGGTCTTTTCCTGAGAATGCTCCACCGCCGTGTGCTCCTCTTCCTCCGTAAGTGTCTACGATAATCTTACGTCCAGTAAGACCTGTGTCTCCATGAGGGCCACCGATAACGAATTTACCAGTAGGGTTAACGTAGTATTTAATGTTGTCGTTGAACAACTTCAGAACTTTCTCTTCCTTCAACTGCGCTTTCACGCGTGGTATGAGGATATTGATAACGTCCTGTTTTATTTTCTCCAGCATGGTTTCGTCCTCGTCAAATTCGTCATGCTGTGTTGAAACTACGATGGTATCAATGCGCTGAGGCACACCGTTGTCGCTGTATTCTACTGTGACTTGTGACTTAGAGTCAGGACGCAGATATTTCATCTCTTTGCCTTCGCGTCGAATGTCAGCGAGAGTTTTCATCAGGAGGTGTGCGAGGTCGAGTGTTACAGGTATGTATCGGTCAGTCTCGTTGGTTGCGTAACCGAACATCATGCCTTGGTCTCCAGCGCCTTGCATAGCCTCGTCAGCCCTTGAAACGCCTCTGTCGATATCTTTACTCTGCTCGTGAATGGCAGAGAGGATGCCACATGAATTGCCGTCAAATTGGTATTCAGACTTAGTGTAACCTATACGGTTTATTGTCTTGCGTGCAATTGTCTGCAGGTCTACATATGCTTCAGATGAAACCTCGCCCATGAGGACCACCTGTCCTGTTGTGACAAATGATTCTATTGCGCAGTGTGACTTACTATCGTAAGCCAGGAATTGATCTAGCAAAGCGTCGCTAATCTGGTCCGCCACCTTATCTGGGTGACCTTCAGAGACTGATTCTGATGTAAAAAGATACATATCTTATATAATTTTCTCGTGAATAACAAATGTATAAATACTGCATAACCGTAGAATCCCACACAAGCAACATTGTCGCTAGTGCGGGATTCAGTCTGTTAGCCGTTTAGTTGCTTTTTATTGAGACAACTATTTTACTTACGCAGACCGAGAGCCTTAACGATGGCACGGTAGCGTGTGATGTCGCGTTTGTAGAGATAGTCGAGGAGTGCACGACGCTTGCCTACGAGTTTTGTAAGGCTACGAGCAGTCTTGAAGTCCTTGTGGTTCTGCTTCAGGTGCTCTGTGAGGTGCTTGATACGGAAAGTGAACAGAGCGATCTGGCTCTCTGCAGAACCTGTGTCTGTTGCTGTCTTACCATACTGTCCGAAGATCTCTGTCTTTTTTGCGCTGTCTAAATACATTTTGTTTTTGTTTATTGTGACTGTGAGGTTGTTGTTTAACCATTACATTTTTCTGATGAGAAGGTGTCCCAGTCACATAATTACACCATCATCTTTTAAATGCAGTTTAGCCTGTTTACGCTAAGCGGGTGCAAAATTACTATTTTTTTCTGAAATATGAAAGTTTTTTAGTGACAAGGTGTTTAAATGTTAATTATTTTTAACACCATAATAAAAATGTTCCCTTCTTTGCTGCGCCTGTTTGGGGAGGAGAGAGGTGTAATTTAAATATAAAAATAATTTTGAACACTTACTTATTTAGGCGGTCGCTTAAAGGTAATGATTTCCCAAATTTACCATTTTTTGTGTCTGCTTTGTATGAAAGTGTAATTGATTGGTAATCATGTATATATGTGGCGTAAAAATAAAAGTGCCCAAATTACGCTGTAAAAGGTATGCAATTAGGTTGTAAAAGCATAGTGATTACAGTGTAATTTGGGCTTGATTACTGTGTGAAAGCGCTGTGATTACCTTGTTTCCCAAATTTACCATTTTATGATGCGGCTGCCATCGGGCTGTGGTGTGATGGTTACGCGCAGCACTTCGTCGGGCAATGCCTCTTCTATAAGTTCGGGCCACTCCATAAAACAGTAGTTGCCGCTGTAGAAGTAGTCATCGCATCCCATGTCGTACACCTCTTCTATTTTCTTAATACGGTAGAAGTCGAAGTGGTAGACGGGGTCGCCACTTGCGGCGGTATATTCGTTGATGATGGCGAAGGTAGGAGACGTGATAACATCTTCAACGCCCAGTTCCTCACAAAGAGCCTTGATAAATGTGGTTTTGCCTGCGCCCATTGGTGCATAGAAGGCGATGTTAGTTGCTTTGCCGTTAATGGCGGCAAGAAAATCGTGCGCAGTTTCGCGTATGGTGTCAATCTTTAGTTCTAATTCCATATACTAAATTATAAAATGTGCATAACGCATTATGAATTATGCATTGTGCATTATGAATTATGAATTATGAATTTATTTCTTTCTTCCCTTCATGCTTATCAGCGGTATCAGCATCTCTTCCATGGATATTCCGCCGTGTTGGAAGGTGTCGCGATAATACTGTACGTAGTAATTATAGTTGTTAGGATAAGCGAAGAAGTCGTTGCCTGTGGCGAAGACGTAACTTGTTGACAGGTTGGGGGCGGGCAGTTGCACCTGCTTTGGGTTTGTAATCTCAAACACATCCTTTGACTGGTGGCTTAGGCTCTTGCCCAGTTTATAGCGCAGGTTGGTGTTAGTGTTTTTGTCGCCTATTATCTTTACAGGTCTGTTGCATCGTATGGATCCGTGGTCTGTAGTGAGAATAACCTTGTAGTCAGTCTGTGCCAATACGTTAAACAATTCGTGTAGTACGCTGTGTTTGAACCAAGACAGTGTTATACTGCGGTATGCTGCTTCATTACTAGCCAGTTCCCTTACCATCTTCGATTCTGTTCTGGCGTGTGATAGCATGTCAATGAAGTTGATGACCACCACGTTGAGGTCATATTTTTCGAGTGCCTTAAACTGTTGCATCAGTTTGTCAGCCGCCTGCGAATCGTTTATTTTGTGGTATGAGAAGGTGTCTTTACGTCGGTAACGCTCAATCTGTGTCTGTATGAGAGGAGACTCATTAAGGTTCTTTCCTTCCTCCTCGTCCTCGTCAACCCACAGGTCTGGGAACATTTCCGCTATCTGTAGTGGCATCAGTCCTGAGAAGATTGCGTTGCGTGCGTATTGTGTTGCCGTAGGTAGTATGCTGAGGTAGAGGTCCTCGTCGATGTCGAACATATCGCCAATCTCTTGTGCCAGCATTCTCCATTGGTCGTAGCGGAAGTTGTCTATGACTATGAGGAAAACCTTCTCTCCATTGCTCAGTGTTGGGAATATGCAGTCAGGGAAGATACGGTTTGACATCAATGGTTTGTCAAGAGCCTTTGCGCCAGGTGTCATCCAGTTGATGTAGTTCTTCTTGATGAATTTAGCGAAACCGTTGTTAGCCTCCTCTTTTTGCATTTTCAGCATTTCCTCCATGTTGCTTGAGGTAGCAGCCAGTTCCAGTTCCCAGTGAACGAGACGTTTATATACGTTGCGCCAGTCGTTGAAAGTGCGACAGTCAGCAATCTGCATAGATATCTCTTGAAACGACTGTTGGTAACTCTGTTGTGTCACCTCCGTCACTATTTCGCGTTGGTGCACATGCTTTTTTAGTGCAAGGAGAATTTGCATAGGATTAACAGGCTTAATAAGATAGTCTGCAATCTTAGATCCTATCGCCTGATCCATTATGTCCTCTTCCTCACTCTTAGTCACCATGACCACGGGTGTTTGGGGTTGCACGTCCTTAATGCGTTGCAGTGTCTCCAGACCTGTTATGCCTGGCATCATCTCGTCGAGCAAAACAAGGTCGAAGGTTTGCTGCTGGCATTGCTCAATAGCATCAATACCGTTGTTAGCCACAACCACGTCGTAGCCCTTTTTCTCAAGAAACAGGATGTGGGCGCGGAGATGTTCTATCTCATCATCAACCCAAAGAATCTTTACGTTCATGACTATGCTATATCTTTCTCGTTATTTTTATGCCCACGTCTTCTATACCGTGCAGTGTTTCTGGTCTCATGTTGTGTCCCACTTTAACCAGCAGAGTGTCGCCAGGCTGCAGGTGTTGTGTGGCTACGGGTATCTCATGTGTGAAGAGCGTTATGCCCCTTCCTGTCTGTGTGCCATCTTTTCTTACGATGTCGAAGTCCATGCGTCGTGTGAAACTCTTTCCGCTGTGACGCACTTCTTGAGTTACTCTTGCTGAGAAGTTACAGTATGGGTATGATGTATTAGTTCGCAGGCACAGTGTTGTGGTGTAGTCTGCAGCCTTAAGTATAGTGTCTACGGTGAAGTACATGGTGTCTCGTTTGTCCCACCCCTCCCTGTTTACTGGTTCATAGTGATGATATGCGGTGTTGGACGTACAAGCCATGAAGGGACATATAGCCACCATTGCGGCTATATGTCCCTTCGTTAGTAACTTTATTATTTTATTGTTTCTTCTCACCTTTTTCCCCTTCAGTGTTGGCTTTGTCGTTGTTCTTGCCTTTGTTTCCATTGTTGTTAGGCTGTCGGTTACCGTTTTTCTGTTGTCGGTTACCATTGTCAGCCTTGCCGTTGTCTCCGTTTTGGTTGCGGTTGCCACCGTTTTGCGGTGTCTGCTGAGCCTTTTGCTTTTTGCGTTTTTTCTTTTTCTTAGCAGAGTCAAAGCGTGTCAGGTCAGCATCATCGAGCAAGTCCTTCGGCTTTTCTTGTGCCTTCTGTTTGCCATCATCGGCAAGTGACATAGGTTTCTTGCCTTCCTTGTTCATTTCGATAATCTCCTTAGCGCGGTCGGCGGTAATGGTTTCTAAGTTTGCCGCAATGCGTTTGTCGGTAGAGTAGGTTACCATGCCCGAGAGAATATCCTTCTTAAACATGTAGTAGTCAGCGTCCTGTGTCTGCAGAATGGCATCGTGTGGTGGCAGTTTCTTACCTGCCTCCATGTAGTTATCAATCTCATAGTTGAGGCAACACTTTAGTTTCGCACACATACCAGCGAGTTTCTGTGGGTTAGGTGATATGTCCTGAAAGCGTGCTGCGTTAGTACTTACGCTGGAGAAGTTCTTCATCCATGTGGCGCAACATAGTTCTCTGCCACACGGACCAGTACCACCTATGCGTCCAGCCTCCTGTCTTGCGCCAATTTGTTTCATCTCTATGCGCACATGGAACGTGTCAGCAAGCACCTTGATGAGTTGTCTGAAGTCCACGCGTTCGTCGGCAATGTAGTAGAAAATGGCCTTATTGCCGTCGCCTTGGTATTCAACGTCGCCAATTTTCATTTGCAGTCCGAGGTCTTTCGCTATCTGTCGGCTCTGTATCATGGTAGCCTCCTCGCGGCTTTTAGCCTCGTAGTATCGCTCCATGTCGTTGTCTTTGGCAAGGCGGTAAATCTTTTTTATGTCATCTTCTGACTTTAGAAACGCCTTTCTTACTTGCAGTTCAGCCAGTCGTCCCGTCATGGTGACGATGCCGATGTCGTGACCTGGGGTAGACTCTACAGCCACCCAGTCGCCCTTGTGCAGGTCGAGTTTGTTCACGTTGTGGTAATATCCCTTGCGTGTGTTTTTGAATTGTACCTCCACGAGGTCGGTACTCTCGTTGTTTCCAGGCACATCGGCAAGCCAGTCAAAGGCATTCAACTGGTGGTCGCTGCGCGAAACACCGCGTTTGCACAAGCCTCTGGCACAGCCATGTCCCAGTGTGAATTTCATATTTTCAAAGGGGTTCTTCTTCTCTTCTTTGCCATCAGCGTTGTTGAGAATAGGCTCCTGTATGTTGTTTTCGTCCATTGTTATGTTGGGTTGTTGGTTATGGGGTGTTGGGTTGTTGGTTGTGATGGTTTATGTAGTGTGTAGTAATACCGCTACCTTCATCGTAATGTCAAAGAATACCATCCTTGCGTTAGCGTTCTGACCTATGTCGCGTAATGCAGTTTGGTAGAGTTCTTGAAATCCGAGAATGTTGCCTTCGTTGACAAACCGTGCAAATTTCTGGCAGAATTTCTCTTCCTCGCTTGTCATGTAGGTCAGTTCAGGCCTATGGAAGTTGTAAATGAATGCCTCTCTTGCCATGCGCAGAAAGTAAGTCAGCATGCGTTTCTGCTCTTCTCTGCCCATTGCCGCTACGTCCTCGCTCCATCTTTTAAGGTCTTTTACGTCGCGCATGTACGCCTTTCTCATCAGCATAACGAAGAAGTCGAAGAACCTTTCGTTTTCGTTCCCAGCCTTCAGTTCCTCTAATGCCGTCAGCCAGTTGCCACCAGCGAGTCGTGTTATGCGCTTGGCATCATCTTCATTGAGTCGGCGTTGTTCTATCAATGCCTTCTGAATGTCGTCAGGCTCTATCGGTTTCACATCGAAGCGTTGCACGCGTGAGCGTATGGTTTCGAGCAGTTTTTCTGGTTCTCGGCAAACAAAAATGAAGAGAGTTTGCGCTGGTGGCTCCTCTATCAGTTTCAGCATCTTGTTTGCGCACTCAAGATTCATGCGCTCTGGAAGCCATATTATGCTTATCTTCCATCCGCCTTGGTTGGCCTTCATGGTGAGGCTTTTGATGAGTTCGTTAGCCTCGCCCACAGTGATTACTGCCTGTTGGTTCTCTGCTCCCATTGCTGTCAGCCATTGGGCGAGAGAGAAGTAAGGTCCATCTTCAAGCAGAGTGTACCAATCCTCAATGAAATCATTGCTTGTTGGCTTGTAGTCAGAGTTCCATTTCTTGAGTTTTATGGTAGGGAAAGAGAAGTGAAGGTCAGGGTGTTTCACTCCCTTAACCTTGAAACTACCTTTGTCAAGGATATGTTTGGCAAGCCCGATGGCAAGTGCCAGTTTGCCACAGCCGTCGGGTCCGCACAACATAAGGGCATGAGGCAACTTGTCGTTGTCTGCCAGTCTGACGAGGCGTTGTGCCATGTCGTGTTGCCCTATGATGTTATCGAACTCCATTTCTGTGCAAAGTTACAAAAAAAAAATGTAATACAAGCATGCCAATGTAAAAAGTATATAGGAATTACTATTCTGTAAGTATTCCTATTATCTTCTCATTTACGCTTTTAAGGTTATGCGTTGCGTTGCGAAGGTTGTCGTGAAAGGCGTCCATATCGTCCTCTTCATCATCGCGAAGATTTGTTACAGCCTTAACATATAGCACGGGAGTACCAAAGAGACTGCACACAAAGCCCACGGCAGCACCTTCCATCTCCTTCAGTCTGCCACCGTTTTCATCGATAATACGCTCCTCTTCTGCGGTCATGTCAAAGGAAGAACCTGTTGTGACCTTGCCCATTCTTAAGGACAAACGTTCCGCTAACTCGGCACTACCGCTCCATACGGGGTAATTGCCTAAGCCCTGAGTAGCCCATGCATTATCGCCAGGCACACGACGGTCGTGGAACATAGCACCGTTACCTATATAAACTCGCCCGACTCCCGCGCCGTAACGCTTCCAGCCTCCGCACGTACCGCTACAGATAATGATGTCAGGGTGCAGACGTTCTATAGCCGCCATGGTGGTAATGGCAGCCGCTTCGCAACCAATGAGGTCGCGGTCGTGTTGTCTTCCGTTGTGTACCACATACAGTTCCTTGCCGTTCACGCTGCCACTGTATAGTTGGCAGGGCAGGGGAGAGAAGAAGTCTTGCTGATGGTGCAGGTTAAAACATTCGATGAGTGGCTGTGTCTCTGCCTCCATTGCAACGATATAACATATTTTGTTCATAGTAAGTGTCATGTGATTAAGTTGTTTTTTCACCGTCACGAAAAAAGAAATGATACGCAAAGGTATAACTTTTTTCCTAAACACGCAAATGTTTGCAACTGGGTTGCAGCGCATGTTTAGTAACTTTGCGACCGAAACATAAACGTAGAAAAGAAAGAACTGTATATGAAAAGAATTTTATTTGTTGCGGTAGTGACGTGTCTTGCCATTGCGGGATTTATGTATTTTACCAGTGGTAGCCATGCGGAAGCGCATGAAGACCATGACGGTCACGACCATGAGGAGGCTGCGGACGTAGACAATATACTCCTGACGAAGAAGCAAATAGATGCCGTTGACCTGAAGATGGGAGAGGTAGAGCAACGTGAACTTGACGCTACCGTGCGTGCTAACGGTCAACTCGTGCTGCGACCACAGGCACGTGGCGCTGTGGCATCGCTCATGGGAGGCGTGGTAAAGAGCATAAACGTGAAGGAAGGACAGCACGTCGCTAAGGGACAAGTGGTGGCAACGATAGAGAATACGGACGTGATGTCGCTGCAACGTGAGTATTATTCCGCTTGTCGTGAGGCTGAAATGGCAAAGGAAGAGATGCTGCGCCAACAGACATTGCAACAAAATGGGGCAGGAGTGAAGAAGACAATGCAGCAAGCACAGAAGGACTTTAAGATAGCGCAGGCAAACGTTATGGGCATAGCGAGGCAGTTGCAGCAGATGGGGATAAACGTAGCGCAGGTGGCACAGGGACGCTTTACCACAGCGTTTCCGTTGCGTGCGCCTATCGCAGGTACCGTAAGTCAGTTGATAGCGTCACTCGGTAGTTACGCGGATATGCAGACTCCGCTCATGATGATACGTAATAATGACGCTGTTGAGGCAGACCTTAATGTCTTTGAGAAGGATATTAGCAAGATAAAAGTGGGCGACAAGGTGCGCCTAACGCTGACAAACCAGACTGGAGTGACAGTGAACGGCGTTGTGTATGGCATCAACCAGTACTTTAATGATGGTACGAAGGCTGTGGCGGCACACGTAAAACTTAATGCGACAAATGGCGCGCGCCTCTTCGATGGGATGTATGTGCAGGGACAGATAGCCACAGGTAGCCAGCAATGTAATACCTTGCCCTCAAAGGCTATAGTGACTTCTGACGGCAAGAAGTATATCTTCATGCTGAACAAGCAGCCAGATAAGGACGGATATTCATTCTCACGCCACGAAGTTGAGACGGGAGTGGAACAGGAAGGATATACGGAAGTGGCGCTGTGCAAGCACTTTAAGAACGGAAAGAAAATAGTAACGGACAACGCTTTCTACCTTCTCTCAATGACAGAAGACCACGGAGAGCATAATCATTAAGAGCAATATGTTTCAGAAACTTATTACTTTCTCCATACACAACAAACTTGTCGTTGGGGTGATGACGCTTGTTCTCATAGCGTGGGGCGTGTGGTCGTTGGTGCATTTGCCGTTTGACGCTACGCCAGACATAACGGATAACCAAGTGCAAGTGATAACACAAGCGCCATCGTTGGGGGCACAAGAGGTGGAACAGTACATCACTACGCCGATAGAAATGGCGCTTGCTAACATACCGCGCATAGAGAATAGAAGAAGTATATCACGCAGTGGCCTGTCAGTTATTACCCTTGTGTTCGATGATGGGGCTGATATCTACTGGGCACGCTCGCAAGTTAGTCAGGTACTTGAAAGCGTTAGCAAGGAACTACCAGCCAATTCAAACACCGAGATGGGGCCTATTGCGACCGGTCTGGGCGAGATATTCCACTATACGGTACGTGCTAAGAAAGAATATGAGGATAAATACTCGCTAACTCAGTTGCGTACAATACAGGATTGGATAGTGCGTAAGCAACTGTCTGGCACACCTGGAGTGGCAGAAGTAAGCGGATGGGGAGGATATGTTAAGCAGTATGAGGTGGCAGTTGATAACGACCGCCTTACCGCCAACGGCATAACAATATCCGAAGTCTACTCCGCTCTGGAGAAAAATAACGCCAATACAGGTGGTAGTTACATAGAGTCAGACGCTAATCAGTATTATATCCGTGGCATAGGAGTCGTAAAGACCTTGCAGGATATAGCGAATATAAGCATCAAAAACGTTGGTTCAGCATCGGTACGCATAGGAGATGTCGCCCGTGTAGAGGAGGGGCACGCCACTCGTTTCGGTGCAGTAACGCGCAATGGAGAGGGAGAAGTGGTGGCAGGTATTGCCATAATGCTCAAGGGAGAGAACTTCCAAGAGGTGATAAAGAACGTGAAAGAGCGCATCAGTCAGATACAACAGTCGCTCCCTGAGGGCGTGGTGATAGAGCCGTTCATTGACCGTACGGACTTAGTGAGCCGTGTTGAGGGTACGATAGCACGCAACCTCGTTGAGGGAGGATTGATAGTAATCTTCGTTCTCGTCCTGTTTCTAGGTAATTGGCGTGCAGGTCTGGTCGTAGCCTCTGTCATACCGCTCTCCATGCTCTTTGCTTTCGGCATGATGAAGACCTTTGGTATAGCGGGAAACCTGATGTCATTGGGAGCGATAGACTTCGGAATGATTGTTGATTCTGCCGTGATTATAGTTGAGGCGGTGGTCACTCACATTAACACAGGGCACTTCTCTGACCCCAAAGTGCGTGCGGCTTACCTTGCACAAAGTAAAGGTGGTAGCGCAATCGGGATGCCATTCCGCCTCACTCGTGCCCAGATGGACGAAGAAGTGCATTTCTCCGCGTCACGCATCAGGCAGAGTGCCGCCTTCGGTGAGATAATAATAATGATAGTTTACGTCCCGTTGATGACGCTTGTGGGTATAGAAGGCAAGATGTTCCGCCCTATGGCGTTGACCGTTTTCTTTGCTATTCTCGGTGCGTTCATCCTTTCTCTGACGTATGTGCCTATGGCGAGCAGCCTGTTCTTGAGCCGTTCGATGCACAATAACAAAACGCTGTCAGACAGAATCATTGAGATGTTGCAGCGATGGTATCGTAAAATCCTTGAATGGTCATTGATACAAAGCCGTAATGTGATAACAGCAGCAGTGTCGTTGTTTTGCGTTTCCGTTGTAGCCTTTAAGTTCTTGGGGGGCGAATTTATCCCAAGTTTAGAGGAAGGCGACTTTGCCGTGGAGATGAGTATGGCGCAAGGCACGTCGCTAACGCAGATGGTAGAGAGTTGTACGAAGGCAGAGAGACTGCTAAAGGCGCAATATCCAGAGATAATACAGGTTGTAAGCCGCATTGGTAGTGCAGAGATTCCAACCGATCCGATGCCTGTAGAGCGTGCAGACATAATGATATCGTTGAAGCCTAAGGCCGAGTGGACGTCGGCGAAGACTACTGCTGAGTTGCAGGAGAAGATGGAAGAGACGCTGAAAACAATCCCAGGACTGGAGGCGGAGATATCACAACCGATACAAATGCGTAACAATGAGTTGCTGACAGGTATCAAGCAGGACGTGGCTATAAAGATTTTCGGTGACGACATTGCTACTCTTACTGAGCAAGCCAATAAGGTTGCAGGTATGATTAAGTCTATACCTGGTGTCAGTGGCATCTTTGTAGAGGAGGTGTCAGGTCTTCCGCAGTTGCAGATAAAATACAATCACGAGCGAATGGCGGCTTACGGCGTCAGCGTAGATGAT
Source organism: uncultured Prevotella sp. (assembly GCA_934272845.1). Classification (GTDB taxonomy): domain Bacteria; phylum Bacteroidota; class Bacteroidia; order Bacteroidales; family Bacteroidaceae; genus Prevotella. Next base: position 62,204 of record CAKQSF010000004.1, read on the forward strand.
GTTAATTCCGTGTTAGAGACAACCTTTGCTGGTGCGGTAGCGGGCGCAGTGTATGAGGGAGAGAAAAAGTTTGATCTCGTGGTGCGTCTTGATAACAACGAGCGTACAGCCGAGACGTTGCGTAACCTCTCTATTCCTCTCCCCTCAGGTGAGGCTATTCCGCTGGAGCAGATAGCCGAAGTGGTATACGAATCAGCCCCTGCACAGGTGTCACATGAGGATGGTAGTAGACGAATCTACGTTGGTTTCAACGTAAAGGGGCGCGATGTGCAGTCTACTGTTAATGACATTCAGGCACGACTTGATTCTAGTCTACATCTGCCAGAGGGCTACTACTACACCTATGGCGGTACGTTCAAGAACCTACAGAGTGCTACCGCCCGTCTGATGGTGGTTGTCCCGATAGCCCTTGTCATCATATTACTGTTGCTATATGCCACGGTTAAGAACGTCAGAGAGTCCCTTTTCGTCTTTACTGCTATCCCATTGGCGGCTATTGGCGGAGTGTGGGCGTTGTGGTTGCGTGGTATGCCGTTCTCAATCTCTGCTGGTGTGGGCTTCATTGCACTCTTTGGCGTGGCTGTTCTCAACGGTATTGTTCTGATAGGACAGATGAACCAGATGGAAGCGGAGCAGAAAAACGCTCTTATAGACATAAAAGATGACGGTGAACGCAAGATGATGGCAGAGCGAATGTTACACAGTCGCATCATCGACAGTTGCTTAATACGCTTGCGTCCAGTGCTGATGACTGCGCTTGTAGCCTCTATGGGCTTTCTGCCTATGGCGTTTTCAACTGGTGATGGCGCAGAGGTACAGCGTCCATTGGCAACTGTTGTGATAGGAGGATTGATTACTTCAACGCTCCTAACGCTATTAGTGCTGCCGTCAATATATAAACAATTCAGTAGAAAATAATAGATTTCTCTCCTTGAATAGACATATATTCTATGTTCATATAATCATCTTGAAATATCATATAATCATCTTGAAATAATGAATAATATTATAAGGACAACCTTTCTCTTGCTTTCTGCTGTGGTATGTGGAAGCGTTAGTGCTCAGCGTTTGACCTTATCGCAGTGCCAAACGCTTGCAGCAGACCGCAATCTGAGCCTTCGTACCGCTGATGCACAGGTAGAACGTGCTCGTATTATGCACGGAACGGCATGGGATTTAGACAAAACGGACATAGCATTGTCGCAAGATCCTACCTCTGGAGGGTCGCCAGACAACGCCATTTCCATCTCACAGTCGATAGAATTTCCTACGGTTTACACGGCGCGCCGCCGACAGTTGCGTGCCGAAACGAAAGCGGAAGAGAGCCGACGACGTATTGTTGCCGTGCAAATCAATGCAGATATAGCCTCCGCTTACTGGCAGTTGGTGTATGAAAATGAGAAACTTAACATTCTGCGCAGCCAGGATTCGCTGCTCGTTAGTTATGCGAAGATAGCCCGACAGCGTTACGATGCTGGTGAGGCAAGGCTGTTAGAGAGCCTCAGTGCCGACCGACTGTTGGAAGAAAACGCTATGGAGATTGCCGCGACACAGGGACAAATACGCAGCGTGCAGTTAACACTGAGGACGTTAGTGGGTAACGATTCCGTCATAACTCCTGCCGATGAACGACTCGTTCCTATTGCCTATACACCGTCAGCACAATACAATTACTCTACAACGGCAGAGGGAGAGTATGCTAATGACCGTGTCGTTGTAACAGAGAAAGCACTTAGTGTGGCAAAGAACGCATACGCTCCATCGCTCTCTCTCACCCTGAAGAATCAGTTAGTGATAACGGGTTGGGACCCATACCATGAGAACCGCTCACGCTATGAGGGCGGAAACTTCATGGGATTTGAAGTAGGTGTCGGTGTACCTCTATTCTATGGTGCTACGAAAGCAAAGGTAAAGGCCGCCAAAAAGGACCGAGAGATAGCCGAAATGGAGCGAGAACGTGAGCAAAACCAGTTGCAGAACGAATACAGTAACGCTCAGTCAGCGTACAATAACGCCCTGCAGCGCATGAGATATTATGAAGATAAGGGCATGAAGACTGCCGAAAGCACCGCTTATCTCGGTGCTTTAGAATACGAAAACGGTGAAATCTCATACGTAGAGTATGTCAATGCTTTACAGGAGTCTATCACTTTGCGTCTGAAACGTGCCGCTGTGGTTAACGAATACAACCAAGCGGTGGTGGCATTACAGCGTTTGAGAGGCGAGTTCTAGATGCATAAGAAGTCAGTTTTGCATAAAAAAGAACAATGAAGGGCATTAATTAATGCAATGCTTGGCATGAAATATAGCAATGCTTGGCACGAAATATAGTAATGCTTAGCATGAAATATAGCAATGCTTAGCATGAAATATAGCAATGTTTGGCATGAAATATAGCAATGTTTGGCATGAAATATAGCAATGCTTAGCATGAAATATAGCAATGCTTGGTACGAAATAACAAGGGTGTATCAATGTAGTCATGACGACTTATTGATACACCCTTGTTGTATATGCAAAGTGACAGAACCACTGTCACTATCTTTTCTTACTGTGCAATGAACTTCTTGTTGTTCTTAATATAAACCTTTCCCTTCACCGTGTTGGTGACATTGCGTCCAGACAAGTCGTATGTCTTGCCGTTATCAGCAGTCTTTGCAGCATTGATAGCGTTCACCCCCGTTGTTTGTCTCAGTACTTTCACGCCTGTGAAGTAAGCAGAGTAAGCAGGATTACGGAAAAGATAGAACTTCGTTGCGCCTACAAGTGCCTGCGGAACAGTAACAGTTAGCGTCTCTTCCGTGTTCTTCTTGCTATTAGCAACGCTTGCTATAGCCGTGCCAGCACGTTCTGCATAGATGCTGCAACCATAAGGTTTGCTGCTGCTTGGGTTAGATGTAGCGTAGCAAGAGATAGCGATAACGTCGCCAGCCTGTAGAGGTTCTGTGAGATTAATCTCTGCATACTTCGTGCTTGTCTCCGAAGCATCGCCGTCAAGTTTCATGGCGTAGCCGCTCTTAGCCTTGTCTGAAGCCTCAATCTTAGCCACATTACCGTATGTGAACGTACCGCCAGTTGTAGCGATAGGCTCGCTGTAGTTCATAGTCGTGCCGTCAACGACAGCCGCGTCTACCGTTCCGCTCACGCTGAAACTATATACTGCTGTTTGGTCTTTGTCGTCCTCGCCAGGTGTTGGGTCTGGTGTTGGGTCAGGAGTTGGTGTTGGGTCTGGTGTAACAGAGCCACCGCCAGTGTTGTCTCCGCCAGAAACAGCGTTGCCGAAGAAACCTACGAGGGTTGGCTTATAGGCGTTGATAGCGTCAGAAAGAGCCTGTATAACATTAGCGTTAGCGTCCTCTTCAGGTCCGAAAGTCCATGAGAAGTCGCCGTGTTGGCAGCGTCCGGCGCCCAATTCGCCTGTGATGATGGCAGGAACGTCATTTGCGTCGTCTACATTATAGTTGCTATACATCAGAGATGCGTCAGTATCGAAGTTGCTATATGTATTTGCTCCCGATATAGACACAACCGTAGCAGGCACCTGTTCGGTCTTGTTCGTAACCACGTAAGCATCAAAATGCTTGCTGTAAGTGGCATCGCCAGCAATGTATGGTTCAAAACTTGTTTGACCAACCATAACGTTTCCGTATGCCTTTATACTGCCACCAGCCTCGCCAGAGAATGTTCCCTTTGTGTCATCTTTGGTGCCTACACCGTTGTGTACGTCTGATCCCTGCAGGGAAGTGAGCATAGGATACTTGCAATTACGGAAATAATTGTTCTCAACGAATACGTCAGAGCCTGTTGTTGAGCCCACACCGTACTTTGCATTGCCGTCATAGTAGTTGTTATACACATGTACAGACATCGTCCTTATGCGTGGATGACGTGAGTCGGAGTGGTCAAACCAGTTGTGATGGTATGTAAGATAGTTCGGTCCAGATTCAGAAGTCATGCCGCAAAGACTTGACTTACCGCTGTCCCAGAGGTGGTTGTATGATAGGGTAGAGTACTGAGAGTCGCCCTTAATGTCCAGAGTTCCGTCACCTTTCTTTTGGTCTGCCGCACCGCCTGGTTTGCCATAGAAGAGGTCGAGGTTATGAACCCAGAGGTTAGAGTTGTCAGTATCCATTGAAACAGCGTCGTCCATGCACCACATTATGGCGAAGTTTCTTAGTTCAACAGAGCATGCATTGCGTAGCAGGAAGCCGAACCCATGCACCGTAGCGTCGTTGCCAATACCCTCAATGGTAATGTTTAACTCCGAATAAGAACCTTTACCCTTAATCTGCAAACCCTCCGCAGAACTGCTGAATGAGTCCATGTCGCTGGCTTTCAGTGTACCTATGATACGGAAGTCGATAGGTGTGGTATCATAACCTTTCTGGTATGCGTCGATGATAGCCTGGAAACCAGTACACTCTGTGAGGTTATTGTCCTTAGAGCCTGTCTTTACTGTTGTCTTGATAGTTTTGGCATTGTCTGCCGTAACGTATATAATCTTAGCACCGTTCTTCAGTGTTCCGTCGTTCTTGTATGCTCCTACACCTACTGCAGGGTTAAACTTAGCGTTAGCAGACTTAAAATGCGCGAAGCCACCGCGGTCGTGTGCCGTAGCGGTGAAGACAGAAGTCTCTGTTGCTTCTGCCGTGAGTTCTGCTTTATCCTTAACAGGTACAATCTTAAATTGGTACTGACCAGCCTTCAGTCCTACAGCGTCAGCACGACCATAGGTAGGATATTCACGTACCAGTTCATTGTCCAGTTTCTGCCATTGTGTATCACCAGTTGCTTTAACATAAACATTGTAAGAGTAGCCGGCAACCTTATTCCAAGTTACATAGCCCCCTTCAAACCAGCCTCCGACATTTACGTCGGCAACAGATGCGTTTGCCGTGGTGCCCATAAGCGTGAGCATAGCAACGGCAGCAGTGCGTAAAGATTTTTTCATTTGTGTAAGTTAGTTATTTGTATAGTTTGGTTTACTTGTAGTAATGGTAATATTCTTTTCGTTATAAATCCTTTTGTAGATTCTATATGGTTAGTGCTTTTCAGGTAGTTATGGTTATTCTTTGTTAATATATGATAGGGGTTAGCGTGTTCCAACCCCTACCTTAATATATAAGGGCGGTTCTATAAATTACCACCGTTAAACGAAAGTCATTTTACATAATGACGTTTTGTCATCTTTCGGTCTCTTTTCTGTTCAAGCCTGAAGTTCTCTCAGTCGTTATGCATGGCATAACTCCTTCGCTCACTTACACTTTGACCTCGAAACTAGCCTCGAAATATAACAAAGGAAATTTATAGAACCACCCATAAATTAGAACTCAGCGTTGTTAGGAGTGCGTGGGAAAGGAATCACGTCACGTATGTTCTGCATACCAGTAACGAATAGTATGAGACGCTCAAAGCCCAAACCGAAGCCAGCGTGAGGGCATGAACCGTACTTACGTGTGTCGAGATACCACGTCATATCCTTCATAGGGATGTTACGATCCTCAATCTCCTTCATCAGTTTGTCGTAACTTTCCTCACGAACAGAGCCTCCGATAATCTCGCCAATCTGTGGGAACAGCACGTCAGTACCCTGCACCGTCTGTCCGCTCTTGCCGTTATATCCAGACTCTTCCTCATCAATCTTCATATAGAAAGCCTTGATAGCCTTAGGATAGTTTGTCATGATAACAGGCTTCTTGAAGTGTTCCTCCACGAGGAAACGCTCGTGCTCAGATGCAAGGTCATCGCCCCACTCGCATGGGAACTCAAACTTCTTACCGTTCTTGATAGCCTCCTGGAGTATGCGTATGCCTTCAGTGTAAGGCAGATGTACGAATTCAGAGTTGAGGACGCCCTCTAAGCGTTCTATCAAGCCCTTGTCTATCATCTTGTTAAGGAAAGCAATGTCGTCCTTACAGTTGTCGAGTGCCCATTTGATACAGAACTTAATGAAGTCCTCTTCCAACTCCATCAGTTCAGGAAGATCCATGAATGCTACTTCAGGCTCTACCATCCAGAATTCAGCAAGGTGGCGAGGAGTGTTAGAATTCTCTGCGCGGAATGTAGGACCGAAGGTGTAGATGGAGCCCAATGCGGTAGCGCCTAACTCGCCTTCCAACTGTCCTGACACGGTAAGAGAGGTCTGTTTGCCGAAGAAGTCGTCAGAATAGTCAATCTTTCCGTTCTCGTCCTTCTTCAGGTCATAGAGGTTCTTAGTAGTAACCTGGAACATCTGGCCTGCTCCCTCACAGTCACTGGCAGTAATAAGCGGAGTGTTGAAGTAGAAATATCCATGCTGATGGAAATAAGTATGTATCGCCATCGCCATGTTGTGACGTATTCTCATCACTGCGCCGAATGTGTTGGTACGCAGACGTAGGTGAGCATACTGTCTCATGTACTCGAAGGTTTGTCCCTTCTTCTGCATAGGATAGTCGTTGCCACACAGTCCGTATATCTCGATGTCAGTAGCCTGAATCTCAGAACTCTGTCCTTTACCGAGGCTTTCCACCAGTGTTCCCTGTACGTGTATGCAGGCACCGGTAGTAATCTGCTTCAGCATTTCAGCGTCAAACTTAGTAGGGTCTACTACAATCTGTATGTTGTTGATGGTAGATCCATCGTTAAGAGCGATGAAGTCCACCGCTTTGCTTGAACGATGGGTGCGTACCCATCCTTTTACGTCAATAGCCTTGCCAAAGTCTTTTTGTGCAAGAGCGTCAGCAATCTTTGTCCTTTTCATTGTTAATTTTGTTGTTTGGTTGTTTTGTTGTTTAGTTGTTTAGTTGTTTGTGTTGTTTCGTAATTGGGTTTTAAAGTCTTTTGGTTAGTAAGTTGTGTGTATTTCTTTTTTCAAGAAATATTCAAGTAACCAAATAGAAATAACTAAATAATCAAATAACGAAACGACAAAACCACTAAACCACCAAACAACTAATCTACAAACTATTCAAAAGCGCCCATGCGGAGCATGTCTACTTCCTTCTCAGTAAGGAAGCGCCAGTCGCCGCGACGCAAGTTCTTCTTAGTTAGACCAGCAAACTGTACACGATCCAGTTTTGTCACTCTGTAGCCTAGGCTCTCGAAGATACGGCGCACGATGCGGTTCTTTCCTGAGTGAATCTCTATGCCTACCTGCTTTTTGTCGGTTGGACTTGCGTACTCGATTGCGTCAGCCTTAATTACGCCATCGTCCAGTTCTATGCCTTCTGCTATCTTGTTGAGGTCGTTAAGTGTAACGTTCTTGTCAAGATATACGTGGTACACCTTCTTCTTTAAGAACTTAGGGTGAGTAAGTTTAGAAGCGAGGTCGCCATCGTTAGTAAGCAACAGTACGCCAGTAGTGTTACGGTCAAGGCGTCCTACAGGGTAGATACGCTCAGGACAAGCGTCCTTTACGAGGTCCATTACGGTCTTGCGCTGTTGTGGGTCGTCGCTGGTAGTAACGTAATCCTTTGGCTTATTGAGCAATACGTAAACCTTCTTCTCCAGTGTAACAGGCTGGTCGTGGAACTTAACCTCGTCTGTACGCATAATCTTAGTACCGAGTTCAGTTACCACCTTGCCGTTAACCGTTACTACGCCTGCCTCTATGAAGTCGTCAGCCTCACGACGGCTGCACACTCCTGCGTTAGCGAGGAACTTGTTAAGGCGTACTGGCTGTGTAGGGTCAATATTCTTTTCGTTGTACTCTATACGTTTCTTCATAGAGTACTTAGCGTTCGGGTCGTAGTCAGAAGAGTGCTGGCGATATCCGTATCCACCTCCGCGGTTGTTGTTATATCCGCCCTGACGGTTTCCGTAACCGCCGCGCTGCTGGTATCCACCTTGACGGTTTCCGTATCCGCCTCGCTGCTGATATCCACCTTGACGGTTCTGTCCGTATCCGCCTTGGCGCTGGTATCCGCCTTGGCGCTGCTGGTATCCGCCTTGCTCCTGATTGTTCTCTCCGTTATTGTCGTTATTGTACTGGCGGTAAGGACGTTGCTGGTATCCGCCCTGCTGTCCATATCCACCGCGGTTCTGTCCGTAGCCACCCTGACGGTTGCCGTATCCGCCTTGGCGCTGGTATCCTCCTTGGCGCTGCTGATATCCGCCCTGGCGCTGGTAACCGCCCTGACGCTGCTGGTAACCGCCGCGCTGCTGGTATCCGCCTTCGTTGTTGTCCTGACTACGTGTGCCGGTCAATGCAGAACCGAAGCCCTCTGGCATGAAACCGCCATCGTTGTTGTTACGGTTGTAGGAAGTTCTTGTACGGTCGCCATACTGTGGACGTTCACCGTATCCTGCGCGTGCTGCTGAGATGCGTACGCGTTGTCTTGGCTGCCTTGGCTGCATGCCGCCCTCACGGGTAGAGTCGTTGCCAGTATTGGCAGTACCCTGATCCTGAAATTTTTCGTTCTCTGTTTCCATTGAATCTGGTGTTTAAATGTAATTAATATAGGTTTAATTGTGAAGTTGTTGATGGCCTCACGGCCTAAAAGTTATTCTTGTGATACTTTTGTTTTATACTTCTTCAACAAAAATGTTACTTGCTTTTTCGGTGGGTTATGGGTGTTGCGCTTTGCGCTATGTCTGTAACATTAATCACCATTAATCTAATATTAATCTTTCATTATTTTTTTCCTTATTCATTCTTCTGGTCTTTCTCCTTATTTACACATTGCGTTATGTAAAAATGATTAATGAAAGATTAATGTTCGATTAATGGCGATTAATGTTTGAGTTTTACAGCATACCAGTGAAGGTATATTGTATTTTCGTTTTATAATGTTCTTAAACTATGTTTCTTTCGTTCTTTAGATGCCTGTATAGTTGCTTGGTGTTATCGCCATCAACTCAGCCTTTACTGCATCGCTAACCTCCAGCGTCTTGATGAAGTTGTGAATGGTCTCCTCGTCCATGTGTTTATTGGTGCGTGTCAGAGCCTTCAGAGCCTCGTATGGGTGTGGATAAGCCTCGCGGCGCAGTATGGTCTGTATTGCCTCTGCCACTACAGCCCATGTGTTGTCAAGGTCTTTCTGCAGTGCCTCCTCGTTAAGGATGAGTTTACGCAGGCCTTTCAGTGTGCTCTGTATGGCGATAATGCTGTGGCCGAGAGGCACACCGATGTTACGAAGCACGGTAGAGTCTGTAAGGTCACGCTGCAAGCGGCTTATAGGCAACTTCTGGGCGAGGAATTGCAGGATGGCGTTGGCGATGCCAAGGTTGCCCTCAGAGTTCTCATAGTCAATAGGGTTAACCTTATGAGGCATTGCGCTTGAGCCTACTTCGCCAGCCTTAATCTTTTGTTTGAAGTACTCCATGGAGATGTACATCCAGAAGTCGCGGTCGAGGTCGATTATTATTGTGTTGATACGGCGCACAGCATCGAAGATGGCTCCGAGGTGGTCGTAGTTTGAAATCTGCGTAGTGTACTGCTCACGCTGCAGTCCTAACTTCTCGCTTACGAACTTATTGCCGAACTCCCTCCAGTCATACTCAGGGTATGCCACGTGGTGAGCGTTGAAGTTGCCAGTCGCTCCGCCAAACTTAGCGGTGTATTTACACTGCTTTAACAGGTCGAGTTGTTCCTGCAAACGGTACACGAATACCATAATCTCTTTGCCCAAACGTGTTGGAGAGGCAGGCTGACCGTGTGTTTTCGCAAGCATTGGCACATCTTTCCATTCCGTAGCGTATTCGTTAAGTTGCGCTATCAACTCCTCTACTTGTGGAATATAAACCTCAGCGAGGGCTTCCTTTACAGACAGAGGCACACTGGTGTTGTTAATATCCTGCGAAGTTAAACCAAAGTGGATAAACTCGCGGCTCTGTTCGAAGTAACCCTTACCGAGTTTCTCGTTCTCTAAGGCATCGAGTTTCTCCTTTATGAAATACTCTACAGCCTTAACGTCGTGGTTGGTCACCTTCTCTATGTCCTTTACGCGCTGTGCGTCTTCCTCAGAGAAGTTCTGGTATATGTCGCGTAACAGTGGGAAGATACCTTTGTCGAAGTCTTTCAACTGCGGCAGAGGCAGTTCGCATAGTGTTATGAAATATTCAATTTCTACACGCACCCTGTACTTGATGAGGGCGTACTCAGAGAAGAAACGTGCCAGTTCTTCTGTCTTTCCACGGTAGCGACCGTCGATAGGTGAGATGGCTGTAAGTAGATCGAGATTCATGTCTTTTAGTGTGATTATATGATAAAATCGCGACAAAGGTACAAAAAAAACTTGTAACAGCCTAACGTGTTGGCATGTTTTTTTTGTTTTTAACTATAATATTGAGTTCGTGTGCGCGTAAACGCTTGCGGTGTTTAGTGGGTTTACCGATAGTTCTTCGCTGTGAGGATTATGTCGATTGACGTGAGGTGTTGCAGTGGATGCTGCTGTGAATAAAAATGTAACTATTCAGTGATAATTTAAGGGTGATTATATGCAAAGTGAAGATAGAATTAGCCTGGAAGGCTATGCTTTGAGTAACCGTGGGCAAAGCCTACGGATTATGATAGCGTGGAGGAACATCTGTTTGGAAGGCAGTACTTAATCTGCTGTGTACTGCCTTCCAGGCAGCAGATAGTGTCCTTTTTTAATATCCGTAGGCTTCGCCCACGGTTACTCATAAGTGTTGGCTTCCAGCCAAAAAAGTTTAACTGTGACATGGTGAGAAAGCGCGCACGTAAATGAAGGCTTTGGTTAATGCGACTGCTGCTGAATAGTTATGTAAAAATAACAGAATGTAAACGAAAACGAAGTAAAAGTGACAAAATGATATTGAAGAAAAGATAATAAAAAATAAAGAAATAGAGATTGCTTGGTGCTCGTTATGTGTAATGGTGTGGTATAAATGTCGTAATAACATGCTTTAATTTCTGTTGAGTACCAAAATCGGTGCTTTTGGATTGTTATTTGGGCCCTTTTACAATGTGATTGGTATGCTTTTGTCTTGTAATTAAGTGCTAATTACAAGGTAAAAGCATATCTTTTGTCAGTAGAAAACGGGAATTGTAAATGAGCACTGGTTCTTAATGTGCTGATTTATAGGTAATTCCGAGAATGTTTGAGAATTGCGAATTTTGGACGAAATCTTTTGTGTTTTTCTGTGCTTAAACTGCGAAGGGGTAGTAGAAATCAAAATGTTATAGAAAACGATGGTTTTGTGACATTTTGTTAAGGTGTGTATTGGGTGCGAGGGGAAATTGTTGCAAACGGCAACAAATGTGTCTTAAACAGAAAGATTGAAGTAGTTTGTGGTGCATTTTGAGGAAAAAAGTTAATAAATATTTGCACAGAATTTTTTTTATTCTTACCTTTGCAACTGAATATATTCATTAAAATCTGTTAGAAAGTTTATTGCATTACTATATAAAATGTTTTTGCGCACGCACGAGAGAAAATCTGTGTAAAACGTAAACCGTAAATCAGAAAGAAAATTATATATTAACTCTTAATTAACAAAACAATGAGAATCATTACAAAATTCATGCTCGCATGTGCAGTTGTTGGTTCTGCTGCGTCTCTTACATCTTGTAAGGATTATTCAGAGGAGGACGGTAACGAAATCCGCGTTAATCTGCAGGATCAGAAGAAGGCAATGGAGGACTTGCAACAGCAGATTAGCGATTTGGCTGCAAAGTTGCAGGCTATTAATTCATGTAATTGTGATCCTGTTTCTATCACTAAGAATGCGGATGGTACCTACACCATTAAGCAGGGAAGCAACGAAGTTAAGGTGACTTCTAATCAGATTATGAAGGATGCTGACGGTAACTTTGTTGATAATGCAGGTAATAGGCTTTATATTCCTACTTATGTAACTGAGGGTGATAAGGATTATATAGTTATTGGCGGTGAAAAGTATCAGTTGAATCCAACACATACTGTGACAATTTCTCCAGACCAGAAGACTATAACAATTACTGATGAAAACGGCAAGACATGGACCTATACTATATCTTCTGCTGGTGCTACATGCTCTTGTAAGGTAGAATATAACGAGACAACAGGAAAGTATAAGATTACTGATAGCACAGGCCATTCTGAGGAAATAGAGCCAGGAACAATCTCTACATTCACTGAGAGCGAAGACAGGGATAAGGTTACTTTCACTGTTGGTAAGTCAGGCGAAGATGGTTTCAAGGCTGTAACCTTGAAGAAGGTTAAGTCAGAAGTTACTGTTTCTGCGGACAAGAAGACTCTGTATATCCAGAAGTATGACGAAAACGGAAACAAGGTTGGTGATCCAGAAGAAGTTACTATCCCAGAGTCAGTTGATATCACTCCTATCCTTAACGAACTTTATGGTGTAGAAGGTTCAAAGGATGATCCTAAGGAAGGTTCTGTAATTGATCGTCTTAATAAGGGTGAGAATATTATTAAGGATATCTATGGTGAAAATGGTAATGCAGAAAACCCAGCAGAGGGTTCTATCGCATATCGCTTGAACACTGTAGAGGATCAGATTGATGATCTTATTGAGCGTGTAGGTAAACTTGAAGATGCTCGCGCTAAGCAGGTAACAGGTATTATCGTTCAGCAGGTTGTTAACCCAGCATTCGGTTCTTACAACTCTGTTATGACAAACTTGCAGACCAATATGCTCGTAGCATACTATGGCGTGGCAACACAGAATGTGTCATTCCCAGGAAATGGCGATACAAGTGTTGAACCTATTCGTCTGAAGTCTAACTCTGTTCTTATGAACGGTAAGGCTGGTCAACTCTATGTTACTATCAACCCTAACACCGTTGACTTCGAAGGCATGAATGGCTTGTCACTCGTTAATAGCCAGGACGAGGAGTGCGCAGTTAAACTTGGTGCAATCCAAAAGACTGACGATGTACTCCACTTCGGTGCTACTGCTCCAACTCGTGCTGCAGACAATGGTTTCTACACCGTCTCTGCAACAATCGATCAGGCTGGTCTCGGTGATCCTAACGTACATCTTAATATAGACAAGAGCAAGATTAAGACTGCTCTTAAGGATCTCGTTAGCGTAAGAGATAAGTCTGGTGCTAAGATTGCTCTTCAGGACTTTGCAAAGGTTGCTGTAGATGTTGCACAGGCTATGCAACTCGACGCTCAGGGCGTTAAGTGTGCTTGGACTGACAAGTATGGTGAGCACGCTGTTTACTCTAACTACAACGTTGCTGCTCTCGCAGTTTCTCCACTCGGCTTCAATACTGTTGATGGAGTATTCGCTGACGGTGGTAAGTACTGGAAGGCATATAACAACGCTAAGAGTCTTATCTCTAAGGCTTCTAAGAAACTTGGTAAGGAAATCTCTGACCAGATCAACAAGCAGTTCATGCTTGACAAGATTACTGGCGATATCGCTGACATCCAGTCTAAGTTTAACCACGTTAATGAGATTAAGCCTGCTGACGGTAAGGTTATCTTGAATGCTAATGTAACCGTTGGTCCATTCGTGGATATCCCAGTTGGTCCATTCACTCAGGATGTTACAGTCACAGTTCCTTCACAGAACGTTTCTACTGGTGATAAGACGGTTTCTACAACAGTAATGATTGACGTTCCAGAGTCATACGATCCCGCTAATGGTAATTTCACTACACGTAAGGAACCACGTGAGGTTACAGTTGTTATACCATCTACTTCTATCACTGTTCCTGGTCAGGAGATTACAGTTCCTGTAACAATTCCTGTACAGTACGTAACAATCCCTGCTCAGAATGTTAATATAAATGTTGACGTTACAGAGAGTGTTAACGGTATCTTCAATAGCATGCTGGGCGACATCAACCAGAACTTCAAGGACGTTAATGACCTTATCGACGCTCTTAACGAGGCTCTCGTTGACGTGAACCTTGTACTCGATAACATTCGTAACCTCCAGGAGAAGATTGAGTCTAACGGCGTTCTCCCACAGCGCGTATTTGCTTATCTCGACAAGGCTGCTGCTAAGGTCGCTAAGTACACTCCAGAACTCTTCAAGCCTACATTGCTCATCAACTCTGACAATGGTCTCGGTGTCTGCGGTTTCTATGGCGCTCCTTCTTCTGTAAAGGGTAATGTTACTATCATTCCTACTACATGGACAGGCGAACTCCTTTCTCCTATCTATAAGAAGTACATCCGCGTAAACGGTGGCAACGGTCAGTATGTTGAAGGCAACAGCATTGATATTACTTCACAACTTAAGTCTGGTGTCAACACTATCGAGTATCGTGCTCTTGACTACCAAGGCGTAGAGTGGGTTGGTTACTATCAGGTTGTACGCTAATTGACCGTAAAGGTATAGATTAAATGTATCGCAGGTTATTATATAATATACCAGTATTGATTATGTCTCTTCTTCTTGCTGCCTGCAATGGTTGCAGCAACAGCAAGAAGAACGGGCAACAGGCTGGCGAAAGCCCTATTAACCCTATGGTGGAGGAACTGGACGAAACACCAGACGAGGCTTTCCTCGTTACGCTGGATAACTTCGACAGCGACTCCATGTATGTCACTACAGTGAGGGGACACCGCAAAATGGCTATGGCATACGCCGATGCTATGGATAATGGGTCCTTTCATGGCACGATAAAGAAGGGAGACAGATACTCTGTATTGCCAACGAAACGTAGCCGAGTGGTGAAGATTGCGGTAAATACTACCGAACTGCAAGGACGGTGGATATTCGATGAAGCGCAGCATAGGGGAATAGACTTTAACGAAGGAGGGGGAATGTCGAGTATTAACTCACAGGATATCTGCTTCAGAGAGTGGAAGTTGCTCAATGGAAAGATGTATATCTACTATGTGGATATGCAGCAGTTGGCAAGTGACAGACATCAGTACTTGGTCGAGGAGGCTTACATAACAACCCTCACTGACCGAGAATTGATAATACAGTTCAAGGGGGAGAGTTATCAATGTAAGCGACCTTCAAAGCAACCTTTGAAAATACAGGCACACTAAACAGTACTGCCATGATATGAAAAAGGCAATAATCACTTCGTGATACATAAACATTAATTATACAACAATTCAGATTATGAATATCAAGAAATCACTTTTCATGACACTGCTTGGTGGTGTTGCTGTCAGCGCTTCTGCTCAATGTGAGGCGCAGGCAGGCGCAGACGCTGCTCAATGCTGCGGAAAGACCGAGTATGTGTTCCAGCCACACGCTTACGTACAGGCGCAGTTTGGTGCCCAGTACACGCTTGGTGAGATTGGCATGGGAGACCTTATTTCTCCTAACGCTCAGATAGGTGTAGGCTATAACTTCGGAAAGGTAGTAGGTGCTCGCTTCATTGTTAATGCATGGCAGAGCAAGGGAGGTTCTGAACTCTTCGGTGAGACATACAAGTGGAAGTACAACTATGTTGCTCCTATGGTGGATGTTTCGTTCAACCTCTCTAACCTTATATCTGGTGTTAACCCTAATCGCCTTGTTGATGTTACTGCATTCGTCGGTGGAGGTGTAAACATCGCATTCAGCAATGGTGAGGCTGCTGATGTTAACAATCAGTTGATAAACAATTATGGCACTCTGCCACAGGTTAACGAATACGAGGCAAGCCAGTATCTGCGTTACCTTTGGACAGGTACTAAGGCACGTGCCGTAGGTCATGCTGCTCTTGCTGCTGACTTTAAAGTTGCTAAACAGTGGACTGTAGGTGCTGAGGTTTCTGCTAATGTTACTACAGATAAATACAACTCTAAGAAGGCTGGTAATGCTGACTGGTACTTTAATGCTCTTGTTGGCGTTAAGTATGCATTCGGTGAGACTTACAAGGAGAAGAAGATTGAACCAGTTGCTCCAAAGATTGTTTATCGCGACCGTATCGTAGAGAAGATTGTTGAGAAGCCTGTTGAGACTAAGAAGGTTGAAACGGCTGTCGAGCCACTGCGTATGGACATCTTCTTCAACATCTCTGGTACTAAACTTCTTGCTTCTGAGGCACAGAAGGTGGGCGAGGTTGCTGAGTACATGAAGAAGTATCCTGACACAAAGGTTACTATAACAGGTCTTGCTGATAAGGGAACAGGTAACGATAAAATCAATATCCCTCTCTCACAGAAGCGTGCTGAGATGGTTAAGGATACTCTTATCAAGAAGTATGGCATTGCTGCCGACCGCATCACTGCAGAGGGTAAGGGCTCTTCTGAGCAGCCTTACACTATTCCTGAGTTGAACCGTGTCAGCATCTGTATCGCTAAGTAAAGTCTCCTGATGAATTTGTAATGTTCCCTTGGAGAGGAGATAGTACCCTTTTGGGGGGAATATAATATAGGCAGGTTCCGTGAATGTTCATGGATGATATTAATAATGTTCATGTAACGTTTACGGAACTTGCCACTTTAAGATATTAATTAGTAAGGAGAGAATTGAATATGATGAAGAAATTTTTACTCGCTATTATTGCTTCTGCAATGACCGTTGGTGTTAATGCGCAGGTAAACGGTGACGGTTACTACCGTGTTACAAACCTTGGATACAAATATATGGGTTCGCCAAACAGGAATACATATGTTTTCGTAGACCACGATAAGGCTCTTATCAGCACCACGGCAGGCACAGGACAGAACTTTCAGGCAATAACATTGTATGAGGATGTCAACAGATCACCGATTAGTGATCCTGCAAGTGTTATTTATGCTAAGATTAATGGAAACAATGTAGATCTAGAAGGACAGGGAACAAGTGTCTCAAGAATGACTGATGCTAAACTTACACTGACTCAGAATAACAAAGCAAACAGTTATCAGTTGTCGGCTGTTAAGTCTGGAATGACATTGTATCTTTGGGCTTCCACTTGGAATTTATGGGATAATTTCGCAATAACAACAACTATATCTAATAGTAAGGTCGCGTTTAAATATTGGGCTATATATCCTATATCATCAAGTTCTTCTGACAATTACTTCGGTGTTAAACCAACATTAAATGCTGGTGGTAAGTATTATGCACCGTTCTATGCTTCTTTCCCATTCAAGTTTGCTTCTACAGGAATGAAGGCATATTATGTTAAGAGTTATGATACAGAGCATTTTGCTCTTGAAGAAATAACATCAGAGGTTAAACCTGGAGGTACTCCTATGCTGATAGAGTGTAGTTCTGAGGATCCTTCTAACAATCGTTTGGACCTTCTTTATGGTAACTATGGTACTGTAAGCGGCAACAAACTCTCAGGGGTTTATTTCTGTAATGACTTTGTTGATGGATATGCTAATGCACGTGTTACGTTTGATGCAAAGACAATGCGCGTTTGGAACGTAGAAAATGGTCAATTAGTTCTTTCTACTGCTACTGATAACCTTCACTCAAGCGCTTATACCAATGAGTTAAAGCATGGTTATCTCAACGCCAATCAGTCTTATCTGAAGGTTTCTTCAAATGTTAACAGTACTTTGACGATTGGTACAACAGGCGTAGAGGGTGTTAAATCATATGACGAAAACGCTGAGCCTGTATCATACACAACTATAGGTGGCGTTAAGATTGACGCACCAAAGGCAGGTATGGGCATCGTTGTTGTAAAGTATAGCGATGGTACCGTTCGTAAGGTGACATATTAATCGACAAATATAAATCAGTATTATTACGTTTATTGTGAAGCAATGGTACTGATAATATTAAACAAACAATCCAGCAGAGGGATATCCCCTTTGCTGGATTGTTTGTTTAATAATATGCCTTCGGATGTTTACACAGTGTTTAACCATCGGGCAATCACCGTCTAGTTTAAACGTAATCATCGGACAATCACCGTCTAGTTTAAACGTAATCATCGGCAATCACTGTCTAATATAACCGTAATCATCCGATAATCACCGTCTTGTTTAAACGTAATCATCGGCAATCACCGTCTTATATAACCGTAATCATCCATAAATCACCGTCTTGTTTAAACGTAATCATCGGCAATCACTGTCTAATATAACCGTAATCATCCGACAATCACCGTCTGGTTTAAGCGTAACCATAGGAAAATTACCGTCTAATATAACCGTAAACATCTGAAAAATCACCGTCTAATATAAACAAAAAACTCGCAAGTGAAGAACTCGCGAGTTTTTTAAAAGTTTATATGAGACGGTGATTTGTGCCTGGTTACGTTAAAGGGTGGGGATGATGTCCCGCCTATTTCTTCTTAACAGGGTCACATGTGAGCCCTATTCCCAGTTTCTTGAATATCTTATGGTCTACCTCTGATAGCATTACTGTAGAGTGAACCTGGCAACCACGCAGGGCAGGGAGTTGCGCAAGAGCCTTGCGACAGTTCTCATCAGCCTGACTAAGTACTGATAAAGCAACGAGAACCTCATCGGTATGAAGGCGTGGGTTGTTACCACCAAGATAGTCTATCTTCGTCTTCTGGATAGGTTCTATCATGTTTTGCGGTATAAGACGCACGTTATGGTCAATGCCTGCAAGATACTTTGTAGCGTTAAGCAACAGTGCTGCGCTTGGACCAAGGAGGTCTGTAGACTTTGATGTAATCATAGTACCATCGGCAAGTTCAATTGCTGCGCATGGAGTACCTGTCTCATCACGGCGTTGTTTAGCCACAGTAGTAACCTTACGGGTTGCTGTAGTAATCTTAGCCTGGTTGAAGAGCATCTGAATCTTCTGCACTTCGCTCTCGTTGTCGGCACCATTAGCGAACTTATTGGTGGCTGCATAGTAACGACGTATTATCTCATCCTTTGATGCTTGACAGCAAACTTCATCGTCAGAGATGCAGAATCCTACCATGTTCACGCCCATATCGGTTGGTGATTTGTATGGATTGCTGCCGTATATGCCTTCGAAGAGGGCGTTGAGGACAGGGAATATCTCTATGTCACGGTTGTAATTGATGGCTATCTTGTTGTAGGCCTCAAGGTGGAACGGATCAATCATGTTCACATCGTTAAGGTCTGCCGTTGCGGCTTCGTACGCAATGTTTACTGGATGCTTCAAAGGAAGGTTCCAAACAGGGAATGTTTCGAACTTAGCATATCCTGCCTCTACACCACGTTTGTGCTCATTGTAGAGTTGGGATAGGCATACTGCCATCTTACCAGAGCCTGGTCCAGGTGCAGTAACGATGACAAGAGGGCGCTCGGTCTCTACATAGTCGTTCTTGCCGAAACCTTCATCGCTGGCGATAAGGTCCACATTGTGTGGGTAACCGTCAATAAGGTAGTGTACGTAAGACTTGATACCGAGACGAGTAAGACGTTGGCGGAATGCATCGGCAGAGTGTTGTCCACTGTAGTGGGTCAATACTACAGAGCCAACGTAGAAACCGCGTTTGATGAACTCATCGCGAAGGCGCAACACGTCCTCATCGTATGTAATGCCAAGGTCAGCACGTACCTTGTTCTTCTCAATGTCTTCAGCGCTGATAACGATAACAATCTCGATGTGATCGCTCAACTTATGGAACATTCTCAGTTTAGAGTCAGGCTGGAAACCTGGCAGCACTCGGCTTGCATGATGGTCATCGAAGAGTTTTCCTCCAAGTTCAAGGTAGAGTTTTCCACTGAACTTTGCGATGCGTTCCTTGATGTGTTCAGACTGAATACGTATGTATTTGTCGTTGTCAAAACCTATCTTCATTATCTCTTCGTATTAGAAGTTCTTGTTGAGGTTTATCATTTCTATGGCTGATATCATGGCGTCTGCGCCCTTATTGCCAGCCTTTGTGCCAGCGCGTTCTACTGCTTGTTCTATGCTGTCGGTAGTAAGGATGCCGTTAAGTACAGGTATTCCGCTCTTCATCGCAGCCTGTGCTATGCCCTTTGCAGACTCGTTAGCAACCATATCAAAGTGAGGTGTTGCGCCACGTATTACTGCTCCGAGGCATACTACGGCGTCAAACTTGCCAGATTCAGCCATTTTCTGTGCGGTGAGAGGTATCTCAAAAGCACCAGGAACGTATGCAAGGGTGAGGTTGTCAGTATCACCGCCATGGCGAACGAAACAGTCTTCTGCTCCTGTTATGAGGTGAGAAACGATGAAATCATTAAAACGAGAGGCTACAATGCCTATCTTTTGGCCTTCTGCGACCAGTTTTCCTTCTACTATCTTCATATCGATTGGTTTGTTTGTGTATTTTTTTTAAAGGGAAGAGAACAGTACATTAAGATGGTAATGCTATTGCATTCACTGGTGTTCTTAATATTGTTAACAGCCTTAGTTGTTCTTCTTTCTAACAGTTTGTTATGAAAATTATAGTCTAAGTTGTTTCTTTTTCTAACAGTTTGTTACGAAAAATACAGCCTTAGTTGTTCTTCTTTCTAACAGTTTGTTACGAAAAATACAGCCTTAGTTGTTCTTCATTCTAACAGTTTGTTACGAAAAATACAGCCTTAGTTGTTCTTCATTCTAACAGTTTGTAACGAAAAATACAACCTTAGTTGTTCTTCTTTCTAACAGTTTGTTACGAAAATTGTAGTCTAATTTTTTTCTTTTTCTAACAGTTTGTTATGGAATTCGGTGCTGTTAACATCTCTTGAACAGTCTGTTATTTATTCTTAGGCTTCTTAACGTGTAGCAGATGTCCCATCTTTGCGTACTTAGTGTACATATAGAATTCATCCTTTTCGTTACAAGTCATTTCTATAGGTTCGCGTGAAACGACCTTAAGTCCGAATCCATCAATGCCAGAAATCTTCAGTGGATTGTTGGTCATGAGTATCAGTTCCTTAATGCCCAGGTCGGCAAGGATGCTTGCTCCAGTGCCATATTCGCGCAAATCAGCCGCAAATCCCAGTGCAATGTTAGCCTCCACAGTATCCATTCCCTGGTCTTGCAGGTGGTAAGCACGCAGTTTGTTGATAAGACCTATGCCGCGACCTTCCTGTCGCAGATATAGCAATACGCCCCTTCCACGTTTCTCTATGCGCTTTAACGCCTCTGCAAGTTGCTCACCGCAGTCGCAACGAAGGCTACCGAAGGCATCGCCCGTAAGACATTCAGAGTGTACACGGCACAGAACAGGCTCAGGAGTGGTAACATCTCCCTTTACCAATGCTACGTGATGTTCTCCCGTAATCTTGTTGATGAAGCCCACAGCGCGGAACGTTCCATATTTGGTTGGTAATTCGGCATCAGTTACTTTCTCAATAAGTTTCTCCGTACGGCGGCGATATTCTACGAGAGATTTTACCGTAATGCAGACTAATTCGTGTTCAGCAGCCAGTTCCTTCAGTTCTTTTGTGCGCATCATGGTTCCGTCTTCGCGCATCACTTCGCAGCACAGTCCAGCCTCTACGAGTCCAGCCATGCGGCATAGGTCAACGGTAGCCTCTGTGTGTCCGGTACGAACCAGTACGCCCCCTTCCCTTGCTTGCAGCGGGAACATGTGTCCAGGACGTCGGAAGTCGATAGGCTTAGAGTTAGGGTCAGCAATGGCACGTGCCGTAATGCCGCGTTCGACAGCAGAGATACCCGTTGTCGTTGTGATGTGGTCTACGCTAACAGTGAAAGCCGTTTGGTGGTTATCGCTGTTGTGCATGACCATCTGTGGTAGATCAAGTTTCTCGCATAACGCCTTGCTCATAGGCATACAGATAAGTCCTTTAGCAATGCTTGCCATCATATTAACGTTCTCTGTCGTTGCGAACTGTGCCGCACAGATAAGGTCTCCCTCGTTTTCGCGGTCGGGATCATCTATAACGAGGATGCATTTTCCAGCCTTCAGAGCCTCAAGAGCCTCGTCAACGGTATTGAATTGAAAATCTTCTTGCATGTTTTTAGTTCCAAGTAAAAGGTGTGTAAACTACCTATTGTTCATAAAATTACGATACATGCTAATCTTCTTTTCATTATCAGCATGATTATTCTTAGTGTCGTTATCCTTTGTGTGGGTATTTGGTATGAGTAATTTCTCTACATATTTCGCCAAGACATCATTCTCAATGTTCACCGTATCGCCCACTTTTGCAGCGTGAAGTGTCGTAGCCCCCTGTGTATGTGGGATTAGAGAAACAGCGAATGATGTTTCCTTAACCTTGGCAACGGTAAGACTTACGCCTTGAATCGTTACGCTACCTTTCTCTATGATGTAGTGCATCAAGGTGTTAGAGCAATCTATCCACAACCAGATGGCGTTATCGTCATTAATGCGTTGACATATTTTTCCAGTTCCGTCAACATGTCCTTGCACGATGTGTCCGCCCAAACGTGATTGTAATGTTAATGCTCTTTCAAGGTTAACCTCGCTTCCTGGTTTCAGAGAAGCGAGTGATGTGCGTTTAACGGTCTCAGGCATTACGTCAGCCGTGAAGCCAGTTGGTGTCATAGAGGTTACCGTAAGACATACACCGTTGGTAGCGATACTATCTCCAACCAGTGTGCCTTGCATAACCAGCGAAGCCTCTATCTCCAGTGTGATGCTTTTAACACCCCGTCGTATAGCCTTAATCCGCCCTATTTCTTCTACAATTCCTGTGAACATTTAGTAATGTTAAAAAAATAACTTGATTATTTTATAAATGTTAGAGTAATGTTATTTTGTACTGTTTTTATTTCACCTTGCTGGCTATTTTATGGCTATTAATCAGTCCCGAAGCGCGCATCGCCCCCCTCTGTTTTCGCTTCTCCCCCGTTTGTTGGTGGATGGCACCCATGTTTATATTCCCACAAATATCTCAGCAATCTGAGACAAGAACTGCACAAGTTATTTCTTCAACATTACTTAATCTTCGTTATGAATGTTGGCAGAACCGTTAATGATAGAATTATTAACCAATCCGCTAATGAGAATATCTTCCCCAATAGGCATAACGACCCTGTCGTGCAGCGTAATGGCATCTGCCATCATCTCTATTCCGTCACCTTCAACAGGTGTTTTTGCCATTTTTCCGCCGATAATCTTAGGTGCGATAAACGCCATAACCTCGTCAATCAGCCCTTCCTTGAGTAGTGCTTCGCTCAGTGTACCACCGCTTTCCAGCAGTATGCTGTCTATTTTTTCGGCTCGAGCGCGTTGTGTTAGTTCCTTAAGCGTATTGCAGTTCCATAATACTACGCCTGCTTCTCTCAGCATTTGCAGTTTTTCCTCGTCCGCCCCATCAGCGTAAACCACCACTGTTGTAATCTCCCTTGCAGTGCTAACCAGTTGGCTTTCCATCGGAATGCGAGCCTGTCTGTCAGCCACAATGCGTATAGGGTGGCGTACTTCATGTTCCATCAGTCCCATACTCTCTAACACCTCGGGGCTTAATCTGACGTTAAGCATAGGGTCATCGGCAATCACCGTGCCAATGCCGCATAGTATAGCAGCGTTAATTCTGCGCACCTTATGCACATATTCACGTGCTTTCTCTCCCGTTACCCATCTGCTGTCACCTGTTGTAGTGGCAATTTTACCATCAAGAGTCATTGCCCATTTCGCGGTAATCCATGGTGCATCTGTAGTGATATACTTCAGAAAAGCCCTGTTCTGCGTACGCAATTGTTTAACAAGGGCCTCCGCAATAGGTGTTCCCTCCATTACGTCTACCTCAATACCAGCCTTTCTCAGTATCTCCAGTCCTTTGCCCGCAACGAGAGGGTTAGGGTCGTTCAGTCCAACAACAACGCGTGCTATGCCATGCTCTATGATGGCATCGGTACATGGAGGTTGGTGACCTTCGTGACAGCAAGGCTCCAGTGTTACATACATAGTGGCCCCTTTACAGTCAACTCCCTTCTCTTCCGCATCCTTAAATGCAGCCCTTTCTGCGTGTAACTCACCGTATTTTGCGTGATACCCTTTGGCTATCACCTCGTCATCTCTTACCACCAGTGCCCCGACAAGCGGATTGGGGTTTACCCAACCTTCGCCTTTCTGCGCCAGAAGCATGGCATCCTGCATCAGTAATAAATCGTCGTCTGTTATCATTTTGTTGATGTATCGTTACATAGTACAAGTTTAAATGCACCATATAAATATAGTTTGCAAAGTTAAGGAATAAATCTTAAACAGCAAAATTTCACTGTTGTTTTTTGTCCTTTTTACATAAATGTAAGTAACTTGCAAACAAGAAATCTGTTATTTGCTTGTGTGTGTAAGATTTTTTTCATAACTTTGCCGAACTATTTCTACTATATTGTCAACCTATGACAGTCATGAGGAAAGAAAAACCATGTTATAAAGCATAAAGAAACGAGGCGTTATCTCTGTTAATGGATAGTTTCTGTAATACAAAAGTGATGAAAAAAATAACGACAATATTGCTCGGACTAGGCATAACGGCTAATGTTATGGCTCAGAATGTCAACAATAATACTTCGGCAGAATCCCAGTGCACGATGAGTAAAAATGGAGTGTTCAACCATTTCGATGCTTCTTTTACTCTCGGCACTACAGGTTTCGGCTTTGACGTAGCAACACCCATAACAGACTGGGTGCGTCTTCGTGCAGGTGGCACGTTTCGTTTGCCCAGTCATCACTCTGCCACTATCGGGACAGAAATAGCCTCTGGTGTATCAGAAGAAGAACAAACACGCCGTTTTGAGAAACTGTCAAGCATGATGGAGTCATTCATGGGTACTGCTCCATCGCGCACAGTGGAACTGGAAGGCAGTGAGAGAATGAACAACTTCAAGTTTCTCGTTGACGTGTTCCCATTTAAGAATAATCGTCATTGGCGCGTTACAGCGGGCTTCTTCATCGGCAACGGCACTATAGTAGAGGGTCACAACACCTCGTTGAGCGTTAATACGCTTGCGGCTATGAGTTCGTATAACGCAATGTATGAGCAGGCTCGTCGTGGTGAGTTTGTTGACCTCTCAGAGTTAGGCATAGATATTGATGCTGATATGGAGAGCAAAATTATCAACAAACTGCGCAGTTGGGGCGAGACGACCGATGCCAGTGGCAATGCGACGTATGCCGAATACGGTATCAGCATGCCGATAGGAACATATGCCCATGATGTTATTGCTCAGCAAGATATATACGATTTAAAAGGAAACCTCGTTCATCGCAAGGGCGAAGTGATACGTAGTAAAGACGAAACCGTACGTCTTGTGCCTGATGATGACGACATGGTGCGCGTTGATGTGCATGTTAATAAGTTCAAGCCATACCTTGGTTTAGGCTATGAGTTTGCTGCTTCTAAGGACAAACGCAGTAGTATAGGTATAGACGCAGGTGTGCTCTTCTGGGGCGGCAGTCCCGTGTTCGACGTTAAACTGCCTGTTGGTATGGACGCAAGCGGTAATGTGTTAACTCAGAATTTAGACCTTGTGCGTGACGTAAACAATATCACCGGTTCCCTTGGTGACCATGTAAAGACGGCAGACAACTATACCGTTTATCCCGAGATAAGCGTGCGTTTCACGCGACGTCTATGGTAAACCGTTGTTAAAAGTTGCCTAAGGAGAGATAATAGAAGTAAGAATACTATATCATATAGATTAGAATAATGAAAAAAAACATAATAGCCCTTGCCCTTCTCTGTTTGTCTGCCACGGCCAGCGCACAGGAAAATGCGGCAATCGCACAGCCAAAGACGACAGAGAAGAATGGATGGTTTAACCATTTTGATGTCGCTTTTACTGTTGGCACCAGCGGCTTAGGCTTTGATCTGGCTACACCGATGAGCGAGTGGGCGCGTCTTCGCATGGGCGGTGTGTTCCGTCCGCTTTATAGGTATGACGCCAGTTTTAACATGGAGGTATCAGAGGACCTTACTGCCGATGAGCAGGACCATCGCTTTGAGAGAATGTCTAAGACGCTAAAAGCACTTACAGGCAAAACGCCTAACAGAACAGTAGACATGCAGGGCGACTTAAAGATGAACAACTTTAAATTTCTTGTCGATGTCTTCCCATTCAAAAACTTCCGTAAACTGCATGTCACCATGGGCTTCTACTATGGTAATGACGTTATAGTCGACGTACAGAATACCCCCGAAAGCGTGCGTAACCTTGAGGCGATAAACGCATATAACTCTATGTATAAAAAGGCCTTGGCAAAAGAAAGCCTTATAGACCTCGGCTCTATGGGTGTAGACAATGCAGGTGACGGAACCTTTGAGATAGCCAATTCACGCCTACGCTATTGGGGAGCGCGCGCAGAAGGTGCAGTAGAGAAAGGGTATAATAAGGGTGATGTGCCAAGCGAGATGAACGAACTGTTAGGCATAGACCCGTCAGACAATAGATATTACTCCGAGTTTGGCATGTCATTGCCTATAGGAACGATGACCCGAGATATCATAGCAGACCAAGATATCTACTATGACTACAGCGAGAAACTTGATAATCCATACTACGTTGGTGAGGGAGACGATATGCGCCAGGTAGAATATCGTACCGATGCCAACGGTAGAGTGAAGAAAACAGGCGAGATACGTTACAAAAAAGGTGAGGTGATACGCCATGCTGGTGAGACACTGCGCTTCGTTCCCGATGAGGATAACTCCATAGTAGCAGCGGCACGAGTAAACAAGTTTAAGCCATACCTCGGCTTAGGATTCGATACACCGATAACGAAAGATAAACGAACAAGCATAGCCATAGACGCAGGCGTAATGTTCTGGGGAGGCAAACCTAGTGTTGATATCAGCACACCGGTGGGCGTAGACGCAGAAGGTAATAAGGTATATTGTACCGTTAACCTCGTGAAAGACGTAACGAACCTTCCTTCTAACATAGCGCGATACGTAGATTCAGTTAAGAAATACAGCGTATTCCCCGAGATAAGCCTACGCATCTCACAGCGACTGTGGTAAAAACTTGTAACTAACTGTGACTAAGTAATAAACCTTAAATATAACTAACCAATGACAATGACAATTTTTAAAATGCTGACATTGACCACAGCAGTGGGACTTGGCATCGTAATACTGATGTAGTCCGTTGCAAGGCATAGCAGTAAGTAACTTTCTTAGAGGTTACGAAAAAGGCAATACCATGGAGTATTGCCTTTTTTTTGTGTTACAAAAGTATAAAAATATTGTGTGAAAAAGATTTTTTTCTTAACTTTGCACAATATATGTGACAATGAATAAATGCCACGTATGCGTGAAAAAGACGGAAAACGACCTGTAATAACCATATATGCAACGTATTATAAGAACTATACTGGCTCTGTTGGTGTGCTGCGCTTTCGTGTGCGCTGCACAGGCAAAGCAGTTTACACTCGTTATAGATGCCGGTCATGGCGGTCATGATGCTGGTGCGATAGGCACATTTTCAAAAGAGAAGGACATAAATCTGCGCACGGCATTGGCATTCGGAGGTTACGTAGAACGTAACTGTCCAGATGTAAAGGTGATATACACACGTAAGAGTGACGTCTTCGTAACGTTACATGGTCGTGCAGATATAGCAAACAAGGCTAAGGCAGACCTATTCATAAGCATACACACCAACTCCCTGCCTGGTGGTAAAACCGCGCGAGGGCTGGAAACATATACCCTAGGAATGCACCGTGCAGCGGATAACTTCGATATAGCGAAGCGAGAGAATAGCGTAATTCTCGTAGAAAAAGATTATGAGGAACGTTATCAGGGCTTTAACCCAAATTCCGAGGAGAGTTATATCATCTTCGAACTGATGCAGGATAAGAATATGCATAAGTCCGTAGAACTCGCTAAACTGGTGCAACAGAATGTCTGCGCAGAGGCGTTACGCCCAAACAAAGGCGTGAAGCAGGCGGGGTTCCTAGTACTGAGAGAAACAGGAATGCCTAGTTGTCTGATTGAATTAGGCTTTATCTCTACCCCAGACGAGGAGCGTTTGCTCAATGATGACGCACAGGTGGACAACATAGCAAGAGGCATCTATCAGGCATTCTATGCATATAGAGCAAAGTATGACGCCACGGCACGTCCGCCATACATAGCACGCAGTCGGCAGGAAGGCAACATTCCTAACATCGTGCCACCGGCACCTGCAACAAGAAGCACAGAAGAAACTGCCGCACCAGCCAAGGAACCAGAGAAAAAAGTAGAGCCACAGAAGGCAGAAGTGGTGAAGACCGTAACAGAAACAGACGGCAAACCTGTGTTTAAACTGCAGATATTCGTGGCAGAGAAGGTATTGCGCTCCAATGATTCACGCTTTAAAGGCGAGAAGGATGCACAATATTATAAAGAGAACGGCATGGTAAAATATACCATAGGTGCCTCTGCCAACTACAACGAGATATATAAACTGCGTAAGGAATTGATAAATAAGTTCCCCGATTGTTTCATCATTGCCTTCAAGAATGGCGAGAAAATGAACATCAATGAGGCAATACGCGAGTTTAAAACGAATAAGTAAAAACGGCATGCAAGGGGCGTAAGTAATGTTGAAAAAATAACTTTCGCAGTTTTTATCTTAGATTGCTGAGATATTTTGGGGATATGAAGAAGGAGCGATGCGGGCATCGTGACTGATGAATAGCCACAAAATAGCCAGCAAGATAAGATAAAAAATGCGTAAGAAAACATTACTCTAACAATATAAAAAGAATGAATAAGTTATTTTTTTAACATTACTAATGCTCAAGAAAAGCAAAAAGTCAAGAAGATGAAAACATATTTTACAAAAGAAGTAAAGATAGCCATTGTAGCCATAGTGGGGCTTGTGGCACTGTTCTTCGGAATGAATTTCCTCAAGGGATTGTCGCTCTTCAGTAGTGACAACACATATTATATGTCGTTCCCCGACGTAAAAGGGCTGGCAAAGTCTACCGCCATCTATGCTGACGGCTATAAGGTAGGTACAGTGACCAATATAAACTACGACTATGAAAAGTCTGGAAACATCACCGTAGAGGTAGCGCTCGACAAAAACTTGCGTGTACCAGCCGGTTCAACGGCTATGATAGAGACCGACCTCATGGGCAATATGAAGGTGTCGCTGTTGCTTGCCACAAATCCTCGTGAACGTATAAATCCTGGTGAGGTGATACCTGGAGTAGAAGAAAGTGGACTGATGAGCGGAGTGTCAGAGATGATGCCGCAGGTGCAGGCTATGCTTCCTAAACTTGATAGCATCGTGACCTCGCTCAACACACTATTGGCTGACCCAGCGATAGCAAACATGTTGCACAACGTGGAGGATATGTCAGCAAACCTAAAGAAGTCAACAGCAGAACTCAACATGATGATGGTAGGAGTCAACAAAACCCTACCTGGAGTTATGCAGCACGCCAGCAACACACTCGCCAATACCGAGGTGCTTACAGACAACCTTACGCAGATAGACCTGCAGGGCACTATGGCTAAGGTGAACCGCACACTCGACAACGTGGAGCAGTTGACAAAGACGCTTAATAGCAACGAAGGCTCACTCGGACTGTTGATGCACGACAATACGCTGTACAACAATCTCAATAGCGTTGTGGGTAATGCAGACTCTCTCGTGATAGACCTCAAAGCACACCCCAAGCGCTATGTACACTTCTCTGTGTTTGGAAAGAAAGATAAATAATAACGAATATACACTACACGCATTTTGCTACAAGATACCAAGTCACTCTGGACGTCATGCCAGAAATACATTCATGAGAACGTAACGGTCGAAGATTACGAGCGACTGTTCTCGCATGTCACGTTGCAAGCCTATAAAGTTGCAACGAAGACACTAGTATTGGCAGTGCCCAGTTCGTATATATGCGAAGAGATAGAAAAAAGATATCTTAACGTGATGCGTGTGGCAATCTTCAATACCTTTGGCAGGATAAACCTTGACTGGTACATAAAGGTGGTGGAAGACCAGCCCAGCGGCAAGGGAAAAGCGTTGATTGTTGATGGTAGCGAGAACACTGCCGACATGGCAGCCAATACTGATGCCACTGCGCATGCAGGAGTAGAAGCGCCAGGAACAGGCAAAGTAACGGGGCTACCACAAATAGATTCGCATCTCGATGCACGACAAACATTCAGCACCTTTATCGAGGGCAATAGCAATAAACTGTCGCGCTCCGTCGGACTGTCAATTGCCGAGCACCCACAGGGCACACAGTTCAACCCAATGTTCATCTTCGGCCCCTCAGGATGTGGCAAGACCCACCTTGTCAATGCCATAGGAAACCACTGCAAGAAGATGTATCGCGAGAAACGAGTGCTATATGTCAGTGCAAGAACCTTTCAGGTGCAGTTCAGTAATGCCACAAAAGAAGGTAAGATAAACGACTTCATTGGCTTCTATCAGACAATAGATATGCTCATCGTTGACGACGTGCAGGAGTGGATATCAGCCAAGGGTACGCAAGACACCTTTTTCCATATCTTCAACCACCTCTTCCGCAACGGCAGGCGCATAATACTTATCAGCGACCGCCCACCAGTAGAACTGGAAGGCATGAACAAACGTTTGCTCACGCGTTTCTCCTGCGGTCTGCTCGCAGAGATGGAAAAGCCAAACGAGCAGTTGTGCGTGGATATACTAAAGAAGAAAATAGCACGCGACGGACTTAAGGTGCCCGAGGAAGTGGTACGCTACATAGCACAGAAGGCAAACGGCTCAGTGCGCGACCTAGAAGGAGTTATCAACTCGCTCCTTGCCTACAGTATTGTGTATAACTGCAGTATAGATATGCGCTTGGTGGAGCGCGTAGTGCAACGTGCGGTGAAGACAGACGGAATACCGATAACCGTAGACGATATACTCGACAGAGTATGTCGCCATTACGAGGTGACACCAAACTCGGTAAAGGGACGTTCACGCAAACGAGAGTTTATCATTCCGCGCCAACTCACCATGTATCTGGCAAAGAAATACACTAACATCCCAGCATCGAGAATAGGACGCATGATAGGCTCAAGAGACCATAGCACGGTGCTGCACAGCATAGATATAATGGAGAAGAAGATCAAGAAAGACAAGGAGTTCGCGGCAGAAGTAGAGCGCATAGTAAAGGCGATGGACCTAAAAGCAGCCGGCTGAGACAATGCAATAGAGTAGGAAGGAGAAAATGCCTGTTTCCAAAATTTACCATTTTTGAGATAAAAATTATAAATGAGCGCAATGCATTGAAAATAAGGAAGATATGTAATAGTCTTCCGAGAATTATGAAAATACGATGTAATTAAGCCCAAATAACAAAGTAATCAGGGCTTAATCACACAGTAAAAGGGGCTTAATCACAGCGTGATTAAGCCCCTTTTACTGTATTTCCCAAATTTACCATTTTCCTACTATACATTGCCTCGCCTTGTATTATTAACGCGTTGGAGGAATTAGCGGGCAGAAAGCCCAAACCATACGTAGCCCAGTGACATCGCTCCGAGAATATGTGTTATAGATAATGCGCCCTGTAAGGACAGCAGTTTATCTATATAAGATAGGATAAGAACTTTTGCACATACAGGGCGCATGGCGTAAAATGTACCATCAGTCCACAGGGCGATGCACAGGACTATGTACTTATCGGGCATCTTGCTAAGGCAAGCAGCAAAGCCGAGCGATAGTCAGCACCTACTGCAGAATAGTTACGAGAGAGTGTAACAATCCTGCGGTAATTTAAGGGTGATTATGGGCTAAGCATAGACAGAGTTAGCCTGGAAGGCTATACTGTTAGTAACCGTGGGTGCAGCCTACGGATAAGATGGCGTGTAGGAGCATCTGCCTGGAGGGCAGTACATAATCAGCAGCGTACTGCCTTCCAGGCAGCAAACAATGTTTTGCGCCTAACAACCGTAGGCTGCGCCCACGGTTACTAACGGTATTGGCTTCCAGCCAAAGAAAATCTAACATTGCCATGGTGAGAAAGCGTGTACGTAAGTGAATAATCTAGTTAGACGTAATCATCACTGAATAGTTACTAGAGAGTTTATTAAAGCAAAAAAATACTAAAATACAGCACAAATGTTAACGTAAAACTGCAAAATGTGAAAAAGAAGTTGGATATTTCATAATTTTTTTGTAACTTTGCATTGATTTCGTGTTAAACAAATGTTTCGGAAACGCCTAGCATTGTGATGGAGGCTTGGAACAATCAAAAATAAAAGGAGATACTAACCAATGAGTCTGAAAAAGATACATGTACTATTTACAATCGCGTTGTTAACCCTTATTGCTGTGCCTTCGATGGCTCAGGATTTGCTTGCCAAACAGGCGCCGGTAGACAGACGCATGAAAATGGTGGACACACTGATGCTCCGCCCAGCAATGGAGAACGAAGAAGCGGCACTTACCGCAAATGCTCTCTATGAAGAATGGAATAACAAATATGCTCATAAAGCAACTGAGTTGCCTGACTCTTTCCGCATAAACTTAAAACACTTCTGTATGCCTACAACAAGCAGAGTGGTGACAAGTAACTTCGGCGCACGCTGGGGTAGGGCACATAAAGGACTTGACATTAAGGTCTACATAGGCGATACAATCCGCGCTGCATTCTCAGGAAAGGTGCGCATCGTTAATTATGAGGCTGCAGGATATGGTAAGTACGTGGTGATAAGACACCACAACGGACTGGAAACTATATATGGTCACATG
The DNA here is from genome assembly GCA_934272845.1 of uncultured Prevotella sp. Classification (GTDB taxonomy): domain Bacteria; phylum Bacteroidota; class Bacteroidia; order Bacteroidales; family Bacteroidaceae; genus Prevotella. The sequence goes on from CAKQSF010000004.1 coordinate 94,559, forward strand.
AGTGACTGGCTCGTAAAGGAAAACGAGAACGTGAAGGCTGGACAGCCTATAGGATTGGGTGGCAATACTGGTCGAAGCACAGGTTCACACCTTCACTTTGAAACACGTCTCTGTGGCGTAGCATTGAACCCCGCTCTTATGTTCGACTTCCGTAATCAGGACGTGGTAGACGATTACTATATGTTCCGTAAAGATCGCTATGAGCGTGAAGGACTTGCTGCTAATGCTGTCAGAGGTAAAATCGGAAACGGTGGTTATGTGGCTTCTGACGTAAGAGGAGAAACTTATGGCGGAGGAAAGACTGTACAGCAGGCAAGAAAAATGGAAGAGGGAAATATAGAGAAACGTTATCATAAGGTGGCTGCAGGAGAAACTCTCTACAGCATCGCTAAACGTAGAAAGGTTACAGTTGACGATCTCTGCCGACTTAACCATCTCACACGTGACATCAAGGTGCGCCCTGGTCAGTTGCTGAGATACTCATAAAGATACTTCATAAGACAAACAACCAATAAAGAAATGAAAGAAGCGGAAGGAATGATGAATAGTCATACTTTTCGCTTCTTCTGCTTTTACACATGTTTCCTATTCTGACAATAACAGGTTCTGACAGCACTGGCGGCTCAGGCATACAGGCGGACATACGTACTATTACGGCATTGGGAGGACATCCCTTGACTGCCATAACATCGGTAACAGTACAGGACAGCAACGGCATACGCAGAATACACAACCTGCCATTCGACTTGGTAACAGATCAGGTACGCTCCGTGATGCAGGAGACGCATCCCTTGGCGGTGAAAGTAGGACTCGTACGTGACGTGGAGACCATTAAAGCACTGCGCAATGACATCATTGCGTGTCGCAGTATTGTGTGTGACCCTGGCTTCCTCTCATCACATGGTACACAACTGGTACCTGATGAGGCTGTGGAGGCTGTCAAGCAATTTCTTGTTCCAGAGGCTGCGCTACTTTTGTTACGCTGCAACGAAGCCGAGAGACTTGTGGGATACACAGTGGCCACAGACGATGATATGCTGAAAGCAGCACGCGAACTTATGGCTATGGGAGCAAAGGCAGTACTGCTAAGAGGTGGAAGGCAGACCGACGGAATGCTGACAGCACTATTGGCGACAACGAACGAGCATACGTTTTATACCTCACGCAACACTGACGGATGGCAGAGACATGGAGTAGGAGGAGCACTGTCAACTGCGATAACGACACGATTAGCGTTCGGAGACGACCTGAAGACAGCGATAAAGAGGGCACATGACTATATGCACCGGCTCGTAACGTATTCTGTAACAGCACGCACTAAGGGAGAAAGACCTGCTGATTTGTATAATAAGTTTATGTCGTTGCTGGCGCAAAACTATCGCTACGAACACGGAGTGGCGTTTTATGCTGATGCTTTGGCTATCAGCACACGTTATCTTTCGCAGATAACAGAGAAAGTAATGAGCCGCACACCGAAGCAAATAATAGCCGACTACCTAATGCAGGAAGCACGCGCTATGCTCGAAACATCAACACTCACCATACAGGAGGTGGCAGACAAATTAGGATTCCTGTCGCAGTCACAGTTCTCTAACTTCTTCCATTTTCAACAAAAATGCACACCTAAGGAATACAGAGAAAAGAAATAAGTTTATATTTTAGGAACAGTATTTTATAAAATAGGAACATATCTTTGCATGGTTCTATATTTGTTCGTACTTTTGCAGGCGTAAGTGACGGTGAAAAAATAAATTGGTATAATTTATGTCATAGATTTTTGAGATAGTTTGGAGACATGAAGATGGAACAATGCGAGCATTGTGACTGATGAATGGCTCCAAAATATCCAAAAAGATGTGACAAGACAACTTTATCTTAGACATTATTTACCTCGTTAAATTGTACCAAGTTATTTTTTTACCGTCACTAAATAGTAAAACAAATAAATAAAGAAAACGATGGAAGATAGAACAACCCTTAACCGTAACCTGGCACAGATGCTGAAGGGCGGAGTTATCATGGACGTTACAACACCTGAACAGGCACGCATAGCAGAGGCTGCTGGTGCTTGCGCAGTAATGGCATTAGAGCGTATTCCTGCTGACATACGTGCTGCAGGAGGCGTAAGCCGTATGAGCGATCCTAAGATGATTAAGGGAATTCAGGAAGCAGTGAGCATTCCTGTAATGGCAAAGTGCCGTATAGGTCATTTCGTTGAGGCTCAGATTCTTGAGGCTATAGAGATTGACTACATTGACGAGAGTGAGGTACTGTCACCTGCTGACGATGTTTACCACATCAACAAGCGTGAGTTTAAGGTTCCGTTCGTATGCGGAGCGAAAGACCTTGGCGAGGCATTGCGCCGCATCAACGAGGGTGCTACGATGATTCGTACCAAGGGAGAACCAGGAACTGGTGACGTAATACAGGCTGTTCGCCACATGCGCATGATGCAGAGCGAGATGCGCCGACTTGTTTCTATGTCAGAAGATGAACTCTATGAGGCAGCAAAGCAGTTGCGCGTGCCTTACGACCTCGTTAAGTACGTTCACGAGAACGGTAAACTTCCTGTTGTTAACTTTGCTGCTGGTGGCGTTGCTACACCTGCTGACGCTGCGCTGATGATGCAACTTGGCGCTGAGGGCGTATTCGTAGGAAGCGGCATATTCAAGAGCGGTAACCCAGAGAAACGTGCACAGGCTATCGTGAAGGCTGTGACAAACTATCAGAATCCTAAGATTATAGCAGAACTTTCTGAAGACCTCGGTGAGGCTATGGTAGGCATCAACGAGAGCGAAATAGAACTGCTCATGGCAGAGAGAGGCAAGTAATGAAAAGAGTTGCTATACTTGCTCTGCAAGGAGCGTTTGCTGAACACGAGCAGATGTTGCACCGCTTAGGAGCGGAAACCATGCAGATACGTAACCTTGCCGACTGGAATGAGTTTCTTGGCGAGGCTGGATTGGCAGGCGACTTCAAAGGGCTCGGATTGATAATACCTGGTGGTGAGAGCACTGCCATGATGCGTATAATGCGCGATGAGGCTCTCTTTGACCCCTTGCAGAAAGCCATCCGTGCAGGACTGCCAGTCTTTGGCACTTGTGCCGGACTGATATTGCTCGACAAGGTACACCTCGACACGATGAACATCACTGCACTGCGCAATGCTTACGGACGCCAATTGGGTAGTTTCTACACCGAAGCGGAGTTTAAGGGCATTGACTCTAAGGTGCCAATGACATTCATTCGTGCGCCATACATAAGTGAAGTGGGAGAGGGCGTTGATGTACTCGCCACGGTAGACGGACGTATCATTGCGGCACGTCAGGGCAACCAACTCGTGACTGCGTTCCATCCAGAACTGAATGAAGACACACGTGTACACGAATACTTCCTTAGTTTCGTGACAGAATAAATACTTTAAGTAATATTGAAAAAATAACTTACGCAGTTTTTACCTCAGATTGCTGAGATATTTTGGGGATATGAAGATGGAGCGATGCGAGCATCGTGACTGATGAATAGCCACAAAATAGCCAGCAAGATGAGATAAAAAATGCGCAAGAAAACATTACTCTAACAATATAAAAATTGAATAAGTTATTTTTTTAATATTACTTAGGTATGCAAATGAATACATGCCATTAAAGAAAAGAAAGAAATAAAGAAATGACCGTTATGCAAGTGCATAGCGGTCATTTCGTGTGTATACTTGTATTTGTACTTCTTTGTTAGTAATATTTAAGCCACTGATTAATGTTTTTTATACAAGAAACACTTGTAGTTCGCATTAAAAACACTATCTTTGCAATGTTTTGTTAAAACAAATGTTCTATGGTTACGTTTTCAATAGTTATTCCTATATATAATACAGAGAAGTACTTGCGTGCTTGTCTTGACAGCATTGTGGCACAATCATATGCTGATTTTGAGGCTATCATGATAGACGACGGCTCTGATGATGGCAGTGCCGCGATATGTAAGGAATATGCAGAGCGTGACCATCGCTTCATATACTGTTACAAAGAGAACGGTGGCGTAAGCACTGCACGTAACGCTGGCATCGAGATGGCGAAGGGAGAGTGGATGCTCTTCATTGACTCTGACGATAGGTTGCTACCTGACAGTCTCGCGATATTTGCGAAGATGTGCAGCAAAGCAGGGACAGACATGGTGATGGGAACATATATTCTTGACAGTTTTATACCAAAGGAATGTTTTAAGGAGAGCCAGACATTCAACATGTTGCTTGATAAAAATGCCGTGATGGAGTTGATGTTCCTCACCCATAAGTACAATTATCAAGGCTATGTATGGAATAAAGCCTTTCGTACCAGTATCATAAAGAAGAACAAACTGCACTTTGATACAGCGATATATTTTAACGAAGACCGCCTCTTCTGTGTGGAATATATCTGTAAGATGACAGGAAAGGCACACTTCTCTTCGCTTCCTGTGTATCATTATTATAAGCGTCAGACGGGAGTCATGGGTAGTATTACGCAGAAATACAATCATAATCTCATGACAGACTATGACTCTTCCGTCACCATCCTGCGCCTTTTAGTTTCTAATAATTTCCCGACAGCGGTAGTAAGGTTAGGACGTGACAGGCTGATAGACTCTTACGACATCATTCGTCACGCCATGAAGAATATGCGTTACGAATACGCTGACGAGAAGATAGAGGCGTTAAGAGACCGCACTATTGCTGCGGTAGGACACCGTTTTTATGTAGGTTGCCGCATACGCCGCTTCCTTTCAAAGCAGTATTACAACGTGTTTAAGAAGCGAGTGTATCTTAGATAAGGTGGGGAGAGGTTCTTTTCAACTCTATTGTAAGATTAAAGAGATGAAGAAATAAACCAATATTACTATCGTTTCGAGGGAGAATAATATTATAAATACATTGGCTCTGCGTATGTGCTTGTGCCTTTTTCTGCGCTCAAGACTTTCAAGTGTTGTTAAATATTCTTGAGAATCAGCCTCCCATGTTGCTTTTGTGAAAATAGGCTTTGCATCATTCTTGTTTGAAAATATAAACTGTTCATATTCATGGTAGAGCGACTTAAGAGGGTGAGGACATACTTTTGACCATGGCTTGTCATGTCCAGTGTAGTGTAAAATGACAGGAGATAGCAGTGCATCTTCTATCTTTATCCATTTATTCTGGTGTACTTTCCATCTGTCTTTAGGCATAAACCAGTTCTCTTGCACGTTATATTTGCATGAAAGTTCTAGTATCTGGTCTCCTACGACCTTATTGATAGCGTCTTGATCTGGGTAAAGGCAACATTGCGGAAAGTCCTTCATGAATGCCATTACCTTATCTGCTATATTATCTTTACGCCACAATTCGAGGTTCATGAGCATCACGCCAGCGTTGTAGTAGGTATGATTGTGAGAATAAATTCTGTTGTGTAATGTAATATCATCACAGTCTTGGTCCATAATCATGCCACAAACGTAGCCAGTAATGTCCGTGTTCCATAGTGGAGAGATATCTCTATTGACAATAATATCACAATCTAAATACAGTACTTTCTTAAAGTCGTATATCTGAGGAACAAGCAAACGGAAGAAATTGGCTATAGGAAAACGTGAGGAAGTGATGGCACTCTTTAGCAAAGCATTGTTATCTATGATGTCAAGAGATATTGTTGCTTCGCAGAAGCGTTCTCTAATGCGGTTCAGAATGGTCAAGTTTCTTTCGTTGAACCCTTCCGTTAGTATGTGTAAGTCACAGTCTTTGGAGTCAGTATTGTATAATAGCGATGCCATAGCAACCATACATGGCATCGCATAATTATTGTCTGAAGCAAAGATTATGTGTTTCATTGTTTTTAGTTGAAAATCTCTTTTATTTTGATATAGAAACTGTTGAATGAGAATTTTTTTTCAAAAACCTTTCTGCCTTCTGCTCCCATGTCAGCGAAATTTGCCCTATTGTTGTAGGCGTTGACTATAGTTTGGGCGAGAGTTCGTGGTTCTTCATTTTTTATTACATATCCGTTCTTGCCGTCTTTAGTAAGTGCTGCCGTTCCAGTATTTATTCCAACGATAATAGGTTTTGAAAGCATGAATGCCTCAGTGCAAACTATTGGCATAGGATCATCAATGGAAGGGCATAGCAATATGTCCATCTCTTTCATAAGTTTGAGTAGCGTATCGTGTGAAACCGAACCGTGTAGTTTTAAGCATTTGTACTTACTGTGTTTCAGTCTTTCGTATATTCCGTGCTCAACGGTACTGCCCACGATGTCAATCTCGATATTCTCCCTTATGTTTTCTGGTATATATTTTATGCTATCCAACAGTACTTCCTGACCTTTCCTCTTTTCAATAGTACCGGCAAGTACCATTTTCATCTTCCCATTATTGGTTGTTTGTTCTGGTTTAGAAGTCTTTTTGTTATCGTCAATGTAATACAATAGAGAGTCAATAACTGTGTTGTTATCGCAGAATTTTCTTGTAATCTGCTTGCAATATTCTCCTACTACATAGATTTTGTCATAGAGTTTAAGTGCATCTTTAATCATGTCTGTGTGTGGACAGTAATGATATCCGATGCTACCTTCATGAATCCAGCAAATTTTCTGGGCATTATTGCTCGCAAATTTGTATACCAAAGGAATAGAAAGTATAGTGTTAAAGACAATATAGTCAAAGTGTTTAGCGTACTCTATGAGTTTATTGCTGCCGTTATCATTATTGTTCATAATAGAATATACGGTATAATCCACTTTGCATATAATGCCTTTGTCCTCTATTTCTTTCATAAGCGGTCCGCGTTTATTTGATATAATCACGGGTACTTTACCTATTTCTTTAATAGCATAGGCCATATTAGCGAGTGCGCGTGGTGCTCCTGTCAGAGAAAGTTCATGGCTAATGAGCAGCACTGTCTCCCTGTCTTTGTGTAGATTCTTTATTTCTTTAATGTCGTTATCATTAATCTCAAGTTGTTTTGCTTCAGAAATAGATAGTATTTCACGCTTTTCTTTTGCCCCAGCCATTATGTAGTGCACCAATGGGCAGATGTCAGCGTTGTTTAAATCTGGGTACATAGCAAGATAGGCTTTACCAGAGAAGCGTTCAGAAGGTTCCAATCCTATTCGCCATCCTATATAATAATAATGTGTAGCAGCAGATATTCCGGGTACAGTTTCGTTCATCTGGCTTAGGTAATACTGCTCATCGAAGAAAGTAGATTGCTCTATTGCCTTTATTTCATTGTTGTAAGCGAACTCTGTTTTAATTCCTAATAGCAAATCGCTTGATGAAATGAACTCGAAAAGTTTTTTGGAAAACTTCTCAGAGTTGGCAGGAGAATTATATGAATTATGCTGCCGCCAAAACGTCAGTTTGCTGTCTACAAAATATAAAATATGCTTGTTCAGAATCTGTCTATATAGCCAGAAGTCTATCCAAGCAGGTATAGGAGTAGAGAAGTTGAGTGAACGCAAAACGTCAGTCCTTATCATTACAGATGACAAGGTAGGGATATAGTTCATGCTTTTGTTGTATCTGATGTCGATAGGAGTACCTCCAGGGTAAACAAGTTTCTTTATATCATCAATGTATTTCGTTCTGTCCTTAACGGAAGTCTCATCGCCAAAGAGTTGGATGTCGTTTGAAATGATAGCAACGTCGTCGTATTTGTTTATCACTTCCACCTTCTTCTCTAGATATTCAGGTGCCCAATAGTCATCACTCTCACAGAAAGCAATGTACGTTCCTTTTGCTTTCTCTATGCCCAACTGCATTGATGGTACAAGTCCCTTGTTCTGTTGACCAAGATGAGTGTAGAGTTGTATGTTGTTATGTGCAGCAATGTATTCTTTGATTACGTTGACAGAGTTGTCCTTTGAGCCATCATCAACAACAATAACCTCAAAGTTTCGGTAAGTTTGTTTTGTTAAAGAGTCCAGCGTTTGTATAATATATTGCTCATAGTTGTAACTTGTTACTATGATGCTTATAAGTGGTTGCTGGTGGGTTTTATTTGGCTTTAAAGTTCCCATTCCCATTGTTGAATAGCAGAATCTACCTTGTTTCCTACCTTTTTTTATATAATGCAGTAATGGATTGCTGTAACTTTGCTTTACATCGGGATAGGCGCAGGTATATCTTTCAGTAGAGAATGAGGTGGAAGGGTTATAATTTTGTTTATATCCCACTTTTAGGTAATGTGACAAAGGTGACTTTTTATAGTCCTTGACGCATGGGTATTGGCTAACATACCAATCTTTGTCGAATAGATTTAGGTGTTGTATCAACAGAGAATTGTATGATTTCTCTATAGCATGTCTTATGAATTTCGGTAATATTTGCATAATAGTTGATGTTAAAGGCTTATTGGGTGTTGATATGTTCTTGAGGACTTTCTATTCTTAAGGGTCGAAGATAAATAACTGTATATAATTTAACGAAGTGAATTTCTTAATAGATATTGTTTTGGTGTTGTTTCTTTTGGACTATGTTGAAGCCATCCATCAGTCACAATGCCTGCATTGTTCCGTCTTTATTTCTCCAAGATAACTAAAAAACACATCACATAAATTATATAAATTTATTCTTTCATCGTCATTGTCGAGTTTAATTATTGTAATTTCCTTATTAGTTTTGCAGGGCAACCAGCGATAATAGAGTTCGCCTCAAACGAGTGAGTAACAACAGCATTGGTACCAACAATAACGTTATCTCCAAGTGTTACTCCTGGCATTATGCTTACTCCCTCGCCTATCCATACGTTTTTGCCAATTTTTACAGGTTTTGTTGAGAGAAGTCTTTTTGCTGGAGCGCTTTCCAGATCGTGCTTAGTAATGTTACCATGGAAATGGTCTGTGATAAAGACTTTACTAGCAATAAGCGTATTATCTCCTATTTCTATATTCTCAGCACAACCAATGTGGCAGTGGTCTTCAAAAGATACGTTGTTGCCGATAATCATATTGGGGTTAAAGAGTTGGTCACCATATCTGTCTACTGCTTGAATGCGTAAGTTGAAACCAGCATGAAAATTATCACCAATGGTAATATGTTCCCCACAGTATATCTGTGCTCCGTATGCGATGTGAAGATTTTTGCCATGGTTAGGTAACATGACGTTATAGTCATTCTGTATCGCGTTGTTCAGTCTGTGTTGTATGTTGTTTACACCTCCGTTACGTTCCAAGACAGATAAAGTATCAGACACGAGACCTAAGAGTTCTTCGTCTGTTCGTCCCAATTCCCTAATACGGTTATACAGGTCTTTTATTGTTTCTGGCTGTTGTTGTAAACTCTGTATGTCATGGAATAACTCAAGAAGTTCGACCTTTTGTTTTCTATATGCTTTTAGTTGGCAATATAGAGTCTTCATGTTTTCTTCGTTATGTCCATAGTTTGTTATTGCTGTTGATAGTTGAATAAGATTCTTCTGCCGCAACAATTCATTAAAGAAAGCCTGAAAGTGTTTATTGAAGTATTTCTCCTTTAATTTCTTGAACATATTAATTTCTTTGCTTTTACTCTCCTGCCTTCTTCTATTTCCATAGCAGTCGCAGTATGTTCCTCGCAGTTACGGTTTGTGCTAACGAAGACCATCGTGAGGTAGAGTATAGGTAACAAAATATGGGGATTATCTTAAAGCAAGTAGTACGGTTCGTCTTCTTTCTTAAGAATATTCAAGCATTTTTGTTCATACTTTTCCCTTATCACTGTTGGCGATTTGCTTTCATACCCCAACTTGTGACTATCTTGTAAGTTGTCTTACAACTGCTGCATGTCATACAGACGCTTGTAGTATCCGTCCTTAGCAATCAGTTCCTCGTGCTGTCCGTGCTCTACTATCTCGCCTTCATAGAGTACATATATCTCGTCTGCGTTCTTGATTGTAGAGAGGCGGTGGGCAATAGCAACCGTTGTACGGCTCTTCATTAGTCGGTCAAGAGCCTCCTGTACGAGGTGCTCCGACTCGGTATCGAGTGCCGATGTAGCCTCGTCGAGAATAAGGATAGGAGGGTTCTTCAGTATGGCGCGGGCTATGCTGACACGCTGACGCTGTCCGCCAGACAAACGACCACCACGGTCGCCTATCATAGTGTCGTAGCCATGCTCCGTCTCCATGATAAACTCATGGGCGTTAGCAATCTTCGCTGCCTCGATCACCTGTTCCATAGTAGCGTTTTCTACACCAAAGGTGATGTTGTTATAGAACGTATCGTTGAACAGGATAGCCTCCTGGTTCACGTTGCCTATCAGCGTGCGCAGGTCGTGAATACGCACATCGCGCACGTCTTTTCCGTCTATCAGTATGCGTCCTCCCGTCACGTCGTGGTAACGAGGAATGAGGTCTACCATCGTAGACTTGCCCGAGCCAGACTGTCCCACCAATGCGATGGTCTTGCCCTTAGGTATGGTCAGGTTAATATGCTTCAGCACTTCCTGTCCCTCGTTGTAGTGGAAGGACACGTCTTGCAGTTCTACCTTGTCCTCAAAACTGTCGAGTGGCTTTGGTTGGTCAAGTTCCTTGATAGGGTTCTCTGCCTTCAGAATGTAGTCAATGCGGTCCATTGACGCCAAGCCAAGAGGTATCATGTACGCCTGTCGGGTAAGGTCCTTGATAGGGTTGATAACACTGTAGAGGATTACCATGTAGAATATGAAGGTTGAGGCATCAATAAATCCCTCGCCCTCCAGTATCAGCCAACCGCCAAAGAGCAGTACTATCACGATGATAAGGGTGCCCATAGACTCTGAAACTGGGTGAGCAGCGTTTATTCTCATCATCATGCTAATCATGCCGCGGCGAAATTCGTTGTTGATAAAGTTGAAACGCTTAGCCATCTTGTCCTCTGCAATGAACGCCTTGATAATGCGCAGACCGCCAAGTGTCTCCTCTATCTGTGCCATAATCTCAGAGAGTCCTGCCTGCACGTTAGAAGACTGGTTTTTTAATCGCTTAGTCACGCTGCCCATCACCCACGCTGCTGGTGGCGTTACCACGAGAACGAATAGCGTTAACTGCCAACTGGTGGCGAAGAGTGTGATGAAACAGATGATGATAGCGATAGGTTGCTGTATCAGGGTGCTGATGGCAGACGTCACAGAGTTCTCCACCACCTGTATGTCGGTACTCATGCGTACGATGATGTCGCCCTTGCGCTCGGCTGAAAAGAAACTGAGTGGCAGACGCATAATCTTGCTGTACATGGCCATACGTATGTCTCTCACCACGCCTGTGCTTAGAGGCATCATTATGTTCTGTGCTCCCCAGTAGCCAGTACATTTCAGACAGGTCATGAATACCAGTATGCTACCCATCATGCACAGCGTTAGGAAGGCGCCATGGTTAGCAATCAGTTCCTGCACAAGTGCGTAACCGTTGTTCGTAATGATGTCCTTGTTAAGCGTAGACCATGTCCACTCCTTGTAGTGATAAACCGTTTGGTCAATCTTGAAGAGTATGTTAAGAATAGGAATGAGCACAACGAACGAGAACACGTTAAGCCACTGTGCCACGAAGTTAAGTACAATCGCCCATACTATGTACATTCGGTACGGTTTAAAGTATCTGGTTACGATGTCAAGAAACTGTTTTATCATATGTGATTTTTAATGTTTTATTTTTCTTTATTATAATATGTATAATTCTTTGCAAAGTTAATAAAAAAATGTTTCATTTACTAATTTCTTGGTATGTTTTTTTAAAAACGTAGTAACTCGTATTTTACACTTTGCTTCTCTTCATGCCTTTTTGATGATATTTTGAATTTTTGTAATGCCTGATGAGTGGCGTTAAAATCATGAAATGATATTTTATTCGTGAATTCTTGGATTATGAAGTGTTTTGGTAATATGTTGACTAGTAAGTAGTTAGGCGTAAGAGGAACGGGTTTGTATATCTTTGGTCTTGTAATTAGGCCCTGATTACATTGTGATTAGGCCCTGATTACATTGTGATTAGGGCTTAATTGCTGAGCAAACAGACATAAAAAATACTTAGAAATTATCGTTTGACATACTAATAGGTACGCAATACCGTAATATATAATACCTAACGTCCCCATAATCTCGCCCTATAACCTCTTGCGTTGCTCTGTTTTCGTTTTCTTGGCGTATATTCTTCAAAAGTCAAAATGTCACGAAATATCCCTTTTTGTTAGCATTTTGATATTTTAAATAAAACGTCAATGCGTTGTAAAACTATTTTTATGCCGCGAAAAACTAAAACTGTTAACGATAACAGTACGTAATGTTAAAATCGCGAAAATCTAAAAAAATGACCAAAAAGTGATTTTGTAAGGAAAATTATCTGTATTTATTACAATCTGTAACCTAAAACCATAAAATTCCTTACAGATTGACAAAATATACTAAAATGTAGGTAAAAAGAAAATAAAAAATTGCAGAAAGATTTGTCATAATGCACAAAAAATCGTAATTTTGCAATCGGATTGATGCAAAAACACTGCTTTTTGTGACGTTATGTAAATCACGGAGCAGTAACGAGAGACAACAACACACATAAAACTTAATGGATATGAGAGATGGATTGTATAGTGCCCAATACGAGCATGATGCTTGCGGAGTGGGCATGGTGGTTAACATCCACGGAAACAAAAGCCATGATTTGGTTGACAACGCCCTAAAGGTGCTCGAAAACATGGAGCATCGTGGTGCCGAGACTCGTGACAAAACGGGTGACGGTGCAGGTATTCTGTTGCAGATTCCTCATGAGTTTATACTGCTGCAGGGTATTCCGGTGCCTGAGAAGGGTAAGTACGGAACAGGTCTTGTTTTCTTGCCAAAGGAAGCAAAACGCCAGGACGAGATCCTCTCGGTTATGATAGAGGAGATTGAGCGTGAAGGACTTACGCTGATGCATCTGCGCACTGTGCCTACCTGTCCAGAGGTATTAGGCGTTGGCGCGCGTGCCGTTGAGCCTGACATAAAGCAGGTTTTCGTTACGGGTGTGTCTGACGAGAATGCCGAAAACTTCGAGCGTATATTATATAAGGTGCGCAAGAAGATTGAAAAACGTATTACCGACGAGGACTTCTATATCTGTTCTCTCTCGAGCAAGGATATAGTTTATAAAGGAATGTTGACGTCTGGTCAACTCCGTCGTTATTATCCAGACCTTTCTAACAATTACTTTACCAGCGGACTGGCGCTTGTTCACTCACGCTTCTCTACTAACACCTTCCCTAAGTGGAAGTTGGCTCAGCCGTTCCGTCTGCTCTGTCATAACGGTGAGATTAACACCGTGCGCGGCAACCGCGGTTGGATGAAGGCACGTGAGAGTGTCCTCTCTTCTGAGACTTTGGGCGATGTAAAGGAGATAAGCCCTATACTTCAGGAGGGAATGTCAGACTCTGCCAGCCTCGACAACGTCTTCGAGTTCTTCGTACAGAGCGGAATGTCATTGCCACAGGCTATGGCTATCCTTGTGCCAGAGTCATTCAACGACAAGAACCCTATATCAGAAGACCTTAAGGCGTTCTACGAATATTACTCTATCCTTATGGAACCATGGGACGGTCCTGCTGCTCTCATGTTCTCTGATGGTCGTTTCGCTGGCGGAATGCTCGACCGAAACGGTCTCCGTCCGTCACGTTATACCATCACGAAGAGTGGACTTATGGTAGTTGCTTCTGAGGTAGGTGTAATGGATTTCGAACCAAGCGACATCGTCAGCAAGGGCAGATTGCAGCCTGGTAAGATACTCCTCATTGATACAGAAGAGGGCAAAATATACTACGATGGCGAGATAAAAGAGAAGTTAGCAAGTGAGCATCCTTACCGCCAGTGGCTCTCTACCAACCGTATTCAGTTAGAGAAACTGAAGTCAGGACGTAAGGTTGACAATGCCGTTGAGAACTACGACCGCAAACTTATCAGTTTCGGCTTTGGTCAGGAAGACATCGATAAGACCGTCATACCTATGTGTACCAAGGGCCAGGAGCCTGTTGCAGCCATGGGTAACGATACACCGTTGGCAGTAATATCAGACAAACCACAGATATTCTTCAACTACTTCCGTCAGCAGTTTGCGCAGGTTACTAACCCTGCTATCGACCCTATACGTGAGGAACTCGTAATGTCACTGACCGAATACATCGGTCGTGTAGGCTCAGGCATACTGAACCCAGACGAGTCTAACTGTAAGATGGTGCGCCTGCCACAGCCAGTGCTGACCAACAACGAACTCGACATTCTCTGTAACATACGTTACAAGGGATTCAAAACCAAGAAACTACCAATACTCTTCAATGTCGCTGACGGTGAAGCAGGACTGTCAAAGGCTCTGAATGACCTATGCAAGGCAGCAGAACAGTCAGTAGACGAGGGTGTGAACTATATCATCCTCTCTGACCGCGACATCGACGACAAGCAGGCGGCAATACCGTCTCTGCTCGCTGTTAGTGCCGTTCACCACTACCTTATCTCTGTTGGTAAGCGCGTACAGACCGCACTTATCGTTGAGTCTGGTGAGATACGTGAGGTGATGCACGCAGCGTTGCTACTTGGTTATGGTGCGTCTGCCATTAACCCTTACATGACATTCGCTGTCATTGACGACCTCGTAAAGAAACACAAGGTACAGGAAGAGTACACCACAGCCGAGAAAAACTATATCAAGGCAGTAGACAAGGGTCTGAAGAAGATAATGTCTAAGATGGGTATATCTACCATCCGCTCTTATCGTGGAGCCAAAATATTTGAGGCAGTAGGACTCTCTGAGGAACTGCTCCAGACATACTTCGGCACCGACATCTCTACCATTGGAGGTATAGGACTGCGCGACATCGCTCGTGATGCTATCCGTCTGCACGATAATGCCTTCGTGCCAAAGAAGTTAAGTCCGTTCCTTCCTAACACAGGTCTGTTCAACTATCGTAAGGATGGCATAGACCATGCGTGGAACCCAGATACCATTGCCAACCTGCAACTTGCCACACGACTGGGCTCTTACAAGAAGTTCCAAGAGTGGGAGCATATCGTTGACACTAAGGAGAAGCCAATATTCCTGCGCGACTTCATGACGTTTAAGAAGGCAGCAAAGCCTACACCTATCGACGAAGTGGAGCCAGTAGAGTCTATTGTTAAGCACTTCGTAACGGGTGCCATGTCTTTCGGTGCACTGTCTATTGAGGCACACGAGGCTCTTGCCTTGGCGATGAACAAACTCGGAGCACGTTCTAACACTGGTGAGGGAGGTGAAGACAACGTACGTTACCACACAGAGGTAGACGGAGTGAGCCTTTCTTCAAAGACAAAGCAGATAGCATCAGGACGTTTCGGCGTAACGGCTGAATACCTCGTAAATGCAGAGGAACTGCAGATTAAGGTGGCTCAAGGTGCTAAACCAGGTGAGGGCGGACAGTTGCCAGGCTTTAAGGTCAACAAGATTATTGCCAAGACACGTAACGCTATACCTGGAATCACATTGATTTCACCACCACCTCATCACGATATCTATTCTATTGAGGACCTCGCACAACTTATATACGACCTGAAGAACATCAACCCTACGGCTGCCGTTTCAGTGAAACTCGTTGCCGAGAGTGGTGTGGGCACCATTGCAGCAGGTGTTGCTAAGGCAAAGGCAGACCTCATAGTAATCTCTGGTGCAGAAGGTGGTACGGGTGCATCACCAGCATCTTCTATGCGTTTCGCTGGTATATCACCAGAGATAGGACTTGCAGAGACACAGCAGACACTCGTAAAGAACGGACTGCGTAACCAGGTAAGACTACAGACCGACGGTCAGTTGAAGACCGCAAAGGACGTCATCCTCATGGCTATGCTTGGTGCAGACGAGTTCTCTTTCGGCACATTGCCACTGATAGTACTTGGCTGTCTGATGATGCGTAAGTGTAATACCAACACCTGTCCGGTAGGTGTCGCTACGCAGGATGAGCGTCTTCGCGCTAAGTTCCGCGGTCGTGCGGAGTACGTTGTTAACTTCTTCACATTCCTTGCACAGCAAACTCGTGAGTATCTTGCAGAGATAGGCGTGAAGAGTTTGAAGGAGATTATCGGACGCACAGACCTTATCGAGGTTCACAAAGCAGACCCAACAACAAAGCAAGGCACCATAGACTTCTCACGTTTGCTCTTCAAGCCTGAGACAGACAAGCCTCTCTGCTGGGATCGTGAGGCGTTCACCAAGGTGGAAGGCGTTAAGGATCTTGAGATAATAAAGGAGTGTGAGAAGGCCATAGAGAATAAGGAAGAAGTGAACCTTGATTACGCTATCAAGAACACTGACCGTGCCGTGGGCACCATGTTGAGCGGTGTCATAGCCAAGAAGTATGGCGAAGAAGGATTGCCAGACAACACTATAAACATCAAGTTCAAAGGCTCTGCAGGTCAGTCATTCGGTGCTTTTGCTGTGAATGGTGTGAACCTGAAACTCGAAGGCGAGACAAACGACTACTTCGGCAAGGGACTTTCTGGTGGCCGCATAGCCATATTGCCACCTGCACGTGTTAATGCCGACTTCGTAGCAGAGGATAATATCATTGCTGGTAATACCGGTCTCTACGGTGCTACTACTGGCGAACTGTACGTTAACGGTAAGGTTGGTGAGCGTTTCGCAGTGCGTAACTCTGGTGCCATTGCCGTTGTGGAGGGTGCAGGAGACCACTGCTGTGAGTATATGACAGGCGGTCGCGTGGTAGTTCTTGGTGAAACAGGACGTAACTTCGCTGCTGGTATGTCAGGAGGTGTAGCATACGTTTGGGACAAGAACCATAACTTCGATTACTTCTGTAACATGGATCAGGTGGAGATAAACCTCGTTGAGGAAGCAGCCCACCGTAAAGAACTGAAGGAACTTATCCGTAAGCATTACCTTTACACAGGTTCTGCACTGGCAGGCAAGATGCTTGACGACTGGAACCACTACGTGGAGGACTTTATTCAGATTGTTCCTATCGAGTATAAGCGTGTGCTTCAGGAGGAGCAGATGCGCAAGTTGCAGGAGAAGATTGCTAATATGCAGTTGATAAACAATTAATATGGTGATTTGATTGGTTAGTGGTTTGGTTGTTTTGTTAAGTGAATTAGATTGCTGTCATAATAAGATTTTGCAGTATTTTCATTAACAAAACAACTAAACAACAAAGCCATCAACCAACAAAAAACGACACAACTATGGGAGACCCTAAAGCATTCCTTACTATACATAGAAAAGAGGCCGGATATAGAGACCTCCATGACAGAGTTCAGGACTTCGGTGAAGTGGAACAAACGCTGAACTCTCACGATAGAAAACTACAGGCAAGCCGCTGCATGGACTGCGGTGTTCCGTTCTGTCACTGGGCTTGTCCGCTTGGCAATAAGCCACCAGAGTATAACGATGCACTCTATAAAGGCGACTGGGCACTGGCATATAACTTGCTTAACGCTACCAACGACTTCCCTGAGTTCACTGGACGCATCTGCCCAGCACTGTGTGAAAAGGCGTGTGTACTTAACCTTACGGACCACGAACCCGTTACAAACCGTGAGGATGAGTGCGCTATCACCGAGGGAGCATGGCGTGAGAATATCATACAGCCACAGCAGTATGAGCGCAATGGCAAGACTGTAGCCGTGATAGGTGCAGGTCCTTCAGGACTTGTTGCAGCCAACCGCCTTAACAAAATGGGCTATAAGGTAACGGTATTCGATAAGAACGAGGCTGCTGGTGGATTGCTTCGCTACGGTATTCCTAACTTTAAACTGAACAAGAAGGTTATTGATCGCCGCATGGACTTGCTCGTTGAGGAGGGAATAGAGTTCGTATACAATGCAGATATAGACCTTAACGCACTGGCAAAGGACGGAAAACTGCCACAGGGTGAGTTTGATGCCTACGTTGTCAGCACCGGAACGCCAACCGCTCGTGACCTGAAGATACCAGGACGTGAACTGAAAGGCGTTCACCTTGCACTGGAACTGCTCTCGCAGCAGAACCGCGTGCTGGCAGGAAAAGAATACTCTAAGGAAGAGCGTGTAACGGCAAAGGGCAAGGATGTCCTCGTGATTGGTGGTGGTGATACAGGTTCTGACTGTATCGGTACGTCACATCGTCAGGGCTGTCTCAGCGTTACTCAGATAGAGATAATGCCAAAGCCCGTTGAAGGCCCAGAGGATCCGAAGAATCCTTGGCCTAACTGGCCACGCACATTGAAGACTACTTCTTCACATGAAGAGGGCTGTACGCGCCGTTGGAACATCAATTCTCTTGAGTTCCTTGGTAAGGATGGCAAGTTGACAGGTGTGAAGGTGCAGCCTATTGACTGGGAACCAAACCCAGAAGGTGGCAGACCTAAGATGGTAGTAGCAGGCGAGCCTGAGGTAATTAAGTGCGAAATATGCTTCCTTGCCATGGGCTTTCTGAAGCCAGAGCAGCCACAGTTTGGTGAGAACGTATTCGTTTGTGGCGATGCTGCCAACGGTGCCTCACTTGTAGTACGTGCTATGGCGAGCGGCAGAGACGCAGCAAAGAAGGTTAACGCCTTCCTTACAAAGTAACATCCATTCTCTCATAATTATCATTTTCTTTTAGGCGGGCATTCTCTTTGGTAGAGAGTGCCCGCTGTTTTGTTCTTTTCCCCCGTGCGCTTTAACCCTATTACTAGTACGTATTAGCCTTCTTCTCTGTTCGTATTAGTCTTTCTCTCCGTTCGTATTAGCCTTCTTCTTCGAGCGTATTAGCCTTCTTCTCTGTTCGTATTAGTCTTTCTCTTCGAGCGTATTAGCCTTCTTCTTCGAGCGTGTTAGCCTTCTTTTCCGTTTGTATTAGTCTTTCTCTTCGAGCGTATTAGCCTTCTTCTCCGTACGTTGGCGTTTCTACGTCATTGCTTAGAGGTCGTTCTTTAAAAACACCCAGCCCCTTACATCGGTGTGAGGTAAAGGGCTGGGCGCATGGTTAAATTCCTTTTAGTGCTTCACGCAGGTAGTCTCCGTGGCGCAGTTTGGTGCCAACTCGGCGTGCGTTGGCTATCATTGTAGCGTATTCTTCATCAGAAATATCAGCAATGCGTTTGCTCAGGTCGTGTAAATTACTGATGGTGATGCCGATGTTCTCCTTAATTACAATGTCTGCAAGTGCAGATTCGCTCCATACTATCAGCGGGATGCCACAGGCAAGGTATAGAGAATTTTTGTGGGATGAATTATATCGCAGGTAGTCTCCATAGTCACCAGTACAGGAGTCAATGCTATCACCGTCCCATACAAGTCCCCACCCACCGGTTATGCTGCCAGTATTGGCAGGTTGAAACACGCCGCAGTAGGTGAAGAGAGGGTAGGAGGAGATGTCCAAATCACCGAGAATGCCATAGAGACGGAAGCGAATGTCATTGTTACTGTTATCTTTGCCGAGTTCATTAAGAAAGACGCTCTTTGTCAGATTGCCAGCAAAGACTATTTCGTTCTTATGCTTTTGTATCTCTTCAGCAGGTATCATAGGGTCGTCGGAGTAGTAATCGAAGAGGTTTATCACCCTCATTGGTTTCGTAACGCCTAATGATCGCAGTTTGTCTTTCATCGCTTGCGTGTGTACCAGTAACATGCTGGCATTGTTAATCTGTTCTACCTCATTGGTTTTTATATCGAAACGAATGCACTGTATGTCGTGTACTAACAGTATAACCTTTGCTTTTTGTATCATGCTATGCGTTGCAATGTACTGCATATGGTCAAGATGGAAATCTTGAATGAACACGATGTCCCCAGGTTTTATGCCTTTTATAACACGTTTTGCCTGTCGTTTTGCGAAGAAATTGGTTATGATGGGGTAGTGATGATAGGCCTTGTATTTGCCCCACGAGTATTTTCTGTTGACTATGTTGCATACTTTATACCCCATGTTTTGTAGTGTTTCTACCACGTCTTCGCGGGCTTTGCTCTGTGCATTGACCTGTTGTGAGGCATTAAGTTTAACGAGGTCGTTGATGATATAGTGCTTTTTGTTTGCGGCAAAGCCTTGTTGTTGCCCTGTAAGAGTAAAGTATTTGTCGAGCACCATGAGCGAAATCAGTTTCTCTCTGCGTTTGTTACGGAACTGAGATGTCCACTCATGAGCGTGCTGTATGATAGCCTTCGCCTCGTCGGGGTGGTTTTCGTAGTACATCACGCGGTCTATAAGGTCGTGGTAGTCCGCTGCTATCTCGATGTAATGGTAGTTAGGAATGAGTTTTCCCTCCATGTACCACGTCTCGCAAGTGGGCCTTGGCATAACGGCAATGGAGTTACTTGACATCACCCATTTAAGGTTTGAGGCCACATCATTGCCTTCAAGAGCCATGATATACTTATAGTATAGGTGGTCATAGAGCGTCATGTTGCCTGTACTTGCTAGGTCACACATCGGGTGTTGGCTCCACATCTCAAGGAATTTGATACGCCTTGGCTTGTTTCTTACGTCGCCGCGGAACAGAATTTTGCTTTCTTTATCCTCCCATTTGATGGGGTCGTGAACCCATGTAAAGTGCCTTACCTTATCAAGATTAAGCAGAATGTTATTGCGGTTGCCATCGTCAGGAGTGATAGGACGGCTCTTCGTTATCTCTGGTAGGGGGAAAAGGTAGTTCACATCGCCTGGGTTGTAAGCCCATTTGAAGTACTTAGGGAAGTAGCGTGTGTATTCATAAGCGTCAAAAAAGTACGCGCTATTGACATAGTCGTGTACGTATGACTGCCTTTTATTTATCGTAAACTCTCGCAATGTGCTTGCGTCGGCAGGTAGAAAGATACTATCCTTGAACTTACAATAGTAGTCAATTCTTTCCAATAAGTACTTCTGTTCCCACTCATGAAGTTTATAGAATCGTGCAAGGATGTTTTCACGGCGATAGCGTGTAAACTTTCTCGGAGTGAGATAGCGCAGGTATCCCCACATGTAAAATATCATGTGGTTGTTCTTTCTGGTATGGTGTGCAATGGCATACCATAGTCCTTTAAGTTTCTCTTGTATGTTATGGGTCATTGGTTGTTAGGTAGTGTAGAGTATGTTTTATCTGAAGAAGTATAGAATAGTTTTGTATATCTTCTTGTAAAACCATTTTAGTCGTTTGTAAGGGCGTGGCTTTGTAGGTATCATAGTGGGCATACTGCCATCGCAACTGCACTGACACGCTATGCAGGGGTGTGACCAATAATAGGTTATTACGCCCTCTTTTATGAGAGTATTGTGTAAAACGTCACTGGTGTATTGTGACTTATGCTCTGCTATATAGGCGAGAATGGCCTCCGCAGCAACCTTTGTTATATACATACAGCCAGCAAAACGGTCGCGCTCTGCCTTATACAGCACTCTGCCTTTGCGTCTTTTGCTGCGCGGAACAAGCATAAGGCTACTCTCTTCGTAGTTCACTATGCACGCCTCTCCGTTGTGCTCATTTTCTAACTCCGTAAGGCTTTGCGTGAAGATAGTTTTGAATAAAGGCTTCAAGCGTATGTCATCCTCCAACACCAGGGCCCCAGGCAGATTGTTATTAACGATATACTGCATGGCAAGAATATGCTTATAGGCACAACTGGTGCGTGGAAAGGCACCGTGCATAGTGTCTTTCTCACCATTATCAGCAAAGTAACGGTCAATGATTTCTGGCGTAAGGTCTTCCACATTGCCGTCGTTGATAAAGGTGTAGGGCATTGCTAAAGGGGCTATCTGTCCCTCTACGTAACGCCTTCGTTCCTCGTTGCCGCGGACATGGATAATAAGTATCTGTGTGTTCTGTTCCGTAGTGTTAGTTGGTTTCATAGTAATTGCAAAGGTACATAATAAAATTCAAATTACCAATGTAAGGCAAAAAAAACATCGTTTTATTTGTTTAAGTGGCATATTTCGCTTAACTTTGTATTCTTAATAGCCAAATAGTTAAACGAAACGCACTATGATTCCAAAGATAATACATTACTGTTGGCTCAGCGACGAGCCTTTTCCTGCCAAGATAAAGAAGTGTATGGACACATGGCAGAAGACGCATCCAGATTATACCGTGAAGCGATGGAGTACTAAGAATTTCGACATCAACTCCGTGCCTTACGTAAAGGAGGCTTTTGACGCACGCAAATGGGCTTTTGCAGCGGACTATATCCGTATGTATGCGCTTTACACTGAGGGTGGAATATACCTCGACTCTGATGTTCTTTTGCTTAAGAAGTTCGACTGTTTCCTTGACAATTCCTTCTTCTCCAGCATGGAGTATCACCCCACACAGGTAGAGAAGAGTGGGGCATTGCAGCATCTTGACGCAGAGGGGCACCGCACTGACGATGCCTTCATTGAGGGAATACAGATACAGGCGGCTGTGATGGGAGCGGAGAAGGGTAGTCCATTCATCAAGGAAGTGCTCGACTGGTATGCTGACAAGCATTTCTTGAAGCCTGACGGCACATTGATGACAGACGTGCTATCACCTTATATCTACGCAAGAGTGGCTGAAAAGCGAGGCTTTGTGTATAAGGACATCGACCAACAGTTGCCTGGTCGCATACACATATACCCCTCAGAGACCTTCGCTGGCAACAAACACGAGGTGACACCGAATAGTTATGCCATTCATTATTGCGCCCACAGTTGGCACCCTACGGTAAAAGAGAAACTTAAGAAGTTTATTCATAAACTGCGAATAAAGTAGTAGGTGTAGTAGCAAAAAAATACGATAAGTATTCTGGGAGTGTAAAGGCGAGTTTTCAAAAATACGCCATTCTGCTGAAAAAATAATATAGTAAACTGCTATTAAGGATTGTTTTACACTGTAATCAGATACCGATTACAATGTAAAAGGATAGTTATAGCAGTGTAATAAGGTACTAATTGCAATGTAAAAGCATATGCTTTAGTGGAGAAATAGCCTCCAATAGCGATGCTAAAAAAAACGGTCAAAAACGCCATCGTGTTTTTGACCGTTTTTAGGCTCTATGAGATTGTGATGACGAAAGTGGAATAATGGCAGGCTATCTCTAAAATAAAGCATTAGAATGAGTTTTCACTTTTTGTTCTAAAATAATACGATAACTGTGAATACCCCATGACTTATATAGAATAATGTTATGCCCAAAACAAAGAACCTCCGTCAATTCGCAGTGTGAATTGACGGAGGTTCTCTTTATATGCAACAGTGGTAGTTCAGAATTTACAGTTCCACCACTCAGGCTTGTCTTTGTCTTCGAGCACCTTTTCTATAGTGTAGTCATCAGCCTTCACCTGCTTGCTCCATGTTACTCGTTTGCTAACGTCGACAGGTTTGCCGTCAAGCGTCATGGACCCACACTCTGCATAGAAGGCGGTCTTCTCCTTTTCTACGCCCCAGTTAAACCAACCTACGGGGTCAATGTGCTTGCCCATGCGACAGTTTACATACACCGTCTTTGCGAATGGACGCCAAGGACGCCCTAACATGGTGCGTTCTACACCAGCAGCGGCAGTCAGTCGGCAGTTGTTCAGTACGTAACCGTAAGGCACTCCCTCAAGAGTTGAGGCGGCAGTGAGGTAACCTCTGCTGAGGCTGTGAATCTCACAACCATCGAAGAAAGCCGTTGACGAACCGAAGATGAAGTCTACCGTGCCCTCAATGTAGCAGTTCTTGTAATACTGCTTAGACTGTTTGCCGTAGGTGTACAGCGTGTCTTGGTAACCAAGAAAGCGGCAGTTGACGAACACAGCGCGTGTGCCTGCTACGAAAACTGCTACTGCCTGACCTACAGGACCAGAGGAATTAGCAAACGTAATGTTCTTGGCGTGGAAGTCAGGACCATAGATGTAGAATGACGAAGAGCCAGAAGTGCCCTTGTTTTCACCAAAGATGTTAGGCTTATTGGCATAATCATCGTAGGTGAGTATGGTGCCTTCTACACTCTCACCTATAAGGGTAACATTGAGTTTGCACTCTGCCAGTACCAGTTTCTCTTTGTAAACACCGTTGCGTATGAATATGCGCGTCTCGTTATTCTTACGAAAATCGGGCACGGCATTGATGGCTTCTTGCACAGTTCGATAGTCGCCGCTACCATCTTGCGCCACGATGATGTCATAGTCCTTAGCCTGTGTGCCGATGATTGCGATGAGGGCGAGGAAGAGTGACGTTAAAAATCTTTTCATTTATTGTTCGTTGTTCGTTATAATTGCTTTGTCATAACCGAGGAATAGAAGGCTCGGCTCCATATCATTTCTTTTCCGCGGCACGCTTAGCCCAGTACTTTTGCAGTTTCTTAGCCTCCTTAACGGTCAGCCAACATACAGCACCGTGCTTCTGTTCTTGGAAGTTAGTGCGCTTCATCTCGCCAGAGTCAAAGCGTCCGAGTGGCTTAAACATCTTGAAGTCTGTAGTCTCCATGAAGCCGAAGTTGTGTGGTTTGATGCTGTAGATGTCGTACATCAGAATCCATCTGTCCTGACCTATGAGTTTGAACACGTGCGGAGCCTCGCATCCTCCCTTTTCATTATCAAGGTATTCTGGTGCATATTCCCATGGACCATATATGTTGTCGCTCGTGGCTTGCTTAATGCCCGCAGTGCCGTCGTGTGCACAATAGAACAGGTGGTACTTGCCTTGGGCGTAGCATATGTCACCATCAATAGCGGAAATGCCTTCCTTTGGATAAACGAACAGTTCCTTTGGAAGCGTCTCAACCTTGTCAAACTCATCGTTAACGTAGCAATAATACAGTTTGTTCATGCCCACGCCGTGGCGCATTGTGAAGTAAATTACGAGTTTGTTCTTCGCGTAATCGTATGCCGTTTCGGGTGCCCATACGCAGCCAATGTCAGCAAGTGAGGGGGACATAGTGTCGAAACGCACGTTGGTGCGCTTCCAGTGTATGAGGTCATCAGACTTCATCAGCACCAGCGCACGGTTGTTTCCCCAACCAAACTTCTTGCCGTCGCGCTCCCATTCGGTATCTCTTCCTGCCTGTTCCTTATATATATTAAGGTCGGTCATGGCGATATAGAACGAGCCGTTGGGCGCACGGAAGATGTGAGGGTCACGTATTCCCTTCTGCAACGCTATGGTATCGCCAGCCATTATGGGCGTGTCACCGTTCAGGGACGTAAAGGTGTGACCGTCATAACTAACCGCCATGTACAGTCCGTGGGTGGCATCCTTGTGGTAAACCATTAGATATGCACCCATATCCTTTTCCGCTGGCGCTTTCTTCTTAGCCGAAACAGGCGCACAAATCAGCATAGTCGCAAGAGCGACAAGTGTTAAAAAGAGTTTTTTCATCGTAGTTTTAGTATTGTTTAGTATCAGTACTGCAAAGGTAATGCTTTTTTCTCACAATGGCAAGAAATTCCAATCATTACTCTCTACTAAAACAACCACAGCGGTCCGTTGCCCTTTCCGATGTGTAGGTTGCGCCCTCCGTTGATGCCTTTGTCTATCACCTCCTTGCCCACCTTTACCGCTTCAGGCAGCGAGAGCCCAGTGGCGAGTCCCGTAGCGATGGCACTCGACAGCGTGCATCCAGTGCCGTGAAGGTTCGTTGTCGTTATGCGTGGCGAGCAATATTCGTGCGTTGTGCCATCAGTCGTGAAGAGAACATCGCGCATTATGCTTCCCTCACCGTGTCCTCCCTTTAAGAGAAAGGCAATACCATATTCCTTTACGAGTACGTGCCCTATCTTTTCAAGGTCGTATTCGCCCTCGTTGCCACTGAGACGCAGAGCCTCTGGTATGTTAGGCGTGACGAGAGTGCAGAGTGGGAAGAGTTCTTTCTTGATGTACTCCACACATTCGTTGCTCATCAACTGTGTGCCACTGGTAGATATCATCACAGGGTCGCAGACGGTGGGGAGACCGAATTGCTTTATGAATTTTACGATGACGCGCGCTGACTCCACGCAAGGTATCATGCCAATCTTTATCGCCTCCACATTGATGTCGCTGAAGACAGATTGCAACTGCGCCTCTAACATATCCTCAGGCACCGTCATTACCCTTTGCACCCCTACGGTGTTCTGCGCCGTAAGAGCCGTGGGCACGGTCACGGCATAATGCCCTAACGACGTAATAGTCTTCAAATCCTGCTGTATTCCAGCCCCCGCCGATGTATCACTACCTGCTATTGTAAGGATTATATTCTTCATTTTCTCCATGCATCGCCTAATATCATTGCTCCCCCAAAGCCCATATCCTCTACCTCTTTCATGCGGTTGAAGGTGACACCGCCAAGTGCAAAGACCTTATTGTCTATCACTCCATGCGCCTTTGCCGCCAATATCTCCTCGCGACTGAAGGCGGAATGATAACCTATCTTAGAGATAGAGTCGTAGATAGGCGACAGACTAACGTAATTGCAGCGGTCTTTCCACTCTTCAACCTCTGCCAAACTGTGGCAACTTTTGCTCACGCTGCCCGTCCAACCAGCAGGTGGTTGGGGATTGCGCGAGTTGAGATGTACACCGTAAAGACCGTATTTCACGGCGAGAGAATGATGGTCGTGCAGTACGAGTCGGTCCCAACAATCACGCGGTATCTCGTTAATCAGTCGTTCTACCTCCTCTTTCGTAGCCTGAGGTTTGCGTATATGCAGCAAGTCCACATTGCCTTGACGGAGCAGACAGGCTATGCGCTCTGCCTCACCGCCAAAGAATGTGGGCTTGGTTATTATCACTGTAGTGAACATTTATCCTACTTTAGTTTCAACGTTCTTGCCGAACAGGTCGAAGGAAGCGTCCCAATCCTTCCATACTGGCTCACGTCCTAACTCCTTCAAGCGGCGGTTTATCTCCTTCGCTGTGCGGTCATCAGACACCGTAAACTGCTCAAGTGCCTGTGGATATGTATGGTATCCGCCTGGGTTCACCTTTGATTCGGCAGACATTGTGGTAACGCCCAGAGTACACATGTTATCTCTTATGAACTGAGGCTCACGTGTGCTGTACGAGATGTCAACGTCATGGTCGAAGATACGCATAGCGAACGTAACCTGTGCCAGTTCCTTATCGCTTACGAAACAGTTGGGTTGGAAGCCCTCATTCTGTGCAGGACGCATACGAGGGAAGTTTACTGAGTACTTAGTTTTCCAGTAATGCTTCTGAAGATAACGCAGATGGTGAGCCATCATCACCACATCCGTACGCCATTCCTTTTCCAATCCGAGCAGCGCACCCATGCCAATGGAGTGAACACCAGCCTGTCCCATGCGGTCAAAGCCATTGACACGCCACTCAAACTTAGACTTCATGCCGGCTGGATGGTACAACTTATAGTTGTCGCGGTGGTACGTTTCTTGGAAGCAAATAACGCCATTAAGTCCGTGTTTGGTAAGTTCGTAATACTCTTCAGCCTTCAATGGCATCACCTCTATCTTGATATTAGAGAAGTACTTCTTCGCTATGTCGATAGCCTTTGCAAGGTATGGCACGCCAGCCTTAGCGGGATTCTCGCCAGTAACGAGGAGAATGTTCTCGAATGGAGCCAACTTCTTAATGGCTTTATATTCATCTTCTATCTGCTCTGGCGTGAGAATGGTGCGCGCCATAGGGTTACTGCGGTGGAAACCACAGTATACGCAGGAGTTAGAACATGAGTTTGTGATGTAAAGAGGAATGAACATCGACATCGTTTTGCCAAAACGTTCCTCGGTATATTTGCGTGATAGTTGCGCCATCTGCTCCAAGTACGGCTCTGCGGCAGGTGAAATCATAGCCATAAAGTCGTTAACGTCGCAGTTACTCTTGCCCAAAGCGCGCCTTACATCAACGTCAGTCATCTGAGCAATGCGCTCTGTGGTCTCGTCCCAACTTATCTTTTCTAATTCGTCTGAAAACATTTTTTCTTGTTTTTTTATTAAGTGGTGGTTCTATAAATTAACTTTGTTATATTTAGAGACTATTCTCGAGGTCAAAGTGTAAGTGAGTGATGGAGTTATGCAGTGCATAACGACAGAACGAACTCATGCTTTGAATCGAAAAGAAACCAAAAGATAACAAAACGTTATCATGTTATAGAAGTTCTATTTTACGGTGGTAATTTATGGAACCACCCTGAATTCCGTTTGCCGTCTTATAGTTTTCTCAGGTCGTGAGTTAACTTAGCGGCGCAGAAGTTAGGCCCACACATGGTGCAATATTCACCATCTGTGTGTCCAGCCTCTTCAAAGTATTGCAATGAACGCTCTGGGTCGAGCGACAGATGGAACTGGTC
This sequence comes from uncultured Prevotella sp., assembly GCA_934272845.1. Taxonomy (GTDB): domain Bacteria; phylum Bacteroidota; class Bacteroidia; order Bacteroidales; family Bacteroidaceae; genus Prevotella. Next base: position 122,701 of record CAKQSF010000004.1, read on the forward strand.
ACGCCATCTGAAGTCAAAGCGAGCCTTCGACAAAGCGTTATCCCTTATCTGCGCACCAGGGTGTCCTTTGGCGAGGTCAGCAGCGTGAGCAGCAATCTTATAGGTAACAACCCCCACACGAACGTCCTCCTTATTAGGCAGAGCAAGGTGCTCCTTAGGCGTTACGTAGCACAGCATCGCCGTGCCAAACCATGCTATCTGCGCTCCGCCAATGGCGCTTGTGATGTGGTCATAGCCAGGTGCTATGTCGGTAACGATAGGTCCGAGGGTGTAGAACGGAGCCTCATGGCAGTGGTCTAACTGTCTGTCCATGTTCTCACGTATCTTGTGCATCGGCACGTGTCCAGGGCCTTCAATGAACGCTTGCACGTTCTTCGCCCAAGCACGAGTAACAAGTTCGCCCATAGTATCAAGTTCTGCGAACTGCGCAGCGTCGTTAGCGTCAGCGGTACAACCAGGTCTTAAGCCATCGCCAAGGGAGAGAGCAACGTCGTATTGCGCCACGATGTCGCAGATATCGTCAAAATGTTCGTAGAGGAAAGACTCCTTATCGTGAATCAAGCACCACTTACTCATGATGGAACCACCACGACTCACGATGCCACAAAGACGAGAATCTGCAAGGTGTACGTTCTGACGGCGTATGCCTGCGTGTATTGTGAAGTAGTCAACACCCTGCTCACACTGTTCGATGAGTGTGTCCTTGTATATCTCCCACGTAAGATCTTCCACCTTACCATTAACCTTTTCCAGTGCCTGATATATGGGAACAGTGCCAACTGGTACAGGACAGTTGCGCACAATCCATTCTCTTGTCTCGTGAATATTGGCACCTGTTGAGAGGTCCATGAGCGTATCGCCGCCCCATTTGCATGACCATACCGCCTTATCTACCTCTTCCTCTATGCTGGAAGTAGTGGCAGAGTTGCCGATGTTGGTGTTAATCTTCACAAGGAAGTTACGCCCTATAATCATAGGCTCAGCCTCAGGGTGGTTGATATTGGCAGGAAGCACGGCACGACCTCGTGCTATCTCGTCGCGAACAAACTCAGGAGTGATGTGCGTTTCGATGCCGAGTTCCTTACAGTTCATATTCTCTCGTATAGAAACATACTCCATCTCAGGTGTTATGATGCCCGCCTTGGCATACGCCATCTGTGTGATAGCCTTGCCCTTCATTGCTCTTCGTGGCAACTGTATGTGCTCAAAGCGCAGTGAATCCAATGAATGGTCAGCGAGACGTTGCTTGCCATACTCGCTTGTTACTTCTAGAAGTTGCTCCGTATCGTTACGGTCGAGAATCCATTGTTCACGCAGTCGTGGCAGACCTTTCTTCAAGTCAACCTCTATGTTAGGGTCAGAGAAGGGACCACTGGTGTCATATATATACACTGGGTCGTTGACCTCGGTGTGCGGAACCCCATTCTTGTCCTTGGTAACGGTAGGTGCGAGGTTAACCTTCTGCATACCAACCTTTATCGATGGGAACAGTATTCCGTTCATGTACGCCTTTTCTCTCTTTGCGTAGGCTTTATTATCGTTTGGCATTGTCTTTTGGTTGTTTAGTAGTTTTGTCGTTTTGTCGTTTGGTTGATGGGAAACTTAATCGTAATTTAAATTCAAACAAAGATAGTATTGAGAATACCAACTATGTAGTTTGTTTTTCTTTTTAACGTTAATCTTCATTAATCTAACATTAATTTTTCATTAATCTATCTCTGACGAGATATTTGATTAAACATAAGAAATGTCAAAAGTATTAATGAGAGATTAATGAATGATTAATGGTCATTAATGTTTTCTCCCATTACCAGCAAACCGATTAATTCAAGAAAGCGGTAAGAGGCGAACTTGCCTGGGCAGAGTCGCTGATGGCACCGAGTCCTGCTTCGTATGCGCGACGACCCGCAATGACAGCCTCTTTGAACGCAGTAGCCATCTGAACAGGGTCACCTGCTACGGCAATAGCGGTATTAACAAGGCAGCAGTCGGCACCCATCTCCATTGCTTCAGCCGCATGACTTGGTGCACCGATACCTGCGTCTACTACAACAGGAACAGTAGCCTGCTCTATTATAATCTGAAGGAAGTCCTTCATGCGCAGTCCTTTGTTTGTTCCGATAGGCGCAGCGAGTGGCATTACGGTAGCAGCGCCAGCCTCTTCAAGGTGCTTACAGAGGGTAGGGTCAGCCTGACAGTAAGGCAATACCACGAAGCCCATCTTCACGAGTTGCTCAGTTGCCTTCAGCGTCTCTATAGAGTCAGGCAGGAGGTAGCGTGGGTCTGGGTGTATTTCGAGTTTAAGCCAGTTGGTACCAAATGCCTCACGTGACATCTGAGCAGCGAAAACAGCCTCCTCAGCGGTTCTTACGCCAGATGTATTAGGCAGCAGTTGTATGTTAGGGTTTTGTGTTATGTGTGTTAGGAGGTCGTCATGCTTGTCCTCCAGTTCCACGCGCTTCATGGCAACAGTTACCATTTCTGTTTCACTTGCTTTGATGGCGTCAGCCATTACTGTGTTGTTGTTAAACTTACCTGTACCGAGGAAGAGGCGAGAGTTAAACTCTCTGCCTGCTATTACTAATTTGCTCATATTTGTTGTTTGTTATTTTGTAGTTTCGTTGTATTGTTATTTCTTGGCGTTCTCTATAACCTTCAGCAGTCTTTGCATCTCTTTCACCGGGTCATCTGCCCTTAGCACCGTTCCGCTGAGGGCTATACCCGTCACTCCTGTCGCCATGATGTCAGGAATATCCTCTGCCGTTATGCCTCCGATGGCAACGATAGGGAGGTCTATCCCCTCCGCTTTCATACCACTGACGATACTCTTGTAGCCGTCAATACCGAGCACAGGTGATAGCCCTTTCTTCGTAGTAGTGAAGCGAAACGGTCCGCAACCAATGTAGTTTGCACCGTTACGGTAATGCGCCCTTACGTCATCGAGCGTGTTTGCCGTACCACCTATTATATAATTACTGCCCAGTATCTCCCTTGCTTCAGCGATAGGCATATCCTTTTTGCCCAGATGCACACCGTCAGCGTGCAGTTCCTTTACCAAAGCCACGTGGTCGTCAATGATGAATGTAGCCCCCTTCGCCTTACATAGAGCCTGTGCCTGAAGTGCAATAGGACGTATCTCGTCGTCAGAAGCATCCTTCATGCGCAGTTGAACCCAGCGGCAACCGCCGTCGAGAGCCATGCGGATGGAGTCGAGATACGAGTAATGTTCAGTAAAATGTGAAATAAATTGCAGCATAGTTTTATCCTCCGCAAGCCGCTACAATGATGGTGACGTTATCATTTTCCTTTAATATAGTCTCCTCCCAGTCGGTGCGTTGCACCATCTGCATGTCGATAGCGACCGCTACTCCGCGTTCAGGCATGGAGAGTTCTTTGATAAGTTCTGCCACATTATGTGCGTTAGTGTCAGAGGGTTTGTTGTTGATGATAATCTTCATAGAGTAAAAAATGTAAGTGGAAGGTACCAACAACAAAACAAAAACCCGGCTAATGACTATGCGCCATTACCCGGGTAATTCTTTGAAAGTCTTAAAAATTATCTCATTTCCTACGGCAGCATTACCTGCATCAGGTCAATGGGTGTAATCTCAGCCTTTGTCTTCGTCAGCCTATAGCATAAGAAGACTTCTGGCACCCCCGAGTGTTTATATTGTTGCAAAGTTACTTATTATTTTTCTTTTCTCCAAATTTATTGTAGAGAAATTGTGTGTTTAGCGTTTATTTGTAGCCAAACAGCCATGGCGTAAAAAAGCATTAATTGTGCTTCGCACTATTTTTTATAACATTAATCATCATTAATCTAACATTAATCTCTCATTAATACTGTTGGTTTTGTTCTTATGACACGCCATATCTCGCCAGAGATAGATTAATGAAAGATTAATGTTAGATTAATGGAGATTAACGTTAAAAAGAAACGTCCAAACCATTTTTGTTAGGGTTTACTTTCCGCCCGTTATGCGTATCCACTCCTCTTTCGTTCTCTTCCAGCGGTTATGGCTCCACAACCAGTATGCTGGTGCACGGTTAATGGTCTCCTCCATCATGCGTGTGTATTGCTCCGTAATCCAGAATTCAGGATGTTCGTTAGGCGTAGTGGTTATGCGTTTGTATTCAGCGATATACTTTCCTCTCTTCATACGTGTGATGTCGAGGTAATAGACGTCCATGTCAAACTTCCTCATGATGCGCTCCGCCCCAGTGAACACAGGTGTTTCGGGGTGGTTAAGGAAGTTAGTCCAGTAGTGAATGTCGCGCCACCATGGTGTCTGGTCAGCGACAAAGCCTATTATTAGTGGAATACCAGCTTTACTGTGTTTTACCAATTCTCTTATAGATTGGTTGGCAGGGATGCTTATTCCACCGAAACGCTGGCGAGTATAGTATATTAATTTATCGGTAACAAGGTTCTCCAATGGGTGATAAAGTTGTGCGGTATGTCCGAGTTTCGGGTTTATCCATAGTGGCATACTGCTTGGCCATTCCCAGTTGCCGTAATGACCTAAATATATTCCGCATGATTTTCCCCTATGACAGGAATCTTCCACGAGTTCAACCCCACGGAATTCCATTCTTTTCTTGAGTTCTTTTTGGGAAATAGAAAAGAACTTTACACTTTCTATCATAATGTCGCAGAAGTGTGAATAGAAGTCTTTTTCTATCTGTAGTCTTTCTTTTTCTGAGAGAGTGGGGTATGAGTCGTATATATTTTTTCTAACAATGTTCCTTCTATACTTGACGCAATGGTACACAATGAAGTAAGCGATGTCAGAGAATACATACAGGACCTGTAATGGTAGATGCGATACAGTGTACCATACAGCAAAAAGTATATAGTAAGCAATGTTCTTTAATGTGCGGTATCTTTCTTTGTTATATCCCATTCTTTAATGTTTTATTTGTTCAATTCATCTGGGTTGATGATAAAAATACTTTATGACTACAAAATTACTACTTTTACATTAAAGATAAGGTAATATAATCCTTGTTTTATGCTATTTTAACGTTGTGTAATGTCTGTGTTTGCCAGACAATATTTTAACTGTTGTAAAAATGGTAAATTTGGGAAATCAACATTTTGAAGAGGTAAAGCAAAAAGTATGTGAAAACAATAAAAAAAGTAGGAAATAGTTGTCTAAAAGGAAGAAAATGTGTATTTTTGCAGATGGAAAGATTCTCCTTTCAATAAAGAAATAATAACAGAAGAAAATATAGTTAAGAAATGATGGATGTCAATACAGCGATGAATATGGACGGGATTATGAATGTTAGTCCGCTTGATGCGTTGTGGGCGTTGTTTAAAAGTCAACCCCAAAGTATAAGAAAAGCTTTTATTGAACGTGTGTTACAGGCAGACGTGGAGGCAAAAACTATGCGCAATAAACTGTATATAAAACAGACTCTGACGCAATCGTTAAAGGAAATGAAGGCAGCAGACGCAGCAGGTGTGGAGTTACCTGATGCTCACGACTTGTTCAAAAAATAGACACTCATTTTATGGTAAGTATTACCTATACAGAAGAGTTTAAGCGGTTAGCGAAGGCTTTTGCGAAGAAGTACAGGTCTTTTGAAAAAGATTATGCTACGTTTCTTACATACTTAGAGGCTAATCCTTTTTGTGGCGTTTCATTAGGACATGATGTCTATAAAATACGTATGGCGATAGCGTCAAAGGGGAAAGGCAAGAGCGGTGGTGCACGTGTGCTAAGTTATAATGTGAAAATGATAGATCCTGACTGTGTGAGGATAACTTTGTTGTCTATATATGATAAAAGCGAGTTGGACAATGTAAGTGATAAATATATTAAATCATTGGTTGAACAGGTAGAAAAGAGTTAGTTTTAAAAATAAAAATGAATCAACTAAAGAACCTATTAAAAGTATTTGTAAAGTGGACCATAATAGGTCTGCTGAGTAAAGTATTATTTCTGCTGATTTACAATAATCGTCTTGAGGATACAGAATATTCTGATTGGCTGCTTATTTTGTGGCACGGACTGCGTTTGGACCTCGCAGTAGCGGCATATCTGACGGTTATTCCTGGAATAATAATGATATTCTACCTTTGGTATAGCAACAAGACCTTGCGTTGGGTGTGGGATACCTGGACAGGCATAGCATCGGTATTGTGTAGTGTTGCGTACGTCTCAAATATCGCGTTATATTTCTATTGGGGCTTCCCCCTTGACAGTACACCGTTGCTTTACCTTACAACCTCACCAGGGCTAGCACTGGCGAGTATGGCGGTGTGGCAAATGACGGTAATACCTCTAGGCATAGTAGCGGCTGCAACAGTGATATTCATGTGCTTCAGTAGGGAAGAAATGAACCTTGAGGGGTCAATAAACAATACCAAAAAGAAGCGTATCATAGAGTCGGTAGTGATGGCATTGTGCCTCATAGCGTTGATAATACCTATGCGCGGAGGCTTTACTACTGGTACTAACCATACGGGAAGTGTGTTCTATTCAAAGAACATAAGACATAACCACATAGCGGTAAATCCAATATTCAGTTTCGTTGAGTCTGTATTGCATAAAGAAGAGATTGCTACCCGTTACCGTTTTATGGACGATAAAAAAGCAACAGCACTCTTTAATAAAATGACTTGTACCAGATTACGTCCTGATGCAGTGAAGCATGACTATAATGTAGTACTCATTTGCCTTGAGAGTTTCTCGAAGTACATAATGACTGAGGGCGGACACGTAAAGGGGGTGACCCCTAATCTGGACCGCTTTACGAACGAAGGACTGTACTTTACAAATATCTATGCAAGCAGTTTCCGCACCGACCGCGGTCTGGTATCAGTGTTAAGTGGACTACCAGCCCAGCCAACAATGAGCGTAATGGATATTCCTCGCATCAGTACCTCGTTGCCATCACTGGCAAACAGTTTGGGTAAGGTAGGCTATGCAACGCATTTCTATTACGGAGGCGATACCAATTTCAGTAATATGCGCTCATACTTGATAGGCAGTGGCTTCATGGATGTAACGTCACAGAGCGATTTTTCTATGAGGGATGCTACAGGAAAGTGGGGCGTTGCCGATGAACCCGTGTTCGACCGAATGATGGGAGATATACAGAGAGAAATGTATAACGGTTCGAAGCCCTTCTTCAAGGCATTCATGACGAGCAGCAGTCATGAGCCTTTTGATGTGCCAGATTATGAAAAACTCGATTCTCCAGAACTGAATGCCTTCTCGTATACGGATCACTGTCTCGGTAAGTTTATAGAGACCTTGAGCCATATGCCGTGCTGGAAGAAGACGCTTGTGGTAATAGTGCCCGATCATCTCGGTGCTTACCCGGCGCAGATAGACAACTATCAGCCGTGGCGTTACGAGATACCGCTCATCATTATGGGCGGACCTATAAAGCAACCGCAGCGTATCAATACCGTAGGCTCGCAGACCGACATCTGTGCAACGGTGCTCGCTATGCTCGGAAGAGAGCACAAGGAGTTTACCTATTCAAAGGACTTGCTTGACAATAGTGCCCCACACTTTGCCTTCTTCTCATTCCCTGACGCTATGGGTATGGCTGATGCCGACAGTTATCTCTACTATGACAATACGTCAAAGAAGCCTATTGTAGAGAAGGGTAAGAACCCTTCGGCATTGCTTCCTAATGCGAAGGCATACTTACAAAAACTGTATGATGACCTTGGAAGGAGATAATATGTTATAGACTTATGAATATTTTGATTTCAATGAACGCTCATCTGCCAGTGATAACATATGGAGGGACGGAGCGGGTTATATGGTATCTAGCACATGAATTATCGAAAATGGGACATCATGTGTATATGTTGGTAGCAGAAGGCAGCGAGTGTCCTTTCGCTAAATGCTTGTATTATGATAGTAGACGGTCGATAGAAGCACAGATACCGTCTGATGTAGACGTGATACATTTTCAAAATACTAATATGGGGTATTCTGGAGAAATACCGTATATAGTAACGTATCATGGAAATTATTTAACAGATATAGACCGAAATGCTGTGTTTGTTTCCAAGAATCATGCGTTGAGAAATAATTCAGAAAGTTATGTTTACAATGGTTTAGATTGGGATGACTATGATAAGTTTGAGACAAACATAAAGCGAGATTTTTTTCATTTCTTGGGAAAAGCGGCGTGGCGAGTAAAGAATGTTGTAGGTGCAATAAATGTAGTCAACGCACTTCCTGGCGAGAAACTGTTGGTTTTGGGTGGTAACAGGTTAAATTTAAAAATGGGATTTAGGTTTACTTGGTCAAGACAAATAGATTTTAAAGGGTTGGTAGGCGGACAAGAAAAGATAAATTATTTGAAACACAGTAAGGGATTGATATTCCCAGTGAGGTGGGATGAGCCTTTTGGATTAGCAATTACAGAGAGTTTGTTCTGTGGTTGTCCTGTCTTTGGCACCCCTTATGGTTCCTTGCCAGAATTAGTGCCTTCAGAAGTAGGTTTCTTAACGTCCAATAAGCAGAAAATGATAGATGAGATAAGAGACAGATTAGGAAGTTATAAGAACGTAACTTGCCATGAATATGCACGGGATTTGTTTAATTCGCGTTTGATGGCTGAACGTTATGTTGAAAAATATGAGAAGGTATTAAATGGCGAATATTTAAACAAGGAACGTCCTGTAGCACAGAATAGCGAAACAAGGAATAGAGAAAATTATCCTTTTTACTAAGTGGTGCCCCCCAATAAATTAGTATAGTAATGTTGAAAAAATAACTTGCGTGTTTTTTTGGGTCACTAGTAAAACCCTGTGTTTGATTCTTTGATAGATAATGCTTGTTTCTCGAAAATTGCTAGTACTTTTGCA